>NZ_AZFX01000001.1 GCF_001435835.1 Lapidilactobacillus concavus DSM 17758
ACCTTTCCGCCAGCTGTCTTCGCCTGCGCTGGCTAACTTGCACTTGCAATTTGCGACTTAAACTCTTTTGAGAACTTAGACATATGAAAACCCCCGGTATTGGATTTGGTCCAACATCGGGGGTTCAGTTCACTGACTAAACTGTTGCTAAGCCGGTTTTTCAATTGTCGGTAAACATGCTAAAATGGAAAGCATGATTTGATTCTGTTAGTGAATTAAAACAGACATGGAAGAATGAGGAAAATAAATGGCCCATCAATATTTCGAAAATAATGAAGACTTGGCGCACGAACGACAAGAAATCAAATTGAATCTACCATCCATTCAGTTAAGTTTAACCACCGATAGCGGTGTTTTTTCGCGCGATCGGGTTGACTATGGCACCATGGTCTTGCTGAAAGCAATCATGACAAAGATCCAGTCGGCTGCCACTCAGAAGATTTCTGTGCTGGATGTTGGCTGCGGTTACGGACCAATCGGGTTAGTGCTGGCGAAGTTATCGCCTCAGATCCATGTGGACATGATTGATGTCAATGAACGTGCGCTGCAACTTGCGCAAGAGAACGCTACCAAAAACGGTGTGGACACGCAAGTCAATATTTTTCAAAGTGATGGCTATACCAGTGTACCAGCAAAGCAATATGATTTTGTGATCACAAATCCGCCAATTCGTGCAGGCAAAAAAGTGGTTGATTCGATTCTTAAAGGCAGCCAAGAATTTTTAACAGCTCAGGGCGCTGTCTTTGCAGTGTTGCAAAAGAAACAGGGTGCGCCTTCCGCCAAGAAATTACTCGAAACCATTTATCCGCGCGTTGAAATAATCAAGCGTGATAAAGGTTATTATATTTTGGCTGCTCAAAAGAATTTTGATTAATAGACGATAATTTTTTTGAGTGTGCAAGCATTTACAACTCTAGCACCTAACCGACGTTTAATCGTTGAATGACGTGATCAGTAGGTAGCAGAGAACGAGGTCGTCCATATTTTTTAAATTCAAGTTGGTGGCTTCGTGGAAACGATCAAGACGATACTGTAACGTGTTTCGATGTAAAAAAAGCTGTTTGGCTGTTGAACTGAGATTACCCACGTTTTGGTAAAGCGCGATGATGACATCTTTAATATCATCGTCTTGGTTGAGTAATTGATTTAATTGCCTCGCTAAGACTGAACGTTGGAGTTGCGGACGTGCATAATAGTCTAAGGCTAGACTAGCTAAGCTACTGACAGAAAGTGTGGACTTCGCGAAGACAGCTTGCTCCTCGTTGAAAATCAGTGCTAATTCTTCATTTACCGGCCAAAAATTGCCCAGAAAAAGTTGGACTTTAACGAAGAAGTCACTCTCCATTGTTTGTAGAATACTTTGCAGCTCCGACATTGAAAGTGAGGAAGAGCCAGAACCATTAGTCTGCACAATGATCATCGTGGTTGGATTGATATAGAAGTGAGTCACGACCTGATTAAAGAGGTTGACGAGTGCTTCGGTTAACTCGCGTCGATCCATGTCGTCATGATCACGGTAAGTTAATCGGCACTGAATCAAGCGGACATGTTGTGCAGGATCTTCTAAATCGGGTGGCAGTTGTGTTTGGTGAGTCAAGAATTGATACCAATGATTGAGTGGATTACTCGTGGCATAATGTTGATCACTAAGTGCTTGTAGTAACTTCAAGCTGTCTTCACTGAGTTGGTCAGTTTTAAATAATAACCAGCTACCTTCAAATGACCATATTTTTTCATCAGGTTGTTCGGCACGTGGACCCTTGAGGTGCTGTGCGGTTGGAAAAGCATTTTCGATGCGATTCAAAAGCTCGTTTGTTTGATTATCCATTTTTTCACCACAGTTGTTAAAATTGAACACAAGAAAATCGCTTATTT
This sequence comes from Lapidilactobacillus concavus DSM 17758, assembly GCF_001435835.1. Classification (GTDB taxonomy): domain Bacteria; phylum Bacillota; class Bacilli; order Lactobacillales; family Lactobacillaceae; genus Lapidilactobacillus; species Lapidilactobacillus concavus. The sequence goes on from NZ_AZFX01000001.1 coordinate 1,876, forward strand.
CTATTAAGTTTAACATTTTTCAGAAGAAAGGTCAGCGTTTGATGGAAACACTTTCGACACTTACAACTCAAGAACAAGAAACTTTAATGCGTTTGGCATTTGAACAGGCACATCAGGCCGAATCGCTCGGTGAGGTGCCGATCGGGGCAATCATTGAGCGAGATGGTCAAATCATTGGCTCTGGTTATAACTTACGGGAGACAAGCCAGGATGCCATAGATCATGCAGAAATTATGGCAATCAAGCAGGCATGTGAGACGATTGGCAGCTGGCGCTTAGAGCGTGCGCGGTTATTTGTGACACTGGAGCCATGTCCGATGTGTGCCGGTGCGATCATCAATAGCCGCGTTGCTGAGGTTTATTTTGGTGCGAAAGATCCGAAGGCAGGTGCGGTTGGTAGTTTATTGAACCTACTGACCGATACACGCTTCAATCATCAACCAACGGTTTTTCCTGGCGTCTTGGAATTGGAATCGCAAGCATTGCTTCAGAACTTCTTCCGAGCGATCCGGGCTAAGCAGAAGCAATTGAAAAAAACTCAGCGGAATCGCTAGCTTTTTATTTCAAAATTCGCTACAATAGTAATTGCCGAAAGGCTAGGGCAATGATCCGCTCACGAATTGTGTCAGATTCGGAAGAAAGCAGCACTAAGTTTGCTGGATCATGTGCCTTATTTTTTTGTCTAATTTTTTAGTAATTAAGTGATTGGTTTGTAGTAATCATGGCTTTTTTTTGTTAAAGTTAAGTTAACTCGAAGCAATCATCATGTTTGGTGACGGATTGCTTCGAAATAGAGGGAACACTGAATTTATCCATGTTCTATGACTAATTCGTGTCCATTAAAAAGAAGGAGAAATATGGCTTATCAAGCACTGTATCGCGTCTGGCGGCCACAAAACTTCCAACAAGTTGTGGGACAAAAGATCGTGACACAAACGTTAAAAAATTCCATTGTCACGAATCAGATTAGTCATGCCTATCTTTTTTCTGGTCCGCGGGGTACGGGTAAAACTTCCTGTGCCAAGATTTTTGCTAAGGCCATCAACTGTCTGAACAGTCAAGACGGTGAGCCCTGCAATCAATGTGAGAATTGTCGGGCAATTAACGAGAACCGATTGACAGATATTGTTGAAATCGATGCGGCGTCAAACAATGGCGTTGACGAGATTCGCGATATTCGTGACAAGGTGAAGTATCCACCGACCCAGGCTAAATATAAAGTTTATATCATCGATGAAGTCCATATGCTGTCAACAGGTGCCTTCAATGCGTTATTGAAGACCTTGGAAGAACCACCAGCACATGTCGTCTTTATCCTCGCAACGACTGAGTCACAGAAGATCTTACCGACGATTATTTCACGGACGCAACACTTTAATTTTCGCCGAATTTCGCCCCAAGACATCTCAGAACAACTCGTTAAAATTTTAGCAGATAAGCAAATCAGTTATGATGAAAAAGCAATCACGGTTATCAGTCGTGCCGCTGACGGTGGAATGCGCGATGCGCTAAGCATTTTGGATCAAGTGCTATCGTTTGGCGACGATCATGTGTCATTGGAGAATGCATTAGAGGTAACGGGTGATGCCAATGATGAGCAACTTGATCAGTATTTGACCTCAGTACTGCAACATCAAGTGACACCAGCACTAACTCAGATCAATGAACTGTTTAGTCGTGGCAGTTCTGCAAACCGATTACTTGAAGGTGTGCTGGAATTGCTTCGAGATCTACTTTTACAGAAGAATGATGCAACAACGCTAGCGACGTTATCATTTCGTGAGCTATCGCCATCATTGATTACCGCTGTCTCAGTGCTAAGTTCGAGCCAACTTTATGAGATGATCGATATTGCAAATGATATTCAGTTACAACTAAAAAATAGCGCACACAGCGATTTATTTTTAGAAGTCATGACCGTTAAACTAGCACAGGTCACACAGCAAGGTGAGGCTTCCACCCAAACGACGGCATCTTCGACAGATACGCTAGATACAGGGGAAGTTCAACGACTACAAAAAGAAGTTGATGAATTAAAGGCGACGATTCAACAACTGCAGCAACAAACGCTGACCCCAACGTCAAAACTTTCCGATTCTTCCTCAGTTCAAAACGGCTTAAAGCGCCGTGCCGAGGTCAAGATCGATCGTAAACGCGTCTATGCTGTTTTAGCACAAGCAACCAAGGAAAGCCTGACAGCTGTTCGCGATGTTTGGCCAGATTTGCTATCGAAGTTGACCCCATCAAAACGGGCCATGATGCGTGTTTCCGAACCAGTTGCCGCCAGTCCAGACTCGATTGTGGTTGCATTCACCTATGAGTTCACCTTAAAGACGGCAACGACAGATCATGAGTTGCAAACTACCTTAAAACGTGAATTAAATGCTCTGATGCATAATGAGGCAGATATCATCTTGGTCCAGAAAGATCAATGGCCGAAGCTTCGCAAGGATTATATTGCGACTTTACACCAGACATCCGCAAAGGCAACGACTCCTTCGATTCAATCGATTGAGCAATCCAAGCCAGCCATTATTGATGAAGCAACCAAACTGTTTGGTAATGAAGTTGTAAAAATTAAAGCTGATTGATTTTAAACAAAAAAAGAGAGGTTGATTTAAATGCGTGCAAATCCCGGAAATATGGCAAATATGATGCGTAAAATGCAAAAAATGCAAAAAGAAATGAAGGCTGCTCAAGCGGCACTGGAAGTTAAAGAATATACGCAGACTTCCGCCGATGATTTGGTTAAGGTAACGATGACTGGGCAACATCGTTTGACGGATGTGACGATTGATCCGAAAGTCATCGATCCCGATGATCCAGATATGTTGCAAGATCTTCTCATCGAAACGATCAACCAAGTCTTAAGTGATGTGGATGAAGACACTGAAAAAACCATGGGTCAATACACTCGTGGCTTGATGTAGGACGTGGGCAGGATGCAATATCCAGAAGCAATCGCACAATTGATCGAAAGTTATATGAAACTTCCGGGGATCGGTAGTAAATCCGCCACTCGGCTGGCTTTTTATACGATCGACATGGACGAAGAAGACGTCAAAGACTTCTCTGATCGCTTAATTGCGGCTAAAAAGGATCTCCACTACTGCTCGATTTGTGGCAACATTACTGATGAGGACCCTTGCGAAATTTGTCGAGATACCGCACGTGATCAATCTAAAATTTTAGTGGTCGAGCAGCCTAAAGATATTATGGCAATGGAAAAAATGAACGATTATCAAGGTCTCTATCATGTTTTGCATGGCGTGTTGTCACCGATGGATGGCAAAGGCCCGGAAGAGTTAAACATTGCACCATTGATCAAACGCCTGCAGAAGACGGACGTTAATGAAGTGATTATTGCGACGAACGCTTCTCCAGAGGGCGAATCTACGGCAATGTATTTAGCACGCTTGATCAAGCCAGCAGGCATCAAAGTCACACGGTTGGCACATGGATTGTCTGTGGGCTCTGACATTGAATATGCTGATGAAATGACCTTGCAACGTGCTGTTGAAGGCCGACAGGAGATGTAAGATGTTTCATTTTAAGCCTCAACAACGCTTGCGAAAAACGACTGATCAACAATTGTTATCACAAATCGATAAGGCCAAAAAGAACTGGCTCTGGTTGCGAAAGACTGAAGCTCAAGATATTGATGCCGATCCTGAACTCACGCAGAAGGTTAGATTACAACGCGCAAAGTATAATTTTTTATTCATGGAAGCGCGTCGAAGAGGGACCCGAGCGTTAACTCTCAACGAAGGGGTCACACGTCGATATTGAGGGTAGAGTTTGATTTTTTGCTTTCTTATTAACAAATTAGGTAAAATGGAGTAGAGACAGATTATGGCAGGATTGTTCATTTCATTTGAGGGACCAGATGGTGCTGGTAAGACGACAGCAATCAAGTCGCTCGCGGAAAAAATTAGTCAAGCTGATTCACGTCACGTCATGATAACACGTGAACCTGGTGGGAGTCGAATTGCCGAAAAGATTCGTCAGATCATTCTCGACGCTGAAAATGTTGAGATGGATGATTGGACTGAAGCGTTGCTCTATGCTGCTTCAAGACGGCAACATTTAGTGGAAGTGATCCAACCTGCGCTTGCTGCCAATCAGATCGTCCTTTGTGATCGCTATGTGGATAGCTCAATCGCCTATCAGGGTGGTGGCCGTCAATTAGGTCCACAAAAAGTTGCTGACCTGAACAACTTTGCGATTCAAGGCGTGTTACCAGAATTGACGCTGTATTTTGATCTTCCTGTTGAAGTTGGTTTGAAACGAATCAAGAAGATTGGTGCCGGTTTTGATCGCTTAGAAGGTCAAGCATTGGCATTTCACGAGCGTGTTCGCCAGACTTATCTTCAGCAATTGAAGAACAATACCACGCGTATCAAGTCTGTCGATGCGACTCAAGCACCCGATGTAATTGTTGACCAATGTTTCGAGCTCATTCAACCGTTTTTAACCGAAGATTGAACTACTGGAGTCTTCTCGGGTTGAATAAATACTGTTAGTGCTTTGATTGATCATTTGAGGAGGAATTAGAATGAAATTAATTCTTGCAATCGTTCAAGATAAAGACGCAAATATTTTAAGCAATGAATTTATTGATGCCAATATTCGCGCGACCAAGCTTTCGACGACAGGTGGCTTCTTGAAGTCTGGAAACACGACGTTTATCGTCGGGGTTGAGGATGATCGAGTGGATGAAGTCTTGTCCCTGATCAAAGAAACCTCACATGCGCGTCAACAATTTGTGATTCCACCTGCTAACTTGGATCCAATGGGTGACAGTTCGATGCCATATCCAATCGAAGTTCAAGTCGGTGGCGCTACAGTCTTTGTCTTACCAGTTGATGCTTTCCATCATTTCTAGGAAGACGAATTTATTGTGAAAGCTAATCTAACCGAGTTACAAAATTATTTTAAAACTGTGATAGAACATCATGAATTGAGCCATGCCTATTTGTTTAATGGCCCGGCCAATTCAGGAAAAACTGCGTTGACGGAATGGTTGGCAATGCGGTTATTTTGCGAAAACTTGCAACAAGGATTGCCGTGTGGTCATTGTGCCGAATGTCTTCGGGTCAAAGAAAACAACAATCCGGATTATCTTGTGATCAGTAGCGGGACCAAAACAATTGGCATCGATGATATCCGCCATTTGAAGCAGGAATTATCAAAGAGTGGCCTCGAAAGTCAGCATCGTATTTTTGTCGTCAAAGATGCGGATAAGATGACGATACCAGCTGCGAATTCATTATTAAAGTTTCTAGAAGAGCCTGTGAGCCAAGTGGTGATTGTTCTAACGACGAGTCGATTAGGACATATTTTGCCAACGATTCAGTCCCGTGTCCAAATCATCAACTTTCAGGCGCCTTCTCTGGTTAAACGTCAGAGTGAGATTCAGGCTTTAGGGGTGTCCAGTGAGGTCAGTCACATCTTGAGTGAAACGCAATTGACTGTAGAAGAGTTGAAAAACGTCGTAGAAAACTCGGATTTTGAACTACTTCAGCAAGTCTTTTGGCGTTGGCTAAACCAGGTTTTTGCTGGGAAGATGACGGCTTTTCCATTGGTACAAATGGAACTACTACCTAATTTTAAGGAGCCACTCCTTCAGCAAATTTTTCAGAGCATGTTGGTTGATGCGTTCAGCGATTTATTGGCGGTCAAGAGTCATCTGGACCGTCAATTAAATTGGGATCAACATCTGGCGAATTATGAGCAGGCTGAGACATCATTATCCATGATGCAAGTTGCGGCAGAACTCGAATGTGTCTTGCAAGTTCGACGTCAGTTAGAAGCAAATGTTAGTTTTCAAAATGTTCTTGAACAGTTAACGTTACAACTTATAGCCGTAAAAGAGGGAAATTGAAATGAGTCAGCAGGATCCTTTTACAGACTTTCAGCGTCTAGCTACCGAAGCAGATCAACTTGCCCGTGATTTAACTGCGTTTCGACAAGAATTAAACCGCGTGTTAGAACAGAATGCAGAGTTGATTATTGAAAATAAACATTTACGCGGTCGCTTAGATCAATTATCAGAGCAAAACGAGCAGAGTGACAAGCCAGAAATGTTACCTTCACGGCGCAACTTAGAGAAGCTCTATGATGCTGGGTATCACATCTGTAACATGATGTACGGCGCACGGCGCGAAAACAACGAGCCTTGTGCCTTCTGTACAAATATTATCTATGGCAATGGTGATCGAACTAGTCGCCAAGCTTAAAAGGGGGGCCTTTAACGTTGCAAATTCAACAGAGTTTTGCGGCTACGAATCAAGGCACTCTTTTTTTGGTGCCGACACCAATCGGAAATTTGGATGACATGACTTTCCGAAGTGTCAAAATATTGAATGAAGTCGATCTGATCGCCGCGGAGGACACACGTAATACCGGCAAATTACTTGCGCATTTTGAAATCAAAACGCCTCAGACTAGTTTTCACGAACATAATACGCAACAGCGGATTCCCGAGCTGATTGAGAAGCTGAAGGCTGGAACGTCGATCGCACAGGTTTCCGATGCTGGTTTACCTTCGATTTCTGACCCAGGTCACGAGCTGGTCGTTGCTGCCATCGCAGCAGATATTGCGGTGGTACCACTACCAGGTGCCAGTGCGAGTTTGACCGCATTGATTGCTTCAGGGTTGTCACCGCAACCGTTTTATTTCTATGGCTTTTTGCCGAGAAAAAATAAAGAATTGGTGGCAGCATTAGCAAGTTTCAAAACGCGACAAGAAACAATCATTCTCTACGAATCTCCTCATCATTTAAAACGGACTTTGGCAGATTTGAATAGTGCGTTTGGCGAAAATCAACCGATCGTACTGGGTCGCGAACTGACCAAGATTCACGAATCTTTTGAGCGAGGCACAATTAGTGAGCTGCAGGCTTGGTACGACGCTCATGATCCACGAGGTGAGTATGTTTTGCTAATATCTGGTCCCGGGCAGAACCAAGTCGATCAGCGCTCAAATGATTTATCAGATGGTGAGATTATTCAAGCCGTCGACGCTAAGATCGAACAAGGATTCAAGCCGAATGCAGCAATCAAATGGGTTGCTGAGCAATTGCAGAAACGTCGTCAGGAAGTTTATCAAATTTATCATCAGATTCTGGCCAATCACATCGATGACAAAGACTAGATTTGTCAATGTGACGGTCAAATAATTTAACAAGTTGAGGTTCAATTAATCATGGTTGTTGAAAGATATTCAGAAGATTTTCAGGTGCCGTTTTATGAATGCGATCCTTCGGGAACACTTCATTTGTCGGCATTAATGAACCATCTTGTGTTGGCGTCGGAGCATCAATTAACCAATTTAGATGCGGGTCCTATTTTTATGAGTACCTTAGGGCTGGGTTGGGTCACCACCCAGTATGAAATTCGAATTAGCCGATTACCACGTCAGCACGAACACGTGACTGCGACGACGAGGGCAACGCAATATAATAAGTTTTTTTGCTATCGTGACTTTTGGCTTTATGATAGTCAGGGGAATGAACTCGCATTTGTGAGAAGCATGTGGGTCGTGCTAGATTTGAAGACGCGGCGAATGGTCCGGTTACCCGATGATTTAACGAAAAAAATAGCCTCTGAATTCAGTCCAGAGGTTATCCGTTTTGACCGTATTGAGAAGCTGGATTGGTCGCATGAATCAGTGATGGCAAAAACATTTCGTGTTCGCTATTTTGACATCGACAGTAATCGCCATGTAAATAATGCCCACTTTTTCGATTGGATGTTAGACAGTCTGCCGTTAGACTTTTTAAAGGGTCATGCAATTGAAAGCATGTCGATCAAGTACGACAATGAAGTGACTTATGGCAGTGAAATTAGCAGTCAAGCTGTTCAAAATCAGCTGATTACGCATCATCGAATCATGAATGGGGATCAACTCGCTGCGGATGCAATTATTCATTGGCGTTAAAATAACAAATGTTATGAGAGGTAATTTGGCGTTGAATTAGGAAACGGCGTTGTTAACGTACGTTTCTAGTTCGGCGCCTTTTTTACCCGCTGAAAGACCGACGAGAAGTTTAATACGCGCCTTTTGCCCATTGAGACCGCGGCAGAAAATAATACCCATCTTTTTCAGTTCTACACCGCCGCCTTGGTAGTCGTAAACGTCCTCTGCAACGCCGTTGAAACAACGTGAGACAAGCACGATTGGAATCTTATGGTCGAGCAATTTTTGGAGACCGGGTAATGTTTCTGGTGGGAGATTACCAGCGCCGAGTGCTTCAATCACCAATCCTTTCGTCGCGGTCGTGTCGATTGCTTCAAATAAGCTGCTGGTCATCCCGGCATAAGCCTTTAACAGATAGACGCCGTCAACCAAATGATCGATGTGGCAAACTTCTTGATTGATCAACTCTTGGTAAAAGTGAACATGGTGCTTGGAGATTAATCCGATCGGTCCGAAAGTTGGTGTTCGGAATGTAGAAACATTCGTGGTGTGGGTTTTCGTGACGAAACGAGCGGTGTGAACTTCGTCATTCATCGCAACGAGTACCCCTTTGTCGCGGGCCGCATCAGAATATGCCGTCCAAACGGCATTTCGAAAGTTATAGAGGCCGTCACTTCCAATTTCGTTAGATGAACGCATGGCGCCAGTGATTACCACGGGAACGTGTGTTGGTAAAGTTAGATCGAGAAAATAGGCGGTTTCTTCAAGCGTGTCTGTTCCGTGGGTCACCACGATGCCATCAATATCTTCTTCGTTTTCAGCAATTAAGATGCGATTGCACAATTCAAGCATGCGTTCAGGCGTCATATGTGGTGAGGGCAGGTTGAATATTTCCTCGCTGATCAGCTCAAGCTTGCCGGCAAACTCGTTGTCTGTATCTAAAAGTGGATTATGTTGATTAGGAAGGATATTTCCTTGTTGATCGGCCGACATTGCAATCGTGCCACCGGTGTGTAGAACTAAAATCTTTTTCATTTTTGACCTTCTATCATTAGTTAGGGATTAGTCGTTGTCGCATTGGAGGCAATCGTCTGACTGATTTTTCAGACAAGATTAAATTGATTTTAACACAACTTGGTCGGAATAATCAGTATCAGTCGAAGCGGGTAAGACAAAAAACTTGTTCTCTTTGTGAATTTGGCTTATGATTTTGCTATTCGGAGTAGGCAATTAAGCGTTAAGTGCTAGCGGAACGGAATGTGAACGTTAGCTTAAAAGGGTAATCCGCGATTTAATTGCCGCATTCGCCGCATTCGGACCATGTCTTGATCCCTTAAGTTTTGGGGGACATTCAGATGATTAATTTAATCTGGCGTCATAGACGTGTCGATTTGAGTCGTGGCACTCCAACAAAGGAGTGGTTTATATGAATCGAATAACTAACCATCAATCGAATTTGTTTCGGTTGATTTATTTAGCGTTTCTCATTGTGGTCCGTTTAGCCGTGGGACGCTTTTCTTTTGGCACGACATTTCTGCAGCTCAGTGGTACTTTTCTAGTCAGCGCCTTGATTGGTTACTGGTATGGGCCGTTATACGCGGGTGTTGCAGGTGGAATCAGCGATGTGGTTGGGGCACTTTTGTTTCCTAATGGGCCTTTCAATCCGGCGTTTACGTTGGTTGCGATTCTGAGTGGGGTCATTTATGGCGTTCTTCTGGACCATCGTACGATGTCACGGTTGAGTTGGTGGCATGTGGCATTGCTATCATTGTTAATCAACTTGGGCATCAATTTAGTGATTAACACGTTATTGCTGTACTTGATGTATCACACCCCCTTTTGGTCGCTATTCTGGGTGCGTCTACCTAAGGAATTACTCATGATACCGATTTATTACTTCGGCATTTATTACTTGTTGAAAACCGTCGATCGATTACATCTGACTGAACGGATCGATCAACATCATCCTGACAGGCGCACACCACGCAAATGAAACTCACAGATGACTCGTTAGATTGAGTGGCAGGGTTTAATGACGAATCAAAAAGGGCTCAGCTAAGATACAAGTTTTGTCGCCTTGGAATTTATGTTAGAATGTTTTTATTGACAACATGGCATCACTAAACAACTTGAAAAGAATCACGTTCACGTTGAACCGTTAAAATTAGTTGTCCCATTAGCTGTTCAGCTGATGACTTTAAATGAAAGAGGCGTTTACTTTGCGAACGCTCGCAATTGATACTTCAGCAATTCCACTAAGCGTTGCAATCATCGAAGATGGTGTTCCCGTTGCATCGGTGATGACTGCGCGCAAGAAAAATCATAGTGTCACACTCATGCCTGCAGTTCAAGAGGCTTTGGGACTCGCTCAATTAAAAGTTGATGAGCTTGACCGTTTGATTGTTGCAGCTGGTCCAGGCTCTTATACTGGTGTTCGGATTGCCGTGACAACGGCAAAAACGCTGGCGTGGACCACGGGGAAACCCTTATATGCTGTCTCAAGTTTGGCTGCGTTGACAACTTCTTGGGCACAATCAAGTGGTCAAATGATCGTGCCATTGATTGATGCACGTCGACAACATTTTTTCAGTGGCTTTTATCAATGGCAGTCTGGCGAGATTAAGCAGTTGGCACCGGATGATTATTTAGATCGTCAGTTGATTGTCGAGCGGATTCAGTCACTCGCAAGTCATCATGAGAAGATTGTGTTGAGTGGTGATTTGACGGATGAACAACAAGATTTCTTCGCAGAACAGTTAAAGCCGACTAACGTTGAATTGACGTTTGCACAGGGATTGCAGCGGATGCCGATTGCCGCTGAATTCGAAAGCTTAATTCAAAATCGTCAGCCAGTTGCTGATCTTGATGCTTTTGCGCCGATTTATTTACGATTAACCGAGGCGGAAGTCAACTGGCAAGCACAACATCCTAACGAGGTTTCTGAGCATTATGTTGAACAAGTTTAAGAACTTTTTTCAATCACAAACGCGGTCAGATGTAGTGCCACGTGAGTTTACTGCAACTAACTTTGAGCTCAATCAGCGAACATATGGGTTGCGTCGATTAACGACAGCTTCACTAGATCAGCTATTGATGATTGAGCGAGACGTTTATGCCGGCCAGACGCCCTGGGACCGTCTGGTTTTTTTAAATGAACTGAACAAGCGCCATAATCATCTCTATGTTGGCCTGTACAATGACCAAGAAGCATTGATCGGTTTCATCGGTTCTTGGTACGATGATTTTGAGCTGCATATTACGAATATCGCAGTGCTGAGTGCCTGGCAAAATTTGGGTTTAGGCCGGGAATTGATGACTTTCATGATCAATCAGGCCAAACAGCGGGATTGTCAACAAGTGACACTAGAGACGCGTGCAAGCAATGAGCCTGCTAAACATCTGTATCATCAGCTCGGGTTTATCGATCATAAGATTCGCAAGAATTATTATGCACTTGATAACGAGGATGCCATTTCAATGCGATTACCTTTGAACGATCAACGCCAAGAGTCACCATTGATGAATTAAGCATCTCATTTGAACATCGATCTTAAGTATGACACTAAAAAGTTTTAACAAAGTAGAGTGAAGATTTTGGTAAAAAACAAACGCGAATTAATTTTGGCATTTGAGACAAGCTGCGATGAAACTAGCGTGGCAGTGATCGAGGATGGTCATCGTATTCTCAGCAATATTATTGCGACACAAATTAAGAGTCATCAACGTTTTGGCGGGGTTGTTCCGGAAGTTGCGAGCCGTCACCATGTGGAGCAGATCTTACACTGCACACAGTTGGCGCTGACGGAGGCTGATGTCACTTATAGTGATTTAACGGCTGTGGCAGTTACTTATGGTCCTGGCTTGGTTGGCTCATTGTTAATTGGGATCAGTGCGGCCAAGACGATTTCATTTGCCCATCAGTTGCCGCTGATTCCCGTTAACCACTTGGCAGGTCATATCTATGCGGCCCAACTCGTAACGCCGCTAAGCTATCCCTTCATGGCTTTGGTGGTCTCTGGTGGTCACACCGAGCTCGTGTATGTTTCAGCTCCAAACACCTATCAGTTATTAGGCGAGACGCGGGATGATGCCGCTGGCGAAGCCTATGATAAAATTGGACGCGTGCTCGGAATCAATTATCCTGCCGGTAAGGCGGTCGATCAACTGGCACATGAAGGCCAGGATACATTTAACTTTCCGCGGGCAATGTTAGCAGAGGATAATCTTGACTTTAGTTTCAGCGGATTGAAGAGTGCGTTCATCAACACCGTGCATCATGCCGATCAACTTGGTGAAACATTGAATCGTGCCGATCTGGCGGCAAGTTTTCAAGCCAGCGTCTGCGATGTTCTTGTCGAAAAAACGCAGCGCGCACTAGCAGCTCATCCCGTCCAACAACTCGTTGTCGCCGGTGGGGTGGCTGCGAATCAAGGGTTGCGCGAGCGATTGACAGCGGTACTCGCCAATGATCAAAATGAGACAGAATTGATTGTCCCACCGTTGCGTTTGTGTGGTGATAATGCGGCGATGATCGGTGCGGCAGCCTCGGTTCAATTAGCAACAAAACAGCCATTCGCCGATCTCAATTTAAATGCCGATCCCAGTTTGGATTTAGTTTAGCGCTTTAATGAATTGACCGATTTTGGACGCGCACGATTAGAAACGTTGATAATGTTGACGAGAAATCATTGACAGCGGAATCATTTTGAGCTATGATTTTCCTATGATGAAAACGGTTATCAAGTTTTCATGCAAACATAAAGGAGCGTTTCACAATGGCTGAAAAAACAATCATGTTAGTATGTAGTGCAGGTATGTCAACTAGTTTGTTAGTGACAAAGATGCAAAAAGCTGCAGAAAAGAAGGGGATCGATGCAAAGATCTTCGCAACCGCAGCAGGTGACGCTGACAACGCACTTGCTTCTAACGACGTTAACGTTTTGTTGTTAGGACCACAAGTTCGTTTCATGTTATCACAATTCCAGAAGAAGCTAGAAGGCAAGGATATTCCTGTCGATGTTATCGATATGCGTTCTTACGGTATGATGGATGGCGACGCTGTCTTGTCACAAGCCGAAAAATTAATGAACTAATTCATCAATTTTACCAAAAAACTAGTCCTCTTAAACAAGAGGGCTAGTTTTTTTAGTGGGTTAAATTTAATTTATAGCTTGTCAGAATGTCGGTGTTGATATGTTGATCAGAGGATCATTGCTGACAGACATCGATATCGTTGAGATTGCTTAGCTCAATTTTTCTAAATCCTCGGATGCCAATAACCAGTCGTTTTCGGTTGCTTGCTGTTTGGCTTGTGTGTCTTCTAGTTGTTTCTGTAACTCGGCAAGCTTTTCGAAATCGTTCAAGTTTTCTGGTTGAGTCATTTCGATTTGAATGGCCTGATTCCGCTCATCAAGTTCATTGAGTTGAGTTTCCAAACTTGCAATTTTCCGTTCAACGCGACGAATTTCTTTCTGCTGTTCTTTATCTGCTTTGAAGGCGGCCTGGTTGTCGCTGATCACAGTTTCTTTTGTCGTTTCATGTGGTAATTCGATTTGTTGCCTTTTCTCAAGATAAAAATCGTAATTGCCTTGATAAATGTGACTACCATGTTCATCAATGTCGACGATTTTATCAGCGAGGCTGTTGATAAAATAACGGTCATGAGAAACAAATATTAAGGTGCCAGCGAAGTTTTGCAAGGCCTGTTCGAGAACTTCCTTACTCTGAATGTCCAAGTGATTCGTAGGCTCATCCATGAGGAGCACATTACGCTTTTCCATCGCAAGTTTTGTTAACAGCAAGCGTGCTTTTTCGCCACCAGACAATTGGTGCACGACTTTCTTAACATCGTCACCGCGGAAGAGAAAACTGCCTAGGACGTTGCGAATTTGTTGCTCAGGCAGCAGGGGATGCTCATCCCAAATCGTGTCCAGGACCGTTTTTGAAGCGTCTAACTGACTCTGATTCTGATCATAGTAACCAATTTCGACATTGGCGCCGAATTTGAAGTTACCAGCAAGTGCGGGAATTTCCTCGAGTAGCGTTTTGATGAGTGTCGATTTCCCGATGCCGTTCGGACCAATAATAGCTACTTTTTGTTGCTTGCGGACGTCAAAGTTAATCGGTTGTGCCATGATGTGATCCTCATAGCCGATTGCTAAGTCGTGGACCAGTAAAACTTCCTTACCGGTTTCTGTTGTCGTTTCAAACTGGAAATGCGCACTACTTTCTCCAGACTTAGGCTTTTCGAGACGAACCATCTTATCCAATTGCTTTTGTCGACTCTGAGCACGTTTGGTGGTCGACTTTCGGGTCATATTTTTGGCAACGAAGGTTTCTAATTTGTCGATTTCTTCTTGTTGTTGCTCATAAGCTTTTTCCGCATGTTTGAGTTCTTCGGCGGCTTGGCGCAAATAAGTTGTGTAATTGCCTTTATAGTGTTTCAATTGGTGCTGACTAAGCGCGTAAATTTCCTTGGCAACGTGATCGAGAAAATACTGGTCATGAGAGACGACAAGGATTGCGCCGGCATAGCTCTGCAAATAGTTCTCAAGCCAGTTGAGTGTTTCGATATCTAAATGGTTCGTTGGTTCGTCCAAGATCAGTAGCTCGGGCCGTTGTAATAAAATTTTAGCTAGCGCAAGCCGAGAACGCTCGCCACCGGATAATTCTGAAATCTGCATGTTGTAAGTTTCTTCTCGAAATTGGAAACCGTTCAGGACGGTTTTGATCTCGGACTCGTAAGTATAGCCATGATGAGACTTGTAGGTGTTAAGTAAGTTGTCATAGTTTGTCAAGAGTGTCTCGTTTGTCGGCTCATCGATTAATTGTAATTCCATGGCTTTCAATTGTTGCATCATTTCTTGTAATTCAGTGAAAACTGTTAGCATTTCTGCATAAATCGTTCGCTCGGAATCTAAACCACTATTCTGGGCGAGATAACCAATATGAATACCTTTATTCTTAACGACCTGTCCTTGATCGGCAGGATCAATGCCGGCGATGATCCGTAGTAATGTTGACTTGCCTGCACCATTAACGCCGACTAATCCAATTCGTGCACGATCTTGAACTTCTAAGTTGACTTGGTCAAATAAGGTATCCGCACCGAAAAAGCGAGCCACCTGTTGGGCTTGTAAAATAATCATAAACTGCCTCCTGAACAATGGAAATTTGAAATTAAGGAAAAATTAATCACTGCAGTTCGTCAAAGCTTGAACATGTAGAAATGCCTAAAGCGCTAAGGTTAGGCGTATAACTTGAAACAAAATCACGAAATGAGCTAAGATACGGAGTAAGTTAATTCTTGTTAAATTTCTGAAATTGTGGAATAATTCTTAATGATAATTGACATAGTACCAAATCTAAAAAAAAGTTTGAAAGTCTGAGGTGTTTCAGCAATGGCTGAAATAAAAATTCCAAAGGCAACCGCAAGACGGTTACCATTATACTACCGCTACCTGCAATTTTTGCATGGCAGTGACAAAACAAAATTTTCTTCTGCTGATCTTTCCGAAGCAGTGAAAGTTGATAGCGCGACGATTCGTCGTGATTTTTCATACTTTGGCGCACTCGGAAAGCGTGGTTATGGTTATGACGTTGAATCATTGTTATCCTTTTTCAAACGTCTTTTGAATCAAGACCATTTGACGAACGTGGCATTGATTGGTGTCGGTAATCTGGGGCATGCCCTGTTGAACTATAATTTCCGCCAATCAAATAACATTCGTATTAGTGCTGCGTTTGATGTTGATTCAAAGATTACGGGTACCATCCAGAGCGGCGTTCCGATTTATGATATGAGCGAACTCGAAACACAATTGTCTCAACAACAAATCGATATTGTTGTGTTGTCCGTCCCAATGGATGTTGCGCAAGATATTACGAATCGTTTGATCAGTGCCGGTGTCCACGGCATCTTGAACTTCACACCATTGCGTGTCAGTGTTCCAGATGACGTTCGTGTGCACAATGTTGATCTTGCGAATGAATTACAAACTTTGATTTATTTCTTGGATAACTTCAAGGATGATGGCACACTCGTTAACCCAATGGCTGGCGATGTGGATGAGTTTAAGACATCTAACGCTCATCCAACGCCTGAACATTAATTGAATAAACATCATTTCAACAAAAATCATCACTGAGGATGGTTTTTGTTTTTTTTTGTTTATCGTCACCATCGAGACATGTCAGCGTCCATGTTTTTTCTACCAGTTAAGTGGGTGCGTCCGAGTGATAAAAAAAGATTGTCGCAAAAGTTCCACCTTTGTCACAATCCATGCTATTTGTCTCAGTGTTGTTTAAACTTAATGAACTAATAAGGCCAAGGCCATGGTGATGCCGTTGAATAAGCCGTGAGCAACGATGTTCACTGTAATTGACTTTGTGCGTCTGAATAACCAGCAGAGTGCAAGTCCTAAGCCTGCGTAAACAATTAGATAATGATTATCATTGTGGGCGAGGCCGAAGAGTAGCGCAGAAGTCAGGGCAGCGCCTAGTGGGTTGATCAATGTTCGCCCAACGCCGTAAATATTTTTGCGAAAGACGATTTCTTCCATCATTGGTGCGAGCACGACCGCATAAATCACAAAAGCTGGGGCCATTTTAACAATCTGAAGAATCTCTTGAGTGTTTTGTGATTGAGTTTGTTGACCAAAAATAAGAATAATTGTCAATGAACAAACGATCTCGACTGCGAATAATAGAAACATTCCGGCGACACCATACAATGTCTTGTCGGCAATCGAGAGCTTGGGGGCAGGGGCTAAGCCTAATTGTCGATCTGTCGAACGATCAACTAAAATCAGAACCAAGGTGCCAACGGCCGTGATCGCGACTTGAAGATTAATGGCGAGTGCCCCGCGGAGTTTAAAAAGCTGTAAGATCCATCCGGGTAAGACTAAGACGACAAGGTAAATCAAGATGATCATGCCGATTTTTGAGAGTACACGTTTATTCGTCATAAGTTATCCTTTCTGTTATTAATGGTTCTATCATATCAATTTTCAAGACAATAAACAAAGTCGCTTGATGTCTCGCTAAATATTCACGCGAAGCGATTCAATCACGATGACAATGTTGGTCAGATTCAAGCATTTTTTCAAAAATATGAAGCCCAATACTTGCATTCACCTCTAGAAATGTTATGATATTTCTTGTGGTTAGCACTTAGATGTAATGAGTGCTAAACTAATAAATCATATAACGGAGGGATTTTCTGTGTTAAAACCTTTAGGAGATCGAGTAATCGTTACTGTTGAAGAGCAGGAAGAACAAACAGTTGGTGGCATCGTCTTAGCAAGCAACGCCAAGGAGAAACCACAAACTGGTAAAATTGTAGCCGTTGGTGCCGGCAACGTCACTGATTCCGGGAAGCAATTACCTCTTGCAGTTAAAGAAGGTCAAACAGTGATGTTTGATAAGTATGCCGGCTCTGAAGTTAAATACGAGGGTCAATCCTACTTAGTGCTTCATGAAAAAGATTTAATGGCAATTGTTGACTAAGTTAAATAAATAAATTTTATTCGAGGTGTATTTTTAAATGTCAAAAGAAATTAAATTTTCTGAAGATGCCCGTGCAGCAATGTTACGTGGTGTTGATCAATTAGCAAATACAGTTAAAACAACCTTAGGACCTAAAGGACGTAACGTCGTTCTTGAAAAATCATATGGCTCACCAGAGATCACTAATGATGGTGTCACAATCGCTAAGGATATCGAATTAGAAGATCATTTCGAGAATATGGGTGCAAAACTTGTTTCCGAAGTTGCTTCTAAGACGAACGATATTGCCGGTGATGGGACGACAACTGCAACGGTCTTGGCACAAGCGATTATTCGTGAAGGCATGAAGAACGTCACTGCAGGTGCAAACCCTGTTGGTATTCGTCGTGGGATCGAATTAGCAACAAAGGCTGCAGTTGATGAATTGCACAAGATTTCTCATAAAGTTGAGAACAAGAGCCAGATTGCACAAGTTGCTTCCGTTTCATCCGCTAACGAAGAAGTGGGTAAGTTGATTGCCGACGCTATGGAAAAAGTTGGTCATGATGGTGTCATCACGATTGAAGAGTCTAAAGGGATTGATACAGACCTTGATGTTGTTGAAGGGATGCAGTTCGACCGTGGCTATCTCTCACAATACATGGTGACAGATAACGACAAGATGGAAGCCGATCTCGACAACCCATACATCTTGATTACCGACAAGAAGATTTCTAACATTCAAGAAATTTTGCCATTGTTGCAAGAAATCGTTCAACAAGGTAAGGCATTGTTGATTATCGCTGACGATGTTGAGGGCGAAGCTTTACCAACGCTTGTTCTGAACAAAATTCGTGGCACATTCAACGTTGTCGCTGTGAAGGCTCCTGGTTTTGGTGATCGTCGTAAAGCACAATTAGAAGATATTGCAATTTTAACTGGTGCAACAGTGATCACAAGTGACCTTGGTCTTGAATTGAAAGACACGAAGTTGGAACAATTAGGTCAAGCAGGCAAGGTTACCGTCACAAAAGACAATACAACAATTGTTGAGGGTGCGGGCTCTAAAGATGCTATTAATGAACGCGTTGACTTGATCAAGGGTCAAATCGCTGATACAACGTCTGATTTCGATCGTGAGAAGTTACAAGAACGTTTAGCTAAATTAGCTGGTGGGGTTGCTGTGATCAATGTTGGTGCCGCAACTGAAACCGAATTGAAAGAACGCAAGTATCGCATTGAAGACGCCTTGAACGCAACTCGTGCTGCCGTTGAAGAAGGCTATGTTGCTGGTGGTGGTACTGCTTTGATCAACGTCATTCCTGCAGTTGCTAAGCTTTCTGAAGAAGGCGATGTTCAGACAGGGATTAATATTGTCCTGCGTGCACTCGAGGAACCTGTTCGTCAGATTGCTGAGAATGCAGGTCTTGAAGGCTCTGTGATTGTTGAGCATCTGAAGAACGAGAAGGTTGAAATCGGTTATAATGCCGCAACTGATCAATGGGAAAACATGATCGAAGCCGGCATCATCGACCCAACTAAAGTGACCCGTTCAGCATTACAAAATGCAGCAAGTGTTGCTGCCTTGTTGTTAACAACAGAAGCAGTTGTTGCTGACAAGCCAGAACCCGAAAAAGCTGAAGCTCCTGCAGGTCCAGGTGCCGGCATGGGCGGCATGATGTAATTTGGATTAAATTGGAAATTCAAGAAAAGCTTCGATTTGATATCGAAGCTTTTTTTATGCATTCGGTCAGCTTAAATAACAAATTAGATCTTTGGCTCATCGTTTTGACATCGTCATCAGACTTATCGTGAAAAAAGGCGGTTTTTGATGATGTTTCATTTACTTTTTATTGTAAATAAGATAAGATTAACAGGTATGTAAAACAGATTGATGTAAGATATCGGAGGTTAGTTATGTCTACCACATGGGAAAAGAAAGGCACCAACGATGGTGAACTTTCATTTGAAATTAGTATTGATGAAATTAGCAAAGGTTTAGACAGTGCATTTGCACGTATTAAGAAAAACTTATCTGTACCTGGATTCCGTAAGGGTAAAGTTTCTCGTCAGGTCTTTAACAGAATGTATGGCGAAGCTTCACTTTATGAAGACGCCTTAAATATTGTTTTACCAGAAGTTTATGATGCAGCGGTCAAAGAAGCAAAAATCGAACCCGTTGATCAACCTGAAATCAGCATTGAAAAAATGGAACCAAACGAACCTTGGTTGATCAAAGCCAAGGTTACGGTTAAACCAGAAGTTGTTTTAGGCGACTATAAAGGTTTGACGGTGCCAAAACAAAGCACTGAAGTCACAGATGCTGATGTTGATGCTGAATTAGAGAAGCGTCGCGAGCAACAAGCCGAATTAGTGCTTAAAGAAGACGGTGTCAGCGAAAACGGTGATACTGTTGTGATTGATTACAAAGGAACCGTTGATGGTGAAGCCTTCGATGGTGGTTCGGCAGAGAACCATTCACTCGAATTGGGCTCAAACACGTTCATCCCTGGCTTTGAAGATCAATTAGTTGGTCACAAGTCTGGCGATGAGGTTGATGTTGTTGTGACTTTCCCAGAAGACTATCAAGCTAAAGATCTTGCTGGCAAAGAAGCTCACTTTGCAACGACTGTTCATGAAGTCAAAACCAAGCAATTACCAGAGCTTGATGATGAATTCGCTAAAGATGTCGATGAAGAAGTTGAAACTTTGATCGAACTCAAAGCTAAGATCAAGGAACAACTCGAGAAGACAAAGAAGGACGAAGCTGAAGCTGCCATCCAACAAGCTGCCATTGACGGTGCAGTTGCCAATGCTGAAATCAAAGACTTGCCTAAAGCAATGATTGAAACAGAAGTTCACAATCAAATGGACCAATATTTAGGTAACATGCAACGCCAAGGCATTGACCCTAAGATGTACTATCAATTAACAGGAACAAGCGAAGATGATCTTCACAAACAATTTGAGCAAGATGCTGATCAACGTGTTAAGACTGACTTAGTTCTCGAAGCTATTGTTAAGGCTGAAAAGATTGAGCCATCACAAGAAGAGATTGATGCTGAAATTAGTAGCTTGGCTAGCGAATACAACATGGAAGAATCTGCTGTACGCAAAGCGCTCACTGATGATATGTTAGCTCATGATATTGGTGTTAAGAAGGCTATCGACATTATCTCCGACTCTGCAGTTCAAGAATAAGTCGATTAACTTCTGATTAAGTCTGAGAAGTTAGACGGTTGAGGTTGACCCCTATTGCGTCAACCTCTTTTCTGTCTTAATGATCATTCAGACTAACAGCGTGAATAACGTCATGAAGATGCTCTGGTGAGACCAGTCGAATTGGCCTTGCCAAGCCAAACAGATTGCTTTACAGTGCAGCTGAGTCGTGATAAGGTACACTTAAATTAAGGTTCATAAAGGTGGACAAAAAATGTTTGATAATATGCAGACGAGCGGAACGGTCAAATGTTCGTTTTGTGGTAAAACACAAGACCAAGTCAAAAAGATCATTGCCGGCCCCGGTGTTTACATTTGCAACGAATGTATTGATTTATGCAAAGATATTTTAGATGATGAATTACGTGCCGACGTCGTTGAACAAAACGTTAAGGTGCCGAAGCCACGGAAAATTCTTGATTTCCTGAACGAGTATGTTATCGGCCAAGATAATGCCAAGCGTGCGCTTTCTGTTGCAGTCTACAATCACTATAAACGGGTCAATCAAATGGCGATTGCCGAAGATGGTGATACTGAATTACAGAAGAGCAATATTGCGTTGATCGGACCAACTGGCTCTGGTAAAACTTTCCTTGCCCAGAGTTTGGCGCGCATCTTAAACGTGCCATTCGCAATTGCTGATGCGACCACCTTAACTGAAGCTGGTTACGTTGGCGAGGATGTCGAAAACATCCTGTTGAAGTTATTGCAGAACGCTGATTATGATGTTGAGCGTGCTCAACGTGGAATTGTGTATATTGATGAAATCGACAAGATCGCTAAGAAGAGCGAGAACGTGTCAATTACGCGTGATGTTTCTGGTGAAGGCGTTCAGCAAGCGTTGCTCAAGATTTTGGAAGGTACGATTGCTAACGTTCCACCACAGGGCGGACGCAAACATCCACAACAAGAATTTATTCAAATTGACACAACAAATATCTTATTTATTGTTGGCGGCGCCTTTGATGGCATCGAGAATATTGTTCGTCAACGTTTAGGCGAGCAGACGATTGGTTTTGGATCAATCGAAGAGAAGACACAGGAGCTAGATGCTGATCATATTTTGCAACAAGTCATTCCTGAAGATCTGATGAAGTTCGGGATCATTCCCGAATTTATCGGTCGAATTCCAATTATTTCAGCCTTGTCAAAATTGACTGAGGATGACTTGGTTCGTATTTTAACGGAGCCAAAGAATGCCTTGGTTAAACAATACAAGAAATTGATCGAACTTGATGGCGTCAAACTTGAGTTCACAGAAGGTGCGTTACATGCAATTGCGCATCAAGCCATCGAGCGCGATACCGGCGCTCGTGGGTTACGTTCAATCATGGAAAGTGTAATGCAAGACACGATGTTTGAGTTACCAGAGAAGGAGAACGTGAACAAAGTTGTGGTCACGAAACCTTCAGTTGTGGATCAACAAGAACCTAAGTTGATTTTTGAGGATAGCGAAAAAGCGTCGTAATTCGTGGTGAATTGAATCGTTAGTCGTGATGTCATATCATTAAAAAAGAGGTTGTGGCAAAAGTCACCTTTTGTTGCAACCTCTTTTATCGAGCTCGATTCAAATAAAGTCTTAATGTGAAATTGAAGAGGATATAAAATGAAAGTTACAGATGCACAAATGTTAATCAGTGCGGTCAGCGAGACACAGTATCCCAAGGAAGGATTACCAGAAATCGTCCTTTCTGGGCGCTCGAATGTTGGTAAGTCTTCATTGATCAATCGACTTCTGAGCCGAAAGAGCTTGGCGAGAACATCCAGTCAGCCAGGGAAGACGCAGACGCTGAATTTTTATCAAGTGAATCATGTGTTGAACCTCGTTGACGTCCCTGGTTATGGCTACGCGAAGGTGTCGAAGTCACAGCGGGAGAAGTTTGGCCAGATCATCGAGCATTATTTGATGTCACGTCAGGAGTTGAAGGGGGCGGTGATTCTAGTCGATGCGCGCCATGAACCGACCGCCGATGATCAGTCGATGTATCACTATGTAGATTATTACGATGTTCCGATTCTCGTGGTAGCAACCAAAATTGATAAGATCACGCGCAATCAGCGTGCCAAGTCATTACAACGAATTCGTCAAGTCTTAGAAATGCCTCAAGATTCCCCCTTACAGCCTTTTAGCGCGACAACAGGCGAAGGTGCATCAGAAGTCTGGCAGTGGATTGAACATCGCATGAAAGACTAAGAAGACTGCTCACGAGTAAAGCTGCAATCGCTTGACTGTCAATGGATTAAGTCAGCTTTAATTCGAGTGAGATTTCGTTTCAAAAAAAGCATTTCTTTCGCTTCCCAGTGACTGGGTGAGCGGGAGAAATGCTTTTTGTCTCATGATTATCGTTTATTTCTTTTTGTCAGTGATTTTTTTATCATCGTCAGCACGTTGGTTAACATCTTTAAGCACTTCGCTGGTTTTCTTATCTTCAGGTAAGGTAGCAAACTTATCGAAGAGACTTGTGAGCTTGTCGTCACGTTTGATTGTTAATCCCATCATCATCACCTGCCATTCCTTTATGGATTTAGTTGACCAGAACTCGATGATCTGAGTTGTTCAATTCATGAGAAAGGGATTGTTAATGTAGCATCATCATAGCATATTTCGGCGATAATCGCTAGCGACCACCGGGGGATGAATTGGCGATCGTTCGAAGATGGCGGCGATTTAGAATGGCCTTGTCGTGACCAGGTGATATACGATTATATCGAATAAATATTCCAATAATCGGAATATATTTGCATATTTATAAATTTAATGATATACTTTGTTCATTCTTAAAGCGGGTGAAATGATGACAGTAATTCTAGAAACGAAACAATTAACCAAGAAATTCGGTGATAATCTTGTCCTGAAAGGGATTGATTCAAAAATCGAGCAAGGCCAAGTCATTGCCGTGATTGGACCTTCCGGTAGTGGTAAGAGTACCTATCATCGCTACTTAAATTTGTTAGAGCAACCAACATCAGGCTCAGTTGTTTTTGAAGATCAGACGATCAACCAGTTAACTGAGAACGAATTGGATAAGATTCGTGAAAAAATGGGGATGGTCTTCCAATCTTTTAACTTATTTGCAAATTATTCGGAGCTCGAAAATGTGAACCTTGCACCAATGAATGTTCAAGGGTTAACGGCAGAAGCGGCGACGAAACAAAGCCAAGCCTTGCTTGAACAAGTTGGGTTAGCAGATAAAGCTGATGCACAGCCGACGAGTTTATCAGGTGGTCAGCAACAACGGGTCGCGATTGCGCGTGCCTTAGCGATGCATCCAGATGTCATGTTGTTTGATGAGCCGACTTCGGCGTTGGATCCAGAGATGGTCGGCGAAGTTTTGAACGTCATCAAGAATCTGGCGCAGACTGGGATGACGATGATTATCGTGACTCATGAAATGGGCTTCGCCAAGAACGTGGCCGATCAGGTCTGGTTCATGGATGAGGGGCAACTGATCGAAAAAGGAACGCCCACTCAAGTCTTTGATCATCCACAAGAAGCACGGACACAAGACTTTCTTTCTAAAGTATTAGTCAGCTAATAGCTGATCTCTAATTGCCGAGCTGGCGAGACGGTCAAGTCGGCTAAGTTTAAATTTTGACGATTCTAAGCTACAATACTAAACAGGGTATTGTGGCTTTTTGCGTGTTAAAAATCAAATGATGGAGGCTAACGATGGCTTCAGAACATATTGAGCATAAACTAGCCTTATTGCCTGACCTGCCAGGTTGCTATTTGATGAAGAATATCAACGCGCAGGTCATTTATGTGGGCAAGGCTAAGAATTTAAAGAATCGCGTGCGCTCATATTTTAAGAGTGCACATACTGGAAAGACGGCACGTCTGGTCGAAGAAATTGTCGATTTTGAGACGATTATTACCAGCACGGATAAAGAAGCCTTCCTGTTAGAAATTACGCTGATCCAGAAGCATCAGCCTTATTATAATATCCGATTGAAACAAGGGACGGGTTATCCTTACATTAAAATCACCAACGAGCGGGATCCAATGATTCAGATCACCGGCCAAATCAAAAAAGATGGCGCCTATTATTTTGGTCCCTACACGAATGTTTATGCGGCTGAAGAAACGATGCACTTTATTCAGAAAGTTTATCCATTGCGTCGTTGTCAAGGCCATTTACACCGACCATGTTTGTATTATCATATGGGTCAATGTTTAGGTGCTTGTTTTAAAGAAGTGCCAGAGGAAACTTATCAACGTCAGATTGAGAAAATCAAGCGCTTTTTGAATGGTCATGTTGGCGAGATCAAGCGTAAGTTGACGAATGAGATGCAGACGGCTTCGGCTAAGCTACAATTCGAACGTGCGGCCGAATTACGCGACCAGTTGCATTATATCGATGCCACAGTTGAGAAACAGAAAATTATCTCTCACGATAATACACCACGCGATATTTTTGGTTATTACGTGGATAAGGGCTGGTTATCGATTCAGGTCTTCTTCATACGTCAAGCAAGGTTGATGAAACGAGAGAAACGATTGATTCCGTTGATCAGCACTCCCGAAGAAGAGCTTTCAACGTTTATTTTGCAGTTCTACAATCGAAAGAACAACGTCTTACCAAAAGAAATTTTAGTGCCAAAGAACATTGGACAATCGATTCTGAGCGAGATTTTGAAGGTGCCGGTGAGAACGCCTAGCCGTGGACAGAAACGCGAATTATTGGCGCTAGCTGAAAAAAATGCCAAGCTAGTACTCGATGAAAAGTTTCGCTTATTGGAGTTGGATGAACGCCAAACCATTGGGGCACAAAATGAAATTTTATCTGCATTAGGATTGCCAAATGGTCATGTCATAGAAGCGTTTGACCACTCGCATATTCAGGGCGCCGATCCTGTTTCGGCGATGGTTAGTTTTCTTGATGGTCGTCCGGATAAGTCTAATTATCGTAAGTATAAGTTGCGGGGAGACGTCGAGGATCAGCAAGGTGCCGATGAAGCCGCGAATACCAGAGAAGTGATTCGTCGTCGATTTACCCGGCTATTGAAAGAAAGCAAGGCATTACCAGACTTGATTTTGATGGATGGTGGCATCATCGAAATGAACGCGGCCAAAGATGTACTTGAGAATGAATTGAATTTATTCACACCGGTCGCAGGCATGGTCAAGAACGATAAACATAAGACGGCGCAACTGATTTTCGGTGAGGATGGTCATCATGTGCCACTGGATCCTAAGTCTCAAGGCTTTTATTTACTGCAACGGATCCAAGATGAAGTACACCGTTTTGCCATCACCTTTCACCGTCAAACTCATGCGAAGAACAGTCTTTCTTCGAGATTAGAAACGATTCAAGGTGTCGGTCCAAAAACGAGAACTAAGTTACTGAAGCATTTTGGTTCGATGAAGAAAATCAAGGACGCTTCATTGGAAGAGCTCCAAGAATTGGGTATCTCTAAAACAATTGCACAAACAATCAAGCTTGCGATTCAATAGTCTCGCAAGCTTTTTTGTGTTTGAAAATGAATAAAAATAAATTTTTAGAAATTAATCGTGCATAAATATAAAAAATAGTGTATAATACTTTTATTATCAATAGGGGAAGTTGACATCATGAAAAAAATCAAAAGCACTTTTTAACTTGGATCGTTTTCTGTTTCGTTTTGTTATTGGGCACGGTGATTGGTCCGGTGAGCACGACTGTCCAAGCTGCCACAAAGACGGATGCACAGTTGACCGCCATTAAGAAACGAGGGTACATGGTTCTGGGTGTTTCCGCCGATTATCCACCTTATGAATTTCATAAAACCATCAATGGTGAAGATAAGGTGGTTGGTTTTGATATTGAATTGGCACGTCAGGTCGCTAAGGATATCGGCGTTGAATTGCGTATTAAGGAATTGGGATTTGATTCATTATTAGGCAGCCTAAAGACAGGCAAAGTCGATATGATCGTTTCTGCAATGACACCGACCCCGGAACGGATGAAGGAAGTTGCCTTCTCAGATTCATACTTGCGAGTGGCACAGAAGGTGATCGTTCGTAAAGGCGAGGAGAATAAGTATCGCAGCGTCATGGACTTCAAAGGTCAGCGTGTCGGCGTTCAAAAACAAACGACACAAGAAACAACTGCTAAAGAGGAAATGAGTGGCGCAAAGGTCGTTTCTTTGAAAAAAGTGACCGACTTAATTCTGAATTTGCAACAGAAGAAGTTAAATGCTGTTGTTGTTGAAGCACCAGTTGCAGATGCTTACGTTCAAACAAATCAAGCATTGACGCTGGCCAATATCAAGTTTACAAATGCGGATTATGATTGTGCCATTGCGCTGCCTAAAGGTTCACCCGCTTATCTGGCATCGGTGAATCGCACGATTAAAAAAGTGAAGGCGAATGGTCAGTTCAAGAAATGGCGCAAAACGGCTAATGACCAGATGTTTTCTAAGCAAAATTTCTGGCAAGCCTATGGGAGTTATTTCATTAAGGGAACTGGCATCACAATTATATTGACGATTGTTGGTGTACTGTTTGGTAGTTTATTGGGGACGTTATTAGCGTTGATGAAGCGTGCTAAGAACAAACTTTTGAAGGCAATCGCGACAGTTTATATCCAGTATTTCCGCGGGACACCATTATTGGTTCAGGTCTTCATGATTTATTTTGGGACTCAAGTGATTCATCTGAATGTGTCTGCCTTCGTTTCTGCCGCCATTGCGTTATCACTCAATTCTGGCGCGTATGTTTTCGAAGTCATTCGTTCAGGCATCCAGTCTGTGGCTAAGGGACAGACTGAAGCTGCACGCTCGCTGGGCCTCTCGAATAAAAAGACGATGCGATTAGTTATCCTACCACAGGCAATCAAAACGATTTTGCCTGCCTTAGGTAATGAATTCATTTCATTGTTGAAGGAATCCGCGATTGTCAGTGTTATCGGTGTTGGTGAGTTGATGTTCCAAACGAGTGTTATTCAAGGATCCAGCTTTAAACCGTTCTTACCACTGGTGATCACATCATTGATTTACTTTGTCTTGACACTGATTTTATCCTTGCTCTTACGTTATTTTGAGAAGAAAATGAAGGTTGGCAAGGCGAACAACGAAGTCTTTGATTAATCACTAGACCTTGAAGAGAAAATTGATAGTCAATTGAAGCGACAAAAAAATCATGAGTCTGATGAATGATCCTGTCATCAACTCATGATTATTTATTTGTTTCAATTAAGCAGCTTGATTGGTCACAAGCGATTTTTTCCAGAGGCCAAGAATCAAACCTGAGATGGCTGCACCAACAACGACGGAAATGAGATAACCTAATGGATTGTTGGCGAGAAAGATCACGAACAATCCACCGTGTGGCGCAGGAACATTCACGTTGAGCAGTTGACTGAGACCACCACCGACTGCAGCGCCAATCACGCTAGAAGTAATGACACGCAATGGGTCAGCAGCGGCAAAAGGAATTGCACCCTCGGTAATGAAAGAGATGCCAAGCAGATAATTACTTAAACCAGAATTACGTTTTCGCGCCGTCCATTTCTGTGGCCAGAAGGTCGTTGCGATAGCGATGGCAAGTGGGGGAACCATCCCACCAACCATGACAGCTGCCATTAAGGCACCATTCTCTGTTGTTTGGAAAGCACCAATGGCAAAAACATAAGCGGCTTTATTGAAGGGACCACCCATATCAATGGCCATCATTCCACCGAGCAACGTGCCAAGAACGACCGCGTTTGCTGTACCCATGTTGTTCAAGAATGCGGTGATGCCGTGATTGATGAATCCGAAGATTGGATCTACCACGAAATACATGCCAGCGCCAACAATTAGTAGGCCTAAGATTGGGAAGATGAAGATAGGTTTAAGGCCATCAAACGTTTTTGGTAATTTTTTGAAGACTTTTTTCATCAGGACAACGACGTATCCTGCGAGGAATCCGGCAACCAAACCACCTAAGAATCCGGCAGGGCTCTTAGAAGGCAAGATACTCATCGTTGCCTGACTTGCCATATAACCACCGACGAAACCTGGCATCAAAGCTGGACGATCGCCGATTGCTTCGGCAATGTATGCGGAAAGAACTGGAATTAAGAAACTGAATGCGGCGTTACCAATCATGTTGGGGAACTTGAACCAGAGTGACTGATCGCCGGTAAAGCGTTCAATCAGGAAGGAGAGGGCCATGACGATCCCACCTGCAACAACGAAGGGTAACATGTTGGAGATCCCATTCATTAATTGACCGTACAGTTGGCTGCCGGCAGACTTCGTATTGCCATCGTTTTGGTCATGTGTTGCTGTTTCTTCAGTCGTGAAGGTAGGCGCTTGGCGGTCGATCACGGTTTGAATCAATTCGTGTGGTTTCTTGATGCCATCAATTACCGGACGATTAAGCAATGGCTTGCCATTGAAGCGGGCCATTTCAACTTTCTTATCCGCAGCAACAATGACCCCCACTGCATTGGCGATATCTTGGTCCGTCAATCGATGTTTGATGCCTTCTGATCCATTCGTTTCGACTTTGATGTCAACGTGCATCTTCTCGGCTTCTTCAATCAGCGCAGCCTCGGCCATGTAAGTGTGGGCGATTCCTGTAGGACAGGCGGTTACCGCAACCACATATGGTCGTTGTTCAGAGGTTGTCATCTTTGGTGTTTCAGAGACTGCTGCTGTTGCTGTTTCTTTCGCCTCACGAGCCTGATCCTCTGCGTCTTTCTTAGCTTGAGCATCTGAGAAAAGTTGTTGGACTTCATCAGGCGTTTGCGCTTGTTTCAGTTGGGCAACTAAGTCTGGATTGATCAAAAGAGAAGAGAGGGCAGATAAAGCTTGGAGATGGGCATTATTGGCACCCTCTGGCGCAGCAATCATGAAGAAGAGATGAACGGGTTGACCATCTAAGGCGTTATATTCGACGCCGGCTTCGCTTTTGGCAAAAAGAACTGCGGCCTTGTTGACCGAGCTAACTTTAGCATGGGGCATGGCGATACCATCACCAATACCGGTGGTTGATTCTGACTCGCGTTTCAGGATTGCTTGGCGGTAATTGTCAACATCTCCAATGACGCCAACATCGTGGTAACGTGCAATCATTTCATCAATGGCTGCTTCTTTAGTCGTTGCCTTTAAAGACATGATCATGGCATCTTTGAGCAGTAAATCTTGAATTTTCATTTGTGACCCTCCAATATTAATTATTTATCGAAAGAAAAGAGATGGTGCTTCGACGGATTAGCGCACGCGATCAATGATGATTTGTGGTAATAGCTGATTGATCTGGTTAAGGGTTGCGATATTTTCGGTAAAGGCGGTTGCGCTACCACAAGCTAAGCCGTATTTGAAGGCGAGCTCGGGATCGTGATGTTTGGTGAATTCGCCGATGTAACCAGCTAACATGGAATCACCGGCGCCAACAGAGTTGACGACGGTTCCCTTAGGCGCTGCAGAATGATAAACATGGCCCTCGGCGAGTAAATAAGCACCCGCACCAGCCATGGAGATCAGGACGTGATGAGCACCGAGTTCATGCAGTTTTTCAGCAGACGTCAAAAGTTCATCATCGTCGTGGAGCGTCGTTTGGAATAAATCGGCAAGTTCATGATGGTTGGGCTTAATGACGAGCGGTTGCTTGTCAAGGGTATCTAGCAAAGCTTGACCAGTTGTATCAATCGCGAATTGCGCCTGCTTAGCAACAACCAAGTCAATCAGTTCTAGATAGAAGTCATTGGTCAGTTGTGGCAATAAACTACCGGAGAAGATCACAATATCGCCAGCCTGAACTTGATCGAATTTTTGCTTAAAATCTGCAAGTTCTTCCGCGGTAACTCGTGGGCCTGCCGCGTTTAGCTCAGTTTCAGTTTCACTTTTAAGTTTGACATTGACACGTGTATTTGCGTTGATCGCGGTAAAATCAGAATGAATCTGTTCATCACTTAAAGTCGTTTTGAGAAATTCACCGGTAAAACCGCCTAGAAATCCCCAAGCAATATTTGGACGGTCCAACTGATTCAAAATTTTAGAAACATTGATACCTTTTCCACCGGCAATGAAGTTTGTATACTGTGGCCGGTTGACTTCACCGAGATTTAGTTTCGGCGTCTGAATGATGTAGTCGATCGCAGGATTGACTGTCACCGTATAAATCATCAACTCAACTCCTTTATATTTTCTTGTTTAAATTGTTCACGCAAGGGCGCGGTGAGATGCGCAGTCACCAGTTGGCTGATGTCTGCAAGGCTTGCAAAGGTGGCGAAAGCAACTTGTTTAAACTTCGTCTGATCACTCAAGACGATGGCTTTCGTGGCATTCTTGATAGCAACCGCCTTGACATTTGCCTCGTCAATATCTGGTGTCATTAGCGCACCGGTAACGGCGATGCCATTGGTCCCAATTAAGGCGAGATCGAAATGGTAACTCATCAGATCATTCACGGTTGATGACCCAACGAGTGCCTTGGTGGTTTGCTTCAAGTGACCAGCCGGTAGAAAGACGTCAAGATGCTGTTCTGACAACTTCAGGGCAGTCGTGACACTATTGGTAACGATTGACAACTGATCGAAGCGTCCCAGAAACGGAATGATCTCTTGAACCGAGGTGCCGGCATCAAGAAAAATCACTTGTCCATCATGAATATCATGATTGGCAACGTGGCGAGCAATCAATTCTTTATCAGAACGATTCAGTTGCTCACGATCGTTTTGCGACTGGTCTGGCGTCAACTTCGTCAACAAACGGGCACCACCATGAATTCGTTCTAGCAATCCTTTAGCTTCTAATTCGTCTAGATCACGTCGAATTGTCGACTCTGAAGCATCGGTTAAGTGGACGAGTTCATTAAGTTTGCAAATACCTTGTTGCGTCAAAGTCTGTAAAATGATTTGGTATCGCTGCGCGGTTAACATGTTTTTCACCTCAAGAAGAGTATAACAGGTAAATTTCAATAATCAAGCAAAATCTGTCATTTTCTATCAATAATGGTCAATTAATGCAAGGTGAATTCGAATACAAGTATTGTTATTACAGCGATTGAAAGATAATGATTGGTTTTACTGAAACGTCAAATTCGCCGTTAATTCTCAAATGAGGCAAGGATGTCATTGCGTTTATAAAAAATTATGCTTTGGGTACGCGCGAATTTATGCTTTTTCGTTGAAAATTTGTTATCATAGAGAATGAACTTTTCGAATTCTGCAATCAGATTGTCACAATTGTAAAAAGATTGAAATATGCCGAGGTCACTCAGGAGGTCACTAATGTTTGTTGATCAGATTAAAATTGAAGTAAAAGCGGGTAAGGGTGGCGATGGATCCGTCGCATTCCGACACGAGAAATTCGTCCCTAATGGTGGTCCTGCGGGTGGTGATGGCGGCCACGGCGGTGATGTTGTGCTCGTCGGCGATGAAGGTCTCCGAACACTGTTAGATTTTCGTTATCGTCGTCATTTCAAAGCGGATGCCGGACAAAATGGACAGAACAAAGCCATGTACGGTCGTGGCGCCGAGAACACGTACGTTAAAGTCCCAACCGGAACGAGTGTTAAAGACATCGAAACCGGTGAGTTTATTGGTGATATCGTCGAAAACGGACAAGAATTAGTTGTTGCCCGCGGTGGTCGTGGTGGTCGTGGCAATATTCATTTCGCAACGGCGCGTAATACAGCACCAGAAATCGCCGAAAATGGTGAACCTGGTGAAGAACGCACACTTCAACTTGAGCTAAAAGTCTTGGCTGATGTTGGCTTGGTTGGATTTCCATCCGTTGGTAAATCAACGTTGTTATCAGTTGCCACTTCGGCAAAACCAAAAATTGCATCCTATCAGTTTACGACGTTGGTTCCTAATTTGGGGATGGTCCAACTTGATGATGGTCGAGATTACGTGATGGCGGATTTACCCGGTCTAATTGCTGGCGCCGCGCAAGGTGTTGGTTTGGGGATTCAATTTTTACGTCATATTGAACGCACTCGGGTGATCTTACACCTGATTGATATGGATCCTGAGAACGGGCGCGACCCATGGGAAGACTACCAACAAATTCGTCACGAATTGGAACAATACGATCCTAGCTTGTTAAATCGACCAGAAATTATTGTGCCCACAAAAATGGACATGCCAGGAACCGAAGAACGTCTTGCGACCTTCCGCAGCAGATTATTTGTTGAAATACCTGACCAGAAGCCGCTCGTCGTGCCAATTTCCAGTATCAATCATCAGGGTGTGCAGAAGTTGTTACAGCAAACCGCCGATGTTTTGGCAAGAACACCAAAACCTTCGCTACATTCGCAACCCGTCACGGATGATCAATCTGTGACTTACCAATTCTCAGCAAATGAGAATCAACGTGATTTTGAGATTGAAAAGACTGATGATCATGAATTTACGGTCACTGGTGCCCGAATCGAAAAATTTGTGAAGATGACAAATTTGGATCATCAAGATGGTATTATGCGTTTCGCACGGGCACTGGCTAATTGGGGAATTGAAGCTGCGCTGCGTGAAGCGGGTGCAGAGAATGGTGATACGATCGTGATTTCAGACTTCAGCTTTGACTTCCTTGAATAATCACTGCTGTTGTTAACTATTAGATTATAGTCAGTCTTTGAATAAATGAGGGGAAAATATGTTACAAGGGCAATCTCAAAAGAGAATGAGAAAGCGTTACATCACGGGATTTGATGGCATGCGAACACTTGGTGTGATCGGTGTGATCTTCTATCATTTGAATCCGGGAGTCTTTAAGGGAGGAATGCTAGGTGTCCCTATTTTCCTAGTCTTATCAGGTTATCTGATTACGGACCATTTGATTATTGATGTTAAACGCACGGGACATTTTGATTTTAAGAATTTTTGGATTCGAAGACTGAAACGACTCTATCCAACGTTAATAACAATGTTGCTGGGAACATCCGCCTATATCGTCTTGTTCCAGCGTAGTTTACTGTACAATTTACACAAAATTGTCTTCACTAATATTGCTTACGTTTACAACTGGTGGCAAATTGCCAATGGACAATCGTACTTTGAACGATTTGCAAGCAATGAATCGCCGTTTACACACTTGTGGACGTTATCGATCGAAGGCCAATTTTACCTGGTTTGGCCGTTACTTTTTATGCTATTGTTGCATTTCAAACAGAAGCGTCGCACGATTTTCGGGATTACGATGTTTCTCGGCCTCTTTTCTGCCGTCTTAATGGGCGTACTCTTCACACCCGGTGCGGATCCAAGCCGAATTTATTACGGGACGGACACGCGGATGTTTTCGCTCTTGTTTGGCTGTGCCTTGGCATTGATTTGGCCAAGTAATCGGCTTAAGGCGAGAGTCGCGACATCTGACCGGATCGTTTTAGATATTATCGGCGCCGCGGCTTTCTTTGGCATGATCGTCATGATGTTGACTTCTGATGCGCAGTCGAGTTTCTTGTATCGTGGTGGTATGGTACTCTTCTCCTTATTGACCGTCGTTTTGACGGCCATCGTGGCGCATCCAGGTGCTGACTGGGATCAGTTGTTGTCTAACGGTGTCTTTAGTTGGTTTGGTTCACGTAGTTATGGGATTTATCTCTATCAATTTCCAGTGATGATTTTCTTCGAGACTCACTTTACAGATATCGCGGATCATCGTTTATTGTACCCTGTGATTGAGATTGCCTTAATTCTGCTGATCAGTGAATTGTCCTACCGCTTTGTTGAAAAGGCAACTGGCCGATTTGATTATCGTCAAACTGGTAAATGGTTACGTTCTTTATTCAATCGTCAGGGTTCACCGAAGCTCTGGCGACAACGCTTGGTCACATTGATCCTCGTGTTGATTCTAGGCACGGGTGCCACTGGCGTCGTTCAAGCGTTCGGTGTTCATACGAATGCGGCTGACCATTCTGAAGTTGCCGATACGATCAAGGCGAATAAAAAGAAGACAGCTGCGCAGAACAAGTCGTTATTAGCTAAGATACGTGCCTCTAAGGAATCGAGCAAAAAAGCGAAGTCTGAGAGTATCAAGGCTGAATCTGACAAGTCCTTGAGTAAATCAATCAGTGAATCACAACGTATCTCCAGCTCATCACAGGCTGCCGAGATTGTGAAGGATCCCGCAAATACTGATTTGATTCAAAAGGGTTTGACTGCGTCAGAGCTTGCCTTTGCGCGCTCACTGCAAATTACCGCAATCGGTGATTCTGTCATGTTGGGTAGTGCGCAGAATTACAAGCGGATTTTTCCAAATATGTATATGGATGCCGATGTTAGTCGGCAAGCTTATCAATTGCCAGGCATTATCGACAGTATCGTTTCCAAAGGAGCGATGTCTGATGTTGTATTAGTCGGAATGGGGACGAATGGTTCCTTCACAGACCCACAATTTGCCAACA
Organism: Lapidilactobacillus concavus DSM 17758; assembly: GCF_001435835.1. Classification (GTDB taxonomy): domain Bacteria; phylum Bacillota; class Bacilli; order Lactobacillales; family Lactobacillaceae; genus Lapidilactobacillus; species Lapidilactobacillus concavus. The sequence goes on from NZ_AZFX01000001.1 coordinate 36,816, forward strand.
TTATGAGTAAGCTGGGCCAGCGAAAAGTTTACTGGATCAATGCTTATGTCCCAACACGACCATGGCAAAATACAGTTAATACGGCATTGAATGAGGCAACGAAGAAATATCCTAACTTACGAATCATCGATTGGTATGATACGGCTAAACAACATCCAGGTTGGTTCTCTGGCGATCATGTCCATCCAAATCCAAAGGGATCACCGTATTACACGGCTTTTATTGCGAAGTCATTATTGAGTGAATTACAGAAAGAACCAAAATAAGTATTTAAAAAGGTGAGGTCAGTTAATGGAAATTGAGTTTCTCGGAACGGGTGCTGGTGTGCCAGCTCGTAGCCGAAATGTGACAAGTATTGCGTTGAAGTTGTTAGATGAGCGCAATGAGGTTTGGTTGTTTGATTGTGGCGAGGGAACTCAGCAACAGATTCTCAAAACAACCATTAAGCCGCGCAAAGTAAATAAAATTTTCATTACTCATCTGCATGGCGATCATATCTTTGGTTTGCCTGGATTCTTGACCAGCCGTTCAAATCAAGGAGGCGAAACGCGTCTCGATTTATATGGCCCAACGGGAATCAAACGCTATGTTCAAACTTCTTTAGCCGTTACAGGCACACGCTTGAGTTATCCAATCGCTTATCATGAAATCACCGAGCCGGGAATTGTCTTTGAGGATGACCAATTTCAAGTGTCGCAACTGAAACTTGATCACCGGATCGACAGTTATGGCTATCGAATTCAAGAAGCGGCGTTTACGGGTGAATTATTAGTCGATAAATTAAAGGCAGAACAGGTTCCTTCCGGCCCAATTTATGGTAAATTAAAAGCAGGTGAAACAGTGAGCCTGCCAGATGGTCGTGTCTTGAATGGACATGACTACATTGGGGAGAGTCGTCCAGGACGAATCGTCGCGATCATGGGGGATACGCGTAAGACTGATCACACGATTACGCTGGCGCAAGACGCAGATGTTTTGGTTCATGAAAGTACGTTCAGCCAACATGAGAGCAAGCTTGCGCGTCAGTATTTCCATTCGACCTCAACTCAGGCCGCTCAAATTGCGGTTGCGGCTCACTGCAGACGCTTACTTTTAACCCATATTTCTGCTCGCTATTTGGGACGAGCTGCGCGCCAATTACAAGAAGAAGCGCGAGAAGTCTTTCCAAATACTCGGGTCGTCAATGATTTTGATATTATCAAAATACCGTTGCCTGTTGCGGTAAAGGAGTGATTGATTGTGGTGAATAATTATCGAACTTTGCGAGACAAGGTCGTTGTCATTACGGGAGCTTCTTCTGGGATTGGTCGCGCAATTGCTTTAGAATCTGCGAGTCGCGGTGCACGCGTCTTTTTGTTGGCTCGTGGACTTGATCGATTGAACGAAGTCAGAAATGAATGTGCGAATCTTTCATTGACTGAAGCAACCGCCATTCAAGTCGATGTCAGTCAACTTTCCGATTTGGAGGCTGCTGTTGACCAGATCATTCAAGAAGTGGATCACGTCGATGTGCTCGTCAATGCGGCGGGTTTTGGTGATTTTTCAAACTTCATGGAAATCGATCTTGAGACGATTGAACAAATGTTTCGGGTCAATGTCTTAGGTACAATGTTACTCACACGTTTGCTGGCACCCTCAATGTTTGAAGCGCAGGGTCATATCGTCAATATTGGATCGATTGCTGGTAAAATTCAGACGCCAAAATCTGCCGTATACGCGGCAACAAAAGCGGCTGTGATCGCATTTTCCAATTCGTTGCGCTTGGAATTAAAACCCGTTAAGGTAAAGGTGACAACCGTTAATCCCGGCCCAGTGAATACTAACTTCTTTAATATTGCTGATTCAGGTCGTCAATATTTAGAAAAGGTGGGTTGGATCACCCTTGATCCCGAGCGTTTAGCAACAAAAATCGTTGCCAGCTTTGGTCATCCGGTTCGCGAGATCAATGCGCCATGGTTTATGGATGTTGCTGCACGGCTCTTCCCGCTATTTCCACGCGTTGGGGATTTTCTAGCTGGTTCGATTGGTAACCAGAAATAAGTCTCAGGAGGAGGGAGCAACATGAAAAATCAAGGGCGTTTTATCTTAGGGTTATTATTAGCATTAGTCGTTGTGATTTTTGCAGTTTTGAATGTTGAGTCGGTCTCAATCAACTTTGGGTTTGCCAAAGTGGCCATGCCGCTCGTTTTGATTCTATTACTGAGCTTAGTCATTGGTGCGTTGATCGCTTTCTTATTGGCAACCGGTAGCAATCTCTCACTGAAGAAGCAGAATAAACGCTTGAATCTTGAAGTGACTCAATTGAAAAACGACCAACAAGCTGCCATCGAGCAGCAAGTGGCCGAATTTAAGGCGGCTGATCAGGAGCATATTGCCGCTCAGTCAAAGACGATTGCTGAATTACAGGCACAATTGAAAGAATTGTCCGATCAAAAAACAGACTTGGCGAGTGATCACTCACAAACTCAAGCCTAGTGTTAAGATTTACTTGCGTTGTCATCACTTTGATAGTATTATAGTTAGGTGAACGAAAAAGCTGTCTAGTTGATAGTCGCTTTAGCTGAATTCAATCGTTATTGAAAAGGAGTTTTTAAAATGGCTGTACCTGCACGTCGCACCTCAAAACAAAAGAAACGCCAACGTCGTGGACATATCAAATTGCAAACACCTAATTTACAATTCGATGCAACGAATGGTGAATACCGTTTAAGCCATCATGTTTCGCCTAAAGGTTTCTACAAGGGCCGTCAAGTGCTCAAACAAGAAACTCAAGACGCTAAATAATGATGACCACTGATATCCATAGATGGCAATGAGAGCTGATCAGAAATGAGTCGGCTTTTTTTGTGCGCTGAAATAATTAATGATGATATCTTACCTAGTCCCTATAATGATGTGTTAAAATGTTGTTAGTGAGGTGATTCAAATGGAAAATCAAAAATTCTCAGATTATTTAAAGCAGATTCAGTTGTTAAACATTCCTCGTTGGAGTGAATTACCTAAATTTGATCTCTACATGGATCAAGTCGTAAGTTATATCAATCAAATGTTAGAGCCGTTAGAATTCGACAGTTTGACACCAGCAATGATCAATAATTACGTGAAGACAGGCTTATTGACTGCACCGAAGAAGAAGAAATATGGTCAAGATCAAGTTGCTAGTCTTGTGGTAATTGCTATTTTGAAGAGCGTTTTTTCTATTGCGGATATTCAAACGGGTTTTCAGTTAGTCACTCAGTCTAAAGCGGGTCACCCCGGTCAATCCTATGATTATTTCGTGACGATCTTTTTAAAGACGATTCACGATGTAACGAGCAATTTTCATCAGGAAGTGGTCATCAGTTCTGCAACGAAAGATAGTGTAGTTGCCGAGGCGACGAACCTCGTTAAATTAAGTTGCAGTACGGTTGTTCAGCGCATTATTGTTTTGCGCCTTTTGACCAAGCTACAAACACAGAATCAACCAGTTTTGAGTAAAGAAGGTTAAAAAATTTTGAAACTCACAATTTTATCGACGAGTGATACTCATGGTTATCTTTTACCAACGGATTATCGTGATCGTGAATTGAACGCGAACTTCGGATTGACCAAGGCCGCCAGCGTGATTGCAGACGAGCAGGAAAAAGCGCAAGGGCCGGTATTGATCATCGAAAATGGTGACTTTTTGCAGGGTTCTGCCTATTCTTACTATCAAGCCAAGGTGGCTAAACAGGTCGTAGGAATGACGTCGGTTTACAATGCGTTGCCATATCAAGTTGGGATTATCGGGAATCATGAATTTAACTATGGCGTGGATTATTTGCGGGCGGCAATTCACAACAGTAAACGCCAATTTTTGTGTGCCAATATTCTAGATGAACATGGCGAACCGGCTTTCGGCCAACCGTATGAAGTCATTGACTATGGCGAGTTGAAGGTAGCTGTTCTGGGATTAACGACCCAGTATATCCCTCATTGGGAAGCACCAGAAAAAATTAGTGGGTTAGTTTTTGAATCTGCGGCAGAAACTGCCCAGAAATGGGTTCCTCAACTTCACCAGCTTGCTGATATCGTCGTTGTTGCCTATCATGGTGGGTTTGAACGTGATTTACAGACAGGAACACCAACTGAAGTTTTAAGCGGCGAGAACGAAGGCTATGAGCTTTTAAAGCATGTTGATGGCATTGATGCTTTAGTCACTGGTCATCAACACCGCGAAGTTGCGGAAGTCATCGATGGGATTCCAACAACGCAACCTGGCTCCAAGGCGACGCACGTGGGCAAGATGGTCCTGACACTCGACGAAAAACGGCAAGTGACGGGTACAACCGCAGAATTATTAGTGACAGCCAATGCGACTGCAAATAATCAGTTAACCGATAATTTACTTGCTGATAATGGTAATGTCGAAGACTGGTTAGATCAACCTCTGGGCACAACTGAGGGTGATCTTACGATTCAGGATCCATTTGCGGTCAGAATCGCGCCACATCCTTATATCCAGTTTGTTCAAGATGTTCAACGTGCCGCAACTCAGACAAAAATTTCGGGAACCGCCTTGTTCAATAATGATGGCCAGGGATTCGGCTCGGTGATCACTTTCCGCTCAGTGTTGACGAATTATATTTATCCGAACACGTTAGCAGTGGTTAAATTGACCGGTGCAGATTTGAAGGCGGCGCTGGAACAGTCCGCAGAATATTTCATTCAAGATCAATCTGGCGCAATCACTGTTAATCCGAGATTTATTAAGCCAAAGCCTCAACATTATAATTATGATATGTATGCAGGGGTGGATTATACCATTGATGTCAGTCAACCAGTGGGGCAACGGATCACGACATTGACGGTTGGGCAAGTGCCAGTTGAACCCAATCGAGAATTAGAAGTTGTCGTGAATCAGTACCGTGCAGTTGGCGGTGGCAATTATCGAATGTTCACAGCAGATAAAATCGTGCGCGAGGTCACCGAAGATATGACCGAGATTATTGCGGACTATTTGCGTGAGCATCCCGTTGTCAAAGCTGAAACCGAAGAGAATTTTCGGGTAATTGCAAGTCATCAATGAATCCAATTAGCTGACGAGATCTCTTAGTTTCGAATGAGGCCGCAAATCATCAAACCAAATTTATTTAAGGCTTAAGGTAATCAAGATAACTACGAAGGTCGATCCATTTTTGAGATTGGCCTTTTTTGTTGCAAAATTCTAAGTATAAATGCGGATACATTTATAAAGGGACGGGATTTTGATCTTTCTGTATCGGACTAGACCAAAATTATTTTAAGTAAAATAAAAGGCTTGTTCGACCTTTATGAAGGTATAGACCATTCAAAAAAGTGCCGACAAACGTTTGCATAACGGCGTTTGTAAGCATATATTTAAACGGTAAAAGTTTATTTTCTATCTTGAGGGGAGTTTTCACATGAAGTCATATCTTCAGAGAATGGGTCGTTCCCTACAACTTCCCGTTGCCGGTTTGCCTGCCGCAGCTTTAATTGTCGGCGTTGGTAACTGGTGGGATTCGATTCATCCGGATGCAGTCTCTGCTTTTTTACAAGCAGGTGGTAATGCTATTCTGGGCCAATTGGCGCTGTTGTTTGCTGTTGGTTTAGCATTAGGCATGTCCAAGGATAAAGATGGTGCTGCCGCATTAGCCGGTGTTGTTGCCTACTTTGTCCCTGTATCAGTTTTATCCGCAGATACGGTTGCTAAATTAAAGGGGATTAAGCTTACTGCTGTTGATCCTGCCTTCAGCCATATCACAAATAACGTTTTGATTGGTATTATTGCTGGTTTAATTGCCGCTGCATGATACAATCGGTTCCGCGATACGAAATTGCCAATGGCTTTCTCGTTCTTCAGTGGTAAACGTTTAGTGCCAATCATGGCTTCGGTTGTCATGTTAGGCGTGACGGTTGTGTTGCTGTTCGTTTGGCCACCAATTTATGATGCCTTGGTTGCTTTTGGTAAGACTTTCATGAGCATGGGCGCTATTGGTGCAGGTCTCTACGGATTCTTTAACCGTTTGTTGATCCCAACTGGGTTACACCAGGCGTTGAACTCGGTCTTCTGGTTCGACGTTGCGGGCATCAATGATATTGGTAAGTTCTTGTCATCTCAAGGTCCTAAAGGAATCACCGGGATGTATCAAGCTGGTTTCTTCCCAGTTATGATGTTTGGGTTACCAGCTGGTGCCTTAGCAATCTACAAGAATGCTCGTCCTGAGAATAAAAAAGTCACTGCTTCATTAATGCTTGCTGGTGCCTTTGCTTCATTCTTCACGGGTGTGACAGAGCCACTTGAATTTTCATTCATGTTCGTTGCATGGCCACTCTATGTCATCCATGCAGCCTTCACAGGTATTTCACTAGCTTTCGCTGCATTCATGCACTGGACCGCTGGATTTGCATTTAGTGCCGGTCTTGTCGATTTCGTCTTAAGCTTGAAGAACCCAATTGCTAACCAACCATACATGCTTGTTGTGCAAGGTTTGGTGATGGCAGTGATCTACTACTTCGGTTTTGACTTTGCAATCAAGAAATTCCACTTGATGACACCAGGTCGTGAAAAAGCAGAAGCAGCTGATGTAGATGCTGAAGTTGACACAGATTCAGATGACGACAAATATACGCGTCAAGCTAAGAAAATCTATGCAGCTATCGGTGGTTTCGATAACATTACCGAAATCGATAACTGTACGACACGTTTACGTTTACAACTTGATGATACAGATAAGATCAACAAGAATGCGATCAAGTCTGCCGGTGCAGCTGGGGTTAACGTCTTAGACAAAACTAACTTACAGATTATCATCGGGACTGAGGTTCAATTTACAGCCGATGCCTTATCAAAACTCTATGATGCTAAGGAACCTGTTTCGGCAGTGACAACTGTTCAAGAACCAGCCTCATCACCTGTTGAAGAAAAAGCTGATCCAAGTATTCATTCTGGTGCAACGGATGCTTTCTACAGTGTTGCCAATGGTGAACTGTTAAACATCGAAGAAGTTTCTGATCCAACCTTTGCTCAGAAGATGATTGGTGATGGCTATGCTGTAGAACCAACTGATGGCGAAATTGTTTCACCAGTGAGTGGTGAGATTACAACGATTTTCCCAACGAAACATGCGATGGGTATCAAGACAGATAATGGCTTGGAAGTCCTCGTTCATATTGGTCTTGACACGGTAGAATTAGCCGGTGAACCATTTGACTTACATGTTTCAGAAGGTGACAAAGTTGAACATGGCACGCCATTAGCAACTGTCGACTTAGATGGCATCAAAGCAGCAGGCAAGCAGACAACGATGTTAGTCGTTGTGACCAACATGCCTGTTGTCGGTTACTTCAAGTTCTCTGCAGCCGATCGTCAGGTTGCAGCAGATGCTGAAGTTTTACAAGTCACGATTCGTTAAAGACACGAGAATTGACTTCGATTCATTGGAATCAAATCTGAATATAAAAGAACGACCAGTTGAGATCATTTCAACTGGTCGTTCTTTTTTTGAACGTTTAATTATTTATGCTCAGACTTTGAATCAGGCGCTTGCGTATAAGTGCCCTTCATAATCTCAGGGACAAAATTGAGGAGTAGGCCAAAAATAGCAAACACAACGACGCTCAATGCAATATTGACAGCGTTCTGATCAAGCTTGGCCCCGATGAACCCGGCAACGACACCGAGAATAATTGCCCAAATTACAACTACCACACGTTTCACGGTCAACCCTTCTTTCACTTTCAGGACTTTATTTTAGCATAGTTCCGCTGAAAACACCAAACATCCCCAGTCTTGTTTTGACGATAGATAGGAACTATTCAAGACGTGAGTACCCTGTCGTTTGATTGTGGTGGTGCGGGATTATTTTGTTATAATGACAATAGATAGAAAGAGGTGTGACCATGACTTTTGTGAATCTACAGGTTCGAAGTGCATTTAGTCTGTTACAGAGTGCCACTAAAATCGATGATCTGGTACAGACGGCGCACCAATATGGCTATCAGGCCATTGCGTTAACGGACCTCAACACGATGTATGGTGTGGTTCATTTTTATCGTGCAGCCAAGGCCGCTGGAATTAAGCCAATTATTGGGTTGACGGTGCAGATAGCCAGTTTGGTAGCACCAGAAAAGACATCTGACTTGATCCTATTGGCTAAGAATAACCATGGCTATCACCAGTTGTTCAAAATTTCCTCACTGAAAATGACGCAGGATCAGCTCACTTGGTCGGATATTGCGCCATTACTCTCAGATGTGATCGTAATTCTACCACCCATTGCTAGTGAAACCGCGGCATTGTTGACGGCGTCTCATGAAGCGCGCGAGCAGTGGCTGACGTCTGTTTCAACGGCATTTTCAGATCCACAAGCACAACTTTATGTGGGTATTTCAACCCGCGGGGTCACTAAGACGGACTTGAATCAGATTCAGTCGGTGGCGTCTGAATTAAATTTACACCTCGTGGCAGTGGATGACGTGCGTTATTTACGACCACAGGATACGTTTACCAATGAGGTCTTGGCAGCAATTGATCACGGTGAACAATTGGAAGATCCTGTTTTTCGTGCGACACAGCAGGGGACTTATTATTTAGATCGTCTTGAAAATATTAGCGAGCGCTACGAACGTGCGGGGTTAGCAGATGCGAGTCATCAAACGCAACAGATTGCGGACCAATGTGAAGTTGAGTTAGAGTTCAAACGAGCACAGTTGCCGCATTTTCCTGTACCCGAAAAAACCACCGCGGCCAGTTATTTGTTACAACTGGCAGAGACGGGGCTAAAACGACGGGTTGGTGAGCCTGTTGACGCTGCTTATCAAGAACGGTTGCGTAACGAGCTAAAAGTAATTGTTTCGATGGGATTTGCGGATTACTTTTTAATTGTCTGGGACGTCATCCGCCACGCGCATCAAGTTGGCATTATGACTGGTCCAGGTCGTGGCTCTGCCGCTGGTTCGCTGGTCGCTTATAGCCTAGGAATTACTGAAGTTGATCCGCTGAAATATGATCTCTTGTTTGAGCGGTTCTTGAATCCAGAGCGTGTCAGTATGCCGGATATCGATTTAGATATTCCGGATGATCGACGTGATGAACTCATTCAATATATGCATGAGCGTTACGGCGACCAGCACATGGCACAGATCATCACTTTTGGTACCTTGGCAGCTAAACAAGCATTGCGTGATGTGGGGCGGACGTTCAAGCTAACTCAGATTGAGATGAGTGAGTGGTCACAAGCGGTCCCGAGTCAACTGAATATCACCTTGCGTGCTGCTTATCAACAATCTGAACGGCTTAAGAACTTAGTGGTGGGTAGTGAGAAAAATAAATTGCTCTTCAAAACTGCATTGGCAATAGAAGGGTTACCACGACACTATTCGACGCACGCAGCCGGGATTGTTTTGAGTGAGACGCCTTTGACTGATACCGTACCAGTGCAAGGTGCCAGCGATGACATCAAACTCACTCAATTACCAAAAGGAGATGTTGAATCTCTTGGGTTGCTTAAGATGGATTTCTTAGGCTTACGCAATTTAAGCATTCTAAATACAACGATCGAGGCGGTCCGAAAGCATCATCCCGAGTTGGCTGAATTTGATCCGAGACGCATTGATCTTGAGGACCAGGCCACGCTTGAGCTTTTCCAAAAGGGGGACACAGATGGTGTTTTCCAGTTCGAATCTAGTGGCATTCGCAATGTCTTGCAGCGGCTACATCCGACCAAGTTTGATGATGTGGTGGCGACCAATGCCTTATACCGACCAGGTCCGATGGAGAACATTCCGACTTTTATTGCTCGCAAGAATGGTAAAGAGGCCGTTTCCTATCCCGTTCCAGAACTGAAGGCGATTTTGCAAGACACGTATGGCGTCTTGGTTTATCAGGAACAAATTATGCAGGTTGCCGTTAAGATGGCTGGATTTACCTTGGCGCAAGCCGATAATTTACGACGTGCGGTTAGCAAAAAGAAGAAAGCAGATCTCGATCAAGCTCGCGATAACTTCATTAAGGGGTCAATCGCACAAGGTTACCAAGAAACGGTGGCCAAAACGGTTTACGATTATATCGAGCGTTTCGCAAACTATGGGTTTAATAAGTCACACTCAGTTGCCTATAGCATGGTTGCTTTTTGGTTGGCCTATCTTAAAGTACACTATCCAGCTGAGTTTTTCCTCTCGTTATTAAATTCAAATTTGAATAATGATCGTAAAATTGCCTCGTATTTACAAGAATTGCGTAGTCGTCACGTTAAAGTTGCAGGGCCAGATATTAACCTAAGTGCGGCCGAGTTTACCCTAGATCAAGGGAGGGTTCGCTTCGGTTTTGAATCAATTAAGGGAATCCGGAGAGACTTTATTCATGCCATCATTGATGAACGACAGGCGAATGGTCACTTTGCGGATCTGGATGACTTCTTGAAACGATTGACGATGCGCTATCTTAAACTGGAACCGATCACGGCATTAGCGCAAGTTGGTTGCTTCGATGGGTTCGATCATAATCGTCATCAAGTCGTCGCTAACCTTGAAGATTTAATTGAAAGCCTGCAGCTTTCCGGGGATAGCGTGCCATTGTTTGATGTCTTGGCACCAAAAGTTGCGCAAGTCAGTGATTATTCGGATCAGGAACGAATTGAACTTGAGAAAGAATTAATTGGCGTCTATCTCTCGGGACACCCACTTTCGAATTATCAGCAAACCTTTGAACGGGTACACGCGACGACAGTTTCACAATTGGATGCCAAGCCGACGACATTATTAGTTTATTTAAGACACGTCAAAACAATTCGCACGAAACGGGGCGAACAAATGGCGTTTGTCAGTGCCGAAGATTTGACCGACGAAATCGAAATCACTGTTTTCCCGCGTGTCTTTCAGAGAGCGCACGATTTTTTAGCCACGGGTAAAGTTCTCGTGGTCAAGGGCAAACGAGATGCTCGACCGGGGCAGGCAGGACAACGTCAGTTCATCGCGGATGCCGTTGAATTGGCAGCACCCGACCAAATACCGGCAACGTTATTCCTGCAAGTCACTGCGGATCAGGACCTCTCAAAGATTCGTCCTGAGATGAAAAGAATCTTGCTGGCGCATCCTGGATTTTCATCAGTGATCGTTCATTTTGCCGCTAGTCAGCGCAATATTCAGCTGGGAACGCCGTATCACGTGAATGTGACCGGTGAACTAATTGAGAAACTTGCTCGACTGCTCGGAAGTGAAAATGTCGTTGCCAAGCATTAAATTTTCTGAAAACTAAATTTTCATTCGGATATCTAAAGACAATTTGTGCTAAAGGTGGTAGTATTAGAATGTTCGTGTTGAGCAATGATCAAAACGATGGTTTCTGAAGTCGAATGGCCGTCGATTTTTGATGATCGTTCAATCAAGTATGAGATGATTCTCAATCTGAGGTGAAAAAATGAAAAAGATCGGTATTTTAACGAGTGGTGGCGACGCACCTGGCATGAACGCTGCTGTTCGAGCCGTTGCTTTGCGTGCCCTTGACGAGGGTCTTGAAGTTTATGGAATCAATTATGGTTATGCTGGCTTAGTTGCTGGTGATATCTTCCAATTAACACGCCAAGTCCTTGCAGATAAAATCGCTCGCGGCGGTACCTTCCTATATTCAGCGCGTTATCCAGAATTTGCGAAGGTTGAAGGTCAATTGAAAGGAATCGAGCAACTGAAGAAATTCGGAATCGATGCCTTGGTCGTTGTTGGTGGCGACGGTTCGTATCATGGGGCGTTACGTTTAACGGAACATGGTTACAACGCTGTTGGGTTACCAGGAACAATTGACAATGATATTCCTTACACTGACTTTACAATTGGTTTTGACACAGCATTGTCGACGGCTGTTGACGCAATCGATAAGATTCGTGATACAGCAACAAGCCACCAACGTGTCTTCGTTGTTGAAGTCATGGGCCGTGGGGCTGGCGATCTTGCACTCTGGGCTGGTGTCGCAACCGGTGCCGAAGCAATTGTCGTCCCAGAACGCGATTATGATATTGATGCGATCGCTAAGAAGTTAACCGAATACCGCGAAGCAGGTCATGATAATGCCGTTATTGTGATTGCTGAAGGTGTCATGAGTGCGCAAGACTTTAAAGCAGAGCTCGATAAACACGGTGACTTCGATTCACGTGCAACAACGATTGGTCACGTCCAACGTGGGGGTTCACCAACTGCTCGCGATCGCGTTTTAGCAAGCAAGATGGGGAACTATGCTGTTGAGCTGTTACTCGCTGGTAAGGGTGGCCTTGCAATCGGTATCGAGAACAACCAAATTACACATCATCCAATGGAAGAACTCTTCGATGAGAAGCATCATGCTGATTTAGACCTGTATGATATGAACAATAAGTTTAATCAGTAATAATGTTAGTGATTCTTGTTTAATTATGTTAGAATAGCTTTGAAATGCTATTAAAAAAATATGTTAGGAGCGTTTTTTTACATGAAAAAGACCAAGATTGTTTCTACACTTGGACCTGCAAGCAATGACGTTGATACAATCGTCAAATTGATCGAATCAGGTGCAAATGTTTTCCGTTTTAACTTCTCACATGGTGACCATGCTGAGCATTTGGAACGGATGAACATGGTTCGCGAAGCTGAAAAGATCACTGGTAAATTAGTAGGTATCGTTCTTGATACAAAGGGTGCCGAAATTCGGACAACCGATCAAGAAGGTGGCAAGTTCGAAGCTAAGACTGGTGACGTCATGCGTATTTCGATGGATGCCTCATTAACTGGGACACCTGACAAGATTGCCGTAACGTATCCTGGACTTTATGATGATACACATGTTGGTGGACATGTTTTGATCGATGATGGTCTTGTTGACTTGAAGATCACTGCTAAAGACGAAGCTAACAAAGAATTAGTTACCGAAGTTCAAAACGATGGTTTAATTGGTTCAAAGAAGGGTGTTAACGCTCCTGGCGTTGAAATCCGTCTCCCAGGTATCACCGAAAAAGATGCAGATGATATTCGTTTCGGTTGTGACCATGATATTAACTTCATCTCTGCAAGTTTCGTTCGTAAAGCATCTGATGTCTTAGACATTCGTGAGATCCTTGAAGAAAAACATGCAGAAAACGTTAAGATCTTCCCTAAGATCGAGTCTCAAGAAGGTATCGACAACATCGATGACATCTTGAAGGTTTCTGATGGTTTGATGGTTGCTCGTGGTGACATGGGTGTCGAAATTCCATTTGAAAACGTTCCTTTCGTTCAAAAAGCTTTGATCAAGAAGTGCAATGCTTTAGGTATGCCAGTTATCACTGCAACACAAATGCTTGATTCAATGCAAGAAAACCCACGTCCTACACGTGCCGAAGTTACTGACGTTGCTAACTCTGTCTTAGACGGTACTGATGCAACCATGCTTTCTGGTGAAAGTGCAAATGGTGACTACCCTGTAGAATCTGTTGCAACGATGAACCGGATCAACATCCGTACCGAACAAGAATTGCAAAAACGTAATACTTTAGCTTTACAACGTTTCGAAGAATACAAGGGTTCTAACACGACGGAATCAATTGGCGAATCAGTTGTTCGTACAGCCGAAGAATTACATGTAAATGCTATTGTTGTTGCAACTTCATCAGGCTATTCAGCTCGTATGATCTCGAAATATCGTCCAAATGCTAACATTTTGGCCGTTACTTTCGACGAGAAGACACAACGTAGCTTGACGATTACATGGGGTGTCACACCTGTTCTTGCTGCAAAGCCAGAATCAACTGACGAAATGTTTGAAATTGCTGCTCAAAAAGCACAAGATCTTGGTTTCGCTAAGGAAGGCGACTTGATCTTGATCGTTGCCGGCGTTCCTGTTGGTGAATCAGGCACAACTAACTTGATGAAAGTTCAATTAATTGGCTCTAAGTTAGCACAAGGCCAAGGTGTCGGCGACGAAACTGTTGTTGGCAAAGCCGTTGTTGCTTCAAGTGCTAAAGAAGCTGTTGATAAAGCAACTGATGGCAGCATCTTAGTTGTTAAGACAACTGACAAAGATTACTTACCTGCAATCGAAAAGGCAAGTGCAATCGTTGTTGAAACAGGTGGCTTAACTTCTCATGCAGCCGTTGTTGGTATTGCAATGGGTATTCCTGTCATTGTTGGTGCAACTGATGCAACTTCATTGATCAAGGATGGCGAATTGATCACCGTTGATTCACGCCGTGGTGTGATTTATCGTGGTGCTTCAAACTCACTTTAATCTTAAAAATAAATGAATCGCGATTTAAATAGTCGTTAAGGCGTTGGTAACAGCTAACCTGACACTATTCACGTGATTAACCTAGAGGTTGTGGCAAAATTTATTTTTGTCGCAGCCTCTTTGTGTTTGTCCAACCATCGGTGGAATTGAACCGGCTTAATCATGGGTGTACGAGGACAACTTTCATCATCGTTTTATGTTAGGATGTTTCTTTGACGTTTCTTAATATTCAGATATTTGGTACAATGGAGGTATAGTCTATTTTCGGAAAGTGGGTGGACGCGTGGAAAGTTGGCTTTTTCTTGGCTTAATTTTAGTCGTCGCACTTTTGAGCCAGAATCATTCTTTGATTATTGCGACAGCAGTGGTTCTCTTGATCAAGTTGTTTCCACAGTCGGGCAAACTTTACACGTTGCTCTCTGCCCAAGGCATTAACTGGGGTGTGACCATTATTTCAATCGCCATCTTAGTCCCAATCGCCACTGGTAAAATTGGTTTTCGTGACTTGTTGAACGCCTTCAAAACACCTGCTGGCTTCATTGCGGTGGGGTGTGGCATTCTTGTGGCTGTTTTATCGGCCAGAGGTGTCGGCTTGCTTGCTCAGAGTCCAGAGATCACCGTTGCGCTAGTTTTTGGAACGATTGTGGGTGTCGTTGTGTTTAAAGGCATCGCCGCGGGACCCGTGATTGCTTCGGGAATGACATATGTTTTAATAACGTTATTAAATTCGACTTTGAGTCGATTGTGAGGTCAAAATGATAAGTTCAGGTTCAATCATTAATGCGGTCGTTAGCGACCAAAACGGCGAAGAATTCTTCGCTCAATATGAAGGTCAAACTTTACGACTTGTGAGTGCTCAGCAAGACTGGCATTTAAAGGACGAGGTCACTGGCTTTGCCTATGAAAATAAAAAGGATCAGTGGGTCCTAACCACTGAAATTCCAGCGGTGGGTATGGATCGCTATGCTTACGGCACGGTTGTTCAGGTTCGTCGTGACCTTGGCGTGTTTATCGATATTGGCTTGCCAGATAAGGATATTGTGTTGTCACTCGATGATCTACCCCTCATGCATAATCTTTGGCCACAACAGGGCGATCGACTCATGATTGCGCTCAAACGTGACCACAAGAATCGTTTATGGGCACAACTTGCCAACGATGATTTGTTTAAGGAAATTGGTCATTTTAGCCCGGATTTTGATCGTAACGAAACGGTGACAGGAACCGTTTATCTGACTAAGCGCGTGGGTTCATTCTTGTTACTCAATGACTATCGTCTAGGTTTTATCCATGAGACCGAACGCGAAGACGAACCGCGTATTGGTCAAGAGGTCACAGGACGTGTGATTGGTCGGATGCAAGATGGTCGGTTATCAATCAGTCTGAAGCCACTGGCGTTCGTTGAGATTCAGCAGGATGCGCAAATGTTGCTCGCTGTTCTTCAACGTGATCCTAAACATGCCTTTATTTATCATGATAAGAGTGACCCAACGATCATCAAGGATTATTTTGGAATCAGCAAGGGTGCCTTTAAACGTGCCCTAGGGAATCTATTGAAAAACGGATTGATCACCACAGACGATACCGGCACGAAATTGACCGAAAAGGGTATTGAGTATCGTGGATAATGCTTTGGTTGACTACCTCCGGTCACTGACAATCGAGCAGGGATTAGCAGCCAACAGTATTGCGAGCTACCGTCGCGATCTTCAACATTTTATTCGTTGGTTGACTTCGCAGCAACTGACGGCTTTTCCTGAGGATGCCGCAGTCATCAGTGATTATCTCAATCAACTGGTTATCGAACAAAAAGCAGAAAACAGTCGAATGCGAGCCGTCTCGAGTTTGCGCCATTTTTATCGATGGTTGGCGGCACGCGAGTTGATTGCGCATGATCCGATGCAGACGATTCCATCACCCAAGCGCGGTCAACATTTACCAGTTGCGCTAAGTATGGCGGAAGTTGATCAGTTGTTGGCTGCCCCTGATGTGAATCAACCATTAGGCTTGCGCGATCGTGCGATTCTCGAAGTCATGTATGCGACTGGATTACGGGTTAGCGAACTGGTGCATCTGCAACTAGGGGATCTACACCTCGAAATGAAGCTGATCCAAACTATTGGTAAAGGCAATAAAGAACGTCTGATTCCCATCGGTGAGATTGCCATTGATTATATTCAACGCTATTTGAAAGAAAGTCGACCGCGATTGATTCGATCGGATCACTTTGTCGGGACACTTTTTTTAAATTTTCATGGTCGACCCTTATCACGCCAAGCCATTTGGAAAATGATCAAAAAATATATTGAGCAGGTGGACATTCATAAGGATGTTACCCCGCATACCCTGCGTCATTCATTTGCGACTCATCTATTAGAGAATGGGGCGGACTTACGTGTTGTTCAAGAATTATTGGGACACAGTGATATTTCAACCACTCAAATTTATACTCATATTACCCAACAACGGCTGTTGGACGTTTATCAAAAGTCGCATCCGCGCGATTAACACGATCAGTTCTCAATGAACGATATGGAGGCATTTGATGTTAGTTAAATATAAACAGGACTATGAGAAGATTGCTTTAGGATTGCTCTCATTTATGCCAGATTTGAAGGAATTTGACCGTTTATCGGCCGAATTAGCTGCTTATAGTTCTGAAGAAAACCGACAATTATTTTTATGGAAAAATAGTGAAGGTGATTTTGTCGGTGTGGTTGGTGTCGAAGTTGCACCGACTTATTTGATGTTACGTCACCTCGCGTTTACACCCAATTATCGACAAGATACGGTTAAATTCGATGTTTTAGATGCGCTACATGAACTTTTCATAGATAAACGAATCATGTCACCTGTTGATATGAGCGAGTTATTGACGGCTTGGGAGCGCCATTGTGCAGAACGATCGCAGGATCTGGATCATGGTGAATAAAGATGGCGACACAAGAATTACAATTACAGCTCAATAAATTCGAAGGGCCACTAGACCTGCTGTTGCAGTTGATCAAGAAGCAAGAAATCGATATTTATGATATTCCCATTGCTCAAATCACGGATCAATATTTGGCCTACTTAACGGCGATGGAGGAGCTTGAACTGGATGTTGCCGGGGACTATCTCGTGATGGCCTCAACTTTAATGGCCATTAAGAGTCGTCTATTATTACCACAATCTAAGGTCGAAGAGCTCGATGGTCGGGGCGATGAAGAGATTGACCCACGCCAAGCATTAGTTGATCAATTATTGGCTTATCAAACCTATCAAGAGGTCAGTCATTATCTTGGCCAACAAGAGCGTGTTCAAGCTCGCTATTTTGGTAAGGAACCCTCCGCTATCCCCGAACAACCAATTCAACCGTTGGTGAAGGGATTAGTCACGACTACCGAGTTGGGCGCGGCTTTGGGTCGCTTATTGGCGCAGCAAGTCGAAGATCATGCCTTCGTGAACCAAACCATCGATCGAGAAACCTTCTCAATTGAAGCTGCACAAGATTGGATTTGTACGCAGTTGCAAGCCGCTCAAGGGGAGCGTGTGAAGTTTACGGCACTAATGCAGCTGCCAGTCACGCGCCAACAGGTTATTTCTTTGTTCTTGGCTTGTTTAGAATTGATGAAGAACAAAATGATTACTTGCTACCAAAATGACACGAATGATGAGATTCTGCTGAATTGGGAGGGGAAGGCGCATGAGTCAGTATCAGGGTGAAATCGAGAGCATTCTTTACACACTTGGTGATGAAGGAATTTCTTTAAAGAATTTAGCGGCAATACTGGGGCTTCACGTCAGTGCTGTTCGTCAATTGTTAGAAGAATTGCAAAAGGATTACGAGACAAGTGAGGGTGGCCTAACCTTATTACATCATCACGAAGTTTATCGATTAGCCACTAAGCCCAAGTATGCACCGCTCTTACATCAATATTTCAGCGAACATCAGCCCACAAGCTTGAGTCAAGCCGCATTAGAAACTATGGCAATCGTGGCTTATCAACAACCTGTGACCCGAATCGACGTTGATCAAATTCGTGGGGTCAAGAGTACAGGGGCGTTGCAGACGCTTATTTCCAGACAAATGATCAAAGAGGCGGGACGCAAAGAAGTTCCCGGTCGCCCCATCTTGTATGCGACAACATCTTATTTCTTAGATTATTTTGGGCTCAACTCAATCAACGATTTGCCCCCATTAACAGAATTCAGTTCTGGTAAACTTGATCAGAACGGCAATTTAGATTTATTTTTCAGAAACAGACCGTCACAAACAGACGAATTGGAAGAAGGACATCAAGATGAAACCAACGGAAACGATGGAACGACTTCAGAAGGTCATCGCTAATGCAGGCGTGACTTCGCGGCGCAAGGCAGAAGAGCTCATTGCAACTGGCCGGGTCAGCGTGAATGGACAGATTGTTCGCGAACTCGGAACTAAGGTCGACCAACGCGCCAAGATTGAGGTCGATGGCGTACCAATCGATAAGAAACAGAAGACGATGACTTTTCTATTCTATAAACCCCGTGGCGTGATCTCTGCGGTGAGCGACGATAAACATCGCAAAGTCATCACTGACTACTTTGCGGATCAGGACGCGCGACTTTATCCGATTGGTCGCTTAGACTACGACACGTCTGGCTTGATTTTAGTGACTAATGATGGTCAACTTGCCAACCTAATGATGCATCCGAAGTTTAAAGTTGATAAAACATACTTGGCGAAGGTTGAAGGGATTCCTAATCAAGCAGCCTTAACTAAATTGCGCCAAGGGGTTTCGATCCACAGTCGCAAGACGGCTTCGGCTAAGGCCTGGATCGAAAACAAAAATCAAGCCAAGAATACGGCATTAGTTGGGTTGACAATCCACGAAGGCATGAACCATCAAGTAAAATTGATGATGCGTGACGTGGGCTATCCCGTGATGAAATTGAAACGCGATCGGGTTGCTTTCTTGGATCTGACTGGACTACAGCCTGGTGAGGCACGCCGATTGAGTGGCGAAGAAGTTGATCGCCTTTATCGTTTGGCACAAGGCAAGGAAGATTAATTGCATCTGCTCACGAGTTTGATATAATGAATCAGTAATTAAATATTTGGTTTGTCTTCAGGGCAGGGTGAAATTCCCGACCGGCGGTTAAAAAGTCCGCGACCTACTTGCAAAAGTAGCCGATCCAGTGTGATTCTGGAACCGATAGTATAGTCTAGATGGAAGAAGACAGTCTTATTTGTGATCATGCAAATTGGCTGTTAGTCCCTGACTAACAGTTTTTTAATGCGATGATCCAAGTAGTGTCTGTACCGAAGACAACCGTTAAGGAGCGGTTTGTATGGGCGATCATAAGTTGCGAACTTTGGTTGGCGTGAGTTTATTTGGTGTTTTGAGCTATTTGGTAATGTTGATCGAGATTCCACTGCCGGGATTTCCATTTCTCAAACTGGATTTCAGCGATCTGATTGTTTTAAGTGGTCTCGTGATTTTCGGTTGGGGTGGTGCTGCGGCTTCAATCTTGGTTCGTGCGTTTCTCCATCTGATCATGACTGGTTTTTCGATGCCATCATTGATTGGTGAACTGGGTTCTGTTGTTGCGAGTTTCACCCTGATCACCGTGGTTCACTTGTTACTAAAAGGGATGACTCATTGGCAACAGAAAGTCGTGATGATTGTGTCGAGCACCTTGGCACTGACTGTGGTGATGGCAGTTATGAACTATTTTGTATTGACACCGTTATACGTCAACGTCACTGGATTTCAGTTGAACATGAATTATCTGAAGTATGTCCTAATCGCAATTGTGCCTTTTAATTTGATCAAGGGCGCATTAGTAACGACAGTCTTTGCTCTGATTTATCGAAAAATTGGAACGTGGATGAAAGTCCAGAATAAAAATTATTAAGATAAAGTTTTGTCAGCTTTTCGAATAAAAATAAACCCGAATTGTCAAATCAAGTGCAACACTACTGATCTATTCTTATAAATTGGTA
>NZ_AZFX01000009.1 GCF_001435835.1 Lapidilactobacillus concavus DSM 17758
AGACCAATAACTAAGAATAGGTCGAAAGTGTTGCACTTGATTTGACAATTCGGGAAAATTTTAAGTTCCGTAATTTAGTATTACTTCTTTTCGAGCGCTTCCCACAAGCCATTCAAATAGGTAATTCCAAGCGCACGGTCATATAAACCATAACCAGGACGGCCATCTTCACCCCAAATATTGCGACCGTGATCGGGACGAATATAACCATCAAAATTGGTATCATGCAAAGCTTTCATAATTTCATACATATCAAGGGAGCCTTCTTTAGATAAATGCGCCGCCTCATGGAAATCGCCATTATTATTCATAAACTTAATATTGCGGGCGTGAATAAATGGTGCACGATCTTTGCCAACAAACTCGCGAATAATGGCTGGTACATCATTTTGAGGATTTTCACCTAAACTACCAGTACAAATCGTGAAGCCGTTATATCTTGATTCATGCATCGCTTCAATCTTCAACATGTCTTCGCGGTTTTTATAAATCCGTGGTAAACCAAACAAAGCTCGTGGTGGATCATCTGGGTGCATCGCCATTCTGACATCATATTGTTCACAAGTTGGAATAATTGCATCCAAAAAATACTTCATATTCTCAGCGAGTTGTGCTTCATCAACATCACGATAAGCTGTGAATAACCGTGAAATTTCTGCTAATCGCTCAGGTTCCCAACCTGGTAATACATAACCTTGTGAGTCATTCTTAGTTCGATCAATAATCACTTGAGGATCATCCGCCAAGCGCCCAGATTCAAAAGCTAGAACATTAGAGCCATCCGCTAATTGGTGATGCAAATCAGTTCTCAACCAATCAAAAATCGGCATGAAGTTATAACAGATTACTTTAATACCATACTCAGCTAAATTTTTAATCGTCGTCTTGTAATTTTCAATATAACGATCACGTGTGGGCAAACCAATTTTGATATCATCATGAATATTCACAGATTCGATGACCTCGAGTTTCAGTCCTTCCGCTTCGACCTCGTTTTTTAGTGCCGCAATTTTCTCTTTTGGCCAAACCTCACCAACAGGCACATCAAATAAAGCACCCACCACCTCTGTTGTTCCAGGAATCTGGCGAATTTGTTGCAAAGTAATGGGATCATCACTTGATCCATACCATCTAAAACCCATATTTAAATCACGCATTAATTGTCCTCCATAACTGTTTGTATTGTCCGCATAATTGCACCTGGACCTTGTATCATCTGCTCAAAATAGTGTTCAACTTTTTTGCCAAGTTGAATTTCGTATAAATCAAACCCAAAGATTTGTTGATTTGTCAGAATTGGTTGCAAATACGTATGCACGCTAGTTGATTGTCCTAATTTAATCGACTTTACATATTCATGCAATTGTTCGTATAGTGGGTCTAGACTTGGTATAAATGCCTCGCCTTGATCATCAATTGCCATTAAATACCGGCACCAACCGGCAAAAACTAAGGGAATTGCTCGTAATGAATCTAATGAGCGCTTGTTATCTAAGTAGTGTTTAATTGTTACACCGTAACGAACGGGAATTTTCTGAGAAGTATCACTGGCAATACGTTGTGGGGTGTCAGGAATATTTTTGTTTGGTAGCCGCCGTTCAATAACTTCATCGATAAAAGCTTTAGGTTGAATAATACCCGGATTCTTAACCACAGGCAGTGCTTCTTGATACCCAAGTCGTTTAATCAAATTAACTAAATCCGGATTGGTCATTTCATCGGCAATTGACTGATAACCGAGTAGCGAGCCAAAAATTGCCAATGCTGTATGCAGTGGGTTTAAACACGCCGTTACTTTCATTTGATCGACATCGTTAACTGTTTGACGATCAGTTAAGATGACGCCTGCATTTTCTAATGGAGGACGGCCATTTGGAAATTGGTCTTCAATAACTAAATAATATGTGACTTCTGTATTACCAAAAGGCGCAATATTAGTATGTTTTGGTGTATGAATAATTGTAGTATCTTCAAACCCAGAGTCATGTAGGACTTTAGCAACTTGTTCAGAAGGATTAGGCGTAATCCGATCAATCATTGACCAAGGGAAGCTAACCTGATCAGGATCAGTGAGGTAATTCAAAAATTCAGTTGGTGCTAGTTGCTGCTTAACCCAGCCTTTGGCGATTGTTAAAATTCCTTCTTGGAACTTTTGCCCATTTTCAGAGAAATTATCCGTGCTCACCATGGCAATCGGATAGCGTCCAGCTTTAAAGCGAGCTAAAAGTAAGCGGGCGATTGCACCCATGTTTGTTTGCGCCACTTCTGGATCATGGGTAATATCAGCTTTGGCCGCAGCCGTCAATTCACCATTTATATCCGTTAATTGATAACCCTTTTCGGTGATTGACATCGTGACAAGCTGCAAACTTGATTGCTCAAATATATGTCGCAATGCTTGCCACCCACTGGGATTTTGTTGATTGTAATAAAGGCTTTGAGCTACACTGGCAAGTAATGTTTTTTGATAACCACCCTTTTCATCCATTACAACTTGGAGCATTCGATTTGAGAATGGGATATAAGCCTCGTTGATAACATTTTCATCATAAGTTTCTGCAACAATAACACCAGTCTTGAGTTCGCCTTGATTAATTAAATCATGGGCAATCTTCGCATGAAAACAGCGAAATAAATTGCCACCACCAAAATGAACCCATTGTGGTTTTTCTTGCGTTAATTTAATGATGTCATTTTGGTCATAGGTTGGGTACTTGATTTGAGCCTGCTCAAAGATTTCGGGCGCTTCTAAATAATTATCAGTTAGTTTAACCATTTTTACCCTCACTTATTGATTTATTAAAATATTAATATATTAGTTTGCAAACGTATTATATGCTATTTTCCAACTTTGGTCAACCGCTTTCAAAACGATAATATCAAACAAAACTTAATTATGTAATTAAACTTTTTAGGTTTCTTCTTTTAACTTGCTAATTTTCGACATTTCCATGATAATAATCAATAGTTACGAGTTTTTTAACGGAGATAATATGATGAATGGATTAGCAAATTACCAAGACGAGGCTTATAATCTCATCAAAAAATTGATCTTAACCCTTAAATTGCACCCCGGTGAGCGTATTAATATTGCCGATTTACATAGTAAATTTAACATTGGCACCACACCGATTCGTGAAGCCATCATCCGCTTGCGTCGTGAAGGGCTGATTTTTGTCATTCCGCAAAGTGGGACTTATGTTTCTAAAATCAATCTTGCTGAAGTTTACCAAGGCCGCTATGTGCGTGAACATTTAGAAGGGCTTATTGTGACCGAAGCCGTTAGTGCCATGACGCCACGTGATCACGCACAGCTCGACCAAATCATCGCTGCCCAAGAAATTCAATTAACTGCTCATGATTATGATCAATTTTTTAATCTAGACGAGCAATTTCACCAAACGTTTTACCAGCTGACACAAAAGCAATTCATCTGGAATTGGTTAGAACTGTTAAACACACAATTCAATCGATTTCGCTATCTACGCCTTGAAGTTAGTGGCTTGAATTGGGATCAAATTTTGATTGAGCATCGTCAGATTGTGGAAGCTGTTCATCAGGGTGATTTATCAAAAATTCAAAAGACTGTCCAACAGCATTTGCACATGCTTGATTCCGATGCCCACGTGGTCACAAAAGCCCTTCCAGAATATTTTGAGAGAACTTAATAAAAAACGCTGAACAACGTAAGCGAGTAAATATTACACGGCTATAATTCACAACCGCCATTGTCTAGAATGAACTTGTATCAATCATTCAGATCAATGGAGGCTTTTCTATGGATATCATTAAAGTGAACGCACAGAATAAACGACCAACCACACACAATTCGTTCCAGGTTTGTCGGATTAGAATAGGTCATGAAGTAGAGGTCAACTTTTATGAAGCCAGTACTGACCAGTTAATCAGTACGGTATTAAGGGAGTTGAAACAATATGCTAATTGACTTTAGACTGGTTAAGAACACTTATCTCGTTTGTGGATATACAGATTTACGAAAAGGAATCGACGGATTAGCGTCTATCGTTGTCAATAACTATCAACTTGATTTGTTTTCTGATTCGGTTTTTCTGTTCTGTGGTCGACGAGTTGATCGGTTTAAGGCACTCTACTTTGATGGTGAAGGCTTTATCCTTCTGTACAAACGTTATGATCAAGGGAAGCTAAAATGGCCGCGCCATGAGGGCGAGGCAAAGCAATTGTCACGTAGACAATTAGAGTGGCTATTCGATGGCCTTTCAGTTGACCAACAAGTGCGGATCCATCCAGCAAAAATTGGTAAAATAGTTTAAGCAAGCGAATAAAAACGCTTGCTTTTTATTTTGTGATGTTATATAATTATAAGTATAAACTAATATAAATTATAGGTGATCACATGAAGCGTAGTCCAGAAGATGAGCAGTTATTCAATAGCTTGATTGATCAAATCAATCAACTACAAGAAACGATTGCTCAATTAAATGAGCAGATCAAGAACCTCAATCGCCGTTCCTTTGGAACTTCTTCGGAAAAAACGAGGGCAGGACAAACTTCAATATTTGATGATGATTCTTTTATCAAAGCAGAGACAACTGCCGAAAAAACCGATGAAATCATCGTTAAAACTCATACCCGTAAAAAGCACAATCATCAAACAAAGTTTATCGGGGAAGTAGAAAAGAAGAAAGTCGTTACTGACTTAAACGACTCGGAAAAACAATGCTTTAATTGTCAGCACAAGCTTAAAAAAGTTGGCACAAGGTTAGATCACATCGAAACTGAATTAATTCCAGCTAAGCTGGAAATTGTAGAATATTATACGACGACCTATAAGTGCGATAACTGTGAAGATGAGGATGATCATGTACGATTTACCTCGTCGCAAGCACCTAAGCCTGCAATCCAAAGTCAATTCACCAGTGCAAGCTCAATTGCCTGGCTTCTTCACCAGAAATTTGAACTAAGTATCCCACTTTATCGTCAAGAAAAAGAATGGCGTTCCTATGAATTAGACGTTGATCGCAAAACCTTGGCTAATTGGCAAATCAAGGCCACACAAATGTATTTAAGCCCAATTTATGAATGTATGAAGTCAGAATTATTGACGCAGTCCTATCTTCACGCCGACGAAACGCCCTATCAGATTCTTAGACGTTCAGACGGACGAGCGGCAACTTCTGAATCGCGTATGTGGGTATTTACCTCGCGGGAGGGTGCGGAGCACCCAATCATCATCTTCCATTCTGCGCTAACACGCAAACAAGAAGTTGTTGAGAAATTCCTTCAAGGTTATACGGGAACCTTATTGACCGATGGTTACACAGCCTACAGGAACCTCCCTGTAAAACATGCCGTTTGTTATGCTCATCTCCGGCGAAAGTTCCGTGATGCCAATGCGACACCTGGACTAGCGGCTATCGGTGTTGATTATTGTAATCAGCTTTTTATTCTAGAACATGAATTCAAGAATCTCACTGCAGATGAACGTTCTAAAGAACGTCAAGAAAAATCGGCACCGATCCTAAAAAAGTTTTGGGATTGGGTGGAGACGCTATCGGCAATGAAGGGTAACTTGAAAACAGTAATCGATTATGCCCGCAATCTAAAAGACGAGTTGTCCTTGTTTCTACAAGATGGCAATATTGCGCTTAGTAATAATATTGCCGAACGAGCGATTCGTTTGATCACCGTTGGTCGGAAAAATTGGAATTTTTCTACGAGCGAAGCAGGTGCGACCTCAAACGCGGTTATTTATAGTTTAGTACAAACCGCCAAAGAGAATGGTCTGAATGTCTACAAATATCTTCAAAAGATATTAAGAGAGTTACCTAGCCTTCGATTCGTGCAACATTCAGAGTTACTTGAGGCCTATTTACCATGGTCGAAAACAATTCAAGCAACCTGCAGATAAGCGTGTAAAAAATAAACTGCCGCACTTCTAGCCGGATATATGATTATCCTAACTGAAGTTCGGCAGTTTTTACATACGTGTGATATTTACTCGCTTACTGAACAACTGATAATCATAAAATTATCATCGTTCGGCGTTTTATTTAACTTATATTGTGGTTATTAATGTCGTTTTGACAATTGCAAGGTTAGGATCAAGATCAAAATCAGGCAGTAAATCTAAACGTGGCTGCCCATCAATATCAAAATGAACTCGTCTAATCGCACTTGAACGCGGACCGCTAATATTTAACCGCGCATGATACGTATTCCAGATTGTTCCCTGTTCATCTGTAATAAAAGCATTGTGACCAGGGCCATCTTCTCCTATCTTAGTCAAAGATGACATGAGTGGATAATTAGACTTCTCCCAAGATGAGGCATCCAATAAATTCGCATTAATTTCGGTTTTTAGAAGTCCAACGACATAGGTGCTGTCAGTTGCGGCGGCAGAATAAAACAAGTTAACCACACCATCCTTGATTAGGGCATGCGCCCCTTCGACCACAAAAGTATGATTGTTTTCCCAATTATATAGCGGTTGTGCTAATAAATGTGGCTTGGACTTCAACTTGTTAGGTTGATTTGTATCCAATTCAGCAATGTATAACCAGGCGCCTTGATCAACTGGATCTAGTTGGCGCTGTGACCAGACGACATAACACTTTTTCAAAACTTGGAACACAGTCATGTCAAGCGTTATTCCTTTGGTAAATAAGGGGGAGCCATCTGCTTTAATAACTGGCACTGGTGCTTGCCAATCTGCCCTTATCAGCGGATTGCCGCCTTGTTTTAGTGCCATTACATGGGCACGTTCTTGTTCAAAACCTTGTGGTGAGGCTGCTAAAAACAAATAAAGCCGATCATTGAGCACATGAAACTCGGGCGCCCATAATAAATCTTTGATATGATCATATTGATCAACGTCCAAAATTTTAATTTCAGGTGCGGTGACAAGATCAAAAATCGTTCGGCCTTGACGAATATACAAGCTTTTATCACCGTCATCATCGTGCGTTGCGATGAAATAATACCAACCTTGCCAATAACCAATACATGGATCAGCTCGATCCCACGCAATTGGAAACGGAAATTGTGGTTGTAATACCTGGCCATAAATTTCAATGGCAACTTTTTCATCGATTTGCTTGTCATCCACATACCACTGAACCTGTTTAAGTGCAGTCGTTTGATCACTGTAATAAGCAGTAGTTGTTGTTTGCTTCAACTCATTTAATTGTGAGACTGGTAATTGCTCAGGGACAGCAATGGCGACATTTTTTGGCGGCATTAACTTTGCAACTAAGTAATCTAATTGTTCAGCTTTCAGCGTCACAATCTGCCGTGGTTTAATTGGATCCAAACCACAGGTCACTTGAGGTACACTTACAAAATTGGTGGTTGCAATAGGTTCAGGATTACTATCGTTATCAGCCTCAAGTTCTAATCGTAAGATTTGAAAATATTCACCAGTAGATCTTTGCCACTGAATCTGATAATCATCCGTTGCTGACCGATAAGTTGCAGAAACTACAGAGATTAACTGATTATCAAGCCTCAAAAGCGCATGTTCATGAAAATGAACAAAATCTCGTGTTTGAAAATATAATACGCATCCTTTACTACTGTGATCAGTTGCACCATCAGCTTCGGTACGAATGGCTAAAATCCCATAAGTACCGTCACGCATTATAAAAACGTATGGTTCGCGCATAGATTTAGCTGTAATAATTCCCGCTTCATCAATCGTTGCTTTGGGGTATAAAACACCAAAATTATGGTTCAAAGGCACGAAATCGCTTTGAGAATCAGTACGATATCCCAAGTGCAATCCTGTTGCCAATTTTGCGTTATAAACGGCATCTGCTAGTGGCACGCGTTGATATATTAAGAGCTCACTGTCTGACATTTCATCACCTTGATTTCTTATTTCATCATAATAACTTGTAACTTGCTGTTGGCCCTAGATATGACTGAGGCAACTGACTGCCTAGCCGAACCAAAGTTATCCTTTCTAGAATCAAATTAGGACTAATTTGGATATAACGCAGCAGATTCAAACCCGCGCGACAGTTAACTTTAATTTGACATTGTTTTTCATCATTCGTTCCTTCAATTGCCCACTGCGGACTATTATAAAAAGGCTGATTGGAATCAAGGACAGTATCAACTAGCTGCAATGAGTTTTCATTTAGCCCCACTTGAATATAAGCATGATTATCTTGACTAACTGGCAATGTTGGCGCAAAATGCAACGTTAATTCATATTGACCGACCTGTTCAATCGCAAAATGGTAATTTAATTCCGGACGTTCTTTGATCGCCATGAAGTCAATTGTTTGTGGGAATACTTTCACGCCACTACCAAACTTACCATATGGCTCCAACACCACAAACTTGGCTTCATCAGTTGCAATTGCACTTACGTATGCAGTGGCTGGAATAGCAAGATAATCGTTGGTTTCAATAAACGTCTGGCTAGGGTAATCAAATAAACCATTTCTAAATGGTAATTTAACATCCACAACCGCTTCACCACTTTTAACTTGAAAACTTGACTCGCCTACCAGTGGTGCATTTTTACGATCGAAGGTTATTTCAATTGTGACTTGTTTTTGCACCTCACCAAAATATCTGGAAAAATGTAACCACGGTGTCTGATTAATAATCTCATAGGCAATCGAATCACGGCTGCCGCAAGCAATGTCAAGGTATGCTTTAGTAACATCTGGCCTCATGAAATCGGTAATCACAAGATTTTGATTCGTCCAAGCTTCTCCTAAACTATAATCACTAGCAGTCACAGAACTAACAATCATGCGCGGCAGATTAGCAGGGGTTACGTCATAAACGAGTGGATATTGATTATTATTAGCACTCCATTGTCTAAAACCAAAATGTTCAGATAGGCCAAATCCATCAAATTTATGTTCGCCGATCTGATGATAATCAGCGATAATTTCATGATCGCGCTGAATTCCTAGACGAACTTTATTTCCATAATCATTGGCAATTACGCGGTTTTGTTGGGCATAAAACTGATTTTTGCCAGCATAAATCCAAGTTTGCATCAAATTGGCTGTCGCAACTGCAGGATAATATACTAGACCAACAAATCCGGTTAGTGCAGCTGCTGGGCATCGTTTTCTTAAATCTTGGCAGATTTGCATGATTTCTTGACATTTTGATAATACGGTATCACTTTCACCAAAATGTACCGGATGATAAGTGTCACTTCCCATAACCTCATGCTTGCGGCGTTCAAGCAACAACATGTAATCATCGATTACCTTTTGTATAAGCGATAAATCGTTCGAAGTAAAATGATTGCCAAATTGCTGCTTCAACCAATTTTGTATATAAATTTCAGTATTATTGGGATATTTGCTACCATAGTGATCCATGTCATAAGCCATATCCAAAAAATAACTTAGCGACAGCTCGTTGGTTGCTAAATCACCAACATTGGCAATCCAGATTTCTTGAACGCCGTAATCATAAGCCGTACTCATTTGATCCCAAATACGCGGTACGCTTGTAGATCCAATCCATTCAAAGGATGTTGGTCCACCATGCATATCCATGTGATAATACATACCAAACCCGCCACGATGATTTTGTATCGCCTTACTTGGTAGCGTCCGCATATAACCTAAGTTGTTATCGCTATACATAATTGTCACGCCATCAAGTTCCTTAGACGCAATAAGACCTGGTGTCGTGTCATCACCATAAAAGAATGATTCCACTTCATTAAACATGACAATTTGCCGTGCAACTTCACTGAGCTTAGAATTGACTTCTTGTTTAATCAGTTCATTTTGTACTTTCAAGACATCTTTTAGCAGCGCAATATTTTCCGCCATAGTTGCATTTTTCATAATCGCAGTATCACGCTCACCGCGCATACCTAGCGTAATCACATTTTCAAACTTAGCATTACGCTTAAGTCCATCTTTCCAAAAGCGAATAATTCCATCACGATTAGTTTGAAAATCCCAAGCATCTCCATAAGGTGAATTTTTCCCACGTACTAATGTATATTCCTCACCGGAACGCATGCAAGGTTCGTGATGCGAGGTGCTCATGACGACGCCGAGTTCATCCGCTAAAGCTGCACTCTTTAGACCAGGACCATCAAGGCTGAAATTATCCTTCCACATCGCTGGCCACAGGTAGTTACCCTTTAAGCGCAGTAAGACTTCAAACAATTGTGCATAACACGCTGCATTGGCGCCACCAAAATGAATCTTGGCCCAATTGCCAAATGCAGGCCACTCATCATTGATAAAAAAGCCACGATATTTAACGGATGGTTCCCTAGAAACAAAATTATCTTTGTCTGTCAACGTAACTTCAGTTTCTGGTTTAGGTTTGAGGTCACTCCAATTGACAAATGGCGAGACACCCAATAACTCAGATAAATGAAATAAGCCATAGATTGTGCCACGCTTATCGCTGCCAACAATAATTAATGCCCGTTTTACACTTGGCCATGGGTCTTGTATGACCTGAAATTGATAGACTTCGCGCTTATTTTCGATCTCAGAAGCCGTTATCATTTTACGGTTTAACAAATCATCCAGATAAGCACTTTGTCCAATAGTAGCCGCAAAAATCGCAGTTTTTTCTGAATCGGTTGTGATAGCATCCAGCGATTGCCAAATAGGCTGTCGACCAAAAATCAGACCTAAATCGGCACGAACCATATTAGCAACTCGCTTAACTCCGGAAAGTTGACTTTTTTCTTCAATGAAATACGTTTCCTGATTTAACTTCACTGTCACCATTGACGATATACTCCTTTTTTACCAAATCCGATAATTACCGCTTAAAGCTAAAAAGGCAAACAAGTACAAAAAGTTATCATAATAACGACGGCTACCTGTGCGCATTGGTGTTTCCCAGAATTTTTTAACCGCTAAAATGGCATTTTCATCGAGCGGGTCAATCGCAAGTGAACCCTGAGCAACAGTTGCAATCAACCCCACAGGATGGCGCACTTCTTGATTGACTTTAGTACCATCAATTTCGCGAACTTGGGTAAAGGCTTTAGGATCAGTCTCAAAAAAGTAACGTTGTAACCGCCGCACACAATCATTAAGTGCTTCACTATTTTTTGCCCAAACATTTGCAAGACCAATGTTAGCAGCGACACGATAAGCGTCACTAAAGAAACGATCATGATGATCAACATTTTTAGGCGTACCATCATATTCGGCATATTCAGCCGTCAACCCAGTCTCAGGATGACTAGCTTTAACCAAGTAATCACGGCTTGCTTGTGCCGCTTGGGCCCAAAATTTTCGATCTGTTTCATCGGCCCACTTAGCAAAGTAATCGTAAAAATGGGGTAAATGGTAGGAAGGATCACTAAAATCAACGCCTGGTACAAATTTAATCAAATAATTATCCCGATCCCACATTGGTTCCCCTGGTTGATTAGGTTCACCTTTATGAATGCAAGCGCTTAAAATTTTTCGTGCTTGCTCCGAATAATTAAAGATGCCTTCGCGGTCACCAAAGCGATGACTTGCAAAAAATAAAGCCATAGCAAAAAATTCTTCGCCATCCGGAGCTGGTCCACTAGAGTTTGGAGTGCCATCTGGTAAGATTGACCAGGCAAAATAATCTTGGTTATCTCCAGTTTGAATCCACATATATTTCTTCACCCAACGCCAAATTCGATCGAAAACTTCCTGCTGGTTGAGTTGCACGCTAACCATCATCGCATAAGACATACCCTCAGTCCGGACATCGTTGTTGCCAGTGTCAACAACATAGCCCATATCATCCACTTCATGGTAAATACGTTCTTCTTCACTACCAAAGAATAGTGTGTGCCAAATTGTCTCTAGCCGCTGATTGACTACTTTTTCTTCGTACCCCAGTTGCGTAAACAAATTCGGATAAGTCGGTTGGTTTGTCATTTTCATGCCTCCAAAAAAGGCGAAGATAACCGCATAGCAGAAAATCTTCACATTTAAGATTAATTTTTGTAGCTTAGTTGAATTGCCTTGACTCCAGTTAATTGGGCTGTACGAGCATCGGGCTGCCCAATACCAACATAAACATCAAAAGACGTATCTGGCACATAACGTCCACCTGTCTGATTCACAACTTCAAATGATTGGGCTGCGATAGGTAAGACGACGGTTTGACTTTCACCTGCAGCTAAATGAACCCGTTGGTAAGCTGCAAGTTTTGGATTAGGCACTTCATCTTGATTATCCTTCGCTTTTAGATAAACTTGAACAACTTCTTCAATTTCAAAATCACCGGTATTCTTGATTACAACACTAACTTGACAATTCTTGACAGAATCGCCAGCGACTGCGCCATTTGACAGTTCAACCTGCGAATAAGTCAAACCATACCCGAATGGGTATAAGGCCTCATTTCGCATATAACGATAGGTACGGTTAGTCATGCGATAATCAGTGAAGTCAGGCAATTCTTCAGTGGTGTAATAAAATGTAACTGGTAATTTACCACTCGGACTGACTTTACCAAAGACCACATCAGCAACTGCTTTCCCACCGAGCGCACCTGGATACCAAACATCCATAATTGCAGCTAGATTTTTGTTTTGCTCCATGCCACTAAAGGTTAGAGCACTACCAGCTGTAATGAGAAGAACAACCGGTTTGTCAAGAGTCAAAAGTTTTTCCAGCAAGTGTTGTTGACGTCCCGGTAACTTCAGATCCGTTTTATCGCCAGCTGCGTAGGCATTTCCTGCATCGCCTTCTTCGCCTTCGATTGTCGAATCTAAGCCTAAACATAAGAAGACCACATCGCTATGCTTTGCCATAATAACAGCTTCACTTTCACGATCGTCGGCTTTAGCTAAACCTTCAACACGGTCCTTGAATAAATGGCAGCCTTCAGAATAATTTACGCGTACCTCTTCGCCCACGGCTTGGCGAATACCTTCCAAAATAGTGGTGTAATTTGAAGCCGTACCGGCATAATTACCTTGCAATACAACTGTACTGTCAGCAGTTGGCCCGATGACGGCTACTGATTTCAAGTTTTGCTTTTGAAGTGGTAAAATACCATTATTTTTCAACAAGACAAAACTCTTATAAGTTGCTTCAAGCGCTAGCTGGTGGTGTGCTGGCGCGTCATTTTCTTCAAAACCAATTTGGTCATAAGGATTATCTGTTGCATCTAAGCCTAATAATACGCGTGTGGTTAACAAATGCACCACCGCCTGCGAAATCTCTGCTTCTGTGATTAAATCTTCTGCCAGTGCTTGATGTAAATATTGGGCAATATGACCAGCACACAAATCACAACCAGCTTTAATCGCTAACGCAATGGTTTGAGCATCACTCTTGGTATAATGATGGTGCAACTTCACATCTTCTTCAGCACCATAATCAGAGACCACGTGGCCCTCAAACTGCCATTCTTCACGTAAAATTTTGCGTAATAGTGTTTCACTAACTGGTGCTGGTTCACCATTTACTGCATTATAGGCAGCCATAACACTTTCGACATGTCCTTGTTGGACTGCAGCTTTAAATGCTGGTAAATAAGTTTCATTGAGGTCCTTTTTTGAAACTTGAGCATTAAATCCGTGTCGAATACCTTCTGGGCCGCTGTGCACGGCAAAGTGTTTTGCACACGCTGCAAGTTTCAAATACTTACCCTCACCTTGGAGTCCTTTTATATATGCAACACCATTAGTTGCAGTTAAATATGGATCTTCACCATAGGTTTCATGGCCGCGGCCCCATCTGGGATCACGGAATATATTGACATTAGGTGACCAAAAAGTAAGCCCTTTGTAAATATCGCGATCACCATGTTTACTATACTGATTATATTTTGAGCGTGCCTCTGTTGCCACAACATCGCCAATCTTTTGCAATGTTTCAGGGGCAAACATTGCTGCTAATCCAATTGATTGAGGAAAAACTGTCGCTGTACCAGCACGTGCTACACCATGCAAAGCTTCATTCCAATAATTGTATTCAGGAATATCAAGATGGTCGATTGCTTGTGCATCGTATTCTAATTGACCAATTTTTTCGTCAATTGTCATTTTTGCTACTAATGCCTCAGCTTTTTGCCGGGCCTCGGTTCGAGACATTCTTAATTCAGACATAGGTATCCTCGCTTTCAAGTTAAATGGTGAATTTTTTCAGTACTATAATAACTAAACATTGGTTTTAGCTTATTTTGAAATAATTCTGGAATCGTCACAAATTCATAATTAGCTGCTTTAAGATAATCGATCACACACATAAGCACATCACGTGTTGCAGGTTGGATATCGTGCATCAAAATAATCCCGCCATCATGAGCATATTGCTTAACTCGTGCCAAAATTTGTTGTTCATCATGCGACGCCCAATCTCTAGAGTCAACGCTCCAGATAATAGCAGCGCGATTGAGCAATTTCGCCACACGCGCATCAATGTCACCATATGGCGGACGACAAAATTCTGGCTTTTGCCCAATGGTCTTTAAGATTATTTCGTCAGCTCGCGCCATCTCTTCAACAACCTCAGCATCGGTCAAATCAAGCAGTGAACGGTGCGAATAGGTATGGCTACCAAAAGCGTGTCCTTCTTGTTTAGCACGTTTTACAATTTCTGGATGAGCTTTGACATGTTCACCCCAAAGCATAAATGTGGCTTTAACCTGCTGTTCTTTTAATGAATCGAGAATTTGTGGCGTCGTCGTTGGTTCAGGACCATCATCAAAGGTTAACACAATCTGTTTCATCTTAATTTGCCTCTTGAATAGCCAACAATTGTTGCGTCAAATCTTTGGTTTGACCATATATTTGATGATAAACCTCATATAACCGTTGATATTTCTCAACATTTTGGGTAATTGGTTGATAAACTTTTTGACGCGTGATGAATTGATCAGCGCAGGCTTCAAAATCCGCAAACCAACCTAGGCCAACAGCGGCAATCATTGCTGCACCTAATCCGGGCCCTTGTTCACTCGCCAGTCGAACAACAGGCTTATTGAAGACATCCGCTTGAATCTGTAACCACAGTTCACTCTTAGCCCCACCACCAATTGAAATCAGCTCTTTAAAGTTTTTACCATTGGTTTCATAGATAGCCAAAATATCCTTAAATGAGAAAATAATACCTTCAAGCACCGCACGCACAAAATCAGCACGATTCTGATTACTGTCAACGCCGATAAAACTACCACGAATCTTAGCATCAGCATATGGTGTTCGTTCGCCAACAATATAAGGGGTAAACATCAAACCGCGTGCACCAATCGTTGAATTGCTAGCGCTACCAACAAAATCGTTAAAAGATTCGTCAGGACCAAATGTCTTTTTTAGCCAGCTTAAGCTATAGCCTGCTGCTAGGGTAACACCCATCGAGTAAAACGCATTAGACACGGCATGGTTAAAAACATGTAACTGCCCATGATATGCACTTGTGGCAGTTGGTTCATAACTTAAAATAACTCCCGAAGTACCAATACTGCACATCGCCTGATCACTGCGAACGATCCCAGCACCAATGGCGCCACAAGCATTATCAGCACCGCCACCGAAGACTTTAGTTGCTTCATCTAATCCGGATGCGCGCGCAAATTCTGGTGTAATCGTACCCACCATTGTTGTTGCTTCAACCAATGGCGGACACAGACTCATAGGTAAGTCAAAAGTAGTACAGATTTCTTGGCTCCAAGATTTCTTTTCAACATCCAACAAAACCGTTCCCGCAGCATCAGACAATTCCATATTTAATTGGCCAGTCATTTGATAGCGCACATAATCTTTCGGTAAAACAAACGTTTTTGCTTGTTCAAAAATATCTGGCTCATTTTCCTTTACCCATAGAATCTTTGGTAAAGTAAAGCCTTCAAGCGGGCGATTCTTAGTAATTTCAATGAATTGATCACCCATTTTAGCAATTATTTCTTTAGTTTGCGGTGTTGTGCGTGTATCATTCCATAGAATTGCTGGGCGCAACGGCCGATTATTCTGATCTAATAAGACCAAACCATGCATTTGCCCGGAATAACTGAGTCCTTCAATATCTTGAACATTAACACCACTTGATTGTAATAGCCCTTTAATCGCAGCTAACGTGCCAGCCACCCAGTCATCAGGATTTTGCTCGCTATATCCTGGCCTGGGTTGACTTAAAGCACAATCTTCACTTGCTTGTGCAACAACTTCACCCGTTTTTGTGACTAGTAAAGCTTTAACCGCACTTGTTCCTAAATCAATACCGATGACGTACTTCATTATCTCTTCCTCGATTCTAAACGAAAAAGTAAGGCAAATAACAACCGAAAAAACCGGTCTGCTTTTGCCACGATTTCAGTGTCAAAGCAATGTTATTGCCTTACTTCTTACGCATTAAGTCTTTTTTTATTTCAATGTATCAATAATATAGTGGTTCAATGTGTCCTTTAATTCTTCAATACGACCAGACTTAGTTGCTGCCAACAATTCTGATTGTGGTTTATCAATGATATAATCATTCAAGGTTTCAAAAGTTGCTTTGCCAGATTCAACATCAGCACCAATACCACTATCAAAGCTAGCATAGCGATCTGCAACGAAGCCTTCAAATACACGGTCTTCTTTCAAGCGTAATGCGACTTTCAAACCGGCGGCAAAAGTATCCATACCCACAATATGGCCATAGAACATATCTTCAACCGTAAATGATGAACGACGTGGCTTAGCATCAAAGTTCAAACCACCATTACCTAAACCACCATTTTCAACAACTTCATACATAGCTAAAGTTGCTTCGTACAAATCAGATGGAAATTCGTCAATATCCCAACCAATTAATTTATCACCTTGGTTAGCATCCAATGAACCTAATAGACCAGCTTCGCGAGCAGTACGGATTTCATGTTGATAGGTATGACCAGCTAAATTGGCATGGTTACCTTCCAAGTTCAACTTATAAGTGCCTTCAAGGCCATAAGTCTTCATAAATGCAATCGTTGTAGCAGCATCAAAATCATACTGGTGCATCATTGGCTCTTTTGGCTTTGGTTCAAGCAACAATTGACCTTCATAACCAATTTCTTTGGCATAATCAGCAGCCATGTGGAAGAATTTAGCAAGATGTTCTTGTTCACGCTTCATGTCCGTGTTGAGTAAAGACTCATAACCTTCACGGCCACCCCAGAAGACATAGTTCTCAGCACCCACTTTTTTAGCAGTGTCCAAACCATGCTTAACTTGAGCAGCTGCATATGCAAATACTTCAGCAAATGGTGAAGAAGCAGCGCCAGAAACGAAACGAGGATTTGTGAACATATTAGCAGTATTCCATAATACCTTCATACCCGTTTGTTTTTGATAATCAACAAACATATCAGTGATTTCGTCTAGGTTCTTGTTAGTTTCATGCAAAGTCAATCCTTCAGGCGCAACATCACGATCATGGAAACAGTAGTAATCTACACCCATCTTTTGGAAAAATTCAAAACTTGCTTCAACACGTGCTTTGGCCAAGTCCATACCAGTTAAACCATGCCATGGGCGAATTGCGGTACCATCACCGAAGATATCATTCAACTCTTGACCAAAAGTATGCCAATAAGCAACTGAGAATTTCAACCAATCGCGCATCTTCTTGCCACCGACAACTTCATCGGCATTGTAGTAGTGATAACCTAAACCTGATTTTAATTCCTTAGTGCCAACAAATGGTACGTTTGACACATTTGGAAAATAAGTTTTTGCCATATCTAAGATCCTCCAACTATATTTGTTCGTTTAACTTACAAACTAATTTTACCGCTTACATTTCAAAAGTGCAAGCCAATTTACAATCTTTTTCATTTATTTGTCTCTAGTGCCAGAATACTTGCTACAAGTGTCTTTGCGATGACTTCACCACCGTAATCACTGGGGTGAAGTCCGTCCCCTGAATCACAGTCTTGGCTTAACGCCAGTTCTTCATGGGCATCTTTTACGCTTACCTCTAAATCAACTACAGTGTCGTAGATTTTTTGTGACCGTATCCAGGCGTTAACTCGCTGACGTTTTTCTTCGATAGCTTCAGAATAAAAAATCGAATTTCTTAATGGCAACAAAGTTCCAATTAAGCTTTTAGCATGGTGTTTTTTGATAATTTCTGCGTATTTTGTTAAACCCTTAATGATATCTTGAACTGCTTCAACTTCGCCAGGATGAATTGTTTCTTGAATAACATCGTTGATACCATGAAAGACAAAAACCAAATCAGGTTCACTCAACCCAAAAACATCATCCTCAAATCGTTTTACACCAGCTATCCCGTGTCGATACCACTTATCCATCGCTGGATCGGTATCGTATAAAATTCGATTACCACCAATGCCACAATTATTGACGGCAAAATGACCGGGTTGATTTTGCTGCAAGAGCTGACGTGTATGATTAACAAAAAAGCCTTGCTGGGTAATCGAATCTCCAAACATCGTCACAACTTGCGAGTCGACGTTCTTAGCTAAGATACCGCAAATACCAAAGAAATAACTCATGCGTGGATTTTCTTGTACCATTTTATATGAAGTACTTTGCGGATAATCCTCACTATCTTTGAGAAACGTATTTTTCAAGGTTAAACCAAGTAACGAATATGTGACTACGCCTGATGACAGATATGTTTTCTTTGGTAAGTCGATTGAAACTTTGAGCTGATCTTCAGCTAAAAAGTCAAAAACAATACCGTCACTAAAAGCATCTTCATCTAAGTCTAGAGTCAGCTTGTTGTGCTGTTTAAAGTTAATTGGTAATTTTGCAATAGTTTGTTCATCTCTGATGATACTAAGTATCAAGTGTTCTAATGTTAATGGTGTCACGCCATTTTGATTTGTAAACCAAAGTTTAATTTCAGTCGTGGTAACGCCAAGAGATAGCGTTAGTTGTTGCCTTTGCGGTGAACTTAATGATGGCCAAGTTCGATAATCAACTGGCCGGTAACTCCAGATTAATTTAAATTTATCTTCGCTCAATAACCAAATGCCTCCTATTATGCATATATCTTACGTTCTTGATTGTCAGGTATTCCCGACATACGATAAAAGAAGGTGTTCATTTGGTCACGCCATTCAACCGCATTTTTAAGCTGGCGATTTAAGTGTTCAAGTACGTTTTGGTAATCTATAGGCGCTAATTCGTCCTCTAATTGTGGCCAAAGTGCCAAATATTGCTTCACTTTTTCAACACCTTCAAAATGGGTGTCATAAATATGTTGAATCACCGTCTTACCATCGTGTAAAACATGTGTATAGTCAACATGATGGAAAAACAACAACAGCTCATCTGGGCATGTAGTTAAATCTTCATACTTTGCATAATTAGCATCAGCATACTGTCTGGTATAGCCCGTTCCCGTCTTTACTGTTCGATCTACACCAAGGCCATTACGATCAGCAAAGTGATACGTGCCCCAACGATCAAATTCGTACCCATCAATTGATGGCCCATAATGATTCTGTGGTGTAACCATGAAGCCAACGCCTAAAGGTGCCGTATATGCTTCATAGGTTGCATTTGAAGAAAGCATGATTTCTTTAATAACATCTAAATGCTCAAGCTTACCGAAGGTTAATTGTAGCCACTCACTTAAGATTTGTTCAGGCGTTAAATCTGCATCCCAAGCAATGCGGCCGAATCCGTATAAATTGGCTTGCGCAAGTTTATTACCAGTCCAATTGTCATCGCGTCCAACATTGCCTACAGCAGCAACCCCACTATTCTGAGGGACTGGTGATTTCGTTTGGGGTACATCTTTAAGCAGCAATTCTGGTTGCCCATGCTTAGTGTCAAAATGCAAAACTTCGTACCACTGTTGTAACAAATAATTGATATCAATTTGATGACCAGTATATTCTTGTGTCACTTGAAATTCGATAATCTGATTGGTTTTTTCTAAAGCGCCAAACAGAGGCTGTACTGGTTCACGCGTTTGAAAATCAATCGGACCAAACTTGATTTGCAAGGTTACATTGTCATCAAATTTGCCGTCCAAGGCCATAAAGTTGTCATACGCTGCTCGTGCACGGTCAGTTGTGCGATCACGCCAATCTTGGTGTGCATTGTAGACAAACGTTCGCCAAATGACGATACCATGGTGCGGTGCCAACGCCCGCGCCAACATATTCGCCCCTTGTGCATGATCGCGTCCGTATGCAAATGGGCCTGGTTCCCCCTCTGAGTCAGCTTTAACAAGAAAGCCACCGAAATCAGGAATCAAATCATAAATCAAGTTTGCCCGTGTTTGCCACCATTGTTGCACCTGTTCATCAAGTGGATCAGCTGTTTTTAAATCACCAAAACGAATCGGCGATGCAAAATTAACACTTAACATTACCTTGATTCCAAACTTACCAAAAATATCCGCTAAAAATTTCACTTTGGCCAAATGTTTAGCCGAAATCAAAAAAGTTTCTTCGTGGTGAACATTCACATTATTCAATGCAATATAGTTAATACCAACACTTGCCAGCATTCGCGCATACATCTTCACCCGGTTATAATCATCTAAAAATTGATTATTCTCATAGAAAATCGACCGACCGGCATAGCCTCGCTCAATCGTACCGTCAAAATTATCCCAGTGATCAATCATCCGAATCGCTTGATTTGGCGTCTGACGAACATCATTAAAATCATTATTAATCAAATTGAGTAAGTAATAATAAAAACCCTGAAGTAAAGAAACCGTTTCTGCCGCTAAAATTATCACCTTTTCTTGATTCATTTTCTTTACAAGATAGCCAGGATAAATAGATTTATCAAGTACAAAGACGACATTAGCTTCGGATTCAACAGTGACTAATTTAGCTTGAAAAAAGGTTTCAATTTCATTTTTCAAATTTAACAAAATGCTATCTTCGAAAATATTTGGTTTAATATAAAACCGCATTTTCGTTATCTTTGCATATTGAAGTTTACTAAACCACGCATTATCTATCGTCACCATTTAATCCCCCATCAATTTAAAATCTCGTCTTTGTTAAGAAACTCAAGGATATAGTCGCCTGCAATTCTTGATTCTATTTCGTTAAAACCATGCTTTGCATCTTTCATTACAATCAATTTTGCATGGGAATATACTTTCGCCACCCGTTTTGAATATGAAAGTGGTACAACTTCATCTTGATCCCCATGTAAAATCAATACTGATTTCCCGAAATGGCCAACATGGTCAAAAACTTCATAATCTAACAGCTTTTCATAATACACCTTACCAATTGGTATCCCAAGATCTACAGTATCAGGAATTTCTGCTAAACTATGATATCTCTTGCGTGCATCATCCGGTATGACAAGTGCGGGATATAGTAGAATTAACCCTCCCAGTTGTTTGGTAAAATTATCTCCAACGATAGCCGATACAAGTCCGCCTTGACTGTCACCCATCAAATACAAATTACTTCGACTTGAACTTTCTTGTTTTTGAACGAAGTTTATTACCGTTTTTAAATCTGCTATCTCTGTGAAGATGGACATTTCAGTACTTTTAAGTCCAGTACTCTTTCCCTCTAAACTTCCACCGCGAAAATCAAATGTCACTGTATAATAACCCGTTGATGCAAATCTCCGAGCATAGTGATCAAACATTGCAGATGTCTCTGCAAAACCGTGCGATATGATAATAGTTTTATTCGTGATATCATTGTTCTTAGGCTTATATGCATGACCCACAATTGTGCCATCCTCAATTGGCAACGAAAAGGTTGTCACATCGTATTCCAACGCAATAGTCATCTCCAACCATTTTATACCCATTTACCCACCGGACAAGATTTGTTTTTCAAACTAGCCCGAAACCTAGTGTAACAGCCACATTTCGTACATAGCCCATTTTGGAAAAACGGGCACGTCTGACAAATCTCAAGGCGTTGATCACGCACGCTAGGTTCAACTAAATTTCCAACCTCGAGACTTAGTTGTTCGTCAATCAAGGCTTTTGTATCTTGCCGATCAAGACCTTCTAACAAGTCGCAGCGAATGCAATTAGTTGACCTTGACATGCACAGTCACCACACTCATTGGCGGCAAGGTTACTTTTAAACTTTGACCATCAAGTGTCACTTGGTCAAAAGCTTCAATCTGCACCCGATTAGGATCATCAAAGTCGTTATGCGCATCCATTTGCGTAGCAGTCAAAATTTCACTTGAAGTTGACGCAATTGGTGTATCAAAGTTAATTACCAAATCATCGCTAGCATGAACATCAAAGTTACAAAGCGAAACAAAATAACCATCGGCTTGTTTGGAAACTGAAGCACTAGTCGTTGCTGCTAAGTCATCGAGTGTATCCATTGCGGTAGCATCTTGGTGATCTAAAAACATTTTGAAGACGTCATAAGTTGGTGTCGTAATCATCTTTTGACCATCAGTTAGAATCATTGCCTGTAAAACGTTAACCATTTGCG
The DNA here is from genome assembly GCF_001435835.1 of Lapidilactobacillus concavus DSM 17758. GTDB lineage: Bacteria > Bacillota > Bacilli > Lactobacillales > Lactobacillaceae > Lapidilactobacillus > Lapidilactobacillus concavus. The sequence goes on from NZ_AZFX01000009.1 coordinate 22,321, forward strand.
CAATATTAGCCATGTGCACACGATCAGCATGCTTTTGGAAAATATGCAACGTTACTGCAGCTACCATCGCATCGCGAATCGTATTTTGTTGATATAAGAAACCTGGATTAGTGCCGGGTTCAACTGCCAACCAAGAACCCCATTCATCGACGATTAAGCCAATACGTTTATCAGGATCATACTTATCCATGATCGTGCTGTGCTTGGTGATTAATTCATCCATATATTGGGAATTTTCCAGTAATGAATACCATTGTTCTTCCGGAAAGTTAGTAGCACTACCCTTAGGTTCCCATCCGGAGACCAACGAGTAGTGATGTAAACTAATGCCATCCATGTACGGTGCTGCATTTCTCATGAGTACATCCATCCAATTATAATCGGCCACACTAGGACCCACGGCAATCTTATAAACAGGATGATTACCGTCGTAATTTCGGACAAAAGTTTGGTAATGGCGAAATAAATCAGCATAGTATTCAGGACGCATATTGCCGCCACAGCCCCAACTTTCGTTCCCAACACCAAAGAATTTAACCTGCCATGGGTCTTCATGTCCATTTTGTGTCCGCAAATCAGCCATCGGTGAAACCCCATTGAGGGTCATATATTCCACCCATTCTGACATTTCACGAACACTGCCACTACCAACATTCCCATTGATATAAGCATCAGCACCAATCTGGTTACATAATTCAAAAAATTCGTGCGTCCCAAAGTGGTTGTTTTCAACGACGCCGCCCCAATTGGTATTGATCATCTTTTTACGGTTTTCATTAGGGCCAATCCCATCTTGCCAGTGATATTCATCCGCAAAGCAACCACCCGGCCAACGTAGAACTGGGACTTTGATAGCTTTGAGTGCAGCAACCACATCTGAACGGATACCATTTATATTTGGGATATCTGAATCTGGTCCAACCCAGATTCCTTCATAAATACAGCGGCCTAGGTGCTCAGCAAACTGCCCATAAATATATTTACTAATTTTTGCATGTTCTCTTGAATGATTAACTGTAATTGTTGACATTCACACATCACCTCCGTAATTTTGTATCACCAAATTTTAATTAGCGATAACCTTTGAAATCGAATTGATCAGCATCATCACTTACCTGATACAATATAATTTCTGTTATTTCGTTTGCTTGTAATTCAAATTCAAGGCTTACAACATTACTAGAAGCCATCAAATTTTCAATGCTTGAAGCTGGTACCGCCAATTGTTTAAAAAGATTGACTTGTTGCGATGATGGAAATCTAGGCATACCAAATTTTTTCCAAATCGTAAAAATATTACCCTGTTCTTCACTAATTGATAGTCTTTTTGCAACATATCCTGCTTCGGTAGGGGCTACCCTTAAGTCAAAGTTTAATTTTTTGACTTCATCCGTTGGATTCCACGCGATAATAATCGGTTCGTTATCTTTAGTCAGACCGATAAACATATCTTGATCTTTATAAACTTCTTTATTTCCAATATGGCTAAAAAATTGGTACAAGTAGTAAGTCGGTTTTTTTACTTGATTAATAGTCATTAGTCCAAAACCGCCATGCAAAAAACTTGCTGGTATTCCTGATTCTTCAAAAGTGTCGGTAAAGGTCCAATAAGAAAACAAATCAGCCAATTCGTTTCCTTCACTTAACACCCTTGCCAAATAGGCTGCATTAAAAGCCGTATCATGGATAAAATTATTAGGAATATACGAAGTGTTAAATTCTGTGATATAAACAGGTATCTGTCTATGATAATATTTACTGATATACTCACTGCCAGATTTAAAATCATCCAGTAAACTCTTCACAGAATATACATCTTGTCGACTGACAAAATTATGTTTCTCAGGAACGCCAACAGCGTATGCATGTCTGGATAGAAAATCGATATCAAAGTGTTTTTTTTCGCAAAATTGTAAAAAAACACGCATCCAATCGTCTCCACCACCACATATTGCTGGGCCTCCAACCTTTAGATCTTGATTCACTTCCTTGATTGCAGTGTATGTTTCAGCAAACAGATGCAAATATTCATCCTGGTCAGCATTTTCCCAGAAAACATCTAAATTTGGCTCATTCCAAACTTCAATCGGCCAACTTTTAACTTCTTCAACACCATAACGATTAATCATATGCGTTAATGTTGCTTTAATTAGCTCTTTCCATTCAACATAATCTTTTGGCGGTGTAACATTTCCCTCCCACCAAAATACTTTTTGAGTTCCACGCGCTATCTGGTCTGGCATAAATCCTAACTCTAAAAGTGGCTTAATGTTAGTTGCTAATAAGTTGTCTATTGATTGATCTAAATTGGTAAAGTTGTAAGTGATTCTAGTGTCTTCCGAAGCATTCGACATTGTTGTCACGATTCCCATATTTTTAGAGAATAATCCGTGAGCACGCAAATACTTGAATCCAATTTCTTTTTGTAGTATACGCAAGGATTTTAAGTAATCATCACGCAGTACTAAATCTAGATGTCCAGAGCCAATACATTCAAGAAAGTTTTTCTTAAAGATGGTTGTTTTTGTAGTGTCAAATATCAATATATCCCCTCCTTTTATAAATTTACGATCGATATTGTAAAAATCTGTTGCATTTTCTTACATAACAAGATAGCTACAAGTGCTGGAAGTGCAAGGACGAGGATTGGCACCAACCAAAGTATGCCAACAAAGGTTAATGTAACAATAAAGATAATTAATGTATTCCAAAAATTCATTAATGAAAGTACATAACAATTTTTGATAATTATCTTCAGTGGATCTGAGAATCTCGCGATGTAGCTCAGAACATAAGGTGTTAAACTAGTGGCTGCAATAGCTACAATTACTAAAAAAATTTCAGAAAAAGTCGCAAGAATTGCATTACCTTGGCCATTACGGATTGAGTTGGTATTTAGGTAAAGTGTGCTATAAACGAATAAATCAAATATTGTCACTGCGGTTGCCTGTTTAAAGCTACTCTTAAACGATTTCCAAAATTGTTTAAAAAGATAGCCTTCTTTTTTCAGTATGAACTTGTTAACAGTTGAAATCATCGCACTAGTAGACGCACCAATAGTAATAATTGGGATACTAAACGCTAGCCATAGTACGCTAATTATCAAAACATCCGCAAGCTTGGTCATTCGGTCAACCAGTTGTTGTCCGAATTTCGTTCGTTTTTTAATCATCATTACCTTCAATCCTTGTGTTTATTTAAAATGTATTATTCCTTAACCCCACCAATTGTCAGACCACCAATGAAGTATTTTTGTAAGAATGGATAAAGCATAACAATTGGTAGCATTGTAACGATTGTTGTAGCTGCACGAATTGAGGTTGGTGTGACCATTGAGGAGCTGTGCTTCATCGACTCAACACTTTGCGATTGATTGGTTACCGATGACAATAGCTTCATCAATTCATATTGTAAAGTGCTTAGACGCTGTGTAAACCCGTTATACAACATGGCATCAAACCATGAGTTCCATTGACCAACCGCAACAAATAATGCAACTGTTGCTAATACTGGTTTACTTAGTGGCATTATGATTCGCCAAAAGATAGTAAGATAGGACGCCCCGTCCATTTGAGCTGACTCAACGAAGCTATCAGATAATCCATTCATATATGTTCGAATTACTAACATATTGAATGCACTCAACAATCCAGGAATAATATAAACAAGGAATGTGTTAAGCAAGTGTAATCGTTGCATCAACAAATAGTTAGGAATCATCCCGGCATTGAAATACATTGTAAAAATAAACAGTAACGTAATTGGCTTTCTGAACAAGAATTCTTTACGACTCAAAATATACGCCAATAACGAAGTTAAGAACACCTGCAACAACGTAGCAATTACGGTTCTTGACACAGTAATAAATGCGGCATTTAACAGTGTACTTTGCGTCAAAACCGATTTATAGTTTTCCAATGTAAACTTTCGAGGTGTTAAATAAATCCCTCCCTTTAAAGCATCTAATCCATCGTTTAAAGAAACAGCAATGGTATTTATAATCGGATATAACGTGGCGATCGTGAAGAAGATTAGAAAAGTCCATTTCACAATCTCGAGAATAACGTCCGAAACAACTACTCTTTTTTTCATATTAATCACCTTTAGAAAAGACTTTCCTCTCCAGCAGCACGCGCCGCTTTATTTGCAAGATAGATTAAAGTAACACTAATCAAGCCATTAAAGATACCAGCTGCAGTAGCCAATGAATAGTTATTCAAACTAATCCCGTACTTCAACACAAAGATATCAATTGTCTGCGAAACACCCGACACAAGTCCATTACCAAGCAGGTATTGAACTTCAAATCCAGCATTCAGTAAATTACCAATATTAATTAATAATAAAATGAAAATTGTTGGTTTGATTCCTGGCAAAGTAACGTGCCACATTTTTTGAAGTTTATTTGCACCATCAATATCAGCTGCTTCATATAGCTCACTATTAATTGATGCCATCGAAGAGAGATAGATAATACTACCCCAACCAGTATTTTTCCATACATTGGAAAAACCAACTATCCACCAAAAATACTTTGGATCTGCCAAAAAGTTAATCGGTTTATTAATTAAATGAAATGTCATCAATACTTGATTAATTACGCCAGTTTGTGGTGATAAGACATCCAGTACTATACCGGTTACAATAATCCATGATAGAAAATATGGTAAGTAAGACACAGTTTGTAGTACTTTTTTAACTGTCTTATTTTTAACTTCATTTAGGAGTAGCGCAAAAAGGATTGAAAAAACAAAACCCAAAACAAGATTAATCAAACTCATGAAGAAGGTATTACGAATAACTTTCGGGAACGTTTCGTCTGAGAACAACTGCATGAAGTTTGCGAACCCAACCCACTTTTGATCAAAAAAACCTTTTGCCGGTGAATAATCTTGGAAAGCCATCGCCCAACCAGTTAGTGGAAAATAATTAAACACCAAAATATAGAGGACAAATGGGATTGAAATAAGAACAAGCTCTTTTTGCTTAAAAAGCTGTTTTTTGAACCATACTTTGTGTGCTGCTTTCAATTCTTTTTTTGATGGTGGGGTGTTTTCGACTGCTACCCCTTCCTGATTCATTTCCACGCTATCAGTTCTCCTTTTTAAAGAACCGAAAAACCATGAAGGTCTCTCGGTCTCTTAATTCATTTTTTATTTAGCATTATCGATACGACGCTGAACTTCTTTAGTTAATTCATCCAAATAAGTCTGATAGTTCGTCTTAGTCTTGAATTCTTTCATATACTTATCCCATTCAGTTTTATATTCACTCGGTTTAGCCATAACAACCTTTGGTAGCCAAGCTTTTTTAACATCATCCATTTTTTGCATAGCAATTGCATAAGGTTCTGATGAAGACCAGCTATTTGTGGCTGACCAGATTGGATACCATGCTTGGTTTTTTTCATAGTAGTGAAGTCCATCAGTCCACTTATCCCAACCATATGCTTTTAGGAATTTCTTGTCGTAATCGCTCAAACTCTCTTTAAATTCACTAGGCTGTTCACCCACACTTACAGCGTTCTTCCCATCAGGTAATAACCCATCATATTGTGGGAAGTAGCCATACGAATCCATGTTCTTGTTAACCCAATTTGGATCTTTGTTGTTTTTCCGCTGTTCTTCAGTTCGATAGAACATACCATTATCATCGACTTTATAGTCAACGCCTTTTTCGCCCCACATGCGTAATTCCATGCCTTTTTGACTCAGAAGGTCATCGATGAATTTTAACGAACCCTTCACATCAGGATTATTAACAGTTATGCCTAATCCAGCACCATTATTCAGTTCTTTAGGTCCAAAATATTTTGGCTCAGTCCCTTTATCCATCACAAGATCCAGCGGCACATAGGTTCTGTCATCTTTGCCAGCTGCAACTAAAGATGGTACTGCTGTGTTGATAAAATCCCAACCTTGATCTACCATACCTATAACATTACCTGAAGATAACTTGGAAATGTATTGGTCATATTTCATTGTGAATGTGTCCCGATCAATAACACCTTTATGGTACTGTTCACCTAATAATTTGTAATAGCGTTTAGCGACATCCGTTGTTTCATAAGCTTTAGCTTTATGAGTTTTGACATCAATAATCGCCTTACCATCATTAGGATAACCCGCTAAGAATTGTGGCGGATTTTCCAAACAGAAGTACTTGGTGTCATCGGTCAAAACTTCAAATCCAATATTTTTTTGTCCAGATTTGTCGGTTGGATTAGCAGCTAAATAATCATCTATTAAATCAAAATATTGATCAATTGTTTCAATTTTGGGATACTTAGCCCATTCTAAAACACGTTTTTGAATCCAAAAAGCTTCGCTATTTTGTTGGGTAGTCATGCTCTTTTTGTTCGTCGAACTAAATTGTGGAATATAGTAAATGTGTCCTTTATGTGTATTCTTAATTAAATTCCATTGCTGATCAGTAAACAGCTTCTTAATATTTGGATAATCGTCAGTTTCTAAAATATACTTTTCAAGAGGAACAAGAGCGCCGGCTTTAACCAGTTGGCCGGTTGCATCACCACCATCAATAAAATCAGGATATTTCTTGCCGGCAATCATAACCCCAACACGTTCTTTTGCCGTTTGCCCAGTTAACCAAGAAACTTGAACTGATCGGCCAAATTCTTTACCAATTCGTTGATGTAATCTATTATCTGATGGAATCTCCTTACCAGAAGTTGCCATAAATGCTGTATACTGTTCTACACCATCTTTCTTTGGCGCGCCTTTCTTTGTTTCCTTATCGCCACCAGATGAACACCCAGAAAGAATGGCAGCTCCCACAAGCGCCACTGTAAAAATCTTAGCAATCTTTTTCATTTTCATTCCAATCCTCCTAAACTAAGTTAGCAAAAATAGAGGTCATAACACAATGAAGAAATTGTTACATTTGTGGCAATACTTCTGCAGATAAGTACTTCCACGTTAAAGAATAGCGTGTGCACACTCCATTTTTTAACCTATAGTTAGTTGCTAAAGATAACTAACTAACTTACAACTAAAATTGTAACGCTTTCATTTTCGTTGTCAACATGTTTTTGGAAATTTATTTACTGAGCATACAAAAAGATGAAAAAAATTCAGCATTACCAATGTATTCGCCTACAATATTTTTAATAATGTAAATGTTTTTTTCTTTTTCGGCAGGTAATGAATCCTATTCATCAAAATTATATAATAAATCACAATTTTTTAGACGCTGTATTACTTATGTAGCGATAAATATTAACCATCTACATCATCGGTTATAAAGTGATTGCTTAATTTTCTCACACCACCATACTTGCAGTTTCGTGCGCGACAGTTCAGTAGTTTAAACACTTTGAATAAACTGAAATGTCCTAGTTTAACTTTTCAATCAAGATGCTCCGGTAATTTAAATTTCTTCGACTGTACTATATCTGAACACATTTGCCCTTCTGTCTACCATGACCATAGCAGGCATTTAATTCCCATTTTAATTGCACCTAAAAAGGATATCGAATGACAAGCAGAATCGATATCCTTTTTACTATAAATTATTTTGTTTTTAGAAACCCGAATTGTCAAATCAAGTGCAACACTACTGATCTATTCTTATAAATTGGTA
>NZ_AZFX01000063.1 GCF_001435835.1 Lapidilactobacillus concavus DSM 17758
TTCCGCCATGAAAAATTAGGTAATAGCTTCCTGAAGTTACATCAGTTTTTTTGCTGAAACTATGAGAGCCTATTTTTGTGTTCACATCGCCGTAGTCACTATCGAGCCAAAGACTTACACTTCTTTTGAGGTTTGCATATGATGTGCCTGCACCACTTTTTGAAGTAACCTTAAGTGTTACTGTGTGTCCCTTGGCAAAATAGTGCCATACACCATTTGTCTTGCCGCTTACTATGCCGTTTCCGCCAACAGTTTTATAGGAAATATTTATTGACTGTGAATTGGCAAACACAGTTTGACCGCCAATAAATAATCCCAAGAATGCGACAAGAATAAGCCCTAGACCAAGTACTTTCGACTTGGTACCGTTTCTTTTTTCATTGAAACCCCTTCTTCCGTAAAACCCTAAGATTTAATTGAAAATTTTAACCAGTTAAGCTTAACTATATGTTGACAATAGCACATATAAAAAATTTGCAATCGTTTTCATCTAAATAAAAGAAATAAGCCTATTACTT
>NZ_AZFX01000064.1 GCF_001435835.1 Lapidilactobacillus concavus DSM 17758
TACAGCTCTTTTAGCAAGCTAAAAGTAGCTTTCGACTAAAATTGGAGCCTTCAAAAACGTGCTACACAAGGCAGCTTCTTGCGCTTAACCACAATTTCTAAACGATCCGCAAGCGAATCATTCAGAAATTATCGTTAATGCTCAGAAGCTAACCGCCTTGTTACACACTCTATTCGAAGTCTCCAATTTACCCGTTTTGTAAGTCTGCAAAAAGCGTACAGACTTACAAAACTTTCACAGCATCACAACCATTTTCCTTTGCAGATTCTAGTTTAGTCTTAAAGATTAACAAACTGGGTTAGAAATACACACTAATTTCCTGTTCTTAATTTCAAACCGCGACTCCGCCTTCACATCTGAGTCAGGGAACGGAGTGGAAAGTTGTTGCCGTGCTGTGAAAATGTTGTTAATCCGCGTGGGCCATGCGGATTTTACAACATGGGACAAACATTAGACTTCGAGAAACGAAGGCTAATGTTTAAGGCGGAAGATTTATTCGCCGAGTGCGAAGCACGAGCCGAATAAACCTGAAGCCGGCCCCATAGCAAAGACAACAGCTTTCCACGCAGTGGACTGACGGGTCTGATAACTCGACAGACAGATAGTGGACTGACGGGTCTGATAACTCGACAGACAGATAGTGGACTGACGGGCCTGAATATAAACCTGCAAACAAAAAAACTCACACTCCCAAATTGGAAGCATGAGCCCAAATTCTTTGTAACCACAAAAGCCTATTCTGCTCTCAACGCGATAGCAGCATCCTTCCGCGCCGCCATCCGTGCTGGCACGTGGCCACCAAGGATCGTGAGAATCGTGCTGACAAGAACTAACACGATGGCATGCACAGGATTCAGCACCGCGACACCATTCAAACCAGTGACGCTTGCGAGAAGGCTATTGATTGGGAAGGTTGCCAGATAAGCAACGACAACGCCGAAAATACCCGCGCCAAATCCGAGAATGAAGGTTTCGGCATCGAAGACACGCGTGATGTCTTTTTTGCGGGCACCTAGAGCTTTTAGGACACCGATTTCCTTCGTCCGTTCAATCACTGAAGTGTAAGTGATGATTGAGATCATGATCATGCTGGTGATCAGCGAGATGGCCGCAAATGCAATCAAAACGTAGGTGATGGCATCCATCAAGCCGCCCGTCATATCAGAAACGGTACCAGCCAAGTCAGTGTAGATGACTTGATCAGCCTTCTTTTTACCCTTGTTGTATTTATCGAGGTAGTTGAGGACGCGATCTTTATCTTTAAAAGTGGTTGGGTAGATCTGAATGGTTGTTGGTGTTGAAGACCCCCCCAGTTGTGTCAGCCACATGTTTTTCGTTGATGCGTCCATTGTTTGACCGGTCATCACGTTTTTAGCGTTGGCTTTTTGAGCCGTAACGATCTCAGAATCTTGGTTCAAATCGAGGACTTCTTTAGTCAGTTGGGAACTGTAAGCAATCCCACTTGCGAGGAGACCGTCGCTGTTCTTCGACTTCACGCGGACGATACCGGCAATTTTTAACGTCTTGGTTTTAGCCTTTGCTGCCATACTGGTTAAGTCAGTGCCGGGTAAGAAGTTGCCTGTTGGTAGCTTGGTGTAGTAATCGTTATTTGCAACCAGCTTGATTGTCGTGCCAACGAGCTTGTCGAAGTTGATTTTTTCACCTTCGGAAACTTTAAAACCGAGATTCTTTAAGGCGTTGATGTTGACGGAATTATCTTTATTAATGACGAGGACAATATCAGTCGTTGCGGTTGGATAGGCACCGGCAATCACCTTGTAATATGTCTTCAGGAAGCTTTGTTTGCCATTGCGGTCAATTGGGTAGACTGAACCGCCAACACCAGTTGCAGACGACATCATGGCTTGTGCATCGATCGTCTGGCTGTCAGGGTTACTATTAGAAAAAGTAACCGTTTGGTACTTATCGTCGACCTTACGAATTAAATTCAGGCCGGTACCATAAGTGATGGCGATATTCTTGGCATCTTTCTTCGGCGCTTTTTTGATGTAGTTGAGATAAGTCTTGCTGAGTTTATTGATGTGTTGTGCTTTATCCGTGGCACTCTTTTCGGCCGTGATCGTACTTGCCTTCGAGAATTTCTTCGTCTGAGTGCCTGTCATTGCACTCGGATCCGAACCGACCTGTGAAATCGTGATTGGCATTGAGGCCATCGCTTCGGATTGCGTCTTGTCGATCTGCTTCTGGAAGCCGTTGGATAGCGCCAACACAATTGCGATACTGATGATTCCGATACTTGAGGCGAAAACGGTTAAGAAGGTTCGTCCTTTTTTAGTCCGAATGTTGGTGTAAGACAGCTTGAGTGCCGTCCAGTAGCTCATCTTTGTGCGCTTGAGGCTGAATGCATCCGCCTTTTGACCTTCAACATGCGGATTAGAATCGTGTTGAATTTTTCCATCCGCAAATTCAATGATTCGATCGGCATATTGGTGAGCTAATTCGGGGTTATGAGTCACCATGATGACCAAACGTTCGCGGCTCAAATCTTGAATGAGTTTCATGATTTCATTGCTAGTTTCGGAATCGAGTGCGCCGGTCGGTTCGTCAGCCAATAAAATCTCGGGATCATTGGCGATGGCACGGGCGATGGCAACACGCTGCATTTGACCCCCAGAAAGTTGGTTGATTTTCTTATGCATGTGTGCCTTCAAACCAACGCGAATCAGCGCTTCTTCGGCTTTTTGATGGCGAATGGCACTGGAGACGCCACTCAGGGTCATCCCCATTTCAACGTTCTCGATGATGCCCAAATGCCCAATTAGATTATAAGATTGAAAAATGAACCCAACGGAATTATTCCGATAAGCATCCCAATCAGCGTCTTTGAAATCTTTCGTCGATTTTCCCTTAATGAGTAGATCACCGGAATCATAACGATCCAAACCGCCGATGATGTTCAGCATCGTCGTTTTCCCGGAACCACTAGGGCCGAGAATCGCAACGAATTCTTTTTGACGGAAGGCCACAGACACATCGTCTTGGGCCTTGGTCGTCGTGTCACCGACATGATAGTATTTCTTAATGTTCTTTAGTTCGAGCATGGTGATCTCCTTTAAATGCGATGGCTGTCTTGTGGAAACAGTTGACAAAAGTTAATTATCCCCTATACTTAACGATTGTCAACTATTAACAATAATAAAATATGAAACGAAACTTTGCGAGTTTTTTGGCGCATTTTAAATTAATCGCAAACAGAAAGGATCCATTTTTGATATGGGTATTGAGATGAACAACGACCAACAAACGGGGAGCCAACTTTTCGGACAATTGTTCATGACGCTCGCGCAAACTGTCATTCAAAACTTAAACGTGGTTGATCTCGGCTTGACGCCACTACAACTGATGGTCGTGATGGCTGTCTACACGCATTCCGGCATCAGCATGTCACAATTGGCGAGTCAACTCGACATTTCCAGTGCACAACTCAGTCGAACGGTGCGTACCGTTGAAGAGAAAGGCCTCGTGAAACGTGAACATAATCAGGATAACCGACGTGTCGTCAATGTACATCGGACAAAAGTTGGAGATGAGTTCGCTGAGAAGCAAATGCAACAAGTCAAAAAGCGACTGACCCAGCGCTTAGCAGGTTTAACGCCAACTCAACACGAGGCACTGGACAGGCATCTTTCCGCGAGCATTGCCATTCTCGCAGAAGCGGGTATTGTGCGGATGTCACCGACGGAGTTCTTGAAGTCGATTGAAGTTGCACCGGAACAGCATGGTGATTCGTCCTTCGGTTGATCGAAGTGCTGTGGAAAATAATTGTTATCTTCGATTGATCGAAGTTGCTCCAGAAAATAACCGTGATAGGCTGTGGGGTCGGCTGCAGGCGGTTTGTCGCTCGCTTCGCGTTTTCAGAAACGTGTTCTGTCAGGCAGTCATTTCCGCTTAACAACAATAAACGGAAGATTTGTGTGACAAATCTTTCGTTTATTATCGTTAATGCTCAATGCCTAACCGCCTGACGCCACACTCTGAAAATCTTTCGCCTTAAATTTAAGCCTTCTTGCGAAGTCTCAAATTTTCCCCGTACTGTGCGATTCGCACAGTACTTTCACAGCATCACGGTTGTTTTCTTCCGCAACTTTTGGTGTAGGCTTGAGGTCTGAATAACTGGGTTTGGTCGTCAATTATATTTGATGACTTCTCAATTTGAAGAACTGTGCGAAATCTGTTTTAGATCTAGTTCGTAATTTCAGATAGCGGATGGAAAAATGGTTGACACGCTGTGAAAATGTTGTTGATCGTCATCGCTTGGGATGCCAATCTGACAACATGGCATAAAATTGAGACTTCGTTGCACGAAGGCTCAATTTTAAGGTGGAAGCTCCTTTAGAAGCTTGCTTCTAAAGAGCTGGAACCGGCCCCACAAGCGAGTCAACCATTTTTCCCGCAGCGGAACTGCCAGGGCAGCAGTTACAATGCTATACTAAAGTTAACTTTCCAATAAAAACTCGGAGGCAACACCATGACTGCAACGATCTTTGATATCGCAAAACTTGCACAAACTTCAAAATCAACCGTTTCCCGCGTGATCAGTGGCAATGGCTACGTGAAGGCAGAGACGCGCGAACGTGTTCTGCAGGCGATTCATGAGTTGAATTACGTGCCTAATCAGATTGCCCGCGATTTGAAATATCAGCGCACGCAGACCATCGGCTTTTTAACGAATACGTATTACACGAACGTCGGCGACTTCATTCGTGCGTTTGCCAGCATTGCGAAGCAATATCACTATCAAACGAGTATTTACCTGGTCGATAACGAGGAGGACGAGCTCAATACGCTGAACTTGCTCGTCACGCATCAGATTGATGGCGCATTTTTATTGTCAAAGGTGAATGACTGGCAGAAAATTACGCCGTATACTCGATTTGGGCCAATTGCCACCTGGCGTCGACTTGATTCAGCCCAGATTTATTCATCATATGTTGACCATTATCCATTATATTTACGAGCGATGACCTATTTGAAACAACAGGGTGTTCATAAGATTGGTCATATTTTCAACGATCGTGCCAGTATTAACACCATTGCGCGATTGGAGGCTGTTAAAACTTTTGAAATAGAAAATCCAACGATTGATCAAACGTGGCGTCAATTTTTTTGGACAGTCGAAGGCGCTGGTGAGATGGCGGCAGCTCAGTGGTTGAAACAGGACAATCCGCCCGAAGCAGTCATCACTTATTCTGATTATGTCGCTGTTTATTTTATCAAGTGTTTGCGCGCGGCCGGTTATCGTGTGCCGGAAGATTGTCAGGTGATAGGTTTCGAGAACGACACATTTGGTCGCCTGTTTGACCTGACCACTTTCGACCCGCACGTCGACCTGCAGGCGGCTAATTCATTTTATTACCTCTATAATCAGATCAACCATGTGCATCTGCCTTATCAAAAAATTGAACCAGAAATGATTATTCGCAAAACTTGCTAGAAGGCGCCCGTAAAAATTGTAAAATAACGACTCGGCTTTCAATTTAATGACGTCATGTTGAAATTAGTTTCAGAAAATTTTAGATTAAGGGTTGACGTGGGAACATTCCCATATTGTATGATAGTTCTTGTAGAAAAGATGGGTAGTTATTGAGCTTGATGAATGACGCCGACAAATTTTCTGCTAACCCATGTTTGCATGAATCATTGATCTTGATTCAGCCATCGAGATCGATGCAGACCAGCCCATTAACAAGTGGTGCTGGTTTTTTTGTGGTCATGATTTGGATGAAAGAAGTAAAATTTAACCTGAAATTTTCTGAATTGTGTGAGTCACATCGTTTATAATGAAGGTTATTCGATTGAGCAATCAAAGCCTTAAGGACGGTTTATCGAGAAGAGCGGCCTATGATCAATATCAGCAGATTTGGAAAAATAAATGTCAGCTCTGTCCCACCAATCACTTAGTTTCTTGGCATTATGAAATCATCAAGCAGGATGATCAATGATCAGTTGATGTTGACTCATGACAAGCAAGGTTGTTTTCAGAGAAATATGACCTGTGTTCATGATTATCTAAAAAAGAATCGAGGGAACAAATGACTCAAACACTCTATCTCATGCGCCACGGCGAGACGCTCTTCAATCAACTCGGTAAAATCCAAGGGCAATGTGATTCGCCGCTGACTGAAAACGGTATTGCACAAGCTAAGTTGGCAGCAAGCTATTTTGATGCGCAACCCCTTGACCATGTCTACAGTTCGCCACTTGAACGTTGCGTAGATACCACGGAATTAGTCTTGCACGGCCGTCTCGATTATCAGCGCGACCGGGGATTGAAAGAGATGTATTTTGGGAGTTACGAAGCAGAAAGCAAGGCCTTGCTGCCAAAGTCGCCGTTAGATTACCAGACTTTTTTTGTGCCTTTTGGTGGCGAGTCGACCGATGCCGTTCAGCAGCGGCTAGTGCAGACGTTGACTAAAATCATGAATCGACCGGACCACCAGCACGTTTTGGCGGTGTCGCATGGCGATGCGATTTTCAATTTTTTGCGATCATTCATGGATCCGCTTGCTGAATGGCAACGAGGTTTTACGAATTGTATTATTTTTAAACTCAGTTATGCTCATGGTCGCTTCGCCTTGGCAGACATCATTCGCCAAGACCCAAAGTGAAGTTAAACATGCTATAATCAAGACAATGTTTTTAAGTTTTTTGTCAGTCAACGAAGGGAAAAAAGATGAAAAATTAACGTAAACAGTGGGAAAAATCGGTGCATTGACCGTTGGCACGCTGGTCACGATCAGCGGACTTGCGACAACGCCTGGTGTGCAAACATTCGCGACGGATAACGTCGTTCAAACAGCGGCTACCGTGGATTCATCCGCGACCACTGCTCACACGTCTGCAACGGAGGCAACCACCACTCAAGACCAGGCCGAATAGCGCCAACTCTCGAAGAAGCAGCGACTGATTCGCAAGTTACTGCCAGTGCGAGTGTAGCATCGGATTCAACTAGCCGTATAAATGCGAGTTCAGAAAACAACGTCGCATCCAACACTGAGGTTGAGACGGTGATCGATTCAAACGCGAAGGCAGATACAAATGTAGCGCCCCATTCATCCTCCACAACCTCAACAGATCCAATCGATGCAACGAATCCCACACTCCGTTCAGGTGATAGCGGAGCTACTTCGGTGTAAGCAACTCAATCTGAGCCCGCAACAACGACGAATAGGGTGCCGGTGGATTCTGAGCTGATGGCGAGTGCCATTGCGCAGGCTGACGGCAATACCCTGACGCTGCCTGCCGGATTTGATCTCAACTTATTTGCGGATGCGGATGAGCCCACACAATTTGCGGCACAACATGCGACGATTGTGGCAATCACGGCATTAGGCGAACAGGATCTGACGAATAGCTATCAAGCGGTGGCAATTAGTCAATTGCCAGAATCCGCATCAGTTGATATTGCGTTGTCTAATTTTGCGGCGGGCATACTGAATCAAGTTCGGTTACAACTAGGAACCACAACCTTGACACTCTCAAAAGGCGCCGTTGATTTTGCGCGCGACATTTCACTTGCCTACCAACAAGATCAATGGCAGATCGTACGCCACGCGGACCATGACTTGGCCACTATTTCATCGGTAGCCTCGCAGTATGGCCTGCCAGCTGATCGCAATTACTATGAAAATGTTTCCGCAGGTTACTTGACGTCCACCACAAAGCCAACATTGGCAAGTCTGAAGCAGGGAATCTATGAGACAATTATGGATATGTTGTTTGCGGATGGTGACTTGAATTTCGGCCATACGCTATCATTAATTGGTTATGTGGGTCACCAACAAACGCCGTCAACAAGCGAATATCTCGGTGTATCGGTGGACGCGATGGGTCAGATTCACCTCTTGTTGGTGCCGAATCAGAAAATTGAGCAGTCTAACAAATTCGATGTCTCACCAGTTATGGTTCCAACCACGGCTGAATTGTTGGCGAATCAAGACGTAGCGACGACGAGCACAACCACGACGAAAGCCACCAATCCTAGCACCCAGCAACCGGGTTCTGGAACTGGAAAGACAGTGACACTCAGCTCACCCGCACGTGCAAAACAACCTGCAACGCGGAAACTGGCTAGTTCAGCGCCAGCGAGTCTGCAAGGGATAACGCCAAAAGTGACGACGAATCAGGCTAAAGGCGCTGAAAAACAGGTGACAAGCAATCGTCAACGAGCCACCCAACTGCCGCAAACTAACGAAAATACAACGCGAAATCTGATCAGCAGCTTAATCGGTTGGTTGATGACGACGATGGCAGTGTTATTAGGGCTTAAGCGATATCGTCAGGAAAATTAGAAGGACACAAATCGTGTTCTTTTTTTCTACCATTAGTCAAGAGAATTCTTCTATATCAAGGGATTCTTTTTTGTTCGCGCGTTTTATAATTAAGTTAGCCACCCAGCCAAAATGGTAAAAAAAAGACACC
>NZ_AZFX01000065.1 GCF_001435835.1 Lapidilactobacillus concavus DSM 17758
ACCACAGAAATTATCGCTGCACTAGCCCAAAAGCAAGATTTGGACGAAGTTTTTCGTCACCACCTCGAAATTGCGATTAACCAGCTGCTTCAAACCGAATTGGCAGAGTTTTTGGGTTACGAACGCTACTCATACGCTGGGATCAACACTGGTAATAACCGCAACGGCAGTTATGAGCGCTCGTTTGATACGAAGTACGGCCAACTTAACTTAACCATTCCTCGAGATCGCAATGGCCGGTTTGAAAATCATACCTTGCCAGCCTACGGTCGGCACAGTGATAATTTAGAAACAACGGTCATTCAGTTGTATACCAAGGGAATTACCACTGCTGAAATTGCCGAACTCATTGAGAAAATGTACGGTGCTCACTACTCCAAAGCCACGGTTTCCAACATGACTAAAGCCGTCAATGAACAGGTTCAAGCTTTCCAGCAACGTCGACT
>NZ_AZFX01000010.1 GCF_001435835.1 Lapidilactobacillus concavus DSM 17758
CAACTATCTTACCAACTTGTTTTTCTGTCGTCAACAACTAATTTTAATTTTCAATCGATTAACGCATCAAAAAAGCACATTCTGACATCGACTAAGTCGCGTCAAGATGTGCTTGTCTACGTTGACAATCCGGACAAATACCATAAACTTCAATATTATTTCCAACGGTTTCGTAACCCGTCAAATTAGTGACTAACCGTTCGATTTTTTCGAGATCTGGATAAAAAACATCCACGACTTGGCCGCATTGCTGACAGACCACATGAAAATGCCGAACACTGACGTAATCAAAATGACTCGGTTCATTGCCATACTTCAATTCTTGGATGACTCCAAGCTCTGTGAACAATCGCAAGTTATTATAGACGGTTGCAATACTAATGTCCTCAACCTGCGTCTTGAGTTGATTGTACACTGCCTCCGCAGTTGGATGTGCATGTGAATGGACAAGGATCTTAAGGATTGCATTTCTCTGTGGCGTCATGCGAATATGGTGTTGTTGTAGTAACTCGCGAGCATGCGCATAGCGACCATCAACCATTGCCATCACTCCTATTTGGTATCAGCGGGCTCACTGCTACTTGAACTTTGGCTATGACTTGAGCTTGAGCTACTGCTTGAATGACTACTTGCCTCACTGCTATCACCATCCTCCGTTGACTCTGATTTTAACTCAGGTGCGTCGGTTTTGTACAAATCTAAGCTCGATTTGTTTTTATTTTGGACTAATAGACTTGTTTTTTGCTTTTTTTGCATCTTCTTCAAGTTCTTTAGTGCAGTACTTAATTTATAACTATAATCCTTAGGCACAACCTTTTTGAATCCCTTAGGTGTATAGAAACGTAGCAAATCGCCGTTGATTACACTCCGAGATAAGGAAAGTTCAGTCGCCACATGATTGGTCAACGTCTCAATCGTCTTCTTGGTTGCGGCATCCGGATTTTTAACGACACTACCGTCACTAGTCTTGTATGTCTTTCCAGCATATCTTGTATATTCTGGAGAAATGAAATCACCATTGTAAAAAGCAACTGTCTGATTGCGATTCCCCGCCAATAAATCATTTCCAAATTGAATATAATTCTCGTTATTAATACCTAATAAATTCTCCAAAGTTGGTAAAACATCAATTTCGCCACCATAAGTGTGATTGATTCCGCCTTTGAGACCATCCATGTGAATCATCAACGGTACTCGTTGCCATTGCGCCACGTCAAAATCCGTCGCCTTCTTCTGATCGAGTAATTTTGCGATGGCCGGCTTATGATTACCAGAGATAGCGTAGTGATCACCATAGAAAACTAACAGACTATTTTTGTCCAGACCGGTTGCTTTCAGCCAAGCCATAAATTCACCGATAGCTTGGTCTAGGTAATGGGCAGTCTGCACGTAGCCATCAACTGTTTTGTCGCCAGTTGTGGTCTTAGGAATAGACTGGTTTGCTTTATCCAACAAATAAGGATAGTGGTTCGTCACGGTAATTAACTTAGCATAGAACGGTTGTGGTAATTGCTCGATATACTTCATCGAATCCTTGAGGAAGATCTTATCCTTCAGGCCATAGCCCACATCGAACGATTCACCAGATTGGAAATAACTCTTGCTGAAATAATAGTCGTAACCCCAGGATTTATAAGTGTTGTCACGATTCCAGAAACTAGGAACATCACCATGAAACGCAGCAGTCGTATAACCTTGCTGCTGACTCAAAATTGCTGGTGCAGCTTGCCAAGTGTTAGCTGTACCAGCCGTGACCATCGCGGCACCTTCTGAGAGACCAAACAAAGAGTTTTCGAGCATCAACTCAGCGTCAGCAGTTTTGCCTTGGCCAACCTGATTGTAGAAATTATCAAAACTAAGGGTGTTACTTTCATGGTAAATACGATTCAGATTAGGTGTCACTTCTTGTCCATCAACTTTATAATCAATGACAAATTGCTGTAAGCTTTCCAAGTGAATGATAAAAACGTTCTTTCCTTTAGCGACTCCTGTATAAGTCGGATTGCCCGGAACATGGTTAGCCTTGATATACTTCTCAACAGTCTTCATGTCACTGGCATTTGCATTAGCTCGAACAGCACTGGTCTTCGCAGATTTCACAACGTCATAAACTGCATAAGAATTTAACCCAAGGTACTTCACGATATAATTATTATCAAAAGTTCGTGTTAATAGGCCTGAGCGATCGGCATTTGCAGCGGTTAAATTGAAGCCGAAGAACACAACTGATAAGACAGTCACGAGACCTGCAACGGTTTTCTTCAGTGGCTTAATGTCAATCTTCTGTATACGAAAAACAAGCAATAAGATCAGGACGATCACATCGACAAAGACCAGAAAGTCAGTTGGCTCGATGATGCCCATGACACTCTTGCCCAAGTTATTTGAAACAGATCCAGACCCCTTAATTAACGTGGTCGTCAAAAAATCAGAAAATTCCCGATAATAAAGGATGTTTGCAAATAGCCAAAAAGTCGTCAGGAAATCAATGATCAGCAAGATCACGTATGACTTACGCCCTTTGAAATAAAGTGCAATACCGAAAAGCAAAATTGTCGTTGGTAATGGATTAAGTAGCGCCAGCAAATGCTGCATTCCACCCGAAATACCAAGATTGAATTTCGTTGTATAGGCATAATAGGTCTTGATCCAGAACAAAACGACCGCAAGGAAAAAGAATCCCCAACGGCTATTCCAGAACTTTTTTATGTTTTCAGCGAAGCTTTTCATGTTAATCCTCCGTGTGTGGCTCAAAAATTCAACATCACTCTAGCCATTTTAGCAAAAAGCAGACCACAAGCCTGCTTTTCTTGACAAAACGTAAACAATTCTTTATGGAAAAATCAAATTATTCCGACTTTTTCTGGTGCTTAGGCGCAATTGCCATCGCGATCATCCCAAGAATCATTCCCAAATAAAATGTGATGAAACGCCACAAGAACATCCCCAGAATTAACAAGCTCGCATTCGGAATGAATAAAGAAAAAAGTGTCTTAAAACTATATTCAGCTCCGCCTGCACCACCTGGAACTGGGAAAATTGACGTGATCATCACAATCATCACATGCATGCTAAAAACTGTCAGCAAATTAACGTCCGAAAGATGCAAAGCAAGCAGGACAAAATACGGAATCAAATAATAAGTCAGCAGCTGAACGAGCGTCAACGCTGCCGCCTTAAATACCTTCCGCTTCTCACGTTTCAATTGTAAACTTTCTTGGTGAAAGCTCTCAATTTTAAGCATCGCTAAATCAGAACATTGCTGAATTTTTGGTGTCTTGAATAATTTTGCCAGTAAGTGGAAGAATCCTTTTGTGATAGCCTTAGTCAGACGATAATAGAACATGATCATTAGTAAAGTTCCAATCGTCACCACATGAATGATAAATCCGAATGCAATCAACCATGCCAAGCCGTGAAATTGAACGACCACTTCGTGAAAACCAACCAACATGGTCAAGATAAAATTAATGAGGATCATCAGTTGATAGATGATAAACTTCATCAACAAAACCGAGCTAGCGCGGCCGCCCTCGTAACCGATTTGTAACAGCGCAATGAGTTGTGCCGGCTGACCGCCGGACGAGAATGGCGTGATGGCATTAAAAACAGCCTGAATTGGCGGAATGCGCAATAAATTCCAACGCGGTTGCTTAGGTTCACCTTTTTTCTCGATCAGTGTACGCAAGACTGCAGCCTCCGCCACAAATGAGAGAAACATTAATAAAACGGCAACTAATAACCAATCCCATTGCAAATGCGCCAAACCTTGAACGACTTGGTAAAAATTTGTTTCTCGGCCTTCATGCCAAAAAATCAAACCACCAAGGAGAACCATGAACATTAACGCGACCTTATTTTTTCGATTCATTCTGCCCCTACTATCTCACAACTTCGCTTGTTCTGCATAGAATTTAGACCAAATAGTGGCTAAATGTTCTGGTGAATACTGAACAGCTGCAGAGCGTGCTAAGCTTTGATATTTCTGATAAAATGCTGAGTCTGAGATCAATTGATGCAGGGCTTGATCAAAGCCAGTGAGATCATCCGCACCAACATATTTGTCCGAAATAATTGCTTCGTATAATTCCAAATTCCGTAACAAAACGGGCAAGCCACAACTAAAGGCCTCTAGAACTGACATCGGAAACAACTCATCATATGAAGGTAAAAAGAATAAATCTGCTAGATTCAAATATTCGGCGATCTGTTCACGTTTGACGATTCCTGGAAAAATCAAATTCTTCGGAGGCTGCTCAACAATCTTTTTAAATCGGTCATAACCATCTGTCATCGCTCCAAATGAGAAGCCACCCGCCCAAATAAATTGCACTTCAGGATTTTTCTTTGCTAATGCAACAAAATCATCGACCCCTTTGCGCTGCTGAACCTGTCCGGAGCCAAAGACGATAAATTTATCCTGTGGAAAATGATATTTCTGGCGGAGCACCTGCTTATCCAATTCAGAACGATCCGGAAATTCTTGCGGTGACACAAAGTTAGGAATATAAGTAATTTTAGTTCTTGAAATATCATAAGCTTCGATTTTCGAGATAAAACTAGGATTCACGACGACCAAATGATCCATTCGTTGATAAAACTTAATCATATACCAATAGAAAAGACGCTTCGCAAACTTGGGCATCCGTAGCGATCCCTCGATTGTTTCAGGCAAAAAGTGAACGTAGCCGATTTTTCGACCACGTTTCTTAGAAAAAGTTGATAAGAAAAATTGTGGATCAATGGTGTGATAGTGTGTGATATCCGCCGGTCCATGTTGATTAATGGTCACCTCGAACTGATCACTCAAGCGTTCTCGCAAGAGCCGGATTAATTCCAAGTAGGCACTGCCAACACCCTGTCCCGCAACTTTGTCTGCGGATGAAAACATATTAATGTGGATCATAGTCGTTCGTCACTCCGATCGCTCATACTCAGACGATTGAGATTATTCAATCGATAATTATCCGTGGCATCTTGATAGAAATCTAGCACCGAATCGCCGAAGTGATCAGCAGAGATTTCGATGAGTTTACGCTCACGTGGCTTCGGATCCGAAAAAGCGTGAGGATGTTGCAAATAATTGATCACCTGTGCCTGCATCTCGTTCAAGTCTCTGAATGTGGTCCCAATATCAGGATCATCGAAAATGTGATCGGTATACTCACCACTTCGCACGGTACACTTGAGCCCCGCTGCTATCGCTTCGATGTAAGTCAAGCCTTGTGTTTCGGTGTCACTGGAAGAAACAAACAAATTGGCTAATTGATAATAGGGCGAAATTTGATCGTGTTTAACTTCACCTACAAATTTAACGGCATCTTTAACGCCTAGAGATTGCGCCAGTGCTTCCAACTCTTCGCGCTCTGGCCCATCACCAACGATCATGAACTGTAAGCCAGGGACCGCTTTAACCAACGCTGGGAAAACTGACAAAACTTGATCGATTCGTTTTTCGCTGGCTAACCGACTCAAGGTCATCATCACCGGTGTTTCTAAGGTGTAGCCTAATTCTGAGCGCAATTGAACCACTCGTTCTGGCTCAGGACGATCATACATTTTTAAATCAATTCCGGTTGGGATCACGCGAATAGGAATTTTGACGCCATAACGACGTAGTGTTTCAGTGACACGCTGACTTGGCGCGACGACGCCATCCATATGGCTCACAAAAGTACGCACAAATTGTTTGACGTGATATGGTTTAAGTAAATGACCATTCAAGACGTAGTGCAAATAATCTTCATACATCGTGTGATAAGTGTGCACACAAGGAATCTTGAGGTTCTTCGCAACAAACTTACCGATCCACCCCATCGAGAACTCCGTCTGTGTATGTACGAGATCTAAATCCAACTCTTTAGCAACTTCTAAGGCGTGAAATAAGCCTCGAACAGCAACTCGCCGATCGGTGAAAGAAATAAATGGCACGCTGCCAAAACGAAAAATATTCGGCTCAACCTCTTCTTTATCAACTCCAGGGTCGGTCGTCGTAAAAATATAGACGTGATGTCCCTTACGTTCTAGATCATCTTTAAGCGTGCGGATCGATGTTGCAACCCCACTGACTTGAGGAAAATAGGTATCTGTAAATATGCCAATATTCAAGCCTCTTCCTCCTTTTCCATTCATACTCTTGCAAACTAATATCAACGTTCAATTTTCATCAGTTCACTAATATGATTTATTATTCAGCCCGTTACGATTCATTTTCAAACCCGTTGATTGCAAGCTGATCGACCGTGGTGAGCCATCACTTGCCAGATTGAAAACATGCTTGGTTTTCTTTGCTTCTTTTCATTACTAAATTATAGGGTTAATCCCTATTCTTTGCAATTGACAGCTCTAATTCTAACAATAATGTTAGCAAGCAAACACCAACCAAAGACCGAAATCGCAGGCGAATTAGAATGAGTTGGTTAAACCTAACTCATCTGCTTTACCTTGGCATCAAGGCGTTTGTCATCTTTTTTTATGGTGGCGGACGACTGATCTCGTGTTCAGCCCGGTTGACAACCTATTAATGAGCTTTATCTTTTCGTCAAAAGCGACTATAATTAGAGTTCCTTGGCAGGGGCATCATCAATGGCGCGATTCAAATCATGAAACGTTCGCCATTGAAAAAAGGCTAACAATTTCGCAACTAAATGCGGCGTTGTTAGTCTTTTTTGATTGATCCGATTAAATCACCTGACGAACAAATGGATCCGTGCTAATGCCCTGCTTCAAAATCAGTTTTGACCATTCCTGTGCGGACCAGAGACTATGCCCTTTGTAATTACCACAACTCTTGATCGTTGTTCCCGGAACATCATCCCAAGTAATCTCATGGGCAATTGTTTCTAGACTTCTTTTTAACGCCTGTGCAACCTGTGTCACCGTTGGCGTGCCCAAAATCATCAAGTGAAAACCAGTTTGGCAGCCAAACGGACTGCAATCAAGTACTCGAACTTGTGCAGTTTCATCATTTAAACGATCGCGCAGTAATCCAGCTAATAAATGTTCAATTGTGTGCAGACCTGCCATATCGATTGTTGCTGTATTTGGCTGCACCAAGCGCAAATCAAAATTACTAATATGATCGCCGTGATAACCTTCCTCAACCGTAATCAATCGAACGT
The DNA here is from genome assembly GCF_001435835.1 of Lapidilactobacillus concavus DSM 17758. Lineage (GTDB taxonomy): Bacteria > Bacillota > Bacilli > Lactobacillales > Lactobacillaceae > Lapidilactobacillus > Lapidilactobacillus concavus. The sequence continues at coordinate 7,122 of NZ_AZFX01000010.1, forward strand.
AAGGAGCTTTAACTGCCGTATGATCTAATTCAAAACTTTCAATTTTTGCCATGATAATTCCAACTTTCCACGCTATTTTTTAATTTGTGGTCAATAGCCGACGTCATCAACCGACGCCGCCTTCCATTTCGTATCCAATCAATCGATTCAATTCAACGGCATATTCCATTGGTAATTCCTTAGTAAACGGCTCAACAAATCCCATGATAATCATCTCGGTTGCTTTCGCCTCGGAAATACCCCGACTCATCAAATAATAAAGTTGCTCTTCAGAAATTTTAGAAACTTTTGCCTCATGTTCCATCGCAACATTACCATTCAAAATTTCGTTGAAAGGCACCGTATCCGAAGTCGATTCTTCATCCATCAGAATGGTGTCGCATTCGACATGCGCGAACGACCCATCGCTGTTTCGTTCAAAGCGAACCGTGCCTCGATAATTGACCGCACCGCCATCTTTAGAAATCGACTTGGAAACAATTGAGCTCGAGGTATTCGGTGCGGCATGGATCATTCGGGCCCCGTTATCTTGGATGACGCCCTCGCCCGCAACTGCGATTGAAAGCATCGTGCCCCGCGCACCTTGGCCATCTAAATAAACACTCGGGTATTTCATCGTCGTCTTTGAACCAAGATTGCCATCAACCCACTCCATCGTTGCATTCTCGAGTGCCTGCGCACGTTTAGTTTCCAAACTATAAACGTTCTTCGACCAATTTTGAATTGTTGTATAACGGCAATAGGCATTTGGCTTCACAAAAACCTCGACAACTGCCGCATGCAAACTATCTGAAGAGTAATTTGGTGCTGTGCATCCCTCGACGTAATTGACGCTGGCATCCTCATCGACAATAATCAACGTTCGTTCGAACTGACCGGAATTTTCAGCATTGATTCGGAAATATGATTGGATGGGAATATCGGTTTTCACACCCTTAGGCACATAGATAAAAGTTCCACCAGACCAAACCGCGCAATTCAACGCGGCGAATTTATTATCATTCATATGCACAAGCGTTCCAAAATATTGTTTAAACAGTTCAGGATATTCCTTCAATGCAGTATCTGTATCGATAAAGATAATGCCGAGCTTTTCAAACTCCTCACGCATATTGTGGTAAACCACTTCAGATTCATATTGAGCAGAAGACCCCGCCAAATATTTGCGCTCCGCCTGAGGCACACCCAAACGATCAAAAGTCGTTTTGATTTTTTCCGGTACGTCTTCCCAATCGCGATATTGACGATCGGTTGCTTTTTGATAATACAACATATGATCAAGGTCTAGATCTGATAAGTCCGGCCCAAAATCCGGCATCGGTAGCCGTAAATAAGTGCGGTAAGCCTTTAAGCGATAATCCAGCATCCACTGAGGTTCATGTTTGGCTGCAGAAATCTCACGCACTGTTTCTTCAGTTAGACCGCGGCCAGTCGAATAAACCGGCTGAACATCATCGCTGAAACCATAATCATAGTCGCCAAGATCTGGAACCGTCGACTGTAACTCTTCATTATTTTTTGTATTCTTTGTTTTTGCGTCACTCATGCTGCTGTGCCTCCCCGAGCGCTTGTTCTAAAGCTTTCCATGCCAACGTCGCGCACTTGATCCGTGCAGGAAATTTGACGACAGTCGCCAGAATAGCAGCGTCGCCTAATTCGTCAGCGCCTTCAACTTCCGGATCATTCATCAACATTTCTAGAAAGGTTGCAATTTCTGCCCGGACTTGCGCAATCGGTTGACCCTTCACGAGATCAGTCATCATGCTGGCAGATGCCTGTGAAATTGAGCAGCCATCGCCGTTAAACGCAATATCCGCCACGCGGTCATTTTTGAGCTCAACTGAGAGCTCGATCACATCGCCACAAGTTGGGTTGTTGAGATTCACCGTTTGATTGGCAGTTGCCAATTGACCACGATGATGTGGATGTTGTGCATGATCAAGAATTAACTGCCGATAGAGATCGCTTAAATGACCTAAATTCATACTTGAAAAAACTCCTTTGCTGCTCTGACTGCTGCTGCCAAACGTTTCACATCCGACAATTGATTATAGAGCCCAAAACTCGCTCGCGTGGTTGCACTAACTCCCAACGTCTGCATCAACGGTTGTGCACAGTGATGACCAGCACGAACCGCAACACCTTGAGTATCCAGAACTGTCGCGAGATCATGTGGATGAACACCTTTCAAATTAAACGTGACCAAGGCTGAACGATGCGGTCCCATTTCTGGGCCGTAAATTTCAACACCGGGAATCTCTTTCAATAATTGGTAAGCGGCTGCGGTGACACGTCGTTCTTGAGTTTCAATTGTTGACCAGCCAATTTTTTGAATATAAGTCAACGCTGCACCCAAGCCAATGACTTGAGCAATTGGCATCGTTCCGGCTTCGAATTTCTCAGGTGCAGCTTTGAAATCTGTAATCTCTCGTTGGACGAGATTAATCATTTCGCCGCCAAATTCAACAGGATTCATTTTTTTTAGCCATTCACGTTTGCCATAGAGAACGCCAACACCTGTTGGACCGTAGACTTTATGACCTGAAAATGCGTAGAAATCACAATCAAGTGAGGTCATGTCTACAGGAAAATGACCGACAGCCTGTGCCCCATCAACAACGACATAGGCACCAACTTCGTGTGCAAGTTGTGTCATCAATTGGACCGGATTAATCGTTCCCAGAACATTAGAAACATGTGTGAACGCCACGATCTTAGTTTTTTTAGATAGAAGTTGTCGATATTGTGCCAAGTCCAATTCACCATCAGCAGTCAACTCAACATACCGCAAATTAGCACCCGTCTGTAACGCAACTTGTTGCCAAGGCACGAGATTGCTATGATGTTCCATCACCGTAATGATGATGTCATCACCCGGCTGCAATACTTGTGCACCGAAACCCAATGCAATCCAATTCAAACTGGTGGTTGTACCCCGTGTAAAGACAATCTCATCGCGGTCAGCATGAATAAAATCGGCCACTTGCTGCCGTACCTGCTCATATTGTTCAGTCGCACGTTCAGCGAGTGTGTATACACCGCGATGAATGTTTGCATTATCAAATTCATAGTAATGCGTCAACGCATCGATCACTGAACGAGGTTTCTGGGTCGTCGCAGCATTATCTAAATAAGTCAGTGGTTGACCATTAATTTGTTGTGACAAAATTGGAAAATCATTTCGTGCGGTCGCGATGTCTTTGACCATCAATAAGCTTCCTTTCAATCGTTCCCGTCAGCTTTTGTCGTGCCGTGGCTAATGGAATTTCTGCAAGCACAGAGCCGATAAAACCGCGAATGACTAATCGTTCAGCGACATCCTTGGATAGTCCGCGACTCATCAGATAATACATCTGACTGACATCGACACGCCCCACTGAAGCCGCATGACCTGCACGGACGTCATTTTCATCGATCAATAAGATTGGGTTCGCGTCACCACGAGCCGTTTTCGACAACATCAGCACCCGATTCTCTTGTTGGGCATCCGAATCGCGAGCGCCTTTAACGATATGACCCACGCCATTAAATATCAGCGTCGCATCCGATAAAATCACGCCATGTTGTAAAATGTTGCCTTCGGTATGGCGGCCATAGTTAGTCACACATGTCGTGATGGCTTGTGTTTGTGACCCCGAGGAAATTGCAACTACCTTAAACTCTGTGTGACTGCTATCCCCTTTTAAATCGACATTGAAGTCGTCCAAGACATCACCATCGTTCATGAGCCCTAACGCCCAATCTAAACGCGCATGCGTGCTGAGATACGCTCGTCGTGCCAAATAAGCAACACCCTTTGTCTCATCGATAGCCGTGAAGTGAACCTGTGCACCCGCCTCTAAAATCAATTCTTCAACAATATTGGCAGCTGCAATCGATGCAACCGATTCATGACGTGATTCCAAAATCGTCAATCGACTATTTTCCCCGGCGATTAATAAGACGTGTTGCACGCGCTTAACCGTCTCATCTGGATCTTGTGAGAATGACCACGTTAGCGGCTCCTTTAACTGAACCCCGGCTGGTACATAAACAAATATACCGCAATTCACTGCGGCGGCGTGATAGGCAGCTAATCGATGGGCATCCGCTGCTAATGCTTTCGTCATATAGTCACGAGCAAACCACTCTGGAAATTGTTGTTGCGCGTCAAAGAAATCCAGCGCGATGACGCCTGCTGTTAACGCTTCTTGATTTAATTTAACTTGTGCAGATTGAATCCCCCGCTGTGTGATCATTGCGTTCGCTGGCAGATCAATCGACATGCTTTTCGACTGTGTGTTTGAAGATGCTGACACGTCAGCTGGCATCGGTTGACCTTTTAATAAACCCCAGTTTCGATAATTGATCTTTTGGAATTTCGGCAATACTAATTCAGGATATTGTTGAAAAGCTATTAATCGTTTTTGTTGCATCGCTGACGTCTCGTGGTGTTGGTTGCTGAATTCGATTAAGTTTTGTTCTGAAGTAAACCGTTTGCTATTCACCTGCACCACCTCTAATTCTCATCAGTCAAGGGCACGTCAAGACCTAATTCATCACGCAAACCTGCATAACCCTCGGCTTCGAGCTTAGTGGCTAAACTTGCTGAGCCAGACTTGACTACGCGGCCACCCATCATCACGTGAACCACATCCGGCGTAATGTAATCCAGTAAACGTTCATAGTGTGTAATAATCAGCGCACCGAATTGAGCACCCCGCATTGAATTGACACCTTTTGCCACAACCTTCATCGCATCAATATCCAATCCGGAATCAATCTCATCAAGGATTGCAAAAGTTGGTTTGATCATCAAAAGTTGCAAAATTTCATTACGTTTTTTTTCGCCACCAGAGAATCCCTGATTTAGATAACGTTCTGCCATCTTTGGCGTCATGTCTAACAATTCTAGATTCTGATCGAGTTCCTGGATAAATTGACGAACGGGAATTGGCTGATCTTCTGGCCGCCTTGCGTTGATTGCCGAACGCATAAATTCTGCATTCGTGACACCCATGATCTCAGCAGGATACTGCATCCCCAAAAAGAGACCAGCACGCGCGCGTTCATCAACTGGCTTCCCTAGCAAACTTTCGCCATCGAGCAAAATATCGCCTTCAGTGACGGTATAACGCGGATTTCCCATAATCGTTTCTGAGAGTGTCGATTTACCTGTACCGTTTGGACCCATGATTGCGTGGATCTCACCAGTGTTCATAGAAAGGTCGACGCCCTTCAGAATTTCTTTGTGTTCACTATCGTCATCCACACGAACATGCAGATTTTTAATCGTTAAGTTTGCCATTTTTTGCCTCACAATTTACTTACTTTATATCAAACATTCTATGCTAGTCGAAAATCAATTGCAATCTGCAGTTCATTTCATCCACAAACACCGTGCCACAAAAAAAGCCACGATAATTATCGTGACGACTCGGCGATCAATGAATCGCGTGACTTTATTTAAAATTTCTTATCTCTAGCACTGCTAAACATATAACTCTTGTAATGATACCTCATCGACATAATGAGACCAATCCCAATCATGTTTCCGAGTAAGGCAGAGCCACCTTGCGAAATGAACGGTAGTGGAATCCCGGTCAATGGCAACAATCCAATACTCATCCCAATATTCTCAAAGACATGGAACAAGATCATCATGATGACGCCGGTTGAAACATAAGCATAGAATTCGTTCTTAGTATCAAAAGTCACTTTGATCATTTGAGAAATCAATAAGAAGTAGAGCAAGATCAAGGCACAACTACCTAAAAAGCCGAAGTTTTCACCAATCACGGAGAAAATCATATCGGATTCACGTACCGGTACATAGACTCTTGAAACGTTGAATCCACGACCCGTCATTCGTCCAGAACCGATGGCCTTCATACTCTGCCATAGTTGATAGCCACTATTACTCGTATCCTGAGAAGGATTCAACCAGTTGTTGATTCGTTGGAATTGGTAAGCTTTAAACCCAGCCATTCCAAGAATATTTCTACCCCAATCGGTGGTAACTAGTAAAATGCCGGCAACACCAACGACTGCGACGAATGCAATTGCGGGCGTCAATATTTTCCAATTAACGCCAGACACCAACACGACACCTGCGAAAATTGCTAAGAAAACCAACATTGTCCCAAAATCATTTTGCAACTTCAACAAGACAGCAACCGGAATTGTCCAAACCAACATTTCACCGATGAGAATGAAATCATTGCGAACACTATGAACGGTATACTTCGCGTTATGCTGCGTCACAACGCGTCCCAAGGCAAGAATAAATGCCGGTTTCATCACTTCAGACGGTTGAAAGGTGAAGCTATGAAATTTAAACCAACTTTTCGCGCCAGTATAGCCTGCCGAACGACGATCGTATAAAAATAACACTGCAACTAGCAAGACTATTCCGGCAGCGTAGGCATACGGTGCGATTTTCCATAGCTGTTCCGCGTCAAATTGCATCAAGATGACAACGGCAATCGTTCCAATGACGTACCAAGCGACTTGCATGATGACCGCGCGAATGGGACTTGCGGAACTCGTGTCGTGCGTTGTTGCAACATAAACGGCCATCAGGCTGAATAATGCCAACATCATGATTGAAAAAAGAATCCCATAATCAATTCGATCTGTTTTTTTCTCTTCAGAATGTTTCTGTTCTGGCATGACTAACCTACCTTTTGTTTCGTTGAGTAATTAATAACAGATCGCAACGAGATCTACTCAACGACTTGAATTAGTGTTGATGGAGATTATATTGCATCAATAAATCTTGCGTTGCTTCTGAAAGCGTCTTATGACGTGTTGGTTTAGTTTCCGTGCCATAGTAGCTTAAGAAACGCTTGTTTTCTTCAATAATTGAACCGATTGTCTTACCTTTCACTGTCTGTAATTGCCAGTGTTGATCATCTTGGTCCACCAATTCAACTTGAATTGGATCAATTTGCTTAGCCATGAATTACTCCTTATCTTTATGCTTTGGGTGAAACTTTGCCGCGATAATTTCGTCTTCAGCATCTTCAGGATGTGGATTACGAAATATGGTGAACTTATCGGGAACCTGGTCGACACCACCACGCACAAAGGGATTACACCGTATGATGCGTGCGGCACCCATAATGATCCCCTTGAATGCGCCATGCTTCTGAACTGCCTGTAACGCATAATTCGAACAGGTGGGATAGTAGCGACAATGTGGCCGGGTCAATACCGAAATATATTTCTGATAACCCCTAATCAACCCGATTAATATTTGCTTCATTTGTGCTCCTTAACGCAGGAAATCCAGGATATGGTCCCAAGTCTTCGGCGAAAATACCGTAAATGGATCACCTTTACCTGAGATGCCATAACCAATCAAGGCACCAATTAAAACCGCTAATAGAACAGCAACAATCAACCAACCAATTTTCTTAAATGCTGATGCGGCGTATACTTTGTCCATCTTAAATCTCATTTAAACGCCTCTCATCAATATTGCTGATGGTTCACAATGTTTTCGAGTAACATGCCCGTCCCTAACGCTACCGAATCCAATGGCTGCTCTGCAAGCACTACCGGTACCTTCAACTGATCAGAGAACAAGCGATCAATTCCACGTAACATGGCACCACCACCCGTCAACATTACACCGCGGTCAATAATATCTGCAGATAATTCAGGTGGGGTTTTCTCAAGAACGCCCTTTGCAGCATCAACAATACTCATTAAGGTACTGTGAAGCGCCTGTTCAACTTCGACGGCATTAATGATGACTTCATGTGGTAAACCATCACCCAAGTAGCGGCCACGAACCTCAATCTCGTCGTTAACGTCTGGTTCGTACGCGGCGCCAATTTGAATCTTGATTGTCTCAGCAGTCCGCTCACCAATCAATAGATTGTGCTTCTGTTTAACAAAGTTCACAATTGCGGCATCCATTTTGTCACCGGCGAGGCGCAATGATTGACTGGTCACGACTTCACCCATGGATAAGACGGCAACATCACTAGTCCCGCCACCAATATCAATCACCATATTGCCTTGGGGTTTGAAAATATCCATTCCTGCACCAACTGCAGCAACTTTGGGCTCCAATTCCAAATAAACATGGCGACCACCAGCCGACTGAGCGGCTTGAATAATTGCCTTTTGTTCAACCGAAGTGACATTAGTAGGGCAACAAATTAAAATGTTAGGTTTTGACATAAACGACTTCACATTCAACTTTTTAATAAAGTAAGTGAGCATCGCCTCGGTAATGTCAAAATCAGCGATGACGCCATCTTTCAAAGGCCGAATTGCCCGAATGTTTCCAGGTGTGCGTCCCACCATCTTGTAAGCATCTGACCCAACCGCTACAACACTCCCCGTTGTCGTATCAATTGCAACAACAGAAGGCTCATTTAAAACAATTCCCTTGCCTCGCACGTTGATCAATACATTGGCTGTACCCAAATCAATTCCAATATCCATAGCCATCATTGTTTCCTCTCAATTCTCACTGTTAATTATTTGGTTAATCTAATTTATGATTCTCGAGCAAAGTTGCTCATGTTTAGTTCGAGATCACATTTAGGATCGGCTGCTCAGTACCATCCGCAGCAACTTGACTGCGACGAATGTTAGCGCCTAGTAGACTTAACTTTTCGTGTAATAAATGATACCCTCGATCTAAGTATTGCAGCTGACTGACACGCGTTTCCCCGTCGGCAACTAACCCCGCTAAAATCAACGCGGCCGCAGCACGTAAATCTGTCGCTTCAACGGCAGCACCGCGTAACTGCGCGCGGCCATGCAAGAGCGCGGTATTTCCTTCGATCTCAACTTGTGCATTCATGCGTCGTAATTCATCAACATACATGAACCGATTCTCGAAGACGGTCTCGTTCATCATGCTCGTCCCGTCTGCTAACAATTGTGCAACCGTCATCTGTGGTTGCATATCCGTTGGAAATCCGGGATGAGGCAGTGTCTTCACATTGACCGGAATTAACTTTTCTGGGCCAATGACGCGGATGCCCGCATCATGTTCTTCAATCTTGACACCCATTTCGGTTAATTTCGAAATTAATGGTCGATTGTGAGCCGCAATGGCATCTTTGATCAAGACATTGCCCTGCGTAATTGCTGCAGCCACCATAAATGTTCCAGCCTCAATTCGATCTTGAACCACTTGATGATCAACACCGTGCAATTCGGGCACACCAACAATCTTGATTGTCTCAGTCCCAGCGCCATAAATACGTGCGCCCATCTCGCTCAAGAACATCGCTAAATCGACAATCTCTGGCTCACGAGCTGCGTTGTCAATATAGGTGGTTCCTTCAGCTAAAGTTGCGGCCATCATGATATTTTCTGTTGCACCAACACTGGGAAAGTCTAAATAAATTGGCGCACCAATCAACTTACATGCTTCAGCCTCGATGAACCCACCATTTTGAACAATACGCGCGCCTAACTGCCTCATCCCTTTTAAATGCAAATCAATTGGTCGGGATCCAATTGCACAGCCGCCAGGCATCGCCACTTTTGCGTGCCCGAGTCTAGCCAACAATGGGCCCAGAACCACAATTGAAGCTCGCATTTTAGAGACAAGCTCAAACGACGCCTCGGGTGATAGCGAATGCTGTGCGTCAATTGATATTTTAGCGCGCTGATGATCAAATTTAGTCCGCACATGTAACGCCTCAAGGACAGACTGCATCGTCAAGACATCCGCTAAGATCGGCACATTTTCAATTTGGTTAACACCTTTTGACGCGAGAATTGCGGCTGCCATGATCGGTAAAACGGCATTCTTGGCGCCATCGATCTCAACCGCGCCACTCAACCGATGCCCACCATTAATAATGATTTCTTCCATTGCGACCCCTTAATATCCGAATAAGACGTTTTGTAGATTCATAATCACAGATAGCAAAAATGAACTGACGGTGTATCCGAGTGCAATCGCCAAAAATAGCTTCAAAATGCGACTCTTGGCTTCTTGCCGCTCACGAAAAAAGACATCGAAGCGAACGACAGTCAAGGCCTGATAGGATAAATAAACAAAGAACAGATGACTAATAATCGTAAAAAGTGCTTGTAAATTCACTGAATTCATGGCGATCCCTCCGAGCGTATTCTTGTTTTAGTTTATCATAACTCCCACTCTTTTGGCGGCTTGAAAGTCTATTTAGGAAAAAAATAATGAATAACGCTTTCCAAAAGATTCAAATTTGAACTCATGGGTTGAAATTTACAAATATTTCTAATCAGTCAGTCGTAACGATTCATCGAAAACACCTCAGCACGCGATCAGTTGACTCTTCATTAACACAGAAAAAGCTTAACCCCTGTATAACACAGAGATTAAGCTTGATCAATGAAGTCGGCTCAATCTGTTGATAAATCTGGATCAACACGTTCTTCATTTTAGATTTTCTATGATTATCTTCGATGCTTAGAAACATTGATTCGGTTAATGGCACGGTTCAAAGCAATCTGTGCACGGTTAACTTCGTCAATATCATGTTCGGCTTCGGCAGCCTTAATCTTCTCTTCAGCACGTTGGCGCGCACGTTCTGCACGAGTTAAATCGATATTGCGTGCACGTTCTGCACTATCTGCGACGATAGAAGCCACATTGTTGTTGACTTCCAAGAAGCCACCGTTGACCGCAATCGCATCTTCGTGATCTGGATCATCCGTTCGTTTGACACGAACTTCACCAATCTTCAAGGGTGCAATGATCGGCTCATGATTGGCCATGATACCCAAATCGCCATCAATTGCACACACAACAACTAAGTTAGCATGGTGATCATAGACAACACCATCCGGCGTCACGATATTAACGGTTATTACTTTTTTGGTATTTTCCGCCATCGCTCATGCCTCCTTACTTGCTTTGATGATGGTATCCCATTTTTTCGGCCTTAGCAACAACATCCTCAATCTTACCGACACCACGGAAAGCATCTTCAGGCATGTCATCATATTCACCATCTAAGATCGCTTTGAATCCAGAAACAGTATCCTTAACTGGGACATACGAACCTGGTTGACCAGTGAAGGCCTCAGCAACAAAGAAGTTTTGTGATAAGAAAAATTGAATCTTACGAGCACGTGCAACCAGCACCTTTTCGTCGTCAGACAATTCATCCATACCTAAGATCGAAATAATATCTTGCAATTCACGATAACGTTGCAAAACATGCTGTACTTCAGTTGCAACTTGATAATGTTCTTCACCAACAACTTCAGGATCAAGCGCGCTTGAAGAGGATTCAAGAGGATCCACGGCTGGATAAATACCCTGTTCAACAAGCCGACGTTCCAAGTTTGTTGTCGCATCCAAATGGGCAAAAGTAGTTGCAGGGGCAGGGTCCGTGTAGTCATCGGCAGGCACATAGATTGCCTGAATCGAGGTGACTGAACCTTTCTTCGTTGAAGTGATTCGCTCTTGTAACTGACCCATTTCAGTTGCCAACGTTGGCTGGTAACCAACAGCTGAAGGCATCCGACCCAATAAGGCAGAAACTTCTGAACCCGCCTGTGTGAATCGGAAAATATTATCGATGAAGAGTAAAACGTCTTGCCCCTCAACATCACGGAAGTATTCCGCAATTGTTAGTCCAGTCAAAGCAACACGCATACGTGCTCCAGGTGGCTCATTCATCTGACCAAAGACCATGGCCGTCTTGTCCAAGACTCCTGACCCCTTCATTTCGAAGTAAAGGTCATTACCTTCACGAGTTCTTTCACCAACACCCGTAAAGACTGAAATACCGCCATGCTCTTCAGCAATATTATGGATTAATTCTTGGATCAACACGGTTTTACCAACGCCGGCTCCACCGAATAATCCGACTTTACCACCACGAACGTATGGGGCAAGTAAATCAATGACTTTGATCCCAGTTTCAAGGATCTCTGAACTTGTACTTAAATCTTGGAATTTAGGCGCTGGCTTGTGAATGCCGTCGCGTCTGAAATCTGCAGGAAACTTAGGGCCATCATCGATGGTTTCACCTAAGACGTTAAACACACGACCCAACGTCTCTTTACCAACTGGTACAGAGATTGGACCACCTGTGTCTTCAACTTCGGTTCCACGTTGCAAACCATCCGTTGATTCCATGGCGATCGTGCGCATAATGCCATCGCCGAGTTCAAGGGCAACTTCCAAAATAACCGTTGATTTATCGGGCTTTGTCACTTTTAATGCAGCGTTAATGTCTGGCAGTCCTTCGTCAAGTGGAAACTCAACGTCAACAACCGGTCCAATAACTTGAACAATATGACCAACACTCATGCGTCTTAATTCCTCCCATCTTTATCATTTATTATTCTAGCGCAGCAGCGCCGCCAACAATTTCAGTAATTTCAGTTGTGATCTGTGCTTGACGCGCACGATTAAGTTGCGTCGACAAATCTTTGATCATGTTATTTGCATTATCAGTTGCACTCTTCATCGCCGTCATTGACGAAGCATGTTCGGCAGTCTTAGCATCCATAATCGAACCGAAAATCAAGCTTTCAGCATACTGTGGCAAAATGGCATTCAATGCCGCATCCACAGAAGGATCTGCAAGATATTCGGTTGTTTCGGAGTTTTGAACATGATCTGTATCTAGATCGGTGATTGGCAACATTTTTTCTGCACGAAACGCAGATGATAACGAATTAACGTGATGATTATAGCAGACATAGAGTTCGTCAAAGACGCCGTCATCAAACATGGTGACCATCGTTTTAACAATTTCACGAACCTCGTCAAATGTCGGCATATCGCTGACACCCCGATATTCATAGGCAAGCTGAATGTCACGGGCCTTAAAAAACTCAGCGCCCATACCACCAATTGCCATGACGGCATAATCATCAGGACTTTCATGATCATTCAAAATATCCATCACTGAACGTAAAACATTGCTGTTATAGCCACCGACTAACCCACGATCACTCGTGATCACAAGATAACCGGTTTTCTTAACTGGGCGCTCAACGAGTAAGTTGTTCAATGAAAGAATATCTTCCTCAGTCGTCCCTGTTTTACTCTTAGCATGTTGACGCATTGCTGCAAGTTCTAGAACTTTGTTAGCGGCAAGATGGGTGACAATCTCACGGATTTTTTGAGCATAAACTTGATAGTTCTGAGACTTATCCTCAAGTTTGAGCAGCTTTGCGCCGGAAACCATTTGCATGGCACTTGTGATCTGTCCAGTCTTCTTGGTTGATGCGATCCGTCGTTTAATATCAATTGTAGACTCAGCCAATTCTCACCACTCCTTGCTAACTTTTATAGTCACTCAATAGATAATGATTAGATAATGATTACTTATTTGCGACAAAACCATCGCCAAATGCTTTAACAGCAGCACTTAGATCTTTATCATCTGGCAAATCACCCGTTGTCTTGATGTGTTCCAACAAGTCAGCGTGACTGCTTTCAAAGTAATCAAACAATTCGCTCTGATAACGTTGAATATCATCCACTGGCACACTGTCCAAATAACCACGCGTCAAAGCGTACAGAATAATAACTTGCTTCTCAACAGGCAATGGTTGGTGTAATGGTTGCTTCAGAACTTCAACCGTACGACGTCCACGATTCAGTTTAGCCTGAGTCGCTTCGTCAAGGTCAGAGCCGAACTGGGAAAATGATTCCAATTCACGGTAAGAGGCAAGATCCACACGTAAGGTACCGGCAACTTTCTTCATTGCTTTGATCTGTGCGGCGCCACCAACACGAGAAACAGAACCACCGGCATCCATGGCAGGACGTGTTCCTGAATAGAACAAGTCGCTCTCCAAGAAAATCTGTCCATCGGTAATTGAGATCACGTTAGTAGGAATATATGCGGCATTATCTCCGGCTTGAGTTTCGATAATTGGTAAGGCAGTCATAGAACCGCCACCCAATTCATCACTCAACTTGGCAGAACGTTCAAGTAAACGTGAGTGCAAGTAGAAAATATCACCGGGATAAGCTTCACGACCAGGCGGACGACGAAGCAGTAAGGATATTTCACGATAAGAGGCAGCTTGTTTACTCAAATCATCAAAGATGATCAAGACATGCTTGCCACGATACATGAATTCCTCACCCATCGCAGATCCGGCATAAGGCGCAATGTAAAGCATTGGTGCTGGTTCACTAGGACCAGCTTCAACGATAATTGTGTAATCTAACGCACCGAATCGACGAAGCGTTTCGACTTGGGTTCTAACCGTTGACTCTTTCTGACCAATAGCAACATAAATACAGATTGTATCCTGTCCCTTTTGGTTCAAAATTGTATCAATTGCAATCGAAGTCTTACCTGTCTTACGGTCACCAATGATCAACTCACGCTGACCACGACCGATTGGCACTAACGCGTCAATTGCCTTCAGCCCTGTTTGTAAAGGTTGAGAAACTGATTGACGTTGCATAACGCCAGGTGCAGGAGATTCCATTGGACGGGTGTTTGTTGTCTTGATAGGTCCTTTACCATCGACGGGTTGACCTAATGGGTTGACCACTCGACCAATCATAGCTTCGCCAACAGGCACTTCCATAATTCGACCAGTACGTTTAACCGTATCGCCTTCGCGAATATCGTCAAACTTACCTAGAACAATAATACCCACATCATTAGTTTCCAAGTTTTGTGCCACGCCGTACGAACCATTTGAAAATTCAAGCAATTCACTCGACATGACGTTATCAAGACCATGAGCACGGGCAATACCGTCACCAACGTAAGTCACGGTCCCAACTTCCTCAACCTTGAGCTGATCTTGATAATTTGCTAATTGTTGTTTAATTAATGCACTAATTTCTTCAGCTTTGATGCTCAACCGATTCACCTCGCTTTTTAATTATTTAATGGCTGAGCTAATAACTCACGAACTCGATTCAGTTTTGTCTGCACACTACCATCGATTCGACGATCTTGTGCTTGCAAAATCATGCCCCCAATGATCGACTGATCGACCACATTGGTCACAACAACGCTGTTCCCAGAGAAGCGCTGCAAATAAGCATCGCCCACACGCTTGATTTGATCGTCATCCATTGGTACAGCGGTTGTGGCGGTGATTAAAACACGTCCGTTCACACTATCGTAACGACGTTCAAATTCATCAATGATAAACTCGATATCGTTCATGCGATGATAATCAAAAACAAGCTGCAGAAAATGTTGAAGCGTCTCTGAAAAAGACTGTTTCAAAGTCGCCAAAATCTTCTGCTTATCGGGAAGACTTAAACGTGAATCGGATAAAATATTACCCAAATCAGGATCGTCAGCAAAAACTTGACGTAACGCCAACAATTCTTTGTAGATTTCAGACGCATCTTGCGTTTCAGTGGCATATTCAAAAAGAGCCTTTGCGTAGCGTTTGCCAACTGTATATTTATCTAGTTTCATCAGCGCTCGTCAACCCCTTAATATAGGCATCGATCAAGTCCTTTTGATCTGAAACACTTAATTCTTTGCCAATTAACTTTTCAGCAATATCTACAGAAATCTGGGCAACATCTTGACGTGCGCTATTCAATGCTTCAGTACGAGCCCGTTGTGCATCGGCGCGTGCCTTAGCTTTGACACTGTCGGCATCGCTTTGAGCGGCATCTAAGATTTCTTGACGTCGTTTATCGCCATTAACTTTTGCTGTGTTCACGATCTGAATTGCTTCAGACTTAGAATTTTTCAATTCTGCTTGACGTTGTGCTGCCATCTTCTCAGCTTGCGCACGTGAAGTTGCCGCGCCATCTAAATCTTCGTTGATCTTATTGGCACGATCATTCATCATCTTCGTCACTGGGCCCCAAGCGAAGTGCTTGACGAGCAGGAGCAAGAGAATGAAGACGACAAGTAGAAATAGCGAATCGCCTAAGCTCGCAAAATCAATTGCAGCAATGACTGATCCATTCATCATGAATAACGCTCCCTTCTTCTAAGATTTGAAACCAAACGTTTGCAGTCTTAGACAAAGAGAATCAAGAAAGCAACAACGACAGCCAAGATAGGAACGGCTTCAATTAAACCAACACCAACGAACATTGTACTTCTCAAAGTACCAGCGATTTCTGGTTGGCGTGCCATACTTTCGACCGTCTTAGAAATAACTTTGGCATTACCATAAGAAGTAGCTAGTGCTGCAAGTCCGGCAGCAATTGCTGCGGCGATATATTTACTCATTGATAAATCCTCCTAAATTTTTTTACTCTTCACGTTCTAATTTACGTGAAAAATAGACACACGATAGAATTGAAAATACGTAGGCCTGAATGGCTCCAATGAATACGGAGAAGCCTTGCCAGATCATGGTCATTGGTGCGGCAACAACCACACTAACAATGCCCATGCTGTTTGCCACCATGACCAGTAAACCGATCAGAACTTCACCGGCATAAATGTTACCGTAAAGTCGAAGTGACAACGTCAAAAAGTTGGTAAACTCTTCGATCAAGTTAACTGGCAATAAGAAGCTGACCGGGCTCACATAATTGTGTAAATAGCCCTTCAGTCCAAACTTTTGTACAGAAAAATAATGTGACATCAACAGAGTCACCATGGCTAACGGCATCGTTACCATTGGATCGGCGGTTGGTGATTTCGTGAAAGTGTACCCATTGATCTTGACTTGGAAGAATAATCCAATCACATTCGCAAACAAGATAAATGTGAACAACACGAAAATATAGAAATAAAAGGGCTTGCCCTCTTCACCAGGCATGATCGATTTCACAATACCATTCGTAAAATCAATCAAATACTCTAAAACATTCTGACCCTTGCCCGGCTTCATGGTTAACTTTCGTGAAAGAAAGAATGTAAACACAAAAACCAATAAAGCCGTCAATAAAATTGAAAGGCAATTGGCAACATTGAACCGTAGACCAATGAATGTTAGGTATTGATACTTGCTCTCCAAAGCGCGCCTCCTTCCCAAAACAATTCGAACATTCCGAGCCGACACAACGAGGCTAATCCTTGATAAGTGTTGAGAAAAAACGCCGACCAAAAATTAACCAGACCTTAATACCAAACCCGAAATTGTGTCTCAGTCAACAGACCTAGTTACGAAAACACAAAGTCCATAGTATCACCATTAAATGTAAAATTCAAAGAAAAGTTCAAAGAAAAGTTTTGAAAACTTGAAAAAATTGATTTGAATCTAAATGACACTCGTGGACCTTGAACGACCGAAAAATCGACTTTTTTTCAATCCTATATTGCTGATTGGCAGTTTGCCTCATTCAACGGCCACCTGAATGCCACCTCATGCAACTGAATCACTGTTACAGTTGCACCCGCAGATAAGTGCTTCTAGGGTAGCTGGTAGCTACTTGGTACCGAATAAACGATCGCCGGCATCGCCCAGACCTGGGAAAATGTAGCCATTATCGGTAAGCTTCTCATCAAGAGATGCAGCGTAAATATCAACATCTGGATGAGCTTCTTGCACGGCTTTGACACCCTCTGGTGCAGCAACAAGAACGACGAGACGCATGTTCTTGGCCCCACGCTTCTTGAGTGCATCAATGGCCATGTTTGCAGAACCACCAGTGGCTAACATTGGATCAACAATGAATAAATCACGTTGATCAATATCTGGTGGCATCTTAACAAAATATTCGTGCGGCTCTAAGGTTTGCTCGTCACGATACATGCCAATGTGACCAACTTTAGCAGCAGGGATCAGTTGCAAGACACCATCAACCATGCCTAAACCTGCACGCAAAATTGGTACAACAGCTAATTTCTTACCCGATAACTGTTTCTGAACCGTCTTGCCCATTGGCGTCTCGATTTCAACATCGACTAAGGGTAAGTCACGAGTTATTTCATAGACCATTAATTCGGCGATTTCATTCGCAACCTCACGAAAAACCTTCGTTCCTGTTGCCTTATCTCGAATAATTGTCAACTTGTGCTGAATCAAGGGGTGATTCAAAACGGTAAATTTCCCCATGCTTTTGCCACCTTTCATTTTTTAAATCATATCAATGATAAGCTAGTTTTCAGTAAATTGCTAGAAAATCATGACCAATTTGTCGGAAAACTTTCGGCAAAAGTTGTAATCTGGTGATGGAGTTCCTGAACCTTAGTTTCATCATCACGCGATTTGATGACATCAATGATGAATTGTGCAACTTTTTGGCAATCTGCTTCCTTCATACCCCGGGTGGTAATCGCGGGTGTACCGATTCGAACACCACTGGCTTTGAACGGTCCGTTTTTCTCAAAAGGAATCGTGTTCTTATTCAACGTGATCTGCACGTGATCCATTAATTCTTGAACATCACGGCCATACAAGCCGGTCTTGGTGACGTCTAGCATGAACAAATGGTTGTCGGTTCCGCCAGAAACAATTCGGAACGTAGGATCCGCGTTGAAAACCGCAGCCATCGCCTTGGCGTTCTTAACGACCTGTTGTGAATAAGAGATAAACTCTGGTTGTAAGTCCTCGCCGAACGCAATCGCTTTTGCGGCAATCACGTGTTCCAGTGGTCCACCCTGTGTGCCTGGAAATACCGCAGAATCCAATGCTTTCGCATATTTCTCCTTGGCTAAAATCAACCCACCACGCGGTCCACGCAATGTTTTATGCGTCGTCGACGTGACCACATCACAATATGGAACCGGACTCGGATGAACACCTGCCGCAACTAAGCCAGCAATGTGTGCCATATCCACCATCAACATCGCGCCGACTTGGTCGGCGATTTCGCGGAACTTCTTGAAGTCAATGATTCGACTATAGGCGGATGCTCCAGCGACGATCAACTTAGGTTGAACTTCTTGCGCGATTTTTGCGATCGCATCGTAGTCCAACTGTTCCGTCTCTGGATCTACCCCATAGCTGTGAAACTGGTAAGTCTGACCACTGAAATTAACGGGCGACCCATGCGTGAGGTGACCTCCGGCAGTCAAATCCATCCCCAAAACGGTGTCCCCGGGTTTCAACAACGCTCGGTAAACGGCCTCGTTAGCTTGTGAACCAGAATGTGGCTGCACATTGGCATACTCGGCTCCGAACAGCTGCTTAGCCCGATCAATCGCTAGCGTTTCAACTTGGTCGATGTACTCACAACCGCCATAAAAGCGACGACCGGGATAACCTTCCGCATACTTGTTCGTCAAAACACTGCCTTGTGCACGACGAACGGCTTCAGAAACCACATTCTCTGAGGCAATTAATTCAATGTTCTGGCGCTGGCGTTGCTCTTCGCGATGAATTGCTTGCCAAACCGCCTGATCTTTCTCAATAAATGTCATTGACAGACCTCCTTTTGCCCCATTATACCGGTAATCTTGTTCATTCGAAAGTAAAACCGACTAACTTCTTGTGACTAATTAATCGGGAACTCTTTTTCTTAAGATAGACAGGTCAATACGAAGTTATTTGCGACAGATTGGGCCTTATTTCACTTAACTATTTTCCATTATTTTTAACCGCATTTCACAATCATTCGATTTTGCTGGCGACTATGGCCTAAAAATCTAGTGCCGCACTCATTGAGCCGTATCCAAGTCACCCATCAATAAAAAAGCGCCAGCGACAGTGATTCATCGAAGGCACTTGATCAAAAAAACGTATTGGATGAGAACAACTCATTTCCGACACAGTTTTTTTGAAATTTTCATTTTGACTTTTTCAAAAACAAGCAACTTTCATCTAGGCATTGAATAAAAAGTTAATGTCTAAAATACGGTAGCCTCATAAAATTGACCACCCGCAGACTTCTTCAGACGGTTCATATAGGCAATCCCCAACCCTTTTTCAGGGACACCAGCGGCTAAAATCAGGTCAATCCCAGGCTGATCATCAAACCAACGTAAGCCTGCAAAAAGCTGATGACTCGCACTCTGAATATCCGCACCAAGTGAATACGTTGTCACCAAGTCGCTAGTAACCAGCATTTGTAGTTGTTCATCAAAGGCCAACACACCGAATGGCTTGCGATAGTGTTGCCGAGTCTTTGCAACTGCCTCAGCAAAGTTCTTCGTCGGTTCAACAATCAAGACTTGGGCAGCGGGAGCATAATGTTTGTACTTCATCCCGGGTGCCTTTGGCGTTTCTTTGGCACCGACATGATGCTGTGCTGTATCAACGGTTCCCAGCAATGGGGCCAAATCATCAGCGTCATAGTAACCCGGACGTAAAATAGCAGCTGGTGCCACGCTTAGATCGATGATGGTCGATTCCAAACCAACTTGTGTCTGCCCATCATCCAAGATCCCGGCAATTTTACCTCTGAGATCATGATAGACATGTTGCGCCTTCGTTGGACTTGGTTTACCAGAAGTATTGGCAGACGGCCCAACAATCGGTGTCCCCGTTTCCTTGATCAGCTCGAGTGTCGCATCGTTCTTCGGCATTCGAAACGCTGCTGTACTCAGGCCACCAGTGACAACGGACGAGAGCGTATTCGGCTGTAATGGTAAGATGATCGTTAAAGGTCCAGGCCAAAAAGTTGCCATTAATTTCTCAGCTAATTCACTTTTGACTGCATATTTCCAAACCATTTCTGGTGAACAGACGGTCACAATCAAAGGATTGTCGCTCGGACGGCCTTTTGCAACGTAAACTTGGCGAACAGCTGCTTCGTTATCGACAATTGCACCGAGTCCATAGACCGTTTCAGTTGGGAACGACACCAAATGGCCGGCTCTCAACTCCGCAGCTGCCTCTGGAATATCCTGTTTCGTATAAATTTTTGTTTCCATCATCAATTCGCCTCTGAAGTTTCCTCTCAAAATTTTAAAGCTAATTCCGTTCAATGATTCATTTTTTAGGTGTTAATGGCGCTATGTCAACGCACACCATCCGTGGCCAATTGGCAAGATCGCGACGAATCTCAACACCGGCCCCCGGTAGTGCCCGCTTGAAAATAGCCTCAATCTCGGGTGCCTGTTGATAGCCAAATTCCATGAACAAGCGACCAGCAGGTTTCAAGTAAGATTGCACGCTTGTGGCAATCCGCTGATAAAGGGCCAGACCATTATGATCGGCAAAAAGCGCCGTCGCCGGCTCAAAATGACGAACAGAATAATCCATGACTGCTTCTTCTTGGTGTGAAATATAAGGTGGATTCGAGACGATCACGTCAAATGGTGCCGTTTGTTCAGGCAATGCTGCCCAAAGATCCCCTTCAGCAAAACTGACATCCAAATTCAAATTCATGGCATTTTGGCGGGCAACAGTTAAAGCTTGCATACTGATATCCGTCGCCAACACCTGGCTATTGGCAAAGTGTTGCTTTAGTGCCAAGGCGATTGCACCGCTCCCCGTACCGATATCCAGAATTCTTAGTGATGCATCTGGAAGATAGCCCTCTTCGATCCAAGCGACTAATTCTTCGGTTTCTGGTCGCGGAATCAAGGTTGCAGGATTCACTTTTAGCTTCATCCCTGCGAACCAGGCTTCACCTAAAAGATATTGCGCAGGCAGTCCGGTCGCCAACTGCGATACATCCTGTTGGAACTGTTGCCAAACGGCTACTGGCATTGCTGTACGTTCATTCAGCAGCAGGTCGGTTTTGCGCCAATTCAGTCGTTCCATCAAGACATACTCAGCTGACTCTGGATCCAGATCACGCTCTTTTAACAACAAAAAAGCCCATTGCAGGGCCTGATTATAGTTGGTTGGCGTCATCGGAAATTTGCTCCAACTTCTTGGTCTGATCTGAAACAATCAAGGCATCGATCACTTCGCCTAACTCACCATTCATGATGCGATCAAGTTTGTTCAATGTTAAACCGATGCGGTGATCCGTCACTCGGTTCTGAGGATAATTATAAGTTCGAATTCGCTCCGAACGATCACCCGTTCCGACGGCTGACTTCCGATTGGCATCATACTCGCTCTGATTCTGACTTTCGTAATAGTCGTAGACACGTGACCGTAAAATTTGCATCGCCTTTTCACGGTTTTGCTGTTGCGAACGCTGATCCTGCATCGCAACCACAATACCTGAAGGTAAGTGAGTCATACGAACCGCTGAAGACGTCTTGTTGATATGCTGACCACCGGCACCTGATGAACGGTAAACGTCGACTCGAATATCCTTAGGATCAATGTCGATATCGACTGAGTCATATTCGGGCATAACGGCAACAGTTGCGGTCGACGTATGAACCCGTCCCTGCGATTCCGTTGTGGGAATACGTTGAACACGATGTGCCCCGTTTTCATATTTTAACTTCGAATAGACATTGTCACCCGTAATCATGACGGCAACTTCTTTAAATCCACCGACTTCAGTACGGTTCTCATCGACAATTTCGAATTGCCACCCTTGACGCTCAGCGTAATGATGGTACATGTCTAATAAGTCGCCAGCAAAAAGTGAAGCCTCATCACCGCCCGCTGCTCCACGGATTTCCATAATAATATTCTTATCATCATTAGGATCCTTAGGCAACATTAAAACTTTAATTTCTTCTTCAAGTTGATCACGCTCGGTGCTCAACTCTGACATGTCTTCTTTGGCCAGATCCGTTAATTCTTTATCATCGCTCTCACGAATAATTTGATCGTTGTCGCTGATACCTTGAATCACTTCGCGATAATGTTTGTATTTATTGACGATCTCCGCCATGCCTGCTGCTTCCTTGGAAACCTCCAAGTAACGTTTGGTATTACCGATAACTTCTGGATCGGCCATCATTTCGGTTAATTCATCATAACGGTCGATCAAACCATCTAGCTGTGCTAAAATTTTGTCCATTATTGACCTTCTTCCACATGATTCTCGACTTGATCCAGCAACGGATGATTATAATGTACACGACAAACGGGATAATACGACTCATTACCACCCATTTGTACTTGTTTGCCTTCATAGACTGGATGACCTTCATGAATTCGCAAATTCATCGTTGCTTTTTTATGACAGAACCAACAGATGGTTTTGATTTCTTCAATTTTATCTGCATAGAGCAACAAATAGTGCGAACCCTCGAATAATTCATTACGAAAATCATTCTTTAATCCAAAAGTCATCACTGGAATATCCAGCTCATCAACGATCCGGGCAGCTTCAAGAATATGATGTTTCTCTAAGAACTGTGCCTCATCGATCAATACACAGGCTGCTTGAGGATTGATTGCCTGAACGCGTTCAAAAATATTCGTCTCTGAGAAAATCGGTTCCGCAGCACGTTTCAGCCCAATTCGACTCGACACATATCCAACGCCATCACGCGAATCGACGCCACTCGTCATTAAGATCACGGGTTTATTTTCTTCTTCATAATTATGTGCAACCTTAAGAATATCGATTGTCTTACCCGAATTCATTGCGCCATAGCGAAAGAATAATTGCGCCATTTCTATTCCGCCTCCAGATTTTGATTACCGCTTTTTAGTATAACCGAAAAACCGGGGCTTGCCTAGAATTAATCATTGAAAAGTCGCTACGAAGATCTCTCACAAACGGTGATCTTACATCGATGGCGCCAGTATTCTGAACCATTCAAAATTTTATCCATTCGTAGGATTCATAGAACTTCTTGCAATTCGTTTTAGTTTATCATCGACTAAAGTGCTCGCGTTTAAAGTATGGTAAAATGGACCAGTACTGATTCTGAAATGATCGAGGTTATAACTATGTCAATAAAGGCGGCCTTTGCAAGTTTTCTCGGAAAGAGCAGCTATTGGTTCTTGCACAACTTCCGTAGCGGCGGTAGCTCTTATCCTGGTAAACTCGCCACAAGAATTGATCCCGAAATTCTGAGACACCTAGCCGAAAATTACGACGTGATCATCGTCACTGGCACCAATGGGAAAACGATGACCACCTCTCTCCTGACTAAAATTCTGAAAGAACAATATCCAGATGTGTTAACAAATCCCAGTGGATCCAATATGTTACAGGGAATTGTGACCTCCTTCTTGGCAGCGGGTCCTAAGCCGAAGGGGCGTAAAGGTTTGGCCGTTCTAGAAGTTGATGAGGCAAACGTCGAACCCGTTTGCCGCCAATTAACACCGACAGCCTTCCTACTAACGAATATTTTCCGTGATCAGATGGATCGTTATGGCGAGATCTATACCACTTATCAAAAAATCGTCGATGGGATCAAACTGGCACCCCAAGCCACGATTATTGCCAATGGTGACGCACCGATTTTTAATTCTAAGCAATTACCTAATCCGATCATCTATTACGGTTTTGCGGATAGTGATAAACCCGATGCTGATTTAAGAGCTAGTTTCAATTCTGACGGTGTTCTTTGTCCTGTTTGCAACCATATCTTGCACTATCACAGCATTACGTATGCAAATTTGGGCGACTACTTCTGTCCTAACTGCAGCTTCTCCCGTCCAGAACTAACCGATGCTGTCACCGCTGTTCAGGAACTACGACCGACGTTTTCTAATTTTATTATCAATAAACAAGCATTTACGATTCATGTGGGTGGTGTCTACAACATCTACAACGCGTTAGCTGCCTACACGACTGCAAAATTCCTCAAAATCGCGCCTGAATCGATTGCGGCTGCCTTCAATTATGATGAACAAGTTTTCGGTCGACAAGAAGTCATCAAGTTAAATGGCAAGCACGCAACCATTATTCTCGTCAAAAATCCGGTTGGCTTGAATCAAGTCTTCGACCTCATTAAAACAGATCCACATCCCTACTCGCTTGGTTTCTTATTGAATGCCCATGCCGCTGATGGTAAAGATACCAGTTGGATCTGGGATGGCGAATTTGAACAATTGCCTTTCCAAGATATTCCGAAAATTATACTTGGTGGCGAACGTCTGAAGGACATTCAGCTTCGCTTCAAAGTTGCTGGTGCAAACGCAGACAGCATCGTTGCTACTCAAGATTTAACTGACTTCATCACGCAAGCGGGTGAAGTTCCGGATGAACATATTTATATTTTGACGACTTACACGGCAATGTTGGCTTTGCGGAAACAACTTGCAAATCAAGGCATTATCCCCGCAGGATTTTAGCAGTCAAAAAAGTACGCAATCATCAGATTCTCGTTTTGAGACGAGATCATGAAGATTGCGTACTTTTTTGTGGTGAGAATGACACTAATTGGTTAACTAGACTGGAATAAACAAGAAACGATTCTTGCCAAACGAGTTCTTGTCACCAGTACAGACGGGATTAGCCCCTAAAACTAAACCAATCCAATTGAAAAATGCATTTAATTTATAAAAGCTCTTTTTTGCCAACTAAACGTCGAATTATCGAACTATTTAGGAATTAACTTCAGCTTCTAAATCTATCTAGTTACTTGGTAATTCTGCCATGAACTGATCCACGATTAAGTGACGTCGGTCGAGAAAAACAGGATTCTCTTCGACGGGATGAATTCGATTCGTCAATACAATCAAACCTTGCTGCAATTGCTGATCCAAAACGATAAAGGTGCCAGTATAGCCACTGTGAAAAAGCAAAGGGTGTTGATCAGTCGGCGCAAATCGCAGCGCCCATCCCAACGAACGTTGCAAGTGATGACGCGTATGATCAGCGTACAATTGTGCTATAAACGACCGTGAGATCAGCTCAGGCAAGTCCGGTCGCTGGCCAAGGTACCACTGACTAAACTGAACTAAATCAGCTAGAGTTGCAAACAAACCCGCTGAACCACAATGACGACCCAGTGTATGCGCCTTGGGATCATGAACCACTCCTTGCAAAAGCTGGCCATCTTTACGATTAGTCGGCACACAATTGGCCGGATCAGGTGTGAAAGTCGCGCCTGCCAGTTTCAGTGGCTGCAATACCCGCTCAGTAATCACCTGTTGAACTGATTTTCCACAAACTTGTTCGATCACCCAACCCAGATATAAAAAGCCAACATCCGTATAAATCATCTCATGTTCAAAAGTAGCTGTGACCGGTAGTTTGAGCAACGCAGCTTTCAAGTCAGCCGCCGAAAGTCGATCACGATTGGGAATATAGCCAGCAATTCCCGATGTATGGGTCAAAAGATGCCACAGCTGTACCCGCTCATCTTGAAATGCGGGTAAATATTTCTGGACGGGATCTTCAAGCTGCACCTTCCCTTGCGCAATCAATTGAAAAATCACTGTGGTCGTCCCCACAATTTTGGTCAAGCTCGCGAGATCATACTGCGATCCAGCATGTAGCTGAAGGCGTTTCGGCACCAGTTCTCGCCATCCAAACACATCAGTCAAGACACGAGAGTGATCGATCAGCGCATAACTGACACCTGGAACGATCTGATCAGTGACTAAATCTGCCAATAATTGTCGTGTTTTTGTATACATCTGCTCACCTCATAGCTTCAGATTAGCATTTTTTAAATTAAAATCCAGTCTCACTTCGGCACAACTTCTTCATCTCGGACCTCATCATCGTAAAATCAGAGACACCAAAAATACCTCCGGACCGATCTCAAATGATCAGTTCGAAGGCACCTATCGTCAGGCTTAAGCTCAGCCTAAATAAAATCTTATTTCTTCACGAGGTACATATACAACGCTTTGTCAGAGAAACTTGTTTCGAACGTCACACCCTTATTCTTGATATTTTCGACTATCGTTTGGCCGTTCTCTGCATCCTTAGCTAGTTTCTGATAGTCTTTGAGTACCTTCTGGCCATCAGCACCAACTGCGGTCGAGAGTGCAATCAATCTCATGGCGAAATCTTTCATCTTCGTCTTTGATTTCATGTCTTTGACAGGAAAAATATAGGCAATACTCATCACTTTTTGATTTTGAATATTTGCACGAATTTTGACACCATCGACTGAGTAAAGATCGACCAGGCCATCCTTTTGCATCATAGGTAGTGCGGTTGCCACCAGCTTCATCTGTTTATTGATCATGTTGTAAGCCATCGCAAATTGTGGATAGGCAACTAAAGCCTTGCTCTTCTTGACGGTCACCTGTTTTGTGACTGTTTGACCGGACTTCTTAGCCTGGACCGCCACTTTTTGCGCGTCGGTCGAACTTGGCACTTGAATCACAAAAGTACCATCATTGTTAACGGCAGACTGACGAGTCGCACCATCGATTTGATAGGTCACTTTTGCTTGCGTGCTGACGGTCCCCTTGACGACGGCAACCAAACCATTCGCGCCATAACTCGTCTTCGTAGGCTTCAAACTCGGGCTGCTACTCTGACAGCCAGCCAATGCAACAGTTGCACCTAAGACGACCGCGAGACTGGCAATCATTTTTTTAATCTTCATTGAAAAATTCCCTCCAGTCTTAAATAGCAACATTACCAGAAAATTGTGAATTGTACAGATCAGCATAGAACCCATTCTGTGCCATTAAGTCATCGTGATTGCCGGTTTCAACGATTGAGCCATGATTCATCACTAAGATATTATCAGCATCGCGAATAGTTGACAAACGGTGTGCAACAACGAAACTCGTCCGGCCCTTCAATAAGCGATTCATGGCGTGCTGAATTTGTAACTCGGTTCGTGTATCAACAGAAGAAGTTGCCTCATCCAAAATCAAAATTTCGGGATCTGCAACAAATGCGCGCGCAATTGTCAATAATTGACGTTGACCCTGGGAAATATTGGAAGCTTCTTCGTTCAAGATTGTGTCGTACCCATCTGGTAATTGACGAACGAATTCATCCACATGGGCTGCCTTGGCTGCCGCGATAATTTCATCATGAGAAGCATCTTCGCGACCATATTTCAAGTTGTCGTAGATTGTACCCGTAAACAACCAAGTATCCTGTAACACCATCGCGAAATGACGACGAAGATCTTCGCGAGCAATATTACGTGTGTCTTGACCTTTCAAGCGGATCGAGCCAGCACTAATATCATAGAAACGCTCGAGTAAGTTAATGATCGTGGTTTTACCCGCACCGGTAGGACCGACAATGGCGATCATTTGACCAGGCTTCACGTTTAAGTTGTAATCAGTCATCAGCAATTCCTTGCCTTGATAACCGAACTGAACGTGTTCCATTGTCAGAACGTCATCGGTTGCTTGATCAGCAATCTCAACGTGTGTGTCTTCCATATCGGGTTCATCGAACACTTCGAAGATACGTTCGGCTGAAGCAACGGTTGCCTGAATCGTATTCGCTAAGTTAGCCAATTGCGAGATTGGCTGTGAGAATTGTTGCGTGTATTGCAAGAAGGCCTGCACATCACCTAAAGTCATATTCCCATTCGCCACTTTGATGCCACCAAGAACAGCAACGAACACATAACCCAAGTTGTTAACAAAAGTCATCAGCGGCATAATCAGTCCAGAAATCATCTGAGCCTTCCACGCAGCCGTGTAGAGCTTCTTATTCTCAGCTGCAAATTCATCGATGGCTGCCTGTTCATGGTTAAAACTCTTATTGACGATTTGGCCGGCATAATTTTCTTCAACTTGGTCGTTCAATAGACCCAAGCTCTTCTGTTGTGCCGCAAAAAATTTCTGAGAACGTGGAGCGACGACGCCAACAACAATCAAACTCAACGGGATTGTTGCTAAGGGTAATAGCGTCAGCTGCCAGCTGATCGTAAGCATCATCCACAATGTTCCCACGAACATGACGGTACTGGTGATCAATTGCGTCAAGCTTTGTTGTAGGGTGCCGGCAATGTTATCCATATCATTAATGGCACGTGACATAATATCCCCATTGGAATGGGTGTCATAATAATTGATTGGTAACCGTTGCATCTTTTCTTTCATTTGTTTCCGTAAGCGATAAACTGTATCCTGTGAAACTCGAGTCATCACGAACTGCATCACGAAGTTCAATAATGCCGAGGCCAGATACATGATAATCACAGTAATAATAATCTCTTGAATCTTATCAAAGTTAATTGGGAATTGCTTCTGAGCGATTCCGGCCTTCTGTGCAGCCTGACCACGCATGACACCCTTAAATAACTCTGTCGTTGCTTGACCGAGAATCTTTGGTGTCCGCACTTGAAGAATCTGTGACGTGATGGCAAAAATCATCACGATAATCAAGGCAATCCAATATTTAGACATGTAGCCAAACAGGCGTTTCGTGGTGCCCCAGAAATTTTTAGGTTTATCTCCTGGCATCGCCATGCCACGGCCAGGGCCGTGACCACCACCCATTGGACGTGATGGATGATTAGAACTCTTTTGATCACTCATGCATTTCGCCCCCCTGTTTGATTTGCGATTCAACAATTTCACGATAGGTTTCATTGTTGGCTTTCAATTCGCTATGCGTACCAATACCAACCATCTTACCTTCATCGAGCACGATAATTTGATCGGCATCCGCAACCGTCGAAACTCGTTGACCGACAATCACAACGACTGCTTTTTGAATACTTTCATCTTCACGTAACGCACGACGTAAATTAGAATCCGTTTTAAAGTCCAGTGCCGAGAATGAATCATCGAAGACATAGACGGATGCTTTCTTAACTAATGCCCGTGCAATTGCCAGACGTTGCTTCTGCCCACCTGAGAAGTTATTCCCACCTTGCTCAACAAAAGTATCAAGGCCTTCTGCTTCTTTAACAAAGTCAGTGGACTGAGCAATTTCAAGTGCATGCCATAATTCTTCATCCGTTGCTTCCGGATTCCCGTAACGCAAGTTGTCACGCAAACTACCCTTGAACAGGACGGCTTTTTGTGGGACCAAGGCGATTTCTGATTGCAACTGCTGCTGGTCGACGTCTCGAACATCGAGACCATTGATGCGAACTGCACCAGTTTCAACATCATAGAAACGTGGAATCAAGTTGATCAAGGTTGACTTACCTGAACCCGTACCACCAATAATGGCCAAAGTCTGACCCTTGGTGACGTGTGCGTCAACACCAGTTAAAGCTAGATGTTCAGCCCCGTGATAACGGAAGACCACCTGATCGAAATCCAAACTTGTTTCGGGTTCATCCGCGAAGGTTTTTGGTTGTTCAGCAGGAGTCAAGGTTGATTTTAAATTCAAGACTTCGTGAATACGTGCTGCAGAAGCTTGACCACGAGGAATGAAAACGAAAACCATCGATAACATCATGAAACTCATCAGGATCTGCATGGCATAAGTCATGAAGGCAATCATGTTACCAACCGCCATGGCTTGGTTAGCAATTAAATGCCCACCATTCCAGATGATTGCGATGTTTGTGCCACTCATGATTAATGTCATTAGTGGAAACATCACCGCCATGATAGAGAAAACTTTCCGTGCATTTCGCGTGTAGTCTTTATTTGCTTCATCAAAGCGGTTCTGTTCAAAAGCATCACGAACGAATGCACGAATTACCCGCACACCGGTCAATCCTTCACGAAAGACCAGGTTCAAGTTATCAGTTTTTGTCTGCATTGCCTTGAATAGAGGGACTGCGAAATACATCACGACACCGACGAACACAACCATGATTGGAATGACAACGACGAAAATACTTGTCAATTGCGCATCCTTTTGGTAAGCCATGAAGCTTGCGCCGACCAACATGATTGGTGCCATGATCATCATTCTCAGCGCCATCATGGCCACGTTTTGAATCTGAACAACGTCGTTTGTCGTTCGCGTAATCAATGAAGACGTGCCGACTTGATCGAATTCATCGTTCGACATGTATAAGACTTTTTCATAGATATCTTGGCGCAACCTTTGGCCTAGTCCTTGTGATGTCTTGGCGGCGAGATAAACATTGCCAAATGAGAAAATCACAGACAAGACGGAGACCGCAAGCATTTTTAGTCCAGCACTCCAAATATAATTCGTGTCGCCTTTAGCAACACCATAGTTAACCAAATCAGAAGTTAAATTTGGTAAGTACAAACTTGTAAACACTTGGCCAGTCATAAACGCAATGGCAAAAAAAACAGCCCAGCCTGAAACGCGCTTCTTAGCAAGTTTAATCATTTAATTCCCTCCCAGTTGTTTCTTTTAAGACGCCGTACTCGAACCAATTCAACAATTCATCGAAAGTTCGTTGCGATTGGATCAGCTGACCCTCATGCATTTCTTCGTGATGTCGAATGAAATAGCGTGCCATCGACTGCCCCATAAAACCAAGCAGCATATGCAGCAATAAATCAAAACGATCATCTTCAATACGCAAACGCGTGAGATCTGTACGCTTCTTTATTTCTTGTTGCCAAGCAGACCAATCTTGATGATGGTGTCGTGGCACTTCACGTTTGAGTAAATGTTGATAGCCACGATAGTCCATTTCCATAAAGATATTCTGTAACAGGCGATGATCAACACCTTGACTCAAATAATCAATCACATCTGCGTAAGTCGCACGAATTGCCGCAAACAGATCTCCCTGCTGCTCAGTGAGATGATCAAGTAAGTCATTCTTGAAAAGATCGCGATAGCTTTGTAGGACATAAAAATAAATATCTTCTTTATCCTTAAAGTATTGATAGAAACTACCCCGCGGAATCTCAGCCAATTGAATAATGTCTGTAATCGTGACTTCTGTATAGGAAGCATCCGAAAAAGCCTGACGTGCAGCAGCCATAATTTTCTTCTGCTTTTCGAGTGGCAAACTTAAGAACGTTTGACTTGGCATCCATGAACCTCCTTTTTCTTAATCTTTTCATTCAATGTAGACGATTGACACTTCGCATCCGCATTAATTCAACAAACAGCGTGTCAAAAAAATTGTAAACAAAAAATGACGCTCTGTCATATGACAAAGTGTCATTATAAACGTCATTTTTAAAACAATCAACTTATCGTTATCGTCGGCATCGATTTTTTAAAGTAATTCAGTGAACTTCTTAAGATACCACTTTTTAGCAAATGTGACCACAACTAAGTAGGCAATCACAGTTAGCATTAGCCATGGCCAATAACTTCCTGGCAGGCTCACCAAGCCAATGTCGTGCCCAAATGCCGTGATAGGCAGCAGTGATCCGACGCCAATTTCCAACACAGACGCAAGCAACATGGCTTTAGACGCCGTACTCTGAATGAACGGCACTTTTGGCGTCCGCAAAGCGTGTAAGACGAGTGTTTGGGTCCACAAGGATTCAACAAACCAACCTGCATGAAAAATGGCGACGAAAAGAACTTGTTGTTGCGGTGTTAGCGTGTGATAACTGCCACCAAGCAATCCAGGACAAACCACAAAATACATCAATAAATAAGTGCTGATATCAAAAATCGAGCTAGTGGGGCCAAACCAAATCATAAATTTACCGATTGAATTGGTCGTCCACTTTTTTGGTGCTTGTAAATATTCTGAGTCCATCCGATCCCAGGGAATCGACAAACAAGCAAAATCGTAAATTAAATTCAAGAGTAATAATTGAACGGGTAACATTGGTAAGAATGGTAGAAAAATACTCGCGCAGAGCACGGATAACATATTACCAAAATTAGAGCTGGTGGTGGCCTTAATGTATTTCATGATGTTCCCAAACGTCTCGCGACCAACCAACAATCCCGTTGCCAAAATAGCTAAGTCTTTGTGCAACAAGATCACGTCAGCGGAGTCTTTAGCAACGTCAACGGCTGTATCGACCGAAATACCCACATCAGCTGTTTTCATAGCGGGCGCATCGTTGATACCATCGCCCATAAATCCAACCGTATGACCGTTCTCCTTCAACAATGCCATGATCTGTTTCTTCTGTT
This sequence comes from Lapidilactobacillus concavus DSM 17758, assembly GCF_001435835.1. Taxonomy (GTDB): domain Bacteria; phylum Bacillota; class Bacilli; order Lactobacillales; family Lactobacillaceae; genus Lapidilactobacillus; species Lapidilactobacillus concavus. The sequence goes on from NZ_AZFX01000010.1 coordinate 39,613, forward strand.
GTGGATTCAGCTGTACGAAGACTTGATTGCGTTCGACGGCAACCGCCATCTGAGTTTCATCCAGCGAATTCAACTGCTCGCCCGTAATCAGCTCAGAATGTTCAAGACCAACTTTCTGACACATCGCACGCGTGACCAACTCATTATCACCGGTTAAGACCTTCACCTCGACCTGATAATTTTTGAGCTCTTGCAAGGCCTCCCTGGCACTCGCCTTCGGTGGATCCAGAAAAGCCAGATAGCCTATTAGCGTCATTTGAGTCTCATCCACCACCGTAAAAGGCGTTGGTGCATCTACAAAAGTTTTGATTGCCACCGCGATGACTCGCAACCCTTGTTGATTTAAATGAGCGACTTGTGTTAATAGTTTAGCTCGATTTTCATTGGTCAGAGGGGCCACCTGTTTACCAAACATGACTGAATCGGTGACCTGTAGAATCTCATCAACCGCACCTTTTGTAATCAGCTGGACATTCCCATCCTGATGACGAACTGCCACACTCATTCGCCGCCGTTGAAAATCAAACGGAATTTCGTCAACCTTTTCTGTGGCCTCTAACTGTGAAAATTGATTCTCAGACAAGTGTTGTTTAGTGGCATCGATAATGGCCAAATCAAGCATGTTTTTCAGCCCTGTCTGATGTGCGCTGTTCAGGTAGGCGAGACGCAACACGCCGTCGTCCACCTCACCCTCACAATTCAAATGTGAGGACAAGACAATCTGATCTTCCGTTAACGTGCCGGTTTTATCAGTGCAGAGCACATCGATTGCGCCAAAGTTCTGAATGGCGTTCAGATGCTTGATAATCGTTCCTTTCTTAGACATTCGGTTGGCACCACGAACCAAATTGGTCGTCACGATCATCGGCAACATTTCCGGAGTCAATCCAACGGCCACCGATAATCCAAACATGAGTGCCTGCAACCAGTCACCTTTAGTGAAGCCGTTGATGATAATTACGGTCGGTGCCATCAATGCCATGAACCGAATCAACAACATTGAGGTTTGCTGGACTCCCGTTTCAAAGTTAGTCGGCGTCGGTTGAGCACCAAGATCCTTGACCACCCCGCCAAAAACGGTTCGATCGCCTGTTGAAATAACAATTGCTTCTGCAGTTCCGCTGACCACATCACTGCCCATGAAAACTAAATTTTGATAACTAGTTTCCGATGCCGCCTCAGTGATTTCCACATCGGCACGTTTCTCAACAGGATAGCTTTCACCAGTTAGCGCCGCCTGTGAAACAGACAAATCTTTACTGCTCAACAATCTCAAATCTGCTGAAATCATTGCTCCAGCAGATAACTCGATCAGATTGCCGCAAACCACCTCGTCCGGCGATAACTCAAGAATTTGACCTGCTCGTTTCACTGCCACCGTTGAATTGACCATCGATTCTAATTGATATGCGGCTTGATCTGAACGTACCGTTTGTATCAACGACATCGTGCCGCTGATGAAGACTAAGACTAGAATGATCAAGACACCGAGCAAGTTGCGATCTTGTGGCGCCGCATTAAGATAATCGGTGAAAAAAGAAATGACGGCTAGGGCAATCAATACCAATGTAAATGGCGTCAGATAAGCCCTAACTGCTTCGACAATTAAAGGTGTCTTTTTTTGATAAGTTAATTTATTGGTCCCATATCTTGCGCGCAACCCGGCAATTTGATTATCGGTTAAACCGGTTATTGCCGTGTCAAATTTCGACAACACCTGATCTGCGGTTGCGCGTGCATATGAATCATAATCTATTTTTTTAATCATGTTTTCCCCTCTCCATTTATCAGACATAGAGGAAACTCACACGATCTCGGTGTGAACCAATGATGATTGCCACACCGCACCGTGAAATCTCCTCGGGCGATGATCATCATCCATCTTGGTTCAACTCCTTGTTTTGTAAAATTTGTTTGAAACGGTCAAACGTTATAATGAAACGCGCGATATTTTTACCAACTCACTCAGCTCCCTTAATTCAATGGTGGTTGTCAATGAAGTATCAATTCAATACGATTATCGGGTGGTGATCTAGCACACAACCTCGCAATTGGTGATGAGTCCCGAATGAAAAAACGAGTTCCTCTCAACAAGACGCCAAAACTCAGCGAAAGGTTAAAAGAACTCGTCAAAAAAGCTCAATTGATCTAGTCGTTGGGCTTTAGCACTGTACAACGTAGGAACCAGTTGATTCCAGCTACTTTATGGAAAGCCTTGTATTCGACAATCCCTGTTCTACCCATTGGTGTCTCTCGACTTTTCTGGGCAGTAGCCTATGTTTGTAAAGGAGCCTCACCTAACAAATCATATTTACTTGATACTATGGGTTAAATCTAAAAAAGGAAGACAAGAAAGTCAAGCAATAAGAGTGTGGAACAAGGCGGTTAGCTTCTGAGCATTAACAAGAATTTCTGAATGATTCGTGCAGCGAATCGTTTGGAAATTGTGGTTAAGCGCAGGAAGCTGCCTTGTGTAACGCGTTTAGAGTGTGGAAGCCCACGGGTTGAATTTGAGGATTAACATGATTAAGACCCGAATCTGCTTTTAGATTCGAGTCTTAATGGTGTTAACCGGAAAATTCAGTGAGCTGCAACACGTTTCAGAGTGTGGAACAAGGCGGTTAGCTTCTTGGCGTGAACAACAGAACTCTTAAACCGTTGCGACCTTCCCCGCCTGTAATTCAACAGCTTCTCCGTTCACCTTAACCGTTAAATCATCGCCCGCAAGAAGACTAAACTCACTTTGATCGTGACGAACTTTGACCGAGAGTAAGCGGCCACGGAAGTTAATTTTAAACGCGTAACCTTGCCATTTTTTCGGACAGAACAACTTGAATGCTAACTGACCATTCTGATGACGCATTCCAGCAAATCCTTGGACAATGGCTAACCAGCCACCACTCATGGATGTGATGTGCAAACCATCATCTGAATCGTTGTTGTAGTTATCCAAGTCAAGACGCGCGGTGCGTTCATAAAAGTCGACAGCCTTCTCCTCTTCCCCAATTTCTGCAGCCAAGATGCTATGGATGCAAGCGGAGAGTGAAGATTCGTGGACGGTTAGTGGCTCGTAAAAATCAAAGTTACGTTTCTTTTGCTCGAGCGTGAATTGATCATTCAAGAAGTAAATGCCTTGCAAAACATCGGCTTGCTTGATGAATGGTGATCGAAGAATCTTATCCCATGACCAATGTTGATTGATGGGTCGTTCTTTAGGATCAATGCTCGAAGCTGGCCGTAAATCTTTATCTAGAAAATCATCTTGCTGCAAGAAGATACCCAATTTTTTATCTTCTGGGAAGTACATCCGCTCAATAATATCTTGCCAGTGTGCTTTTTCATCATCAGTGACTGCAAGATCCTGCGCTTTTTCTGTGGAAACTTGTTGAAGGATCTCAAGCGTGTATTTCAAAACCCAAACGGCCATCTGATTGGTATACCAGTTGTTGTTGACGTTATTCTCGTATTCATTGGGGCCAGTCACCCCATGGATCATATATTTCTGAGCGTGTTGTGAAAAGTGAACGCGATCTGCCCAGAATCGTGCAATACCAACGAGGACTTCAATACCATGATTCAAGACATAGCTCATATCACCGGTGTAATCTGTGTAGTCATAAATTGCGTGAGCGATTGCCGAATTACGATGAATTTCTTCAAAGGTAATTTCCCATTCATTATGACACTCGATGCCATCAAAAGTAACCATTGGGTATAAGGCCCCTTTAAGGCCTTGCTGACGAGCATTGTGGAAGGCACCGGGTAATTGACGGTAGCGATATTCTAGAAGCTGACGATTGACCTCAGGCTTCGTGACAGCAAGGTACATCGGCACGATGTAGGCTTCTGTATCCCAATAAGTGGCACCACCATATTTTTCACCTGTGAATCCTTTCGGTCCAACATTCAAACGCGAATCTTCGCCATAATAGGTCATAAATAATTGTAGGATATTAAACCGGATGCCTTGTTGGGCAGCGGGGTCGCCATCGATCTGAACATCTGATTGTGCCCAGCGTTGTTGCCAGATTTGATTATGAGCTTGCAGATGGTCCTCAAACGATAACTTTTTAGATTCATCCAAAATTTGAGTCGCATCCGCAATCTGTTGCGCTTCCGCGACATCGCGACTCGTCACCACGGCAACTTGCTTGTCCAAGCTGATACTTTGATTGGCAGCCAGATCAACTGTAATTTTTTCAGCAACGGCTTGATCAGTCAAGACAGCTTCGCGTTGTATCTCAACTGACGACGCCACGATATTCTGCATCTCTTCTGTGACTGTAAATCTCGGCGTGCCGAAGGGATTCGACTTCGTTTCAACCGTCAGACTGTAACGATTGTCAGATTGCGCCGAATGAGCCTTGAGTTCCCAGAAATTCTCCTCATAATTAGCATCTTCATTATGAACATCGCTACTAATTGAGGGTTGGAAAACCAGCTTAGCTTGTCCAGATAAAACCGTCGCCTTGACTGAAATCAGACCGAGTTGCTGGGTCACGTTGCTCATGAAGCGAGCAAATTCAAACTTAATCTGAACGTCTTGTGCAAATTCACCAACGAATGATCGCCGAAGAACACCATTATGCATATCTAATGAAAGTTGAAAGTCCGAGTAGCCAATCCGTGCTAGATCGACATCTTCGCCGTTAACACTAATCGGGATACTTAAAAAATCTGGTGAGTTAATCGCTTTGCCGAAATACTTTGGATAACCGTTTTTCCACCAGCCAACCCGCGTCTTATCTGGAAACCAAACGCCGGCAAGATATAATCCCTTCAAAGTATCGCCACTGTAATGTTCTTCAAAGTTGCCACGCATACCCATGTACCCATTGCCGATGGACGTCATGCTTTCCTGTAAACGTTTGTCAGCAATTGCTAACTCATTTGTTTTGATCACCCACGGATCAATTTGAAATAATCGTTTTGTCATGATACTACTCCTCTTGTTGCTGAATAAATTGATCATTGCATTAAAGTGTCTGAACTAAAGGCTGATTCAAGGTAGCTTTGTTGATATCGTCATGATCACAACATTCGATCGTTTAAATAACGTCCGGATATTATCGATGCCAGACGCGTTTCAACCAGCCATTTTCATCCGCCACAATTACTTCATGGTGATGACAAAACCTTTCGGCCCGAGAATGCCTTTATCAAAGTTCTGACAAAGTTGTGTGCGACCTGATACCGACATTGAGTGTGGCTGTGCGTCTAAATTAAACGTCGCGGTTAGCTGCCGGCCGCCTTGTGCTCTGGTGAAGATAACCAACTGTTGCGCATCATCAACTAAATTCCAAGTGAATTCACCTTGCGTTAACAAATCGGCATGATCTAAACGGAGTTGAATCAGCTGTTGATAAAATTTGAAAAGTGCATGGTCCTGAGTCGACTCATCCCAATTCATTGGTTTACGACAATCTGGATCATTACCGCCATCTAATCCAATTTCATCCCCATAATAGATGCAGGGTTCTCCTTCTTGTAAGAAGGTAAAGGCTAATACCTGCCGCATTAACGTCTTATCGTGGTCACAGACTGTCAACAAGCGTGCCGTATCATGTGAATCCAACGTGTTAAGCATCACCTCGTTGACCTGTCGTTGATAAAGTGTCCGCTGATAATTCAAGCCATCCACCATTCGCGTCGGCGTCAACGTGTGATTAACGATGCCGTTGATCAACGTTTCGGTATACGCATAATTCATGACTGCGGAAAATTGGTCGCCGGTGAGCCAAGGCTGTGAGCTATGCCACACTTCGCCAAGGATATAAAAATCACTTTTTAATTGATGACAAGTTTCCGCAAAACTCCGCCAAAATGCATGATCCACCTCATTGGCAACATCCAGTCGCCAAGCATCGATATCGAACTCCTTGATCCAATAAGCCGCAACATCCAATAGATACTGCTTCACTTCGGGATTAGCAGTATTCAGCTTCGGCATATGTGGTGTGAAGGCGAATGTGTCGAAAGTCAACGCCTTTGCACTCTCGAAGTTGTCCGTTTCTTGATAGGTCACTGGGAAACGCTTGATGTGAAACCAATTTGCAAAACGGGACTGTTCACCATTAGCGACAACATCTTGCCATTGAACAGAACGATCACCAATGTGGTTGAACACGGCATCCAACATCACCTTGATCCCCCGTTGATGCGCAGCTTCAACAAGCTGTCGGAATAATTCTTTGTTGCCAAAATCAGGATCAATTTCTAAATAATCGATGGTGTCATATTTATGATTGGAATAGGCCTTGAAAATTGGGCAGAAATAAATTCCATTGATTCCCAATTCCTGTAAGTAGTCTAAATGATCGAGAACACCTTGCAGATCCCCACCATAATAATCCGTCCGATTAGGGCTCAAATCACTGCGCCATGGCTTAACTCCCACTTGATCATTTGTGGGGTCGCCATTTGCGAAGCGCTCAGGAAAAATTTGATACCAAACCGTCTGTCGCACCCAATCCGGTTCTTTGAAGCGATCAATCTCATGTAGATAAGGTAACCGGAATGGATTACCATTCGTGCCGATTGCGTCAACCGCAAACGGAAAGACACCACGATCGCCATACAAAACTTCTTGACCATCGACACCGATGATTTGAAAATCATACTGCGCGCGTTTATACGGCACTTGTACAGCAGCTTCCCAGTAATCGAAATCTTCTGTCGAGGCTATTTTGTGCATTGCCGTCGTCTGGTAATCCCAATGAGAACTCCCGGAATTATTGGTAAGATCATCCGTCGTGCTTGCATAAGGATCCCCGAAGAAGCAATTAACCGATGCAACATCATCACGCTTCGTCCGCAAACGTAGACGAAGATCATTGGCTTGGTAAAGATACGCAAATTCACTTTCTGGGCGGTGATAGATTGCTGCTGTTTCCATGAATGAAATTCCTCTCTTTAAATAAATTAATATGGGAATACGTTGAGCAGATCATGCGTGGTGTTTTTTGACTCAATTAGTCAAAATGGCATCACCGAATCGAAAAAACGACCTCTTAATAAAATAGAAACCATTCATGAACTGCGAGTGGTTTCTATTCTTAAAACTAACCCTTGTCTGCACCAGCGGTGATCCCGTTCACATAATAACGTTGCAAAACGATGAATAGAATGGTGATTGGGACGGCAATAATGACACATCCAGCAACGAAGGCAGTGAAATACTGACTGCTGAGGCCCTTCGTGTTAGACATCATATTGTAGAGGCCATAAGCCACTGTCTTATTCTTAGGACTATCCGTCGAAAGAATAATACTTGGGAAGATAAAATCAGTCCATGGCCCCATAAACGCGGTTAGCGACGTATAAATAATCATCGGTCGATCCATTGGCAAAATAATATGCGTAAAGATCTGCCACTTGGTTGCTCCATCCAATTCGGCTGCCTCATCGAGTGACTTTGGCACGGTATCCAGGAACCCTTTCATCACGTAGAACCCAAGTCCAGCACCACCAATATAGACCAAAGTTAAGCCAGCCAAGTTTGTCATACCAATTGCCTTTAGCATGTAGTACAGGGCGATCATCGACATGAAGCCTGGGAACATACCCAATACGAGTGCGAACTGCAAGAATGGTTTACGCAGTTTGAAACGTAGACGTGATAAGGAATAAGACATCACCGTCGTTGTAAACGTATTGACAACCGCACAAATCACGGCAATAACGAACGTATTTAGGACCCAAGAGCCGAATGGATATAACTTGTTATTGAAGATTTTCGCATAGTTACTGAGTGTCCATTGTTTGGGAATGAATGTTGAGACGAACCCTGATAAGTTAACTGAGAAACTCGTCATGATGATCCAAGCGATTGGAAAGATCCAAACGATGACTAATGCAATCAGCAGAAGATATCTTAACGATAAAGAAAGCCGTTGTTGACGTTTATATGAATGCATAGAATTTAGCCCTCCTTAAACGCATTTGTACGACGATAGGCCAGCAGTGAGAAGACGGCTGAAATGATGAAGATGAAAATACCTAACGCAGCTGCGATATTATAATTAGGTACCGATTGCATCGTCAATTTGTACAACCAGGTGACCAGTAAATCTGTAGAACCCGCTTGATAAAACTTGGAGTTCAATGGTCCACCACCCGTTAACAAGAAAATCACGTTAAAGTTATTGATGTTACCAATAAACTGTTGAATCAAAGCAGGTGTCATCACAAATAGAATCTGTGGGAATGTAATCTTGTTGAAGACTTGGAAGGCATTGGCCCCATCGATTCGCGCTGCCTCGATCTGATCTTGGGGCAAATTCTGAATAATGGCGGTGACAATCAACATAGTCACTGGAATCCCGATCCACATGTTGGTCACAATGACGGTCAATTTAGCCAAGTTGGCGTTCTGCAAGAATTGAATTGGTTCTGTGATCCAGTGCATACGTTGTAACCAGCTGTTGACTGGGCCGGCATTATCCCAGAACATCGACATCATTAGTAATGAAACGAATTGGGGAACGGCGAAGACAATAACGAACAACGTTCTGAACACGCCTCTAAACTTAATGCCTTTAGATTCAATCAAGAGCCCCAACAAGACACCGAAGACGAATGTTGTTGCAGTTGCGGCAACAGCCCAGACCAAGGTCCAACCTAGAACAGGGAAGAATGTGCCGGCCATGCTACCTGTCAAGATCTCACCGAATGCTTGAAAACCCGTCCAAGAAAACCCAATGGGATGATATTGGTTAAAGTTCGTGAAGGCCATGGTGATCATATAGATTGTTGGCGTCACGGTGAAGGCAAGAATACCAGCCAATGGTAAGAACATCAAGAGTTGATGCAGCCGCGTATCCAACAAGGATGCGAGGTCCTCTTTTGTCGTTGGAATATGCTTGCCATCACGATTCAATGCATAGAGATGACGCGTCGACTTCAAGCTGGCATAGTAAAGAACTAATAGCAAGGCGATTAAGATGATTGAAATCACCCCAAAGAGCAAGATAACCATCGAAGAATCCGGTTGTTTAGTGACATAAATACCCTGGTTCTTATCAAATACTCGAGTCAACTTTTTGATTTTGCCTAAACTGCCTAATAAACTGATGGCACTAATGCCATTGTAGAAAAACCAGACTAAGAAAATAACTTCACTCAATAGAAAGACAAGGCCCTTGAGCCATTGTTTATTCTTTAGCTGACTGATTCCCATGATGATGAAGCTAAGTTTCGTAGCCCAATCTCCTTCTTGCCAAGTTTCTTTAAACGTGGCCTCAGGAGCGGTGTGTGCTTTCTTTTTAAACATACGTTTACGGTCCTTTTCCTAATCTAATCTTAAGACAAAGAGGTCAGGCTCAGCCCAACCTCCCCACAGATCATAACAACATTACTTAGAGCTACCAGAAATTCCTTTTTCAAACGATGCAAGTTGTGTCTTGTATTGTGAAGCTGGTGTTTTACCTTTATAGGCATTGTCGATCAGTGGTGCGGCTAAATTCCAGAACGACGCCATCTGGTCCATCTTTGGCATTACAGTACTGCGATTTGCTTGTTTGATCACCGCTTTAGCCACTGGATCAGCTTTAATTGCCTTATTCTTTTGTGCTTTCTTAGAAACAGGAATGGCATTTGTGCCTTTATAAAGCGCAACCTGAGACTTATGGTTCGATAGATATTGGGCTAAGGTTGCCGCAGCTAATTGATGCTTCGATTTTGCATTAACGGCTAAAGTACCGACACCGGCGAATGCCTTCATTTGTTTCTCTTTACCTGAGCCGAAATCGATCTTAGGAAGAATTGAAACACCAAAGTCATCACCTAACATCTTCTTAACGCTTTTACCATCCCAAGGTCCATCAAGAATTGCGGATGTCTTGCCTGCTTCTAAATCACTCAACAGTGCTGCACCTGACTGACGAACGCCCTTGTTGGACTTTTGAGCAGCCAACCAAGTCATGACCTGAACACCTTTAGCATTGTTAACCTTAGTTCCCTTTAGTTTTTCACCATTCTTGCCATAAAGGTAAGTCCCATTTGATAAGAAGGCTGGATACCAGTTATAGGCGTTAGTAAAGTCAGTCCCGATCACACCTGTTGCCGTTAGACTCTTCCATGTTTTGACTTGAGTTGCATTTAATTTTGACTTGTTATAGTAAATGATGTTTGCTTGCTCATCTTGTGGATAAGCTAAATATTGACCCTTCCAAGTCACAGCTTTCCCTGCCAACTTCACATCATTCTTCTTCACCCATTTCTTTGCGGATGGCGATAAGGGATTGATGTAGCCTGCAGAGAACATTGCGCCTAATTGGTCGTTAGGTGCTTTGAAGACATCAGCAGCCTTGGATGGATCTTTAGCCAAATCGGTTTTTGCAGAAGCAGAACCCGATGGACTGGTTGAAACCTTAACTTTAACTTTTGGATACTTCTTCTCGAATTTCTTAACTAATTTCTTGTATGATGGCACATTGTTTGTATCCACCCATAATGTAATGTTACCTTTTGGCTTAGCCTTCGCAGCTGAAACGCTCTGGCTATCAATAGAGGCGACTGTCGCTAATGCTAAAACTGAAGCACCCGCAACCACGATCTTCTTCCATGACTTCATTTCTTTGGTTCCTCCTAGAATTAAAATATGATTTCGCTTACAAGGGACATTATTACAGCCTCTAGTTTTTTAATCAAGGCAAATACCGATGTTACCGATAACAGAAAAAGTGTCATCACTTAACCTTGACCCAGATCAGCGTGCGGCGTCATGACTAAATCGTCTGCTATCCTCGTCTCAAAATCGATTCGATAGTTCGTAGGCTCATGCATTTTTTCAGTAAAAAGTGAGTGAAATCTGATTAGATTTCACTCACTCCTGCCGTGACATTTTCAATTGTTCTTGCTAAATCTAAAGGGTTTGACTGATCAATACCACACTCGACCACGCGCCCAAGTTTAATTCGCGCTTGTCAAGTTGCCACTGACCACACGCCAATGCCACTTCGCTGTTGAATATCTCTGGAAGTTGGACAAGTTGTTCATTGCGAGAAAGATTTGTGACGACGATGGCCATTTGGTGGTCAAATTCGCGCTGATACATAATGACCGCTCTCGGTGCATTCAACAATCGAAAATGACCAATCGTGAATAACGAGCTTTGTTTTAACTGCAGTAATTGACGATAATAATTGAGCACACTGTCTTGATTGTTCTCTTGATCAGCGACGTTCGTCTGCTTTTGCGTCGTACGAAGCCATGGCTGATGTGCAGAGAAGCCTTGATTAAGACTGTCATCCCATGGCATCGCTTGTCTAGCCGCCGTTTTTTTCGTCTCTGAGAGTCGTTTCAACACAGCCGTCTTTTGCTCGGGCGCGACACGTTGACTGAGTTCGGTGACGGATTGATCTTGAAAAGCTGCGAAACTAGGTAACTCTGCGCTCTTAAGGCCCAGTTCTTCGCCATAATAAATAATCGGGATCCCTTTTTGTAGATAAAGCATCGTGGCTAATGTCTTGATACTCTCACTTGCATATTGTTCATCACCATAAACAGTTGCCATCCGCGGCAGATCATGATTACTAAAATAAAGTGTGGGTTGCGTCGTCTGCGCCAAAGTCGTCTGCCATTCCACAATAGAAATTGGCAACTGATCCACATCTAACCTCTCTCGCGCTGGTAGGTCGACAGACAACGACTCGTCCGATTCCGGGCGTACCGTTTTTGGCAAGTTTCGAAAACTGACAATCGCGTCGCACAGAGCATCGCCATCCATTTCACGTGTGTACAATGCCGCAAGGTTAGGACCTGCAGAGGCACCCTCACCAAGTATGAATAAATCCGGATTGATCTTGCGTAACTCGTGGATGAATTCCTGTAAATAAGTCACGACATTCGGCAGATTCGCAAACATTGGCTCAGCGACCACTGGGTCATTCGAAGTCGTTGGATAATCTTGCGTCAATGGCCCTTTAGCGATATGAATGAACGCGTCTAAGCGCAAACCATCGATGCCCTTTTCTACCCAGAATTTAGCGACATCAATCATTGCTACGCGAACTTCTGGATTCTTCCAATTTAGATCAGGCATATGTTTATCAAATAAGTGAAAATAATAAGATCCGTGCTCTTGAGGATGCTCTTCCCACACTGAACCACCGAAGAAGGAGCCCCAGTTATTAGGTGGTAACCCGTTTTCGGTTTTCTCCCAAATATAGTAATCGCGAAATAAGCTCTTCGGGTTTTTCAAGGCATCTTGAAACCAAGGATGTTGATCAGACGTGTGGTTCAAAACGAAATCCATCAGAATGTGAAGACCCAGTTGGTGCGCCTTCTGAATCAATTCCGTCATCGTTGCCATATCGCCAAACTTGGGATCGATCGTATAATAATTGGAAACATCGTAGCCATTATCGACCTGTGGTGATGTTAACACCGGGTTCAGCCAAATCGTATTCGCGCCAAGCGATTTGATATAGTCCAGGCGCTGAATCAAACCACGTAAGTCACCAATACCATCATGGTCACTGTCTTGAAAACTCCGTGGGTAGACCTGATAGACAATGGCCTGATCATACCACTCTGTCATAATATTTCATCCCTTCATGTTCACGTTCCTCGCAAAACTAAACTTGCCAGTTAAAGCAATCGATTAGTTTGCCTCATGGTCTATCTTAGAAAAACGGTTACAGAACAGCAAGAGGTATTGGCGATGTTATCGGTAACAAGTTCATTCCTGCTGCATTTACCCTCACCACGCCCTTGCACAACGCAAAAAAATACCCATCGAGATCAGTGATTGTAGTGACCCCCAAATGTTAGACCAAAAATCTAACTTCTGGAGGTCGGTACAGATCTCAATGAGACATTTTTTCGGTTGGAAGCTAAAATTGTGCCTCTACTGACACCCTTCTCAACTTAATCCTCAGCTAATTTAGATGATAGTTGCGTGTTGTCTGTCTTCTGATCAGCTCTGGCGAAAAAACAACTTCAATTCGGTTCGTCCGGTTGGGATGGTGATCTTCGTCCAATGGTAGCGCCCAAGTGATCTTCTTCAAGAGTAATTCGGCGATTTTGCTTCCCATTTCCATAACCGGTTGCTTGACAGTCGTCAGCTTAGGCTCGGAAATCTGATCAAGAAAAACACCGTCGAAGCCCGTGATCCCAAACTCCTCTGGAATCTGTCCATTCATATGTTGAATGCCACGCTCAACACCAATCGCTAGACGATCACTGGAGCAAATAAAACAAGTATTCTTCTCAAAAGATTGCCAATGTTCCTGGATATAATTCTGAGATTGTGAGGAATGATTGCTAAAACGGACGATTTGCGGTTCACGTCCGGCTTTTTGCATCGTATCCATATAACCACGCTCACGTGAATATTCAAATGACTCCTTCAGATCGATTCCAAAGAAGATAATATGTTCGTAACCGTCGTTAATGGCAGCACTGGTCGCCAAAAAAGTCCCATATTTATTATCCGAATCCACAAAGTCATATTGATGCCGATTTTCGCCAAAGAGAATCGTTGGCCGGTTCAATTCATTGATCCATTCAAAGTCATCTCGTCGTGCACCAGTGATGATATAACCATCACAGTCACCAATGCCGGCATTTTTCTGAGTCACGACTTGCAGCGCATACTGATGACTATTGAGGAATTGGGCAACACCCATCAACAACGTCGCGTAATAGGGTTCAACCGTATCGACTTTCTCAAGAATGATCAGTTTAATAATACGAGTGGTATTTGCGGCTAAGGCTTTGGCCGCAAAATTTGGTTGATAATTCAGCTCCTTCATTGCTTTAAAGACGAGCTGCTTCAATTCATCTGTCACTTGTTCAGGATGATTGATCACACGCGAGGCCGTCATTTTAGACACGTTAGCCAGCTTGGCCACATCATTCAATGTTACGATTAAGCCCACCCTCTCTTACTCGAAACGATCAACAGTTACAAAAATCACACATCGAGCTTCAATCCTTTATCTAGTTCAATTATATAAGTTACCCAGAAGTTTAACAAGCGAGATCCAATTAGAAAACGACGACGCCTGAATCGACAAACACGACGACCGGACAAAAAAGGTCAATACTGAATCGGTTTTCGATTCAATATTGACCATAACTGATTATTTAAACCATTGAAGCAACCATTGACTGCCATACAACAGAATGAAGCTATAGGCGGCAATCGTAAATGGTTTTAAAAAGATGATAATCGCACTAAACTTCTGCCAAGACATCTTCGTTAAACCAGCCATCAACACTAACACGTCATCTGGTGCAACCGGAAAGAAAATCGCAGCGGCGAAAAACCAATCAAAAGCCTTTTGATTTTTCGTTCGATCAATGTAGCGGTTATAAACTTTTTTAGGAATCACGTGTAAGATAAAGCTTTTACCATAATAGCGTGCCAAGAAAAAGTTGATAAACGAACCAGTGACGATGCCAATGTAATTATAGACGAATCCCCACAGTGGCCCGAAGAGAACCACGCCGACCGCGGTACTGATTCCACCAGGAATAATTGGGATCACGACTTGCACGATTTGGATCACAATGAAAATGAGTGGCCCCAGTAGCTGAAGATGTGCCACATAACTTTGCATTGCCGTTTGACTGCTGAACAATCCCATCTGCCACCAATAAATCGTCAGGCTAATGATTGCAAGCAATGAAACTAGTGAAGAAATATTAATCAATTTTCGACTTGCCTGCGTGCTCAAATCCTGATCCTCCTATTCGTGGCGTAAATCTTTCTCGATGAGAGGTATTGCTAAGTTTCGACTAACGAAACCGTTCAGCTTAGAAATCACTCCACTCATCTTGGTCATCCTGATCACTCATTCGTTGGTGATCTTTCACGTCCTCTTCTTTGACATCATAGATTTCCTTACGGGCATGTTGCGAATATGATGATGTGGGACGATATGTCGAATGAGTCGTCCAATCATGATCATGACGATCCGAACGACGAGTGAAAAAATTGACCAACAACGCAATCAGAATCACGGGCAACAAAAACTTTAATAATCCAAAGACGAGCCCAATCGCGCCAACTACCAATGCAAAAAGAATGAGTAGCAACATTGGAATGAATAATAAGAATACAATAAACGGCAATTCAAACACCTCTTAATCTTCAACAATCTAATTAGAAATTGCTCCAGTTATCATCATGATGCGAGCTAGAATCACCCGTCACATCTTGACGTTGATGATCTGACGCCGGACGTTCTGGCATAACGATCCATAAGATGACATATGCCCAGAAGCCTGTAGAAGCCAGTAAGATAAGTAATGCAAAGGCAATTCTCACTAAAGTAGCATCAATACCAAAATATTCGGCAAGCCCACCTGCAACCCCAGCAATTTTTCGATCTGTTCTTGAGCGGTATAGTCTTTTTTCCATATTCTTCTCCTCCAAAATTGTTCCACTTAGTTAACCTAATTATTGATTATCTTTCAAATAGATGATGCCAGAAGTACTACTTAAATTCAAATCGGCACCTTCTGTCTCGCCACGCTTAAAGTTAAGGCGTTTGCCAGTTGTCGTCTTCTCATCCGTGATTTCGAGATGGGACATCCGCGTCCGAACCGTTCCTAAACGTGTCTTAGCGACGCCGTGAAGATCTAGATTCTCTTGAACAGCCACTTTCACAGTGCCATGAACAGATGACACGTCTAAGCGATGTAAATCGTCGTTGTGCAAAGTCACCTTGACGTTCCCGTTGACCGTTGAAAGGTCGCCGGCACGCACCTTCGCGTTAACTGTCACATTACCATTGACTGTACTGAATAATGCCTCACGTAACTGGCTCTCATCCAAGTTGACCGAACCATTCACGCCCTCAAATTCAATCATCGTTGCGTCAATTCGGTTCAGATTTGCCTCGCCGTTAGTCGTCTTCAAGTAAACATCTTTACCCGTGAAATCTTTTATCTCAATATCACCATTGAGCAGATTCAAGGTCACGTGATCGTAGGTGCGCTTAGGCAAGAATATTTGTAGATCAGCTTGAACACGTTTGTTCGGCACCTGGAAGATGAACCGGTCTTCTGTCACTTCGATATGGCTACGTTTGAGGAATGAGCTCAATTGATCTGCTTCATCCATTTTACCGTAGAGTTTGATATTGGCTGCAACTTTGATATCATCTTGATCCCAACTACTGATCTTAACTGCACCATTCGCATTCTTAATATCCAGAATAGTTGCCGTTGCATCCTCGTAAATGAAGTCATGCTTGAAACTTGAAGAGACAATTCCCGGTACCCTGATTGTCACGTCGTTCCAATCGATATTGTCGACGACATTCTTCACGGTATTCCGAACAAAGCCGCCAATTGACGTGCCAAGGTCAGAAACCTTCTCACCTAAGTCATTAAACGTTGATGCCGTTTGATCGCGGATTTCATCAAAATGAATGCTTTCTTTGATACGATCACGCGTCAACTTACCAATTTCCTTGTTCAAATCGCTGATCTTTTGGGTCAATTCGCTTTCAGCTAACTCCAAGTTCTCGACGGTTTGTTGCAATTCAACGACACGCCCTTTTGCTTCAGTGCGCTCTTGAACCTTCTCATCAGTTAAACTATCGAGATCTTCCATCGCGTCGATTACCGTGATATGTTCCTGGTCACGATCAATTTGACGTTGAACAGCGGCAATCTTTGTTTGAGTCTCTGCGAGCTGATCGTTAGACGCAGCCAATTCCGTCTTTAACTCACTCAGGCGTTGCTCAAATTTATCAAGTGCCTCATCTTCTGCGTCATCAAGATTCTGATCATCATCGAAATCCTCATCGTCATCATCTGAGTCGTGATCAGCTTGTTCATTGTTTGAGTATGTTTGGGTCGTACGATTCATCGTTGCTTCAGTTGAAGCTTCTTTCTTCTTCGCCAAATTCTCTAGTAGGACCAAACCTTCTTCAGAAGTAATGATGCCTTTTTTGACGAGTTCTAAAATTCGTTCGCGTTCATTCATGTTATTAACCTCCATTGGTTTTCACATCTGTTAATTACAAGACTTATTATGAACGGTTCGAAGCAATACGTCATAGGCCTTAGGGTGGATTTTACCCTCAGACTATGGTGAGAACCTAACTCAAACTCATGACGTTTCCTTTTTTTAAATCTAAAACTCATCAAAGCGCCACGAAGTCAATTTTACCCTTGCTATTTTGGCAAAATTTCGCTAAACTATTAATGTTATGGGCCCTTAGTGTAATGGATCGCACGTAAGATTCCGGTTCTTGAAATCTGGGTTCGACTCCCAGGGGGCCCATTATTAATTGATTAACATTTCCGATAGTAGACGGGTTTAACCCCCTGATGCTATCGGTTTTTTATTTTTCTGAAATACTATTTTATACCATAGAATAAGAACATATGGTAATCAATATGGTAATCAGTGCCAGCATAAATTAATACAGCTCTAGGCGAGGCGTGCATGTCAATATCTGAGTTAATTGGGTAGTGTCTTTTTTATTTGTTATTAAGTTAGTTTACATAAGCAACTCTTAGCATGATATACTTTTGATTGGCAACTTGCCCCGATTGGGGGTGTTACCTTGAAAGATGTATTCTCTTTGGTTATCGCGCCAATTATTGTTGGTCTAGTACTTAAACTAGTCGATTATTGGTTGAATAATCGCCGATAACTAAGCAGGTTGCTTCAGCCCACACGCTTGTAGTCGCATCAAGCGAAAAAAATAGCCATTCCCGTCGCATGGGAGTGGCTATTGTGTTACCTTAAAAGATTTTCTCTTTATCGCATACATATTATAACACGGGTTAAAATTAACTTCAAAATATCTAACACTATCGACCTTTTTAATTTCTAATTAAGATTGCTATGAGTATATTGTTTCCTTTTTACTTAATCTAACTCCGCTAAATCATCATCAATTTTTTGATGACGCTCGTTAAAGGTATTAATATAATTAGTATAGTTACCAGTTGGTGAAGCAACGAAATCAACCAATTTACTAGTATGCTTATATAACTTGAGAGCGTAAAATATCTTGTGTAAATGCATAAAAGATTTCTGAATTGTATAG
>NZ_AZFX01000066.1 GCF_001435835.1 Lapidilactobacillus concavus DSM 17758
TTTGAGAGTAGACCTCTCAAAACTGAACAAAGTTTCTATGCAGGTTCCGTTGGTCAGTTGACTTTGACCTCTTCTGACCGTTTCCTTAGAAAGGAGGTGATCCAGCCGCAGGTTCTCCTACGGCTACCTTGTTACGACTTCACCCTAATCATCTGTCCCACCTTAGACGGCTAGCTCCCTTACGGGTTACCTCACCGGCTTTGGGTGTTACAAACTCTCATGGTGTGACGGGCGGTGTGTACAAGGCCCGGGAACGTATTCACCGCGGCGTGCTGATCCGCGATTACTAGCGATTCCAACTTCATGTAGGCGAGTTGCAGCCTACAATCCGAACTGAGACTAGCTTTTAGAGATTAGCTTGACCTCGCGGTCTCGCAACTCGTTGTACTAGCCATTGTAGCACGTGTGTAGCCCAGGTCATAAGGGGCATGATGATTTGACGTCATCCCCACCTTCCTCCGGTTTGTCACCGGCAGTCTGACTAGAGTGCCCAACTTAATGCTGGCAACTAATCATAAGGGTTGCGCTCGTTGCGGGACTTAACCCAACATCTCACGACACGAGCTGACGACAACCATGCACCACCTGTCTTAGCGTCCCCGAAGGGAACGTCCTATCTCTAGGATTGGCGCTAGATGTCAAGACCTGGTAAGGTTCTTCGCGTTGCTTCGAATTAAACCACATGCTCCACCGCTTGTGCGGGCCCCCGTCAATTCCTTTGAGTTTCAACCTTGCGGTCGTACTCCCCAGGCGGAGTGCTTAATGCGTTAGCTGCAGCACTGAGGGGCGGAAACCCCCCAACACTTAGCACTCATCGTTTACGGCGTGGACTACCAGGGTATCTAATCCTGTTTGCTACCCACGCTTTCGAGCCTCAGCGTCAGTTACAGACCAGAGAGCCGCCTTCGCCACTGGTGTTCTTCCATATATCTACGCATTTCACCGCTACACATGGAGTTCCACTCTCCTCTTCTGCACTCAAGTTCCCCAGTTTCCAATGCATTTCTTCGGTTAAGCCGAAGGCTTTCACATCAGACTTAAAAAACCGCCTGCACTCGCTTTACGCCCAATAAATCCGGACAACGCTTGCCACCTACGTATTACCGCGGCTGCTGGCACGTAGTTAGCCGTGGCTTTCTGATCGGATACCGTCACTACCTGGCCAGTTACTACCAGATACGTTCTTCTCCGATAACAGAGTTTTACGATCCGAAAACCTTCTTCACTCACGCGGCGTTGCTCCATCAGACTTTCGTCCATTGTGGAAGATTCCCTACTGCTGCCTCCCGTAGGAGTTTGGGCCGTGTCTCAGTCCCAATGTGGCCGATCACCCTCTCAGGTCGGCTACGTATCATCGCCTTGGTGAGCCGTTACCTCACCAACTAGCTAATACGCCGCGGGTCCATCCAAAAGTGATAGCTTACGCCATCTTTCAGAACGAAACCATGTGGTTTCGTTCGTTATGCGGTATTAGCATCTGTTTCCAAATGTTATCCCCCACTTTAGGGTAGGTTACCCACGTGTTACTCACCCGTCCGCCACTCGTTTCTTTTTAATTCTCTCGGTGCAAGCACCTTGATCCTTAAAATGAAACTCGTTCGACTTGCATGTATTAGGCACGCCGCCAGCGTTCGTCCTGAGCCAGGATCAAACTCTCATATAAAAGTTTGTGACTCATAAATTACTTAACTAGCGAATTGACTTCGTTGTTGTTTATTGCTTTGTGTTCATCACAATTGCTTGTCATGAACCCTGCATATTACGAAACTTTGTTCAGTTTTCAAAGGCCTACT
>NZ_AZFX01000067.1 GCF_001435835.1 Lapidilactobacillus concavus DSM 17758
TCGTGTGTTTCTCGGTTATTACAGTTTCATAGTATCCAGTTTTCAAAGAACGAGTTCATTGACGATCATTGCTGACCATCAATGGAGGTTAACGGGATCGAACCGATGACCTCCTGCGTGCAAAGCAGGCGCTCTCCCATCTGAGCTAAACCCCCATGTTGCTGCTTCTTTCAAAGCAATGGGCCTAAATGGACTTGAACCATCGACCTCACGCTTATCAGGCGTGCGCTCTAACCAGCTGAGCTATAGGCCCGATCAAGCGTTACTTTCGTTTGAGAGTAGACCTCTCAAAACTGAACAAAGTTTCTATGCAGGTTCCGTTGGTCA
>NZ_AZFX01000011.1 GCF_001435835.1 Lapidilactobacillus concavus DSM 17758
GTAGAGCACCTGGTTTGGGACCAGGGGGTCGCAGGTTCGAATCCTGTCTTCCCGATCGTACCAAGAATTAAATAAAAAATGCGGAAGTAGTTCAGTGGTAGAACATCACCTTGCCATGGTGGGGGTCGCGGGTTCGAATCCCGTCTTCCGCTTTTCAACCTAAATTGTGATTTAGGTTTTTTTATTTGATTAAAAATTGTAATGAGTGTAAACAACTCACTGTACGTTGAAAAGTGAAACCAAATAGGTTGGCATAAATAATTCAAAACCACTTTTTTAAGCGTCAGTTTTAAGTTACAATAGGTGGGTAGTATGTCTCAAGAAGTTAATATTATCGGAAAGTAGCTCAGCTTGGTAGAGCACTACGTTCGGGACGTAGGGGTCGCCGGTTCGAATCCAGTCTTTCCGACCATGTGAGTCAGAATTCATGCTAAATGAATCTGACTTTTATTTTTTTAGAAGTAATTAGTATTGTGGAAGTACGATTTGATTGATTATAGGTTTTATTAGTTGGCTTTCACAACATTATCTTTTATAATAATGGTCAATGAAGGTCAATAATAATTGTCGATTGACGGAGGCTAATAAATTATAAAAAGGATTGTGTGATGGCTGGACAAAATATTTCTGATATCATCGAAGCGTATTTAAAACAAATACTCGCTGAACAACAGCAAATTGAGATTAATCGTTCTGAAATTGCTGCACAATTCAATTGTGTCCCCTCACAAATTAATTATGTGATCAAAACGCGCTTTAACCAGCAACAGGGTTATTGGGTGGAAAGTAAACGTGGTGGCGGTGGCTATATTCGAATCGAAAAGTTGCAGTTTAATGATTTGAATCACTATATTGATCAATTGTTGGACTTTGTGGATTCTCGTCTGACTGAGGATGAGTTGCAGTTTTTTTTGCAGCAACTCTACGATCATGATATGATCACTAAGCGCGAAGCACAAATCGTCGCTGTGTTGGCCGCTCACCAGACTTTAAATTTAGATCATCGAATCGCTGAGGAAACACTGCGTGCAAATTTACTAATTGGTTTATTGAATAGTTTGCGTTATCAACGACTGTCGTGAGAATCAACTCACTGAAAGGGAAGGTGTTCTCTTGGATAATTTATTTACAGAAAGTGCGAGTCAAGTTTTAATGATTGCGCAAGAACAAGCACGTTATTTCCGCCATCACGCCATTGGAACGGAACATTTACTGCTTGGGTTAACAATTGAAAACAGTGGAATTGCTGGTAAGACTTTGCGTCAGCTGACGATTACGACGGATTACGTTAAAGAAGAGATTGAGCGATTTACCGGTTACGGCTCTTCAGATGTTCAATCGAAGAGTGAGCAAGAAGATGGTTATTTACCGTATTCGCCAAAGTCAAAACAGATTCTGTCTTA
The DNA here is from genome assembly GCF_001435835.1 of Lapidilactobacillus concavus DSM 17758. Lineage (GTDB taxonomy): Bacteria > Bacillota > Bacilli > Lactobacillales > Lactobacillaceae > Lapidilactobacillus > Lapidilactobacillus concavus. The sequence goes on from NZ_AZFX01000011.1 coordinate 1,404, forward strand.
TGCCGGTGACGAAGCAAAACGCTTGGGTGCCGTTAAAATTGGGACTGAGCACATTCTACTGGGCTTATTACGCGAGGACGATATTCTTGCCTCACGAATTCTAACAAATTTGGGTTTAAGTCTATCCAAGACCAAGCAACTTCTGTTCAAGAAGATGGGGTTGTCTGAATCGGCAATTAAACGTAAGGCACAACCTGCGAAGGCTAATCAAGGCAGTCAATCAACACTTACACCAACGTTAAACTCACTGGCTAGAGATTTAACGCAAGCCGCATCGGAAAATAAAATGGATCCCGTTGTTGGCCGTGAGAAAGAGGTCAAACGCGTTATTCAGATTCTAAGTCGGCGAACCAAGAACAATCCAGTACTGTTAGGCGAACCCGGCGTGGGTAAAACAGCGATTGCGGAAGGCCTCGCACAGCGTATTGTCGCTGGCAATGTGCCCGCAGATATGCGCGAGAAGCGTTTAATGATGTTGGACATGGGATCGTTAGTCGCGGGGACGAAATATCGTGGTGAGTTTGAGGATCGTTTGAAGAAAGTCATCGATGAGGTTTATCAAGATGGTCAGGTGATTCTATTTATTGACGAACTGCATACCTTGATCGGTGCAGGCGGTGCTGAAGGTGCGATAGATGCTTCGAACATCCTCAAGCCAGCCTTGGCACGTGGTGAATTGCAGTTAATCGGCGCAACAACTTTAGATGAATATCAGAAATATGTTGAAAAAGATTCCGCGCTTGAACGCCGCTTTGCGACGGTTCAAATCAATGAGCCGACGCCTGCAGAAACCGAGGAAATCTTACGTGGCCTACGTCCGCGTTATGAAGCACATCATGGCGTGACAATCACGGATGAAGCTTTACATGAAGCCGTGATTTTAGCTGATCGTTATATTACCGGACGCTTTATGCCGGATAAAGCGATTGACTTGGTTGACGAGTCTGCGGCAAAAGTTCGTTTGGATTTAGCTGATGATATGAGTCCGGCTGACCGAATGAAGCGCGAGTTGAATGACTTGGTCAATAAAAAGGAAAATGCAATCGAACAGCAAAACTTTGAAAAAGCAGCCAGCATTCGCGAGAAAGAAATGGTTGTCAAACAGAAGTTGGAAAATTTTGATCCGGATGAACAAGCAATTCGTGCGGACATTCAAGTCAAAGCTGAGCATGTTGCTGAAGTTGTTTCTGAGTGGACGGGTGTTCCGGTGACCCAGCTGCAGAAAAAAGAAAGTGAACGTTTGATTAACCTTGAGAAGATTCTGCATGATCGCGTGGTTGGTCAAGACGAGGCAGTGGTTTCTGTTTCCCGAGCCATTCGTCGTGCTCGTAGTGGTTTGAAAGATCCACAGCGTCCAATTGGTTCGTTTTTATTCTTGGGACCAACCGGTGTCGGTAAGACTGAGTTAGCAAAAGCGCTCGCAGAAGCGATGTTTGGCTCTGAGGATAACTTGATTCGAATCGATATGTCTGAGTACATGGAACAATTCACAACTTCGCGTTTGATTGGTTCACCTCCAGGCTATGTGGGTTACGATGAGGGTGGCCAGTTGACCGAAAAGGTGCGTAATAAACCTTATGCAGTTGTGCTATTCGATGAAGTCGAAAAGGCACATCCTGATGTCTTCAACTTGTTATTGCAGGTTTTAGATGATGGCTACTTGACTGATTCTAAAGGCCGTCGAGTTGATTTTCGTAATACCATTTTGATCATGACCTCGAATTTGGGTGCGACTGCATTACGTGACGATAAAAACGTCGGGTTCAGCAGTTATAACGCTTCAAGTCAATATCAACAAATGCAATCGAAAATCATGGAAGCGACGAAACAATTCTTCCGTCCTGAATTCTTGAACCGAATCGACGAAACGGTAATTTTCCATTCATTGACCAAAGATCAATTGCGTGTGATCGTCAAAATTCTTTCTAAACGATTACTTGCACGTTTATCAGAACAAGAGATTGATGTGAAAATCACGCCTGCTGCAATGGATATTATCGCACAGGATGGCTATGATCCTGAATATGGTGCACGTCCAATTCGTCGTGCTTTACAACGTGATATCGAAGATAAGGTGAGTGAGATGTTATTGAGTAAAGAAATCCACCAAGGGTCATCGTTGACGATTGGTGGACGTAAGGGCAAGATTACGTTTGCTGTTCACCAAGCGGAGATACCAGAGACCAAGAAGCCTGTCAAGATCTAGTCATACTCAATCAAAGTTTGAATTGATCATTATACGAAAGCACACGTTGCTGTCGTCATCTCCAATCTTTAGATCAAAAATCTAGTGATTGGAGATGATGTGGCCATTGTGTGCTTTTTTTGTTTGTCGTGCCAAGATGTCTGGATTTTTGAGGATCTTTTATGCTATGCTTGACGGGAATTCTTTGTAGGTGAAGAGGTATTTTATGAGAACTGAATTGGTGGCAACTGTGGCTAGTCTTCCACAAGCGAAAGCGCTTCTTGAGGCTGGTGCAGATCGCCTGTATTTAGGTGAAGATTATTTTGGATTAAGATTACCGCACAGTTTTGATTTAGATGAACTTGCCGAAGTCGTACAATTAACACATCAACATCACAAAAAGGTCACGGTGGCGGTCAATGCGATTTTTCATAATGATCGTATCAAAAAAGTTGGTAACTATTTAAGGGCGTTGCAGGCGATGTCGGTTGACGAAATTTCCGTAGGTGATCCTGGCGTCATTTATCTTTTGCAGCAGTTACAGATTACCATTCCTTATATTTACGATGCCGCGGATTTAGTCACAAGTTCACGACAGATCAATTTCTGGGCGAAGCATCAAGCAACTGCAGCTGTCTTGGCGCGTGAGGTACCATACGAAGAAATGGTGCCGCTCTCAAAGGCAATTAAGATTCCAGTTGAAGTTCTTGTCTACGGCGCAACTGTGATTCATCAGTCAGGTCGACCATTATTGCGTAATTATTCAAACTTTGTTCAAGAACATCTCGCGGAGACTGATCGCGAGCGCGGCTTGTTTATCGCAGCACCACATCATCCCGAAACACATTACTCGATCTATGAGGATGTGAATGGAACCCATGTGTTTGCGAATAACGATGTCGATTTGATGACGGTGCTACCGAAGCTCTGGCAATTAGGCCTGCGACGGTGGAAACTTGACGGTTTATATGCTGATTCCCAAACGTTTCCACAGATTGTGGTAGCTTTTGACCAAGCACGCCAGTTGTTGGATCAGCAGGATAATTCGGTCTCACTTGAATCGCAATTGCAACAACTTGATGTTCAAGTGACACACAATCAACCAAATGGGCGTGGGCTTGACTTGGGCTTCTTCGATCTTGATCCAAATGAGGTGAAATAAATGCAGAATATTAAAGTCAAACATCCAGAAGTTTTAGCACCTGCAGGTACGCCAGAAAAATTGCGTGTGGCTATTGATTATGGTGCCGATGCTGTTTATATTGGCGGAGATGCTTATGGCTTGCGTTCTCGCGCCGGCAATTTTTCTTTTGATGAAATGGCCGCTGGGGCTGCATACGCGCATGAACGTGGTGCTAAGGTCTATGTCGCTGCGAATATAGTCGCTCATGAGCAAAACTTAGCCGGCGCCGGCGCATTCTATCGGCATGTCCGAGACGCAGGTATTGACGCTGTGATCGTGTCAGATCCATCTTTGATTGAGACTGCTATCACCGAAGCTCCTGGTCTCAAGGTTCATTTATCGACGCAGGCTTCAGCAACGAATTATGAAACACTCAATTTTTGGAAAAACGAAGGACTTGAGCGCGTTGTTTTGGCACGCGAGGTCGGGATCGATGAAATTAAAGAAATCCGCCAACACACGGATATTCAAATTGAAGCATTTATTCATGGTGCGATGTGTATCGGTTATTCCGGACGCTGTGTTTTGTCCAATCATCTCAGTTTAAGAGATGCGAATCGAGGCGGTTGTGCACAGAATTGTCGGTGGAAATATGACTTATTTGATCTACCTGAAAATGGTCAAAAGCGTGAACTCATGGGACACGGTCCAGATGGGCAACTGGAGAAGTTCTCGATGAGTGCGGTGGATATGTCGATGATTGAACACATTCCCGATCTGGTGGATGCGGGTGTGGATTCGTTAAAAATTGAAGGCCGAATGAAGACCATTCATTACGTTTCGACGGTTGCAAATGTCTATTCGACAGCAGTGCGTTCATACTGTGCTGATCCGGAACATTATCAACTCGATCCCGCGTGGGTAGATGAGTTGTGGAAAGTCGCGCAACGTGAACTTTCGACAGGATTTTATTATGGCGTACCGGACGAAAACTTCCAGCTGTTCGGCAAACGTCGCCGGATGCCTCGTTACACTTTTGTCGGACAAGTGCTTGCCTATGACAAAGCGTCCAAGCAAGTAACCGTCCAACAACGAAATAATTTTGGTATTGGCGATACGGTTGAATTTTATGGTCCCAATTTTGCACATCATTCTCAAAAGATAACTGATTTGTATGATGATCAGAATCAACCCATCGACCGTGCGCCTCATGCGATGCAAGTTGTTCACTTTACTTGTGCACAAGCAGTTCAACCGGGTGATTTTATGCGGGCTAACGAGAATTAAGCATAATTGTTGTGACGTCTAAAAACGGCTTGTTAAGATAAAAGAGTAAATCAATCACCCCTCAGAATTCTTTAAAGGAGGCAACAAGCCATGACTAACGAACATCATCAAGACGATAAGAAAAAAATGTCCGATCAAATTCATGACTCCAAACGTTATGGTGAGACGAATACGGTTAACGTTGAGGAAGAAACATCGACATTGGACACAGGTCATTTGACTGAAGAAGGTGACAAACCTACTTCAAGCAAGCTGCCACCTCGAGATCTCGATGAGCAGTCAATGAGTCAGAGTGAACGTCATGAGAGGGAACAGGAAGTCAATAATGGTGATGATTCTAGTGACAAAATTGCTAAATTGGCGGGAGATCGTCGAGGCATGCGTCAAGATAGTTAATCACATCATCCTGTAATAAGTACTGAATGTCTAGCAGAGTAGCAATCTAAGTTTCTTGGATTGCTACTCTTTTATGATATGGAAGATAGTAACTGTTTATTAAGGCAATGAAGTTGACACGTCTGGTTGGATTCGGTATACTTGTAAGGTCTAAAAAGAACTGTAGCTAGATATTGCAGTATCACGCCGATCTATTGTCCGGTTAGTGATCATAGGGTACAAAAACAATGAGTCTGAGCGAGTTGTTTTTGTCTTTTTTTTGCTCAAAAAAGGGATAAAATAGCAACTTAACCAAAACGTAACATTTGTAATCTTTTTGCAATATCGTTAGCTATTGAATTTTTTGAAGGGGTGAACAGTTTGATAGGACATATCGTGAAATATGGTAAACATCGGACGCGTCGTTCGTATGCACGAATCAAAGAAGTCTTAAATTTACCAAATTTGATCGAGATCCAAACAAATTCTTACCAATGGTTCCTAGATGAAGGGCTTCAAAGCATGTTTCAAGATATCATGCCAATTGATGACTTTGCTGGAAATCTTTCGTTGGAATATGTCGGTTACAAGCTTCTTGAACCAAAATATACCGTTGAAGAGGCGCGTCAGCACGATGCAAATTACTCTGCACCATTGCATATTACGCTTAAGCTAACCAACCACGAGACAAATGAGATCAAAACTCAAGACGTCTTCTTTGGTGACTTCCCATTAATGACCGAACAAGGAACGTTTATTATTAATGGTGCAGAACGTGTTATTGTTTCTCAATTAGTCCGTTCACCTGGTGTTTATTTCAATTCATCCGTGGATAAGAATAGCCGTACTCTTTATGGCACCACTGTGATTCCTAACCGTGGTGCTTGGCTAGAATATGAATCTGATGCGAAGGATATTTCCTACGTCCGCATTGATCGGACACGTAAATTACCATTGTCCGTTCTGATCCGCGCACTTGGCTTTGGCTCGGATTCTGAAATTGTCGACCTGTTAGGCGAAGATGAAAGCTTAATGTTGACGATGGAAAAGGATGTCCATAAAGATACTTCTGATTCGCGTGTAACTGAATCGTTGAAGGATATTTATGAACGGTTACGCCCAGGCGAGCCTAAGACCGCTGATAGCTCACGTTCATTACTTTATGCGCGCTTTTTCGATCCAAAACGTTATGACCTCGCACCAGTTGGCCGTTACAAGATCAACAAAAAGCTTGGCTTGAAGCATCGTTTAATTAACCAAACCTTGGCTGAGACACTCGCTGATCCTGATACAGGTGAGATTTTAGCAACTAAAGGTACTTTGGTTGACCGCGAAGTTATGGACAAATTAAGCCCATATTTAGCTCGTGATGACTTTAAGACGCAAACTTTCGAACCTTCTGAAGAGGGTGTCATTACTGAACCAATGACGATTCAAACGATTAAAGTCGTTTCGCCTAATGATCCTGAAAAGGAAGTTCGTTTGATTGGTAATGCCAACATTCCTGAAGAAGTTAAACATATTACACCCGCAGATATTATTGCCTCAATCAATTACTTCTTGAACTTACGCGAAGGCTTAGGTTCGACTGATGATATTGATCACTTGGGTAATCGTCGAATTCGTTCCGTGGGTGAGTTATTACAAAATCAATTCAGAATTGGTTTAGCTCGAATGGAACGTGTTGTTCGTGAGCGAATGTCAATTCAGGATATTGCGACTGTTACACCACAACAATTGATTAATATTCGTCCAGTTGTTGCTTCAATTAAAGAATTCTTCGGTTCTTCACAATTGTCACAGTTCATGGATCAAACTAATCCGCTCGGTGAGTTGACGCATAAACGTCGTCTTTCTGCATTAGGGCCTGGTGGTTTAACTCGTGATCGTGCCGGATATGAAGTTCGTGATGTTCACTACACGCATTATGGTCGTATGTGTCCAATCGAAACTCCTGAAGGACCTAACATTGGTTTGATCAACAGCTTGGCTTCATACGCTGTTGTGAACAAATATGGGTTTATTGAAACTCCCTATCGTCGTGTTGACTGGTCTGATCACAAAGTTACTGACAAAATCGATTATCTGACTGCCGATGAAGAGGATAATTATATTGTTGCTCAGGCTAACTCACCATTGAATGAAGATGGTAGTTTCAAAGACGAGACCGTCTTGGCTCGTCACAAGGATGATAATATCGAAATCAGCCCTGAAAAAGTTGACTACATGGACGTTTCGCCTAAACAGGTTGTTGCCGTCGCAACAGCTTGCATTCCTTTCTTGGAAAACGACGACTCGAACCGTGCGTTGATGGGAGCTAACATGCAGCGTCAAGCCGTACCATTGATCAACCCACATGCCCCATTAGTTGGTACTGGGATGGAATATGTTACTGCACATGACTCTGGGACAGCTTTACTTGCTAAGAATGCCGGGACAGTTGAATTTGTTGATGCAAAAGAAGTTCGTATTCGTCGTGAAGACGGAACGCTCGATAAGTATCCATTGATGAAATTCCGTCGTTCTAATGCTGGTAAGAGTTATAATCAACGTCCAATCGTAGCCAAGGGTGATCACGTTGATGTGAGTGAGATTATTGCTGACGGTCCTGCTATGGAAAATGGGGAATTAGCTTTAGGTCAGAACCCATTGATTGCTTTCATGACTTGGAATATGTATAACTTTGAAGATGCTGTTGTCTTGTCTGAACGTTTGGTTAAAGACGATATTTACACTTCAATCCATATTGAGGAGTATGAATCAGAAGCACGCGACACTAAGTTAGGGCCTGAAGAGATCACTCGTGAAATTCCTAATGTTGGTGAAGATGCACTGAAAGACTTGAACGAGTTTGGTATCGTCCGTGTCGGTGCCGAAGTCCGTGATGGTGACATCTTAGTTGGTAAAGTTACGCCTAAGGGTGTCACTGAATTATCCGCTGAGGAACGCTTACTTCACGCAATCTTTGGTGAAAAAGCCCGCGAAGTTCGTGACACATCATTGCGTGTTCCTCATGGTGGTGGCGGTATTATCCAAGACGTGAAGATCTTTACGCGTGAAGCTGGCGATGAACTTTTACCTGGCGTCAACATGATGGTTCGGGTTTATATCACCCAGAAACGTAAGATTCAAGTCGGTGATAAGATGGCCGGACGTCATGGTAATAAAGGGACCGTTTCAATCGTTGTTCCTGAAGAAGACATGCCATTTATGCCTGATGGTACCCCAATTGATATTCTCTTGAATCCAATGGGTGTGCCTTCACGTATGAATATTGGTCAGGTTTTGGAACTTCACTTAGGTATGGCTGCACGTAACTTGGGCATTCACGTCTCAACGCCTGTTTTCGATGGGGCTAATGATGATGACCTTTGGGAAACCGTTAAGGAGGCAGGCATGGCTAGTGATGGCAAGTCTGTCCTCTATGATGGCCGAACAGGTGAACCATTCCATAACCGTATCTCTGTTGGTGTCATGTATTACATGAAGTTGGCCCACATGGTTGATGATAAGATCCATGCACGTTCAATCGGGCCTTACTCATTAGTTACACAACAACCATTAGGTGGTAAAGCACAGTTTGGTGGCCAGCGTTTTGGTGAAATGGAAGTTTGGGCACTTGAAGCTTATGGTGCTGCTTATACCCTACAAGAAATTTTGACCTACAAGTCAGATGATGTCGTTGGTCGTGTCAAAACTTATGAAGCGATTGTCAAAGGCGATCCAATTCCTAAGCCTGGTGTTCCTGAATCCTTCCGTGTCTTGGTCAAAGAATTGCAATCCTTAGGTCTCGATATGAAGGTGCTTGATGCTGATCATCAAGAAATTGAATTGCGTGATATGGACGATGAAGATAGTGAAGTTGTCAATAATGACGCCTTACAAAAGTATGCCGATGAACAGGATAAGAAGCACCAAGAAGAAGTTGCTCGTAAAGCTTTAGAAGAATTGACCGGAAAAGGTAATGAAGCTGAAGCTGACAAGGCCGAAAAATAAGTTTACTGACTGAAAATTATAGGGAGGTCTAAATCTTTGATCGATGTAAATAAGTTTGAAAGTATGCAGATCGGACTTGCATCACCGGACAAGATTCGTAGTTGGTCTTACGGCGAAGTTAAGAAGCCCGAGACGATCAACTATCGAACTTTGAAACCCGAGCGTGATGGTCTGTTCGATGAACGCATTTTTGGACCCACGAAAGACTGGGAATGTGCCTGCGGTAAGTACAAACGTGTCCGTTATAAGGGGATTGTTTGTGATCGCTGTGGTGTTGAAGTTACACGTTCTAAAGTTCGTCGTGAGCGGATGGGCCATATTGAATTGGCTGCACCTGTCACACATATCTGGTATTTCAAAGGTATTCCAAGTCGGATGGGTCTCGTCCTTGATATGAGCCCACGTGCGCTTGAAGAAATTATTTACTTTGCTTCATATGTTGTGATCGATCCTGGTGAAACAACACTTGAACGCAAGCAATTAATGACAGAGCAAGAATATCGTGAACGTATGGAAGAATTTCATGGTAAATTCAATGCCAAAATGGGTGCTGAAGCTATCAAGGAATTACTCCAACAAGTTGATCTTGAAAAAGAAGTTGTCGAATTAAAAGAAGAATTAAAGAGTGCCCAAGGTCAAAAACGGACACGCGCAATTCGTCGTTTGGATATCTTAGATGCTTTCCGCCAATCAGGCAATCGTCCTGAATGGATGATTATGGATGCCATCCCAGTTATTCCACCAGATCTTCGTCCGATGGTACAGCTGGAGGGTGGCCGTTTTGCCACTTCTGACTTGAATGATTTGTATCGTCGTGTGATCAACCGAAATAATCGTTTGAAACGATTATTAGACTTGAATGCGCCAAGTATCATCGTTCAAAACGAAAAGCGGATGCTACAAGAGGCCGTTGATGCGTTGATTGATAATGGTCGTCGTGGCCGTCCTGTTGCTGGACCTGGTAATCGTCCACTGAAGTCTCTTTCACATATGTTGAAAGGTAAACAGGGACGTTTCCGTCAGAACTTGTTAGGTAAGCGTGTTGATTATTCAGGCCGTTCAGTTATTGATGTCGGCCCAACGTTGAAGTTCTATCAGTGTGGGGTGCCACGTCAAATGGCTCTTGAGTTATTTAAGCCTTTTGTCATGCATGAATTAGTCAAGCGCGACATTGCTTCTAACATCAAGAATGCTAAACGCAAGATTGAGCATCAAGACGACGATGTTTGGGATGTTTTGGAAGATGTCATCAAAGAAAGACCAGTTCTTTTAAACCGTGCGCCTACATTACACCGTTTGGGAATCCAAGCTTTCGAGCCGGTATTGGTTGATGGTAAATCTATCCGTTTGCATCCACTAGCTTGTGAAGCTTACAATGCCGATTTCGATGGTGATCAGATGGCTATTCACGTGCCACTTTCTGACGAAGCACAGGCTGAGGCTCGTATGTTGATGCTTGCTGCCCACCATATCTTGGCACCTAAAGATGGTAAGCCTATCGTGACACCATCACAGGACGTTGTGTTGGGTAACTATTACCTGACCCTTGAAGAACGTGGTCGTGAAGGCGAAGGCATGATCTTCAAGAATATTGGCGAAGTTTTGACAGCAATGCAGAACGGCGACGTTCATTATCATACACGTATTGGATTAGCAATCGACTCGATGCCTGAGAAGCCTTTTGATGAGAAATATCGTCATGGCGTCTTAGTGACGAGCGTTGGTAAAGCCATCTTTAATCAAGTCTTGCCAACTGATTTTCCATATCTGAATGAACCCACGTCCAAAAACTTAGTGGATGAGGATTTAAGTGACTACTACTTGAAGCCTGGCGAAGACATTCATGCAAAATTATCGGATGCTGAATTAGTCACACCATTCAAGAAGGGCTTCTTATCCGATATCATCGCTCAGGTCTTTAAAGTGTATAAGGTTCAACGTACTTCAGAGTTACTCGATGATATGAAAGAATTAGGTTACACGGTATGTACGCTTTCCGGCTTAACCGTCGGGGTTGCCGATGTACCAACCATGCCTGATAAAGATCGTATTGTTGATGATGCTCACAAGAAAGTTGCGAACGTCTCGAAACAGTTCCGTCGTGGTTTGATTACTGACCAGGAACGCCATGACCGTGTGATCACGATTTGGAACGATGCTAAGGATGAAATTCAACAAGAATTGGTTGATTCATTTGATCCTGCCAACCCAATTTCAATGATGAGTGATTCTGGTGCCCGTGGTTCGATTTCTAACTTTACACAGTTAGCTGGTATGCGTGGATTAATGGCTGCTCCTAACGGTGGTATGATGGAAGTTCCTGTAACGTCAAACTTCCGTGAAGGCTTATCAGTCATGGAAATGTTCATGTCAACTCACGGTGCTCGTAAAGGTATGACTGATACGGCCTTGAAGACTGCCGATTCTGGTTATCTGACTAGACGTTTAGTCGACGTTGCGCAAGATGTCATTGTTCGCGAGGAAGATTGTGGCACTGACCGTGGTATCGTCATCAAGGCGATTCGCGAAGGTAATGAATTGATCGAGTCACTGTATGATCGTTTAGTTGGTCGTTATTTACAAAAATCAATCGTTAACCCTGAAACGGGTGAAACAATTGCAACTCGTGGTCAATTAGTTGACGAAGATACTGCTCATGCTATCGTTTATGCAGGTGTTGAACAAGCGACAATTCGTTCGGTCTTCACTTGTGATACCAAACATGGTGTCTGCAAGAAATGCTATGGTTACAACTTAGCAACTGGCGATGAAGTTGAGGTTGGTGAGGCAGTCGGTACGGTTGCTGCACAATCTATCGGTGAACCAGGTACTCAGTTGACCATGCGTAACTTCCATTCCGGCGGTGTTGCTGGCGGCGAAGATATTACTCAAGGTTTACCACGTGTTCAAGAAATTTTTGAAGCTCGTAATCCTAAGGGTCTTGCAGTGATCACTGAAGTTACGGGTACTGTGACGGCTATTGATGAGAATCCGGCTGAACATACTCGCGAAATCACCGTAGAAGGTACAACGGATACCAGAACTTATAGTGTCCCTTATGCCTCAAGCGTAGCGGTTGCTGAGGGTGATCATGTTGAACGTGGTGCCAAGTTAACTGGTGGTTCAATCGATCCTAAGCAATTAATTCGTGTGTGTGACGTCATTACAACTGAAAACTACTTGTTATCCGAAGTTCAAAAGACGTATCGGATGCAGGGTGTTGAAATTAGTGATAAGCACGTCGAGGTAATGGTTCGTCAGATGTTACGCAAGATTCGTGTACTGGATCCCGGTGATACAGAAATCTTACCAGGGACATTACTTGATATTGCGGACTTCACTGAACAAAACCAAATCACTTTGGTCAATGGTGGTATTCCTGCAACTGGCCGTCCTGTTTTACTTGGAATTACTAAGGCATCATTGGAGACAAATAGTTTCTTATCTGCCGCATCATTCCAGGAAACAACACGTGTTCTGACAGACGCTTCGATCCGTGGTAAAAATGATCCATTGATTGGTCTGAAGGAAAATGTCATCATTGGTAAAATCGTTCCTGCAGGTACTGGTATGGCGAAGTATCGTCATATGGAACCAGAAATGGTCGGTGCTTCCTCTCAAAGCATTTACTCGATTTCCGACATCGAAAAGCAAATGAAGGAAAAGAGCGAGGCTGAAGCTGAAGCCAGCAAAGATGATCATAAATAAAGAATAGAGGATTTATCCCTGTCTTTGAGCAGCATGATAACGACTTTTCGTTGTCATGCTGTTTTTTTGCGTTCTTAGAATCTAAGAGGTAACCAAGGTATAAGAAAATAAGCCATATAGAAAAACGGGATGAAGGCAATTTCAATGTTTGGCAGATAATGATGACGATAATATTTCAGGATGACGAATAGACATGCAAACAGTGTGAGCCAAAGTGTTATTTGAAGCCCAAATGCCAAAACGAGAATGACAATTAGTTCAATATCTGCTAAACCTAGTCCATGAGTGAGACTGGAAAGAAGCCACAGCACGATGGCAACAACTAGGGCGGGTAGTAAGTTAGCAAACAATGCACGATTTTGTAAGATGATGGTTAGGCTGAACATTAGGGTTAATACAAGTTGATCAACATAGTGGTATGCCAGATCAAAAATAGCGGCATAGAATAGCAGCAGGAATAAACTGGCTCCCAGAAGATGATAAGTGTTATATTGATTAAGAATCCAACAACTACTGAGGCCACCAATGATCTCAATGAAGCATGATTGTGGTGAAATCCAATTATGGCAAAAGCGACAGTTGCCGCCTTGATTGAAATAACCGATAATCGGAATGAGATCATAATATTGCAGTTTGGTTTGGCAATGATCACAGTGAGATGGCGTAAAAACGACATCCAATCCCTGTGGTAAGCGTTCGACAACTAAGGCAAAAAACGAGCCAATGGTTGCACCAAACATGAAGGCAAGTAAATTAATTAAAAGTATCATCATTTCTACCTCGATTTTTTCGTTCTAAAGGTAGATACACCGAAAAATAATTTCTCGTTTTATCAACTAGCGGAAAGTTTTATTCGGCATCACAAAATGAAAGTTATTAATCAACAGAATAAGGAACTAATCAATACCCACATGAATTTATAAAAATAATTTATGTGGTTTTTTTACGGCAAACATACGACCTCAAGGATGCAATTTTCTATTTAACTCCAGCGGCGGTCCGAGATATAGCCATCGTTTATTTGACGAACTTTCATTGAGGTGCAAAACGAATGAGCGGTTATTCTTTAAGCCAGAATGGGTTGCTTTTTCAACAAGTCAATTAGAAAAGATGAAGAAAATATGACAGCCGTGTTTTGATACCGCTGAATCAGTAGCTTTTACGGATGAAAGTAGGGATGAAGTAGCATCGATCAGGCTTCTTAAAGCTCATTTAAAAAGAACTAGTTCTTTTTTGAAGCCGAACAACAACCTGAGAAAATAGATCCGCGCACTGTCTTGGTTTTTTGTAACGGTGAAAGTCCTAGATATGGTAAAATTGAAATCAGAAAAGCTAATATGGAGGCCGCTATCACAAATTAGATTATAATAATCGGCAGTATCAATGTTGATTGGATTCTACATATCGATCAACTGCCCGCAGCTGGTGAAATCATTTCAATGAACAACTTAACACTTGCTGCCGGTGACCAAGGAGCAAAACAGGTCATCGCTGCGGTTCGTTCGGGTACGCGAACAAACTTCATTGGTTCTTTTGCCAGTATGTTAATGCCCGATTTTAGCAACATGGAATAAGTCATGCAGATGCTACAGTCACATCTGGATTCGCCGTACAGAAACTCTCGTCATTTCCTTCAATTCCCACTCGACGACGGACTAACTGAATTCTAAAGAGGACAAATAAATGACTATCAAATTAATCGCAATAGACGTCGATGATACGTTACTCAGTAGCAAGCAAGAACTCCTAGATAGTACGATTGAAGTCATTCAGCAGGCGTTGACAAAAAGCATAAAAGTTGTACTTTGCACAGGTCGTCCACTTGCGGGAGTGACTCATTTCTTAGCGCAATTAGGTATCGAAGGTTCAAACCAGTATGTTATTACTTTCAACGGCGCGGTGATTGAGACCGTTACTGGCGAAGTTGTTGCTAAGCATTTGTTAGACAATGCCACCTATCGTGCTCTAACCGCTTTTGCGGAAAAGAAGGGCATTCCGTTCAACGTGCTAGATGAGCACAGTAGTATCTACACAGCCAGTCATGATGTCAATTGGATCACCGTTGTCCAGGCATATGAGAATCTTGCAGGCATCTACGTGCGTACTCCAGACGAGCAGTCGGCCGACTTTTCAATCGCGAAAGGTCTCTTCATCGGCGAGGCGGAACAACTAGACTTGGTTGAGAACGAGGTGCGTAGTACATTCTCACCTGACTTCTATGTTGTGCGGTCCGGTAGAAATTTCCTCGAGGTTCTAAACCAACACGTCAACAAAGGGCAAGCCTTAAAAGACCTAGCTGCCAAGTTAGGTCTCGAGTCTGCTGAAGTTATGGCTATTGGCGACGAACAAAATGATATTCCAATGTTTGACTTCGCCGGCATAGCAATTGCGATGGGCAATGGCTCTGAGCTGGCTAAAGACCATGCGACATATATAACATCGACTAATGATGCTGATGGCATTGCTGAAGCTGTCCGAAAATTTGTGCTTACCGATTAATCTGGTCGAGAATAATCGCTCTGTCAATTAGAGCCAGATCACTCTCGGAAGCGCGATGTGCGACCACCAGAACAATTTTTCCAGTGCTAAGAATTATCTCTTGAATACATTCAGTACCCTTGTTATTAAGATTATTAAGGGGACTAGTTGATTCGTCTACAATCAGTATCGGACGATTCAAGATAAGTGCATGAGCAATTTCTACGCCTTTTTTTGACCGTTAGAGAGATTGTTTCCGCTGATTCCCACTGCATAATCCAAGCCTTTTTGTTCAACGAATTCCACGAGTCCTACGGATTTAATTGTCATATTTAGCAGGCCTTCAGTAAGATCTTGGCCAAGCATCATATTGTAATCTCAGACATCGTCAATCAAAATTACTTCTTGGTGAAATCACAGAAAAAGTTGATGACTGGGCTAATGAATTGACTTGCGGGATTGCTGATCATAAAGAGGACGCCAAGTGAGATATTTCCTTGCACGAGAAGAGGTACACCGAAAGTATCTGGGAAAATACGACTAAATGAATCGGCGGCAGTATCAACCGTCCGATTAGATAAATTCCTTAACAGACTCACACGAAGGAGTGGCGTGCGCCATTTCATGCGCGGAACTTTTGAGGCTGTCCGAAGTATTATTTTCGGGGGTCGAATGATGAAACAGTCAATGATTAGGGAATTTAAGCCGATCAAAACAATAAACTGAGAAAATAAAACCGCTCACTTTTATCAATGCCGATTTGACATCTTCTGGTGTTCGTGCTAATGTATTTAAGGTGCTTAATGAATATTGTTCGATGCTTCGGTGTCCGTGCTGCTTTATTCCAAGCCTATATTCATTTAGGCGTTATTTTTTACCAAAAAAAGAACCGCCTGGATGTGTGTACTTAAACCAGAATAATAATTGAGGAGGATCTTTGATGCCAACAATTAATCAATTGGTACGTAAAGGCCGTCAATCAAAGACAACAAAGTCAGATTCACCTGCTTTGAACTTTGGTTACAACAGTAAAAAGAAAGCTTTAACTGATAATCCTGCGCCACAGAAACGTGGGGTTGCAACTCGTGTCGGAACCATGACACCTAAGAAACCTAACTCTGCATTGCGTAAATATGCGCGTGTTCGTCTGTCTAACTTAATTGAAGTGACAGCTTACATTCCTGGTATCGGCCATAATTTGCAAGAGCATAGTGTTGTTTTAATTCGTGGGGGCCGTGTAAAAGACCTTCCTGGTGTCCGTTATCATATCATTCGTGGTGCTTTAGATACTGCCGGTGTTCAAGACCGTAAACAAAGCCGTTCGAAATATGGTGCAAAGCGCCCTAAGAACTAAAATAATTAAATTAATGACCAATTACTAGGAGGTTTACTCAATGCCAAGAAAAGGTAACGTGACAAAACGCGATGTTTTGCCCGATCCTATTTATAATTCCAAATTAGTCACACGCTTGATCAACCGTTTGATGATCGATGGTAAGCGTGGTACTGCTTCAACTATTCTTTATGATGCATTTGACATCGTTAAAGAAAAGACTGGCAAGGAGCCACTTGAAGTCTTCGAAGAAGCAATGAAAAATGTTATGCCTGTACTTGAAGTTAAGGCTCGCCGTATTGGTGGTTCTAACTATCAGGTGCCAATCGAAGTTCGTCCAGAACGTCGTACAACACTTGGTTTACGTTGGTTGGTAAGCTATGCACGTCTTCGTAACGAACACACGATGGACGAGCGCTTAGCTAACGAGATCATGGATGCTGCAAACAACACTGGTTCAGCTGTCAAGAAACGTGAAGATACACATAAAATGGCTGATGCTAACCGTGCATTTGCACATTATCGTTGGTAAGATTTTTTATTGCGAGCAGTGGAACAATCCGCCGCTCACTTTTGTATAGAGGCAATGGCGCGGTTACTAGCGGATTGTCTACTTTACTCTGAGAGGAGAAACTTTGAATGGCAAATAAACGTGAATTCCCTTTGGAAAAAACACGTAACATTGGTATCGTTGCTCATATCGATGCTGGTAAAACAACGACAACTGAGCGTATCCTGTACTACACAGGTAAAATCCATAAAATCGGTGAAACCCATGAAGGTGCTTCACAAATGGACTGGATGGCTCAAGAGCAGGAACGTGGTATTACAATCACTTCTGCTGCAACGACTGCACAATGGAAAGATCACCGTATCAATATCATTGATACCCCAGGGCACGTTGACTTCACAATTGAAGTTGAACGTTCACTCCGTGTCTTAGATGGTGCCGTTGTGGTCCTTGATGCCCAAGCTGGTGTTGAACCACAGACAGAAAACGTTTGGCGTCAAGCAACAACTTATAGTGTTCCCCGAATTGTGTTCATCAACAAAATGGATAAGATCGGTGCAAACTTCGATTATTCAGTTGGTACAATTCGCGATCGTCTTCAAGTTAATGCTTTACCTATTCAAATGCCAATTGGTGCTGAAGATAACTTCGAAGGTGTCATTGACTTAGTTGAAATGAAAGCTGACTTGTATGACGAAGATGCTTTAGGAACAAAATGGGACACTGTTGATATTCCTGAACAATATAAAGAAGACGCAACTAAACGCCGTAACGAAATGATTGAATCACTTGCAGATGTTGATGATGAAATCATGGACAAGTATCTCGAAGGCGAAGAGATTTCCAAAGATGAAATCAAAGCCGCAATTCGTAAAGCAACTTTGAACTTGGAAGCTTATCCAGTTTTGGCTGGTTCAGCATTCAAGAACAAAGGTGTGCAAATGATGCTTGATGCTGTCAACGATTACTTACCATCACCACTCGATGTTAAACCATACAATGCAACTGACCCTAATACTGGGGACAAGGTTGAATTAATGGCTGGTGATGACAAAGACTTCGCTGCCTTGGCATTCAAGATTGCTACTGATCCATTCGTTGGACGTTTAACGTTTATCCGTGTCTATTCAGGAACACTTGAGTCCGGCTCATATGTTTTGAATGCTACGAAAGATACACGTGAACGCGTAGGTCGTTTGCTTCAAATGCACGCCAACCACCGTCAAGAAATCCCTGAAGTCTTCTCAGGCGATATTGCTGCTGCAATTGGTTTGAAGAATACGACAACAGGTGACTCGTTGACCGCTGTCAACCATCCTTTGATCTTGGAATCAATGGTCTTTCCTGACCCAGTTATCCAAGTATCAATCGAGCCAAAGACTAAAGCTGACCAAGATAAGATGGACGTTGCTCTTCAAAAACTTGCCGAAGAAGATCCAAGTTTCAAAGCTGAAACTAACTCTGAAACTGGTGAAACATTGATTGCCGGCATGGGTGAGTTGCATTTGGATATCATCGTTGATCGTATGCGTCGTGAATTTAACGTTGATGCTGAAGTAGGTGAACCACAAGTTGCTTATCGTGAAACATTTACGAAGCAAGCTTCAGCACAAGGTAAATTCGTTCGTCAGTCTGGTGGTAAAGGTCAATACGGTGATGTTTGGATTGAATTTACACCTAATGATGAAGGTAAAGGCTTCGAATTTGAAAATGCCATCGTTGGTGGTGTTGTTCCTCGTGAATACATTCCTTCTGTAGAACAAGGCTTGAAGGAGTCAATGGCAAACGGCGTTCTTGCTGGCTACCCATTGATCGACGTTAAAGCTAAGTTGTACGATGGTTCATATCATGAAGTCGATTCTTCTGAAGCAGCCTTTAAAGTTGCTGCTTCAATGGCCTTACGTAATGCTGCAAGTGCCGCTGGTGCTGTTATCCTTGAACCAATCATGAAGGTTGAAATCGTTGCTCCTGAAGATTACCTTGGTGATATCATGGGTCAGGTGACTGCACGTCGTGGACAACTTGATGGCATGGAAGCACGTGGTAACGCTCAAGTAGTTAATGCCTTTGTACCATTGTCTGAGATGTTTGGTTACGCAACAACATTGCGTTCTGCTACTCAGGGTCGTGGGACATTTACAATGACTTTTGATCATTACGCACCAGTTCCTAAGTCAATTCAAGAAGAAATTATCAAGAAGAATGGTGGCAACTCAGGCAAATAGTTTTTAACGAACTAGGATGAGTGATTGCTAATTCTTAAATCTTGTTTAAAAAGATGTTGCGGTTAATCGCAGCATCTTTTTTTGTCGTATTGAAATTGATCTTGAATCATTATTATTTCGCGAAAACGTTCTATTAAAATGTGACTGAAAAATGCCGTTTTTTTCAAAAAAAGTGAGGATAAAGTGTTGTATTATCAACGCTTTTACTGTATTATAGATAAAGTGCTTGTCATCAAGGGGCTACTATGCACCTGTGCAGGTACATTATTGAGGGCATTGATGTAGGAGGTTGCGACACACCCGGCCGCATTGCCACGACGGTTATGTCGGAAAATTTCTACTGAGCCTGTCCATTCATGTGACGAAAAGGAGGTAAATTCCATGGCAAAACAAAAGATTCGTATTCGGTTGAAGGCTTATGAGCACCGCATTTTAGACCAATCAGCTGAGAAGATCGTTGAAACTGCAAAACGTACTGGTGCTTCGATCAGTGGCCCAATTCCACTGCCAACAGAACGTAGCTTGTATACAGTGTTGCGTTCACCACATAAGTATAAGGATTCTCGTGAGCAGTTTGAGATCCGGACGCATAAGCGTTTGATCGATATTGTCAACCCATCTGCTAAGACGGTCGATGCTTTAATGAAGCTTGACCTACCAAGCGGCGTTGATATTGAGATCAAGTTATAATAAATTCAAAAAAATGGAGGTGTAGTCATGACCAGAAAAGGAATCTTAGGGAAAAAGGTTGGAATGACGCAAGTCTTCACCGAAAATGGTGAATTACTTCCTGTTACTGTTATCGAAGCTAGTTCAAACGTTGTTTTACAAGTTAAAACCGTTGAAAACGACGGTTACGAAGCAGTTCAGTTAGGTTATCAAGATGTACGTGAAGTCTTGTCGAACAAACCAGCTAAAGGTCATGCTGCTAAAGCAAACACGACTCCTAAGCGCTTCATTCGAGAAATTCGTGATGTTGAGCTAGGAGATTATGAATTAGGTTCAGAAGTTAAGGCTGATATCTTTGCTGCTGGCGAGTTAGTCGATGTAACTGGCATTACGAAAGGTCATGGTTACCAAGGTAACATTAAACGCTTTGGTCAATCACGTGGTCCTGAGACTCACGGTTCACGTTATCATAGAATTCCTGGTTCAATGGGTGCCATTATCAACCGTGTATTCAAAGGCAAGATGTTGCCAGGACGTATGGGTAATGATAAGGTAACGATTCAAAACCTTGAAGTTGTTCGTGTAGACACTGAACACAACGTGATCTTGATTAAGGGTAATGTACCTGGAGCTAAGAACTCATTTGTAACAATTAAATCTGCAGTTAAATCATTGAAGAAGTAATCGAGAAAGGAGGATTTAATCATGGCAAATGTCACACTTTATAAACAAAACGGAACTGAAAATGGCACAGTTGAATTAAACGATGCAATTTTCGGAATCGAACCAAACGAAAGTGTTATCTTCGACGCAATCATCATGCAACGTGCATCATTACGTCAAGGTACACATGCAGTTAAGAACCGTTCAGCTGTAAGCGGTGGTGGACGTAAGCCTTGGCGTCAAAAGGGTACAGGACGTGCTCGCCAAGGTTCTATCCGTTCTCCTCAATGGCGTGGCGGTGGTATTGTCTTCGGACCTACCCCAAGATCATACGCTTATAAGCTACCTAAAAAAGTACGGCGTTTAGCAATCAAATCAGTCCTTTCACAAAAGGTTATTGATGGTGATTTGATTGTTGTGGACGGATTGAACTTTGACCAACCTAAGACAAAAGCTTTTGCAGATGTTTTAGCTGGATTAAATGTCGCAACTAAGGCTTTGGTTGTGCTCGAAGCAGATAATGATTTTGCTGCTTTATCCGCACGTAATTTGCCAAATGTTTCTGTTGTTGAAGCTGAAGGTATCAACGTATTAGACGTTGTTAATAACCAGAAGTTGATCTTGACACAAGCCGCTCTTTCAAAAATTGAGGAGGTGCTTGGTTAATGGCAGCACATGACGTTATTATTCGTCCAATCGTGACTGAACAATCAATGGGCATCATGGACCAAAAGAAATATACTTTTGAAGTCGATGTTCATGCAAACAAGGTCACAGTTCGTCAAGCAATCGAAAAGATTTTTGGCGTTAAAGTTAAAGAAGTCAATATTTTAAATGTTCGTGGTAAGAAGAAACGCTATGGCCGGTATGAAGGCTACACTAAGAAACGCCGTAAAGCAATCGTTACTTTGACACCCGATTCTGATGAAATTAAGATTTTTGAAGACTAGTTCCTATCAAATATTAATAACAGGAGGGAATAAAATTGGCGATTGTTAAATACAAACCAACCAGCAACGGACGTCGTAATATGACTGGCTCGGATTTTGCCGAGATCACAAAAACGACTCCAGAAAAGACTTTGTTAGAATCACAAAGCCGCATTGCTGGTCGTAATGCACATGGTCACATCACGGTACGTCATCGTGGCGGTGGTCATAAACAGAAGTATCGTGTTATTGATTTCAAACGTAATAAAGACGATGTCAAAGCAGTTGTTAAAGCGATCGAATATGATCCAAATCGCTCAGCAAACATTGCATTATTACACTACGAGGATGGTATTAAAGCTTATATCATCGCGCCTAAAGGCTTAGAGGTTGGCACTGTTGTCGAATCTGGTCCTAATTCCGATATTAAACCAGGTAATGCTTTGCCACTTGCAAACATTCCTGTTGGTACATTAGTTCATAACATTGAATTGAAGCCTGGCAAGGGTGGACAACTTGTTCGTTCAGCCGGTACTTCTGCTCAGATTCTTGGACATGAAGCTAAGTACACTTTGATTCGTTTAACTTCCGGTGAGACTCGTATGGTTCTTTCAGCTGGTCGTGCGACAATCGGTGAAGTTGGTAATGAACAGCACGAATTGATCAATATTGGTAAAGCTGGTCGTAAACGCTGGTTAGGTTTCCGCCCAACAGTTCGTGGATCAGTTATGAACCCTAACGATCACCCACATGGTGGTGGTGAAGGTAAAGCACCTGTCGGTCGTCCATCTCCTATGTCACCATGGGGTAAGAAGACGATGGGTAAGAAGACACGTAATTCTAAGGCTCGTTCAGAGAAACTTATTATTCGTCATCGTAAAGGTAAATAAAACGTAATTACTAATCACGTTCAAGGGAGGTAACATAATGGGTCGTAGCCTTAAAAAAGGACCTTTTGCTGACGAGCATCTTTTGAAGAAGATTGCTGCACAGGCAGATAGTGAAAAGAAACAAGTTATCAAAACTTGGTCACGTCGTTCAACGATTTTCCCAAGTTTCGTTGGTTACACAATTGCAGTTTATGATGGTCGCAAACATGTCCCTGTCTTTGTTCAAGAAGATATGGTTGGTCATAAACTCGGCGAATTTGTACCAACAAGAACATTCCATGGCCATGGTAGTAACGATAAAAAGACGGCTGCAAAGTAGAAGGGAGAGATTAGTCGATGGCAGATCAAGTAACAACAGCAAGAGCAGAAGCAAGAACTGTTCGTATTGCGCCTCGTAAAGCTCGCCTGGTAGTCGATTTGATTCGTGGCAAAGAGGCCGCAGAAGCATTAGCTATTTTACAATTCACACAACGTGGTGCTTCACCCGTTGTCGCAAAAGTTTTAAAATCAGCAATTGCCAATGCAGAACATAACTATGATTTAGATGCACAAAATTTGTTTGTCAGTGAAGCGTACGTGAACGAAGGACCAACGCTTAAACGTTTCCGTCCTCGTGCTAAAGGTTCAGCTTCACCAATCAATAAACGTACAAGCCACATCGTTGTGGTTGTTAAAGAAAGAGAAGAATAGGAGGGAAAAACGTGGGTCAAAAAGTAAATCCGATCGGTTTTCGTGTTGGCGTTATCCGCGATTGGGATGCCAAATGGTATGCTGACAAAGAATATGCTGACTATCTTCATGAAGATTTAAGAATCCGTAAATATATTGCTAAGAAGTTAGCTGATGCTTCAGTTTCACAAATTGAAATTGAACGTTCAGCAAAACGTGTCAATGTTTCTATTCATACTGCTAAGCCAGGTATGGTCATTGGTAAAGGCGGCGCTGAAGTTGAAAACTTACGCAAGGCTTTGAATGATTTAACTGGTAAGCAAGTACACATCAACATTGTTGAAATCAAACAACCAGATCTAGATGCACAATTAGTTGGTGAGTCAATTGCTCGTCAATTAGAGGCTCGTGTTGCCTTCCGTCGTGCTCAACGTCAAGCAACACAACGTACAATGCGTGCAGGTGCTAAGGGGATTAAAACCCAAATTTCTGGTCGTTTAAATGGGGCTGATATGTCTCGTCGTGAATGGCATACAGAAGGAACTGTTCCTTTGCATACATTACGTGCAGACATTGATTACTCATGGAACGAAGCAACAACCACTTATGGTCAATTAGGTGTTAAGACTTGGATCTATCGTGGTGAAATTTTACCAGGTCAAAAGGTTGTTCGTGACGCTGATACTGGTGATAAGAACAATAACAAACGTGGCCGTCGTGATAATGGTCGTCGTGATAACAGAAGAGATAATAGAAGCGCGAAAGGAGGAAAATAATCAATGTTAGTACCTAAGCGTGTGAAACATCGTCGCGAGTTCCGTGGCAAGATGCGTGGAGCTGCAAAAGGCGGTAAGGAACTTAACTTTGGTGAATACGGATTACGTGCTCTCGAATCACATTGGATCAGTAACCGACAGATTGAAGCTGCCCGTGTTGCAATGACCCGTTACATGAAACGTGGCGGACGTGTCTGGATTCGTATTTTCCCACATAAATCGTACACTGCTAAAGGTGTCGGCGTACGTATGGGTTCTGGTAAAGGTGCACCAGCTGGCTGGGTAGCTCCTGTAAAACGCGAAAAGATCTTATTCGAAATTAGCGGTGTCTCTGAAGAAGTTGCTCGTGAAGCATTACGGTTAGCTTCTAATAAACTGCCAATCAAGACTAAGTTTGTAAAGCGCGAGGAAGTAGGTGGCGAAGCTAATGAAGACTAGTGAAATTAAAGAGTTAACCACTGCTGAAATGCTTGATAAAGAAAAGCAATATAAAGAAGAATTGTTCAACCTACGTTTCCAACAAGCAACAGGTCAGTTGGAAAATACCGCTCGTCTTAAGCAAGTTCGTAAAAACATTGCTCGTATCAAGACGGTTCTTCGTCAGCAAGAACTTGAAAAATAATCGGAAGGGAGATTTACAACTTGAGCGAAGAAACTCGTAATCATCGTAAGGTTTACCAAGGTCGTGTGATTTCCGATAAAATGGATAAAACAATCACGGTTTCGGTTGAAACATACCATACTCATCCTGTCTATGGTAAACGCGTTAAGTATTCGAAGAGATATTATGCGCATGACGAAAACAACGAAGCAAAAGTTGGCGATATTGTTCGGATCATGGAAACTCGTCCGTTATCTCGTTCAAAACGCTTCCGTTTATTAGAAGTTGTTGAAAAGGCAGTTATCATTTAAAGAACGTCAAGAATGACGAGAGGAGGAAACTAAAGTGATTCAACAAGAAAGTCGACTTAAAGTTGCTGATAATTCAGGTGCTCGTGAGATCTTGACAATTAAAGTTCTTGGTGGCTCCAATCGTAAGACTGCGAACATCGGTGATACAATTGTTGCTACTGTTAAACAAGCAACACCAGGTGGCGTTGTCAAAAAAGGCGATGTTGTGAAAGCTGTCATCGTACGTACGCGCTCAGGTGCACGTCGTGTAGATGGTTCATATATCCGTTTTGACGAAAATGCCGCTGTCATCATCAACCCAGACAAGAGCCCTCGTGGAACTCGTATTTTTGGGCCGGTTGCTCGTGAACTGCGTGATAACGACTTTATGAAGATCGTCTCATTAGCTCCGGAAGTTTTATAATAGTCAATCATTTCAAGTAGTCCATGAGGAGGTGCACATCAGACGATGTTCGTAAAAACTGGTGATAAAGTCAAAGTAATTAGCGGCAAGGACAAAGGTAAAGAAGGTAAAGTGCTTAAAGTACTTGCTAAGAAGGACCGTGTTATTGTCGAAGGCGTTAATGTTGCTAAGAAACATCAAAAGCCATCTAACGCTGATCCCCAAGGTGGAATCAAAGATCAAGAAGTTGCTATTCATGTCTCAAACGTCATGTTGATCGATCCTTCAACCAACCAACCAACACGTATTGGTTATCAGGTTGTTGATGGCAAAAAAGTTCGTGTTTCTAAAAAAACTGGCGAACCAATCGATAAAGTCGTAAAGACTGACAAGTAAGCAAGGAAGGGAGGATAACTCTTAAATGACGAGTCGCTTAAAAGAACGCTACGTTAAAGAAATCACACCTGCTTTAGTTGAAAAATTCAATTATGCTTCAGTAATGCAGGTTCCAAAGATTGAAAAAATCGTTTTAAATATGGGTGTTGGTGACGCCGTATCTAACTCTAAGAACTTGGATAACGCTGTTGAAGAATTAACACTTATTTCTGGTCAAAAGCCATTGATTACCAAAGCTAAGAAATCCATTGCCGGTTTCCGTTTGCGTGAAGGTATGTCAATTGGGGCTAAGGTTACCTTGCGTGGAGAACGGATGTATGACTTCTTAGATAAGTTGATCAACGTTTCGTTACCACGTGTCCGTGACTTCCATGGTGTCAGCACACGTTCATTCGATGGTCGTGGTAACTACACACTTGGTATCAAAGAACAATTAATTTTCCCTGAAATCGATTTTGATAAGGTTGCACGTGTTCGTGGTTTGGATATTGTGATTGTCACAACTGCCAATACTGACGAAGAGTCACGTGAACTCTTAACACAAGTCGGTATGCCATTTGCCAAATAAAGGAGGTCGAACAATTGGCTAAGAAGTCTTTAATTGCTAAGAATCATCGTCCCGCAAAGTTTTCAACGCAAGAATATACTCGTTGCGAACGTTGTGGCCGGCCACATTCTGTTTATCGTAAATTCAAGCTTTGCCGTGTTTGCCTTCGTCAATTAGCACATGAAGGCCAAATCCCAGGTATGAAAAAAGCTAGCTGGTAATTTAATTAGACAGGAAAGGGAGGTAAATTAATCAATGGTCATGACTGATCCAATTGCAGACTATCTAACACGTATTCGTAACGCCAACATGGTGCGTCACGATGCATTAGATGTTCCTGCCTCAAAAATCAAAAAAGACATCTCTGAAATTCTTAAACGTGAAGGTTTTATTCGCGATTATGAAGTTACAGAAGATGGCAAACAAGGTATGATTCGTGTATTCCTTAAGTATGGTCAGAATAAACAACGTGTTATTTCCGGCTTGAAGCGCATTTCAAAACCAGGTCTCCGTAGCTATGTCAAAGCTGACGATGTTCCTAAGGTATTGAACGGCTTAGGTATCGCAATCTTATCAACATCCGAAGGCGTTTTGACAGACAAAGAAGCACGTGCCAAGAACGTCGGCGGCGAAGTTTTAGCTTATGTATGGTAATCTCTAAAAGTTAGGAGGTGTTTCATTAAATGAGTCGTATTGGTAATAAAGTGATCGAGCTTCCAGCGGGAGTTACGGTGACGACAACCGAGGGAAATAAAGTAACGGTTAAAGGCCCAAAAGGTGAATTAACTCGTGTTTATGACCCAGCAATTACTATCAAAGAAGAAAATAATGTCCTTTCCTTTGAACGTCCAGATGACAGCTATAAGGCACTTCACGGGACAACTCGTGCCAATGTGTACAGCATGGTTATCGGTGTTACAGAAGGCTACGTCAAGAAGTTACAACTTGTTGGTGTTGGTTATCGTGCACAACTCAAAGGCAAGACATTAGTACTTAATGTTGGTTTCTCACATCAAGTTGAAGTTGAGGCTCCAGAAGGAATTACAATTGAAGTTCCTTCTAACACCGAAATTAACGTGAGTGGTATCAGCAAACAAAAAGTTGGCCAACTTGCAGCGGAAATTCGTGACATTCGACCACCAGAACCTTATAAAGGTAAAGGTATTCGTTACGTCGATGAATATGTTCGTCGTAAGGAAGGTAAGACTGGTAAATAGTTAATAATAATTTATGAGGTGAACATTGTGATTTCAAAACCAGACAAGAATAAGACACGGCAAAAGCGTCATACACGTGTTCGTGCCAAAATCTCTGGTACTGCAGAGCGCCCACGCTTGAATGTATTCCGTTCTAATAAAAACATCTACGCTCAATTAATTGATGACGTAGAGGGTGTAACGCTCGCAAGTGCCTCAACTCTTGACAAAGAGTTAAACGCAACAGGAACTAAAGTTGAAGAAGCACAACAAGTTGGCGAATTGATTGCAAAACGTGCGCAAGCTAAGAACATTACCGAAGTTGTCTTCGATCGTGGTGGCTATCTCTATCACGGCCGTGTTCAAGCTTTAGCTGAATCAGCTCGTGAAAACGGACTTAAATTCTAGAAAGGAGAAAACCACACATATGACTTTTATTGATCCAACTAACTTAGATTTAGAAGACCGCGTTGTTACGATCAACCGAGTTACTAAGGTTGTTAAAGGTGGACGCCGCCTTCGCTTCGCTGCAATTGTCGTTGTTGGCGATAAAGCTGGACACGTTGGCTTTGGTACAGGTAAAGCTCAAGAAGTTCCTGAAGCAATCCGTAAAGCCAGTGAAAATGCTAAAAAGAATCTGATCGAAGTTCCTATCGTTGGAACAACGATTCCTCATGAAGCTTTCGGTCACTTCGGTTCTGGTGTCATCATGTTGAAGCCAGCCGTTGAAGGTTCTGGTGTCAGTGCCGGTGGTGCCGTTCGTGCCATTATGGAATTAGGCGGTGTTGCCGATGTTACTTCTAAGTCATTAGGTAGTAACACACCAATCAACGTTATCCGTGCCACAATGGATGGATTGAAGCAGTTAAAGACTGCTGAGCAAATTGCTAGTCTACGTGGTATTTCTGCTCAAGACTTACAAAATTAGGAGGCTTTGTCGATGGCTAAGATTAAAATCACGTTAACACATAGTGCTGCACATCGCCTTCCTGCTCAAAGAAAGATCGTTAAAGAGTTAGGATTGGGCCGTATTAACAGTAGTGTTGTTAAACCAGACAATGCTGCAACTCGTGGCGCAATTTTTAAAATTTCTCACTTAGTTGAGATTGAAGAAGTACAAGATTAATTATCGATAAAATACAAGGAGGTGCTAGACTTCATGAACTTGCATGAATTGAAAGCTAGTGAAGGTTCCCGTCGTAATCGTAAACGCGTTGGTCGTGGTACTTCATCAGGTCAAGGTAAAACAGCTGGTCGTGGTCAAAAGGGTCAGTTAGCTCGTTCTGGTGGTAAGACACGTCTCGGTTTCGAAGGTGGACAAATGCCTTTGTTCCGTCGTATGCCTAAACGCGGATTCAAGAACGTCAACCGTAAAGAATATGCAGTTGTTAATCTTAACGACTTAAATCGTTTCGAAGACGGTGCAGAAGTAACAACTGAAGCATTGTTAAATGCTGGAATCATCAAGAAAGAACTTGATGGTGTAAAGCTCTTAGCTAATGGCGAGTTAACTGTTAAGGTTAACGTCAAAGTTGCTAAATATTCTGCAGCCGCAAAAGAAGCTGTTGAAGCTGCTGGTGGTTCAGTCGAGGTGATCTAATGCTTACGACATTACGTAACGCACTAAAGGTTAAAGAAATTCGCAAGAAGATTTTCTTTACACTCTTTGTCTTGTTGATTTATCGACTGGGCACACAAATCACGGTTCCTGGCGTTAATGCTGCGGCTTTAACAGAGGGAACTTCAGGATTAGTCGCCTTGTTAGATACAGTCAGTGGCGGTGGCTTGTCGAATTATTCATTATTTTCAATGGGTGTTTCGCCATTCATCACTGCACAGATCGTCATTCAACTTTTACAGATGGACATCGTGCCGAAGTTCGTTGAATGGAGTAAACAGGGTGAAGTTGGTCGTCGTAAGTTGAATCAAGCAACTCGTTGGTTAACCATTGTTTTAGCATTCGTTCAGTCAATTGGTATTACTGCTGGGCTTAACTATTTAAGTGGCAATGCTTTGGTTAAGAACTTGAGTCCTCAGACATTTATTGTCTTGGGTATCATTTTGACTGGTGGGACAATGTTGCTGACTTGGCTTGGTGATCAGATTACCGACAAGGGTGTTGGTAATGGTGTTTCAATGATTATCTTTGCGGGTATCATTGCTCGTCTCCCACAAGGAATTTACGAATTAGTTAACGACAATATTATTAATAATATTGGAACGAGTGATCTGACAATGGGAATTGTTTTCTTAGCCGTTTTGGTTATTGCAATTCTATTTATTGTTTACTGGGTTACCTTTGTTCAACAAGCTAATCGTAAAGTTCCAATTCAATATACACGCCGTGCCGCTGGTGGTGGTAGCGAAAGTTACTTGCCACTAAAGGTTAACGTTTCAGGTGTGATTCCCGTTATCTTTGCAAGTTCGTTTATTGTCACACCATCAACGATTCTGATGTTATTTCAACAGAATCATAGCGAAGATGGTTGGTTCCAAACGTTAAGTAATATCTTCAGTATGCAAACGACTGCTGGTTCATTAATCTATACAGTTTTAATCGTCTTGTTCACGTTCTTCTATGCTTTTGTTCAGGTTAATCCCGAAAAATTGGCAGAGAATCTACAAAAGCAAGGTGCTTACATTCCAAGTGTTTGGCCGGGTAAGGAAACGGAGAAGTATTTCTCTGGTTTACTCATGCGACTTTCGACAGTCGGTGCAATCTTCTTAGGTGCAGTTGCGTTGTTACCACAACTTGCTGCGAACCTCTGGGGATTACCTCAATCGATCGGTTTAGGCGGTACAAGTCTATTGATCGTTGTCGGAGTTGCATTAGAGACTTCACGGCAACTCGATGGGTTGATGATGAAGCGTCAATATGTTGGATTTATTCGTTAATTGGAGGGACACAAGGTGAACTTGATTTTGATGGGATTGCCTGGGGCCGGTAAAGGAACTCAAGCAGAAAAAATTGTTGATAGTTATCATTTAGCACATATTTCAACTGGTGATATGTTTCGTGAGGCAATGGCTGAAGGAACTGAGATCGGTTTGGAAGCTAAAAAGTTTATCGACAATGGCAATTTAGTTCCAGATGAAGTGACCAATGCAATCGTTAAAGAACGATTGCAAAAACCTGACACCAATGTTGGGTATATGTTAGACGGTTTTCCAAGAACAATTGCACAGGCGGAAGCACTTGAAAAAATTGCTTCTGAACTGGATAAACCAGTTGACGCGGTGATTAACATCGATGTTGATCCTGCTGTCTTGGTGGATCGTCTCTCTGGCCGATTCATTTGTCGGACATGTGGCGCAACTTATCATAAGTTGTACAATCCGCCAAAGGTTGAGGGGACTTGTGATCGTTGCGGCGGTCATGATTTCTATCAACGCGAAGATGATAAGCCAGAGACGGTCAAGAATCGTCTGGCTGTTAATATTAAAATGAATACACCGTTACTTGATTTTTATCGGGGTAAAGGTTTACTTTATACCGTTAATGGTGAACAAGATATTGATCTGGTTTTTGATGAAATTAAGTTGATTTTGTCAAAGTTAAACTAACTCTTGGTTCAGTGGTATAAGGTAAAGATAAGTTCTTGGCAATCACAATGAGTCTGTGGTAAACTTAGGCGTTGTTATTGCCAAGTGAGTGATATCTATCCTCACTGTTTTTCTGTATCCACTTGTTTAACCAATTAGGAGGAATATTTTTTTGGCAAAAGATGACGTAATTGAAATCGAGGGAACTGTTACTGACACACTTCCTAATGCAATGTTTAAAGTTGAATTAGAGAATGGTCACTCTGTGCTGGCACATGTTTCTGGTAAGATCAGGATGCATTACATTCGTATACTTCCTGGCGATAAAGTTACAGTCGAATTATCACCGTACGATCTCACCAAAGGCCGTATTACTTACCGTTATCGTTAGTAAGTAGTATTCTATTGGTTTCGTATTAAATCAGGAGGCTTATAATAATGAAAGTTAGACCATCCGTAAAGCCAATGTGTGAACATTGTAAAGTTATTAAGCGCAAAGGTCGCGTTATGGTTATTTGCTCTGCAAATCCAAAGCACAAACAACGTCAAGGTTAATAGGAGGTGTTACTAAATGGCTCGTATCGCAGGTATTGACTTGCCCCGTGAGAAGCGCATTGTCATTGCATTAACATATATTTATGGTATTGGTGACACAACTGCTCACAAAATTTTAAGTGCCGCTGGTGTTTCTGAGGACGTTCGTGCTAAAGACTTAACATCAGATCAAGAAGACAAGATTCGTGCGGAAGTTGATAAGGTCCGTGTTGAAGGTGATTTACGTCGTGAAGTTACGCGTGATATCAAACGTCTTCAAGATATTGGTTCTTATCGTGGAATCCGTCATCGTCGCGGATTACCTGTTCGTGGTCAAAACACGAAGAATAATGCACGTACGCGTAAAGGTCCTAAGGTCTCTATCGCAGGTAAGAAGAAATAATAATTTTAGATAGGAGGTAAATGAATTCATGGCAGTTCGTAAAGGAACACGTAAACGTCGTGTGAAAAAGAATATTGAAGCCGGCGTTGCACACATTCATTCAACGTTTAACAACACTTTAGTAATGATTACTGATCCTCAAGGCAATGCTGTTGCATGGTCTTCTGCTGGTGCGCTTGGATTCAAAGGTAGCCGTAAATCAACACCGTTTGCTGCGCAAATGGCCGCTGAAGCTGCTGCTAAAGAATCTATGGAACATGGTATGAAGTCTGTTGAAGTTGCTGTTAAAGGTCCTGGTTCAGGTCGTGAAGCTGCAATTCGTTCATTACAAGCTACTGGTTTAGAGATCAGTGCTATTCGTGATGTTACACCTGTGCCACATAACGGATCTCGTCCTCCAAAGCGTCGTCGTGTTTAGTGGCCGTTGTTCACATTCAGCGTTGTTATAATTACGTTTTGAAGCAACACACGACACACACGTTTTGAAAGGGGTAAAGATTGAATGATCGAATTTGAAAAACCGAACATTACAAAGGTTGATGAGAGCACCAACTATGGTAAGTTTGTGATTGAACCGCTAGAACGTGGTTATGGTACTACGCTCGGCAACTCATTAAGACGGATTTTATTGTCGTCTTTACCTGGCTCTGCTGTCTCAAGTATTCAAATTGATGGTGTATTGCACGAATTTTCAACCATCGATGGGGTCATGGAAGATGTCACCCAGATTATTCTGAATATTAAAAAAATTGCATTCAAGAATCACTCGGAAGAGCAGAAGGTTGTTGAAATTGATGTAGATGGCCCAGCGACAGTTACTGCTGCGGATATCAAAGGTGACGACGATGTTGAAGTTCTGAATCCAGAACAATACATTTGTTCAATCGCTGAGGGTGGCCATGTACACATGCAAATGACACTCAGTAATGGACGTGGATACGTTCCTGCTGACCAAAACAAATCCGGCGACATGCCGATTGGCGTTATTGCAATTGATTCAATTTTTACCCCAATCAACCGAGTCAATTATCAGGTCGAAAGTACCCGTGTAGGTAAACGTAATGACTTTGATAAATTAACATTAGATGTTTGGACGGATGGATCGATTTCTCCACGTGAAGCAATTAGTCTGGCTGCAAAAATTCTTTCAGATCACTTAAGCATTTTCGTTAATCTTTCTGATGGAGCGAAGAATACTGACGTGATGGTTGAAAAAGAAGAAACGCAGAAAGAGAAGAAGCTTGAAATGACGATTGAAGGATTAGATCTGTCAGTTCGTTCTTATAATTGCTTGAAGCGTGCCGGCGTCAACACCGTTCAAGAATTAACTAATAAGTCTGAAGCAGATATGATGAAAGTTCGTAATCTTGGTCGCAAATCTCTTGAAGAGGTTAAAGCTAAGTTACATGATCTTAATCTGTCATTACGTTCAGAAGAATAATTTTGATTAAAAGGAGGTAAATTCATGAGTTATCGTAAATTAGGTCGTGCCTCAGCACCTCGTAAGGCTATGTTACGCGATTTAACAACCGATCTGCTGATCAATGAACGAATTGAAACAACTGAAACCCGTGCCAAAGAAATTCGCCGTTCTGCCGAAAAGATGATTACTTTAGGTAAACGCGGAGATTTACATGCACGTCGTCAAGCTGCTGCTTATGTTCGCAATGAGATTGCTGACATTCGTGAAGAAGGCGAAGATGTCATCGTTCAATCAGCTTTACAAAAGTTGTTCAGCGACATTGCACCTCGTTATGCAGACCGTAATGGTGGCTACACTCGCATCTTGAAAACCAGAGTACGTCGCGGTGATGGCGCACCAATGGTTATTATCGAATTAGTTTAGTATTGCACGATTAATTTCGGCCAATTTTCATTTCGCAGATGTGAGTGCGAGCGTTACGATGATGGGAACCCACCAAGTCTAGCTTAGGAATTGATTCGTCGATTCCCCGTCTGTGAATGATTATTGTACATAGATTGAATGGAGAGGCCAAGCAATGAGATTGTTTGGTCTCTTTTTTGCGCCTATTTATGGTAGAATATTAGCATGATTATTCTAAGAAGGTTCGTGAAAAATGAAGTTGACACCAATTATTGAGGTAAGAGATGTGACTTACCGTTATCCCTATGCTGAACAACCTGCATTGGATCAGATTAGTCTGCAGATGATGCCGAATCAGTGGATTGCCATCGTTGGTCATAACGGCAGTGGTAAGAGCACACTGGCTAAAACTTTTAATGGCCTAATTGAGCCTCAGTCTGGCGAAATCTATTTCGACGGACAGTTATTGACTGAGGAAACTGTTTGGGAT
This sequence comes from Lapidilactobacillus concavus DSM 17758, assembly GCF_001435835.1. GTDB lineage: Bacteria > Bacillota > Bacilli > Lactobacillales > Lactobacillaceae > Lapidilactobacillus > Lapidilactobacillus concavus. Next base: position 35,449 of record NZ_AZFX01000011.1, read on the forward strand.
GTTCGTGGCCAACTTGGCATCGTGTTTCAAAATCCAGATAATCAATTTGTTGGTGCGACAGTTGCTGATGATGTTGCTTTTGGTATGGAAAATAATGGGATTCCTCGTGATGAAATGCTTGTACGTGTTGAGGCCGCATTACGTCAGGTACGGATGTGGGACTATCGTCATCAAGAACCCGCGCGATTGTCTGGCGGTCAGAAGCAACGGGTTGCGCTTGCGGGGGTGCTTGCACAACGTCCTAAGGTTATCATCTTGGATGAGGCAACGAGCATGTTGGATCCGCAGGGACGAAGCGAAATTATCGACTTGATGTCTCAATTGCGGGCAGCTGGAGATTTTACGATTATTTCAATTACGCACGATGTTGATGAAGCTGCATTGGCGGATCAAATCTTTCTAATTGATGATGGTCACTTGATCATGCAGGGGGCTCCTGACGAGTTCTTTGCGAAGTCTGATGAATTACACGACCATGGTCTAATTGAGCCACTCAGCGAGCAAATACGGGGTAAATTAGTGGCCTCTGGTATTAACCTATCGAATAAATATTTGGATGAAAACCAATTGGTGGATGAATTATGGACATTACATTTGAACATGTAGATTATACTTATCAGCCCAATTCGCCGCTGGCAACGTTAGGCTTAAAAGATATTAACCTCACTTTTAAGAGTGGGTCGTACACTGCCATTATTGGTCAAACTGGGAGCGGCAAGTCGACGCTATTACAACATTTAAACGCGTTGATTCGCCCAAGTGCAGGACGTGTTGTCATCGGTGAGCAAGTTGTCACCCCGGCAACCAAAAACAAAGAACTATATCATTTGCGCCGACGCGTTGGGCTGGTGTTTCAATTTCCTGAGAGTCAACTTTTCGAAGAGACTGTTCTGAAAGATGTGGCTTTTGCCCCAAAGAATTTCGGTAAGTCGGAGGCTGAGGCCAATGAGATTGCCCGTGAAACGCTGAGACTGGTCGGCATTGATGAACAATTAGAAGATAAAATGCCATTCGACCTATCCGGTGGACAGATGCGGCGCGTGGCGATTGCTGGCGTCTTGGCGATGCAGCCCGAAGTTTTAGTTCTGGATGAACCGACTGCCGGGTTGGACCCAATAGGGCGCGAACAAATCATGCAGTTGTTTGAAAGAATCCATCGGGAACGCGGCATCACGATTATCTTGGTGACTCATCAGATGGACGATGTCGTGAGCTATGCCGATCAAGCGGTGGTGATGGCGCACGGTGAGGTTGCTAAAGTGGGTACGCCCGCCGAAGTGTTTGCCGATTTAAATTGGTTAACCGCACATAATCTTGAATTGCCGAGCACCGGGCGTTTTGTTCAACGTTTGCAACAAAAAGGATTTCATTTCGATCAGATGCCGCTGACAGTCGATGAATTATTAACGGCAATTAAGCCGCAACTGAAACGGGGGGCGCACGTTGGATAAATTGATTTTTGGACGTTATTACCCCGGAGATTCATTTGTGCACCGATTGGACCCGCGTTTGAAGCTGATCGTCAATATTTTATTTATTGTCGTGATTTTTTTCTTGAAGAATTGGTATGATTATCTGATCTTGGGAAGTGTGGTTCTGCTCGGAGTGATCTTCTCTGGTGTTTCGATTCGCTTCTTCCTAAAGGGATTGCGACCGATGTTGTGGTTGATTCTGTTCACAGTAATTCTTCAGTTGTTCTTCACGAGCGGCGAGACGGTTTATTGGCAATGGGGTTGGTTAGTGATTAGTCGCGAAGGTTTGATCAATGCGACTTATATTGCCTTGCGTTTCCTCTTGATCATCTTCATGTCGACATTATTGACGTTGACGACCCAACCACTTGCAATCGCAGACGGCTTAGAATATTTGATTCGCCCGTTGAAAGCAATTAAGCTTCCGGTGAATGATGTGGCGTTGATGTTATCGATTGCGTTACGCTTTGTGCCCAAGTTGATGGATGAAACGACGAAGATTATGAATGCGCAACGTGCGCGTGGCGTTGATTTCAATAATGGCAGCCTCTTCAAACGTGTGAAGGCATTGATTCCATTGTTGATTCCATTGATGATGAGTAGTCTGGACATTGCCACTGATTTGACCACGGCGATGATTTCGCGCGGGTATCGTGATGGGGAAGGGCGTAGTCGTTTTCGCATTCTAAAATGGCGTCAACGTGACAGTTGGACGTTATTGGGCTTCGTGATCGTTTCGATTGCAGTCATGATTTAAGCAGTCAAAGAAAAAAGGAAGTTAAATTGATGCCTCGTTATAAAGTTACTGTTGCCTATGATGGCACGAAGTTTTCTGGATTTCAAAGTCAACCTGATCAACGCACTGTTCAAGGCACTCTCGAAGCCGCCCTTACTAAGATGAATAAGGGGGGCTTCATTCGTGTGTATGGCTCTGGTCGAACGGATGCTGGTGTTCACGCATTAGGGCAAGTGATTCATTTCGATTATCCCAAAGAAATTCCTGCGCGTAATCTATTGTTAGCACTGAATAGTCTCTTACCGCTGGACATGGAAGTCGTGGCAAGTGAACGACCGGTTGCTGATTTCCACGCGCAGTTCGATACGATTGCCAAGTGTTATCGTTATCGGGTCAGCAGAGGACGTTTTACGAATCCTTTCAAACGTTTCTACACAGGACACTATCCTTATCCAATCGATGTCAGACGCATCGAGACAGCCTTGTTGGACCTGTTAGGTGAACATGACTTTACGAGTTTTGCGGCAAGTGGTGGTGTGATCAAAAATAAAGTTCGAACAATTTATGCAGCGACGCTAACTGTTGATGAAGCACAAAATGAATTGATTTTCGAATTCACTGGAAATGGGTTTCTGTATAATATGGTGCGGATCCTCGTTGCGACGCTGTTGGAAATTGGCAATGGTCGCCGCGACGTTCATGATTTTCGCCGACTATTTGAAGTCAAGGATCGACAACAGGCACGTGGTACAGCACCGGCGAGTGGTCTTTATCTAAAAAAAGTTTACTATCCGGGCGATGAGGCTGCCTTAGATCAAATTAAAATGATATAATAAAGAACATTGCTACATTTGATAAAAAGTTTCGAAAAAAGTGTCAATCAGGCGTGTTAGTCATTGACTTTAGGCCAAAATTTAGGTAGACTGGTTCTTGGTATTTGTTTGCCCCACGATAGGCCCCGGAAACTTATTGAGTGTCAAACAAAATTATTTATGGAGGAATTTATCGTGCGTACAACCCCTTTAACAAAGCCAGCTGACGTCGAACGCAAATGGTATGTCGTAGATGCAACAGATATTGCATTAGGTCGCTTATCTGCTGTTGTGGCTTCTATTCTACGTGGAAAGAACAAGCCAACATTCACACCAAACGTCGACACTGGTGATAACGTCATCGTAATCAACGCTTCAAAAATCAAATTAACTGGTCATAAGGCAACAGACAAGTTGTATCAACATCATAGTGATCATCCCGGTGGGTTAAAAACTCGCACTGCTGGTGAATTACGCGAAAACGATCCTGTTCGTTTGCTTGAACTTTCGATCAAAGGTATGCTTCCAAAGAATACTTTAGGTCATCACGAGTTCATGAAGTTGCATGTTTATGCAGGTGAAGAACACGAACAACAAGCACAAAAACCAGAAGTCTTGGACTTAACCAAGTTAATTTAGGGAGGAAATTATAGTGGCACAACAAGTTGTTTATAATGGCACTGGACGTCGTAAAGATTCAGTTGCGCGTGTTTTCCTCGTTCCTGGAACAGGTAAAATCACGATCAACAACCAACCAGCTGAAGAGTATGTTCCTTTTGCTAGCTTAATTTTAGATATGAAACAGCCATTAACTTTGACTGAAACTGAAAACAGCTATGACGTTAACGTTAACGTTCATGGTGGTGGTTTTGCAGGCCAAGCCGGCGCAACTCGCCATGGTATTGCGCGTGCATTATTAACCGTTGATCCTGATTTCCGTGGCGTTCTCAAACGTGCGGGCATGTTAACACGTGACCCTCGTATGAAAGAACGTAAGAAACCAGGTCTTAAGAAAGCTCGTAAAGCTTCACAATTTTCAAAACGTTAATATCCAGATATATCAACGTTTACAAGGCATCCACATTTTTGTGGGTGTCTTTTTTTGTAGAAATTCCCACCAAAGTCCCCACCGAATCCCCACGACCATTTTTATTTAAATTATCATAGGCAAAGTTAGCTGGTGTCAAATCCACAACATTATTTGCATTAACATAAACACGAGTTGTTCCAATATTCGAATGGGTTAGTGCTTCTGAAATTTTTTCAAGTGACATACCATGAAGTTTAGCTAAAGTTGCCGTTGTATGACGCAGTTTATGGGGAGAGCAAGGTTTTAAATTAGGATGACGGTGGTGAATAGATTTCATCCGATAATTTAAATAATCTGTATGAAGTCGTTGATTTAAATTACCTTGTCGATCACAATAAGTAAATAAGAATTGATCTCGTGTCTGCTTAATATTTAATTCCGCAAGCCCGTTTTTCTGTCGCTGTTTCCATTCGATCAGCATTCTCTCTAAATGATCAGGCAGTGAGAATTGCGTATTTTTATTTCCTTTTGTATTTTTAACATTACCGAATTTGTCTAGTGCTTGAGTGAGATAGATGGTCTTGTTGTTAAAATCAGCGTGTTTCCATTACAATGCGTACGTTTCTGATTTTCGATCAGATAAGAAGAAAGTTGTCCAGAATAACGTATAATCTTGATATGAAAGTGATCCATTATCCAAGTCTTCTTGAACAGCCTGAAACCATGCCATTAGCTCGGTGTCAGTAAGGTATTTATCTTCATCACATTTTTCAGTTTTTAAATGATTTTTCTTGATGGCTTTTACTTTTCTAAGACTTTTGCTAAGTCGGTTAGACTCGATATACTCATACTCTTCTGCTAAGTCGAATACCTGATTCACATAGCTACGAATAACTTTAAAATTAGCATATTCTTTTGCCTTCGCATTCATTTTTTGGATGACGAATTGGCGGTGCTGATTAAGATAATTAAGTGAATAAGCTCCAAACATTGGCAAAATATGAAGCCTAAAAAGATCTTCGGTATTTTGAATGGTTACAAGGCTAGGTGGTTGCGTGTAAGAACTTGTTAAGCCACTTTTATAATCATCTAACCAGACGTCCTTGTAAAAGTCCTTAAAAAGAGCTTCACCGCCCAATTCAAAAGAACTGATACTGTTGTTGTTTCTGAACTTGATAATCCTGTTTTCGAATTCAAGTTCGGCTTGTTTGGCCTCCTTTCTCGTTTTAAAAATTTTATCGTAGTCAGGATTCGATAGACCAAGAGATTGCATGATATCAATAGGATACTTTTTCCTAACACGATAAGTATTATTTTTTGTTCCCGAATTGTCAAATCAAGTGCAACACTTTCGACCTATTCTTAGTTATTGGTCT
>NZ_AZFX01000068.1 GCF_001435835.1 Lapidilactobacillus concavus DSM 17758
ACTATAAGAATAGGTCTTCATGGCCTTTTTGGTCTAGTCATTTAGGTGTTGCACTTTAATTTTAAATCCGGTCATTTTAAAATAATGTGAATAAAGTATATAAAAACGCTTTCTATTTTAAAATGGGGGTATGATGAGGCATTGATTGTTCATAAAATCGTTTAATTAAAGAACAGCTCTGTTCTGAATTGGTTTCAAAACGTTGGGATACTAAAAATATCGAGCAAGCAGAAAGGAAGCATCATCATGTTAAAACAATCTAAGGGGTCACTCACCTATCAACAAGAAGCTAGTCAACGCGGACAGGCATTTACTAATGCCTTATCATTGGATACGTTGGACAAGGCGTTGGTTAGTCAAGCTTTTATTCCATTAATGATTGTAATTGGAGAAAAAGACTCACCAACATCGATGTATGGTGGGCAGGAAAATTATTTGACGTTACATTTCAATGCCAATCGATTGATTTTTACCTCCTACCAAGCTAAGCCACGTGGCGAAGAAAAAAATATTGACTTTCCCCAGGGCTATAACGTGGATATTAAAGTCATTAAACGGCCGGCTTTCTATATTTCTCATCCTACTGTTGAAATTTATGTTTGTTTGGTTATCAGCCAGGGAGATCGAGAGTATCGCTTCTTATGGTTAGACTTTCCCAAGCTGAATGAGTTGTTGGCAGATTTTGATGCACAGGGAATTCACTACACCATTCCCGAAGCTTATGCGGCGGTTTTCGCCGAGCATGACCCTGCTAAATTGGGCCAGCTGATTGCGAGGGACGATCAGTTTGAATCGAAGCTGTTGCCAGGATTACCACCAACAACGCAGCCACATCCACTGGTGAATGAAGATTAGTTTGGTACTGGATGTGTTGCATGCGCATGTTTTAATAGGGGTAGCCACTAATGGGAAATGATTCGATTTCAACAGTAACTTTAGAGGATCTTCGTGATGATAACGGGGCGTATCCGCCGCTAAAGCGAACTTTTACATCTGTTCAGACCGGCTTAATGATACTAGGTATTCCAACATTAACACTTTATGGAATCGGCGTAGTTTTGATTCTGGTGGGATTAGTATTGCATTGGTTGAGTCCTAAGTTTCGGGTACGCGATTTGGACAATCAACGGGTGTATTTTCTTTCAAGAGAAGATTACCGGAAGTATAAGCAGATTTCTGAGAAGGCAATGCAAATTCATACGCGTCACTGATCTTATTCAGCCAGAACTAATGATTTTGACGTTGACTTTGGAAGATTTTTCAATAAAGTGATAAAGGATAAGAAAACGTCATCAAATACAAAATTTATATCTAAATATCCGGCCATTAGTTGCATTTTCTACGACTAATGGCTTATTCTATATATGTGTACAAATCAATAATAAAGGGGTTACAGTAATGATTTTTTTAAACGCACCAATTATGCAGGACAAAATTATTGATTTTATGAATTCGTATAATGAAAATGGCTTAACATTTAAGCTCAAGAGTAAGAACGGTATGAAGCTTGTTTTCGAAACAAATGCCGAAGATTTGGAAGCGGCTGCAAAGGCCGCTAAGAATGCTATCCATGCACAACCATGGGGTACCGTACTTTACTTCCAAGCTGGAGTTGAGAAGTAATGACGACAAATGGTCTCTTTCTAATGGCGGTTGGTTTTTACATTATCATGCTGAGTGGTCGTAACCAGAAGGTCGGCACTGGGCTTGATGTCTACTTATTGACACTCGGGGTATTCTTCGTTGGTCTCGGGTTCTATTTCTTCCGCCGTGGAAAGAAACGGGACAAGGCAAAGAAGGCAGATGCTGAGCAGTCTACTGATCAGCATAAATTGCAACAAGTCAATACAAAGAAGGGAACCAGAAAGTGAAAATCCAAGAAGTTTTGAATATTCCCGCGAGTTTCTTTTACCATAAGGTGATTGATTCGGTTCTGTACGATATTAAAGCGCAGACAGGTGAGACACTCACCGAAGATCAGCTGGAGAATTATTCTTATGTCAAGCAGTTTACTAAGACAACTTCGGCAAGATTGACTGTCACGAAGTTGGTTCCCAATGAGGCGTATTATTACAAGACGAGTACCACTCAGAGTGAGTTCAACGTCAAGTATGACATCCAAGCCTTGTCTGATCATAAAATCAAAGTCATCTACCAAGAAGATATCGCTTCACAAGGCTTTATGCGTCAAATGAACGATATGCTTGTGGGGACAATCATGGGTTTTGTGCGGAGTCGCAATTTCAAGAAGATGTTGAAGCAGATTGAGCAATCCTATTAAGGGTACTCGTATCTACCGATTCTTATTTTAGAATTAAGGTTCAGTTCGGAAAAATAACAGAAGAAGGTTGAACATGGAACATAAACAGTTAAAAGCTTTCCCCAAGGATTTCTTGTGGGGTTCTGCGTCTGCTGCCTACCAAATTGAAGGCGCTTATCGCGAAGGTGGTAAAGGGCTCTCCGTTTGGGATAAGTTTGTCCGCATTCCTGGCAAAACTTATGAAGGCACCAATGGTGATGTCGCTGTCGATCATTACCATCGCTATCAGGAAGATGTCGAATTAATGGCCAAAGCTGGCTTGAAAGCTTATCGGTTCTCAATTGCTTGGTCACGGATTTTCCCAGAAGGTAACGGTAAAGTCAATGAAGAGGGCGTCAAATTCTATGATGATTTGATCAACGACTTGATTGCGCACAATATCGAGCCAGTTGTTACGATTTATCATTGGGATCTCCCTCAAGCGTTGCAAGATGCTTATCAAGGTTGGGAGTCACGCAAGATTATCGATGATTTCGTTAATTATGCAAAGACGTTGTTTGAAGCCTATGGCGATCGCGTTAAGTATTGGGTCACACTGAACGAACAGAATGTCTTCATGCAACATGGCTATTTAATGGCGAGTCATCCACCAGCAGTCACAGATCCTAAGCGGATGTACGCCGCAAATCATATCGGCAACTTAGCGAATGCTGCTGCAACGAAGTATTTCCACGAGCATCATTTCCAAGGTAAAATCGGTGCCAGCTTCGCCTATAGTCCTAACTATGCGGTGGATGCAGATCCTGAGAACCAATTGGCTGCGGACAATGCTGAACAGATGAATGCTTATTACTGGATGGATGTTTATGCTTATGGCCGTTATCCTGACGTTGTGCGTCAATGGCAGATCGAACAAGGCATCGCACCAGAAATTAAGCCAGAAGACACTGAACTCTTAGAGGATCCACATTCTCGCCCTGACTTCATGGGACTGAATTATTATCAGACCAATACGGTTCAAGCTAATCCATTAAAAGATGGCGTTGGTTTGGCTGCAGAAAACACGTCAGGCAAAAAAGGCACCGCACAGGAATCCGGTATCCCTGGAGCCTTCAAGTCTGCTGAGAACGAACATTTACAAAAGACTGACTGGGATTGGAACATTGATCCAATCGGGTTGCGGATTGCGTTACGTCGAATCAACAGTCGCTATCATTTGCCTGTTCTGATCACAGAAAACGGATTGGGTGCTTTTGACACGCTTGAAGCCGATCATGAAATTCATGATGATTATCGGATTCACTTCTTACGTGAACATGTCAAGGCAATTCACGATGCAATCAGCGATGGCGTTCAGGTGATTGGCTACACGACTTGGAGCTTCACTGACTTACTCAGCTGGTTGAATGGTTATCGCAAACGTTATGGCTTCGTCTACGTTAATCGCGATGAGGAGAGTGAGAAGGATCTTGCGCGTTATCCTAAGGACAGCTTCTACTGGTACAAGCAGGTCATTGCAACTAACGGTGAAGATTTAGGAGAGAAATAATGGCACGCGTGGTAGAAATTGCGCATGATGATGTGCCATTGTTGACGGCATATTTCGAGCTCTGTGTCTATGGCTTTAATAAAGTCAACGATGAGGGCAGCCGGACGAAATGGTTCAATCTAGCCATGCATAGCCATAATTTTGTCTTGCTTGACGATCAGGACCATGTCCAAAGTGGTATTATGGTCACTAACTTACCGGTCAACTGGCATGGTCAAATATTCAAGATGGGTGCAGTTGGCTACGTCGCCAGTTATCCTGAATTTGGTGGACACGGCGCAATTACGCAGCTGATGAAGCGTGCGAGTGAACAAATGGTAAAAGATGAGGTTCTATTCTCTTATTTAGCGCCATTCTCGTACACCTTTTATCGGCGCTTTGGTTATGAAGAAATTTTTGACCGCGTTCATTATCAAGTGCAAGCCTCAGAATTTCCTCGACTCCCTAAGAATCTTGGCGGCTCGGTTGCGCGCGCCGACTATTTAACGGCGATTGAGCAGATGAATGAGATGTATGATCGAAGTCGTCAGAGCCAAGTCGGTGGGGTGACGCGCGCCGACTGGTGGCATCAATATCGCTTTAGCAAGCACCCACAGCTAGAAGTTGCATTTTCTTACGATGATGCGCAAGAGCCGGATGGCTATGTCTTGTATGAACGTTTTGCAGGTGATCGTTTTGAGATTATCGAATTGATGCCATTAACAGTGATGAGTGCTTATCGACTTTTGAATTTCGTCTCGAAGCATGCGAGTGCCTATCCGAAGTTCGTTTACGAGAGCGCTAATCAGCAGTTAATGAATGACCTGATTCCTGAAGCTTATCAACTACAAACGACCATTCAACCCTATATGATGGCACGTGTAAATAGTTGGGCTCAATTGGTCGATCAATGGCATTTCAGTGGTGACTTAGCACAACCGGTGACGCTACACCTCACTGACGACTTTTTGCCTGAAAACGACGGTTATTGGCGACTCAGCGTTGTTGGAGGTAAGGGCCACTTGGAAACTATTGGCGAGCAAGACGTCGACCTAACGATTGACACGCGTCAGTTGACGAAGGCTCTGACCGGCTATCGAACACTACAGCAGTTAGCCAGAACTGGTCAGATTACCGATGCCCATGCTGAGGCACTTGCTGCATTACAAGGTGCTTTCGGCAGTGCGGACAAGCCAATGCTCTGGGATTATTTCTAGATTGATTACCGATCCCTATCATTGGCGAGCGGACATGACTTTCACACCACAACTTGTCAGACAGATGCGAACGGGTTATGATAAGACAGTTGTTTAAAAAATCAAGCTGATCAAAATAGCGATGTGTAAGCCGATTATAGGTTACGCATCGCTACTCATGGCCCCGTAGCTCAGCTGGATAGAGCAACGGTTTCCTAAACCGTAGGTCATCAGTTCAAATCTGATCGGGGTCATTTGAATCAATCATTTTTAGTTGGTCATAAACTTGAAAAATCGCCTCACTGTTGAAATTTAAACAGTGGGGCGATTTTTAGGTCCATTGAATTAATGTGTCGCTTCAACTTTATCTTTCACAGGCGTTGGCTGAGCTGTACTGTGGAAGAAATGGACGTATCGACCAAGGGCGTAAAGGACAATGATTGCCGCTAAGACGAGTTCGACAATCGAGAGTGTTGATAAGAGTGGGGAGGCAATTACTTTGATACTGACAAGCTTGACTGCGGTTGCGGAGATGACAAGCGGGAAGGTAAACGCGGCGTAACTTGGGTAGAACTTAAGCTTCAGCAGTTTCGGAAGTCGTGTGAGGACGAGGAGATAGAGCCCTTGGGCAATAATAAGTAATGTGAATGTGAGTGATTGGCTAGGATGATTAGTTGTCGATAGATAGCCGGTGAGTAGAAGTCAACATGGGGCCGCAAAGATGGTCAAGAGAGGCCAAGTCGCTTGTTCAGCCAGCTTATATTTGAAGATACGGTAAAAAACGACAGGCAATAATGCGGCGTATAAACCCAAACCAATCCAGAAGACTCAGACACCAAATTGTGGATTGAAACTCGGATAAGTAACGGGGATCACGCCGATACCAATGAAGGTCACGAACCAACTTGGCAAGATGCTTTGAACTTGAAATGGTTGATCAAAAATGAAGTGTTTAATGAAATAACCCATCAAGATGAAGTGAATGATGATTGCGAGGACCTAAACGGTGAAGGCGAGCTGATGCCAACCCCACAGTTCAAAATAAGTGCTGATGACCATCCAGCTCATCGAAAAAGTGGGTGCGACGGATGCAACGACTGGGCTTTTAAGTTCTTCGATAATTTGGCGAGGATGTCTAACCAGTTTGCCACAAAGGATCAGCATTAGAGCCATGCCCATGAAGCCGAAAAGATAGGCGACGGGTAATTTTCCAAAAGTTTTAAATAGGTTGCCGATAGATACCGGTCCTAAGATCAGACCACAGATAGGAATTGGAATATTGCGAATGACTTTTTTCATAGGTTTTCTCCTTGCCTTTTTGATTTGATAATTTTATTATAAAGGCAAAGTTATTATTTATAAAATAAATTAAATTAATGATTTTAATAAATAAAATTTATTAAATTAGAAGAGGCCACCGATGCTTAAATTGCTTGAAACTTTTATCTCTGTCTACGAGACTCACAGCTTCTCATTAACTGCCCAGTATCTATTTGCGAGTCAACCAACGATATCCAATCAGATCAAGAGTCTCGAAAAAGAGATTGGTCAGCGTTTATTCATTCGTGATAAGCGACAGGCGGTGATTCCAACGTCAGCGGCTAAATATCTCTATCCCTATGCGCAAAAGGCAGTCAATCAGTGGTTAAATACCAAGACACATCTTGCTGCGATGAACAGCGAGGCGCATCTCGTTACGATTAAGTTTGGTCTTTCGCAGACGGTGGCGGATGTGTTTTTTCCAAAGGTATTCATGCCGTTACAAATGGTTTATCCGCAAGTGAACTGGCAATTAGTCGTTGATAATTCCGAAGCAATCTTGAAAAAAATCAAGACCAAGAATGTCAACCTCGCGATTATTGAAAAACCATTGATCACTGAAGGGGTTGAACGCGTTAGCTTGGTTCAAGATGAGCTTGTTCATGCCGGAGATCCCAATTCGCCGGTCTGGCTAGACCGTGAACCTGGATCTGGTGTGGTTTATTTTGCACACCGATATCGGCAAGACCATAATATTAAACCGCAACGGATCACTGTGATCAATAACAATGATATGATTCTGCGCTTGTTACAATTAGGATATGGTCAATCGGTGATTTCTAAGCAGAATGTGCCTGAAGGCGTTGAAACCCACAGCATTGGGCCAGATTACATTCGGGAGTTCTATGGCTTAATGCATCAGGATGAAAAAGAAATGACGGTTCAACAAATCTATCGTCAGATCCAGAATTGGCAGGAATTATTGCGCCATCAGTAGCAGGGAATACGCGAATGTTGATGATGAATAATCAGTCAGATCCGCTGAAAAAGAAAATAGATACAAATAGCGCTCAGCATCACTAAGACAATGGTGAGGAAGGCAAAAAGTTTACGGGTTCTGGATTGGGACCAGTTCATCCACAACAAACTTGCAGAAAAACAGCTGAGGATAATTAAACAACCACTTGCTAATAATAAGGGATAACTCATCATAACTCCTTTGCTGATGTTCAAATCATTAATCGAACAGGGCTTACTGTGTCTTATTTTAACACAATTCGGCGCTACGAAAATTGAACGACATTCACAACTGAATTTTTGAGCCTTGATCAATGACTGATTAATTTCAAAAAAATTATCCCCGAATTGTCAAATCAAGTGCAACACTACTGATCTATTCTTATAAATTGGTATA
>NZ_AZFX01000069.1 GCF_001435835.1 Lapidilactobacillus concavus DSM 17758
CCAATGGAATCCTTTCACGCTTCCCTCAAAAAGGAATGTGTTTATCCAGTGCCGGTCTTTGAAGATTATGAAACTGCCGCTGCCGTCCTTTTTGAATATGTGCATGCTTTCTACAATAGGAAGAGAATTCATAGTTCACTGGGCTACCAGACCCCCTTACAAGTTGAAATTGCAACACTTACGAGCCAAATGGCCGCCTGATTTAATGCTTTCCAGGGTTCAAATAAGTTATTAATCGCGATTAATGATTTATTTGAGCTGTGGAAGGTAAACGCGGTTCTGAATGTCTCTTAAAATCTGTCTCAAATATTGACTTCAATCCA
>NZ_AZFX01000070.1 GCF_001435835.1 Lapidilactobacillus concavus DSM 17758
ACAAAATGATACGAAGAAGTCTTCTTGTTATTTACACAAACTTCTTGACACTCCCATACCTCCTGTAACAAGGTCGACAATTAAGGCAACTAATAGGTTTATTATACGCTATTTCATTGGATCTTGTGTACTCGCAATTTCGCACACTCAGATTCAGTCAGATTTTGAATAAAAAAATAAACCTTGCCTAAACAAGGTTTACACTGAAGCGGGTGACGGGAATCGGACCCGCGACTCCAGCTTGGGAAGCTAACGTTTTACCACTAAACTACACCCGCATTTCGATAAAAACACATCCAACTCTTTTATTGTAGCAAAATCACGCAAAATCGCAACACTTTTTTATCATTTTGGCGAATTAAATCCACAAGACAAAGGCGTAACGAACGTAACTTCTGCCGGTAACCTCATTCTTTAACAACAAATTTTAATTTTTTTGGTTGATAAGGCTTGGCATTTTTTCAAAATCTGATAAAATGAAAGATGTTGTTGCCGCTGTGGCGGAATTGGCAGACGCGCAGCGTTCAGGTCGCTGTATCCGCAAGGGTGTACAGGTTCGACTCCTGCCAGCGGCATTTTTAAGACGTGTTAATCTGATTAGAGAGCTTCAAAGGTGTTGATTGATCAACATTTTTGAAGCTCTGTTTTTGTCATCATTGGCAACTGGAGGGACTTCTAAATCCTTTTTCCATAAAAATAGACGACCTATCCGAATCTTGTTCGGCTAGGTCGTCCTTTGATGTAAAGA
>NZ_AZFX01000071.1 GCF_001435835.1 Lapidilactobacillus concavus DSM 17758
AGATACATATTATATGTACGAAGGCATTTCATTTACACAAGATTCTTGACGCTACCGGTTGGGTACAACAAGAATTGCAGTAGCATAGTCACCATTGATGAAACTACTTAATGATTAAATTGAGCAATTTCTCAAATAGCACAAACTGCTCTTCATAAAACGAAAAGCAGTTCATGGTGTATTTAGATATTTCATTGTGCTATTGACCAGAAACACACTATTTAAGGTACCTTTCTCTTTTCGCTGAGATTCACCAACTTCAATTGCACAAAAAAGCGTGAGCACAAGGCTCACACTTTTTCTAGTTGACTATCCTAAAAATTCGAAAACATCTTTACGATCATACAATTTCAAGATTTTTTCAAATAAGATTTGACCTACGAAAGCAGCTACGATTGGTACAACAAACCAGCTGATTAATAGTAGAATAATACTCAAACCGGCGTCCAATGAAGCCAACGGACCTACCAACCCTACCAAACCGAAACCAGCAGAAGCAGGAGTCCCTGAGACTGAGAATAACGCTACTGGAATTGCTGAGATGATAGCGGTGAATAGACATGGCACCAAGATAATTGGTTTCCTAAACAAGTTTGGCATCATCATTTTCATAGCACCCAATGCGATGGCCAAAGTAACCCCTGGTTTGTTGACTTTCCAAGAGTTAACTACCAAGACAACTGTTGTTGCGGCAACACCCATAGCGGCTGCACCAGCAGAAATACCGTTCAATTGAATTGCCATACCAATGGCAACTGTAGAGATCGGCGAGATAATCAAGAAAGCAAAGGAACATGCAATCAAGATTGACATCAAAATTGGTTGCAAAGTAGTAAAGGTATTAATTAAGTCACCGATAGCGGCAGTAATCTTGGTTACGTAAGGATATAAATAATAGCCGATTAGACCAGCGCCGATACCAACAACGATTGGTGTTGCAACAATTGCCACGGACCCAAATTTTTCGCCGATCAACAAGATCATGCCGACAGCGATTGATGCAGTAATCATGGTATTGATGATGTCTCCGGTACCAGCACCAATATAAGTAGCTGTGTCAGGATTGAATTTCACAACGCCGGAGCCAACGAAAGCTGCACCGGCAACTACTAACATTTGCATTGGTTTGAAGCCAAACTGCACCGCAATCAAAGCGCCAATCAATAGTGGAGTAGCTAGTTGGAAAATAACTGCCATTTGTGTGATCGTTACTGCTAAGGTATTTTCACCAAATAATTTCAAAATTGCTGCCAATACCGCGTTAGGAATCAACCCTACGATGATCCCCGTTGCGGTACCCGCTAATACTTTATTTAAAAATATTTTTGGAGTTAATTTTTCTTCCATTTTCTCGTCCTCTTTCTAATGATTACTATTTCGCTCCTAGAATTTCTTCTTTACTATGAACCAGTTGCGTTAAGAAATCACAGTAAGGAGTTACTACGCCATATTTTTTACCTTTACGAGAAATGGCTCCGTTGATGTAGTCAATCTCGGTCAAACGGTTATTTTTTATCAAGTCTTGGTGCATCGATGGGAAATGCATACCAATCGTAGTCGGGTCAAAACAAGTTTCTACATGTTCGATTACTTCGGGAATGTCTAAGTTGACGTTTTCTTTGGCAGCAACAGCTGCAAATTCGTTAACAATAGTCACTACCATGTCATGAGCAGGTTTGGTTGCACCAAGCCCCGCCATATTGACGTCTAAAATCGTGCATAAGCCATTCATCGTACCATTGACACAAGCTTTACGATAAATTGAATAATGAATGTTGTCGGAATATTTGGCATTTAAACCAGACGCGGACAAAGTTTCCGCCAATTTTTTCGCTGATTCTTCTTGGCCAATACCTAGATTTTGCAATTCAACAGACCCGCTGCCAAATAATTTAGCCTTGCCGGGACCTTCTAGACCAGCAGTCCACATGGTGTTGCCGATAAAGATTTTTTCCATCGGTACGAATTTTTCGATTACGTCTTCATGACCGATACCGTTTAAAAGACACAAAACTTCTGTGTGATCAGCAATTAATGGTTTAACATCCTGCAGCATTTTTTCCAACTGCATTGCCTTCGTGAATAAGATAATCAAATCAAATTGCTCACCAGTGGGCACCTCATTCTGATTAACAATTGGGACTTTAACAGTAATTTCTTCGCCATTATAATTAGCCTTCAATCCGTTTTCTTTGATGGCATTGATATGCTCCTGCCAGCCGTCGATTAGCAAAACATCGTTACCACCTTGTTTCAACATCAGTCCGAACCGGGAACCCATCGCGCCGGCCCCTGCAATTGCAATTTTCATAAATAAAAGCCTCCAAACTTAATTTATAATAAGTGAGCATTTTCACATTTATCATTATAGAGTTTTCATTCGGAAACTTCAAGTAGGAGAGTGTAAAATATTTTGTGTAAATAGAAAAAAGGAAGTTCCTTCTGTAGAATAGAGTTACCACAACACATTCACAGAAAAGAGGACTTCCATATGAACGATTTTACTACAGAAATTCTAAAGACTCTAGCGAACAAAGGCGATTTGAATGAATTATTCCGTGTCCATTTGGAAAAAGCTGTCAATACGCTTCTCAAAACGGAGTTAACGGCTTTCCTCGATTACGAAAAGTACGATCGCATTGGTTTTAACACGGGTAATTCTCGTAACAGCTCCTATGACCGTACGGTCAAGACCGAGTACGGGGAACTTCATCTCCAGATCCCGCGCGACCGCAACGGCGAGTTCAAGCAACAGACTGTTCCTGCTTATAGACGGACGAATGATACGTTAGAGGAGACCGTCATTCACCTCTTCCGAAAAGGTATTACCATGTCGGAAATCGCAGACTTGATTGAGAAAATGTATGGGCATCACTACACGCCCCAAACCATGTCCAATATGACTAAATCATTTACGGAAGAAGTCACTTCATTTAAGGAACGTGAGCTTCATGACCGTTATGCCGCTATTTATATGGACGCAACCTATATCCCTTTAAAGCGGAAAACCGTCGTCAAGGAAGCCATTCATATCGCAGTTGGCATTCGCCCGGACGGTTCAAAGGAAGTGTTGAGCTATGCGATTGCACCAATTGAATCTATCACGATTTGGGAAGAGATTTTAATAGACCTCCAGGAACGTGGCGTGAAAAACGTCCTCCTTTTCATCGCGGATGGCTTAAAGGGGATGGCAGGGGCCGTGCAGCGGTTCTACCCCAAAGCCCGTTTTCAACATTGCTGTGTGCACGTTTCCCGTAATATCAGTCACAAAGTGCGTGTCGATGATCGTAAGGAAGTCTGTGATGATTTTAAAATGGTGTATCAAGCGTCATCTAAAAAGGCGGCATTGGAAGCACGTGGTGCTTTTGCGGAAAAATGGAAAACCAGCTATCCAAAAATGGTGGAATCGATCCTTTCGAACGATTACCTGCTCATTTTCTATGATTTCCCATTAGCCATACGCAAGACTATTTACTCTACGAACTTGATTGAATCCTTTAATAAGCAAATCAAGAGATACAGCCACCGCAAGGAACAGTTCCAAAATGAAGAGTCGATGGAACGTTTCTTAGTCTCGTCTTTTGATACTCACAACCAAAAATTCCTAGGTCGCAGTCATAAAGGTTTCCAACAGGCCGAAGGCGAGCTCGAACAAATGCTGAGTCAACCGATGGAGAATTAGAAATAATCTACAGTGGGGAAGAACCATTTACACAAAATTATTGACGCTCCCTATTTATTGGAGGAGAAATCAGTTATGAGTGATGAGAAGCAAACAACAGAGGCAACTGAAAGTGAGTCTTCTATAACCAATTACGTCAATGCCGTCTATGTCTATGGCGAAATTGTGAGTGATTTTCCGCAACTGCGAACTTATCTTCAGCATCTGCGAATTCCGACTGAGTCAACGTTTACGGATACGATTGGCTTAGCTCATGCACTGCAAGTGCGCATCAGTTATAGTCGGGAGCCTAAGGTCGATTACTCGTTGTATCGGCTGAAAGAAGTTGTGGGTGAAGGAATGCATGCTGTCGCGGCGACGCTAGTGGTTCGTGATCATCACGTGACTTATCCCGAACAGGCCTGGCTGATTGCACAAGGATTGGCCACGTATATCTTAAATATTGCGGCCTATGTGCCTGATTTTAGTCAAAATCAGTCAACGATGACGAAATGGCGCGTTGAAAATTTGGCAATCGCGCTGTTGTTACCCAATACTCTCGTTGAATATACGGTAGGAATTGCGATGGACATCGAACACGATCTGCTTGTGCAAGCTGCCAAATATAATGAAGGCCGCGTGATTTTTGATGCGGTTAAGTTGGGGATCGTTGATGCAGCTGCGGCGCGTCTAGCCAACGTTCCCGAATGGTTGATGCATGAGCGTATTAATCGGGTTTTCGACGGCGAATAATACGCCAACGCTCAACAATGAAGTCATTTCAGCGCGTTTAAAACTGAATTAAAAACAGCCTAAAGACGCTGATTATGCGTCTTTTTTGCTGCCTTGATTCTGAGCGTTGATCAGTCCGTGGGAATGCGTTAAGAAAACGCCAACATTTCTCGAAGTTGGTGTATAATTAAGTATAACGAGTCAATGATGAAGAGCTTAGTGAATGAGTTGATCAGAAGGAGGTGCTTTTTCTTGAGTTATACAGATGCGAAGACATTCAATCCAGATATTCTCTATGCCTTCGACCCGTGGAATAAGAATGAGAGTCAGCATGAGCGTCATGCGCACGATTTCCTTGAAATTAGCATCCTACTGGAGGGTCAGGCGACTTATTGGTTTAATGATTGTTGGACCGAGTTGCAAGCGGGTCAGATTCTAGTTTTCAATCCCGGCGTGCAGCATGCCGAACGGCAGAAGAAAGGGACCTATTCACATCAATTGCATATCGGCATCAAGAATATTGCCTTGCACGAATTACCTCGAGATGTCTTACCAAACAAAACGCCAAAACTAGAAATTGGCGAATATCAATACAAAATTATCGACAAGGCTTGGCAGTTGGTCAACGAGATTGATCACCAAGATGTTGATTTTCGCTTGATGAGTAAAGGAATTGTCATCGAGATCCTCGTCTATTTATTGCGGGGTTTGGCCGTGCGGTCGGAGAACTATGACAAGCCGTTTGTTTCGAAGACGGAGAAACGCCAGAATCAATTGGTGACGAATATTATTTATTTCTTGGAGAATCATTATACCGAAGATATTACCCTTGAACAGCTGGCCCGCGACAATTATGTCAGCCCTGCGTATTTATCCAAGACCTTTAAGGAAGCAACTGATATGAGCCCAATCAATTACTTAATCCAGATTCGGTTGAAGAATGCCCATGAATTACTGAAGGATGAGGATACCACGGTTAAGCAGATTGCCTCCGCCGTTGGCTATGAAGATGCCTATCACTTCAGCAAGTTGTTTAAGAAATATTATGGCATCTCACCTTCTCAAGTCGATGAAAAGTAACGAACAACATTCTCATTCAGCCTTCAGTCGGTTGTTTGCGAATGTTTTTTTTGTTATCTTTATTTTATAGAAAAACAAATGTTCGCTAGTTTAGATTGATTGAGGAGTTTGCTCATGCGTAAGTTGCGTTATATTGCGACGATTCTTTATGGAATCATTTGGATCATTTACCTGTTCACGTCG
This sequence comes from Lapidilactobacillus concavus DSM 17758, assembly GCF_001435835.1. Classification (GTDB taxonomy): domain Bacteria; phylum Bacillota; class Bacilli; order Lactobacillales; family Lactobacillaceae; genus Lapidilactobacillus; species Lapidilactobacillus concavus. The sequence goes on from NZ_AZFX01000071.1 coordinate 5,657, forward strand.
CAGTTGCTATTATTGAACCAACAAAATATGATCAAGGCTTGGTTAATTGTTGCGGGGTTATTGTTGCTCAGCTGGTGGCTGTTCTTTGCCTACCTGCACTTTTTTAGTTTTCGACGGACGACTTTACGCCGAATCGATAAGATGGACGGTTCAGATTTCGAACAATATACCGCAGAATTACTCGAAAGAAGCGGCTTCGAAAATGTTGAGGTGACGCCAGCGACTCGCGATCAGGGCGTCGATGTCAAGGCAGAGTTGCGACAAGAGACGTATGGGTTTCAGTGTAAACGATATGATCATCCGGTCGATAACAGTGCGGTTCAAGAAATTTTTACCGGTTGTGCTTTTTATCATCTTGAGAATCCGGTGGTCATTACGAATACGAAGTTTACAGCGAGCGCTCGGGAATTAGCCGATGGGGTGGGCGTCGAATTGATTGATCGCGAAGTATTGACCCAATGGTTAGAGAAAGTCAAAAAACGAGCGTAACTAAATTAAATCATCGGTCCGTGACTAAAGAGGCTGTCCTAAAACGACAGCCTCTTTTTTGCGCGTCAAGTAAAAAGGCGTTTAAGAAAAGAATTAAATCGCTATCATAAATAATATTGTACATGGTTTTATCGAAAAACAACCATTTTCATCTTTTTAAAAACAGACATAATAGTCTTTTGTAGATAGACCACGATGTGAAGTGATCGAATCAGAAGAATTTCAGTATTTCTGGGATGCAGAGGGGTATGTCATGAGTAATTTTCAATGGATTTGGCAATACGTTAAGTCCAATCGTAAGAAACTATGGGTCGCGTTGGTCTTCTTCATTATTAGTACGGCGTTGATTCTGGTGAATCCTTATGTCATGGGACAAATTGTCGACCGCGTGATCGATGGCAATCAGGGTAGCTTATTAGTGCCACTGCTACTGCTGATGATTGGCGTCACCGTCTTGCGAACGATCACCCGTTATATTTATCAGATTTTATTTGAACAGACGGGACAGAACGCCTTATTTGACTTGCGTGAAGATATGTATCGTAAGCTACAAGAATTAGACTTTGATTTCTTCAACCACACACGTGTCGGTGATATCATGACTCGAATGACCGGCGATACGGATGCCATTCGCCATTTTATTTCTTGGGTGAGTTATCAAGTCTTGGAGTGTCTCTTTTATTTCATCGTTTCGATTATCGTCATGATGTCAATCAGTTGGCAATTGACCTTGGCGTTAGTTGCAGTCACACCACTAATTTTTATCCTGACGCAACAAATGGCACGCGCGCAACATCCGGTCTTCTTTCAAATTCGCCAGAGTTTTTCACGCTTGAATTCAATGGTTGAGGAGAATATCAGTGGGAATCGTGTTGTGAAGGCCTTTGTTCGCGAAGATTTCGAAATTAAAAAATTCAATGAACACAACGAAGATTACAAACAGAAAAATATGGCTGCCGCGAATGTTTCTAAGGCTTACTTGCCTTGGCAAGATGGGACGGCCAACAGTTTGAGCGTGATCACACTGGTTTTTGGTGGTTATTTGGTCATTAAGGGCCAGATGACATTAGGCGATTTGGTTGTCTTCAACGGTTATTTATGGATGTTAAATCAACCGATGAGAATGAGCGGTTGGTTGATCAATGATGTCGAGCGTTTCGCTGCATCGTGTGTTAAAATTCGTCAAATGTTGGCGGCTAAACCAAGTATTGAAGTTCGTCTGGATCAAAAGCCATTGCGCGTTCAAGGCAAAGTGGTTTTTGATCATGTCAGTTTCCACTTTTCAGACGACCCAGAGCACAATGTGTTGAGCGACATTACTTTCACCGCTGAACCCGGAGAGACCGTCGGCATTATCGGTGAAACGGGTGCCGGGAAGACCACGCTGGTGAATATGATTGGCCGTTTCTACGATCCGACTTCTGGGAAAGTTACTATTGATGATAAAAACGCAAGCGATTATCCGATTCGCCGACTGCGTGACAATATTGCGATGGTCATGCAAGATGTGTTCTTGTTCTCGAATACAATTTCTGACAATATCGCATTTGGTCGACCAGATATGGATACTGTTTATGTTCAGTCAGTCGCCCGAATTGCGGATGCGGATAATTTCATCATGAGAATGCCGAATGGCTATGACACCATCGTCGGTGAACGTGGGGTCGGCTTATCTGGTGGGCAGAAACAACGTATCAGTCTAGCACGTGCATTAGCGAAGGATCCTTCGATCTTGATTCTCGATGACACCACTTCTGCTGTCGATATGGAAACAGAAACGAAGATTCAGCACGAACTGGCAGGACTCACGACGAAGCGGACCACGTTCATCATCGCGAACCGAATATCATCCGTCCGCGATGCAAACCTGATTCTATTGATGGAAAAAGGTCGTGTTGTTGAATCTGGCACTCATGACGAACTCATGGCATTGAAAGGCAAATATTACGAAGTCTTCCAGAAACAACTTGGATTAGAAAAGGGGGAGCAACTTGGCACAGCGGAATAAATCAGACGTCGATGAAGAACTGACTGAACAATTTAATTGGCACGATTACGCGCGACTGGCGCAGTATATCAAGCCATACATGAAGGAAATTTATCGCATCTTAGGCGTGATCATTCTGGCCAATGTTGCCGGAATGCTCGGCCCATACTTTACAAAAATCACGATCGATACCGTGATTCCCAATAAAGATTTGCCGATGTTGTGGCTGATTGGCATCCTGTTCACTGGCTCACTGTTTTTTATCGGCTGGTGCATGCGTTACCGGATTTACCACATCACCGAATTAGGCCAAGATGTGCTCAAGGACATGCGTCTTGATATCTTTCAACATCTTCAAAAGCTTTCGTTCTCGTATTTCGATAGCCGTCCACACGGCAAAATTCTGATTCGTGTGGTCAACTACATCAACACCTTGAGCGACTTGCTAAGTAATGGCTTGGTCAACCTGATCTCAGATGTATTCAACGTTTTGATCACACTGATCTTTATGTTTGCCATCGATGCACGACTGACCTTGTATAGTCTGGCATTGATCCCAATTTTGGTCGTGATGGTGTTAATTATCCAATCAAAACAGCGGCGTGCCTATCAGATTTTAAGTAATAAACAGTCCAATCTCAACGCCTACATTCACGAAAGTATTGCTGGTATTAAGGTGACTCAGTCTTTTGCCCGTGAGCAAGAGAACTTCCGTATCTTCGATGAAACAAACGAGGATAATCGCCGCACGTGGATGCACGCCGTTAAAATTCAATTCCTACTCTGGCCAGGCGTTCAAAACATCTCGGTCATCACCATGTGCTTGATTTACTTCGTGGGGATTCGCCAGATTGGTGTTGATGTGAGTACCGGTACTTTGATTGCGTTCATTGGTTATATCAATAACTTCTGGAATCCTGTGATCAATATCGGTAACTTCTATAACTCACTGATCACCGCCACTGCCTATCTCGAGCGTATTTTTGAAACGTTGGATGAAAAACCTGAGATTGTCGACCATCCTGGTGCCAAAGCGTTACCACAAATTGACGGGGATGTCACCTTCAATCACGTCACCTTCCGTTACGAACCAGGCAAGGATATTCTTAAGGACGTCAACTTCCACGTTTCTCATGGGCAGTCCGTTGCCCTAGTTGGCCCGACAGGTGCAGGTAAAACGACCGTGATCAACCTCCTGAGCCGTTTCTACGACGTTAATGAGGGAGAGGTGAAGATTGACCACCATAATGTTGAAGAGGTCACCCTGGCCTCCTTAAGACGCCAAATGGGAGTCATGTTGCAGGACACCTTTATCTTCTCAGGCACAATCATGGATAATATTCGCTATGGTAAACTAGACGCAACCGACGAAGAAGTTATCGCCGCAGCAAAAGTCGTTCGTGCGGATGATTTTATCCATGAATTGAAGAACGGTTATGAGACCGTGGTTGAGGAACGAGGCAGCACGTTATCAGCGGGACAACGGCAATTGATTGCCTTTGCTCGAGTTCTCCTAGCAGATCCACGAATTCTGATTTTAGACGAGGCAACTTCGAGCATTGATACCAAGACTGAAGCCTTGCTACAGATGGGGCTCTCAGCCTTGCTGAAGGGACGTACCTCGTTTATCATCGCTCACAGACTATCCACAATCAAGAACTGTGATCAGATCTTCTACGTGGACGGCGGAAAGATCGCCGAACACGGGACCCATGAAGAACTGATGGCCGCACGGGGTCTATATTATCAGCTTTACCAATCGCAGTATGATATGTTGAAGTTGGCGCACGCTTAACCGTTGGGTTTCAAGAAATGAGGTATTTTTGTCAGAAATGACAAATGCCTCTTTTTTTGGTTCTTCGTAGAACCGAAGTTGCTGCAGACAATGGGCATGCTTGCAGCATGTGCCTCGCCGAAGTTGCTGCGGGAAATGGTTGTTCCTGCTGTAGATTGTCGAACCGAAGTTGCTACAGACAATGGGCATGCTAGCCTGTGGGGCCGGTTGCAGCTCTTTTTGAAACGCGTTCTGCAAGGCAGCAGTCTGTGCTTAACAACAATTTCTAAACGATTCGTAAACGAATCATTCAGAAATTATCGTTAATGCTCAACTGCTAACCGCCTTGCTCCACGCTCTACTTCAAAAAGGAGCTTTCGCCTAAAACTTGTAGCTTTTGTTACACAAAATCTAAAGTTTTGCCCGTGCTATAAGCTCGAAACGTGTTTCGAACTTATAACACTGTCACTGCAATCATGCCCATTGTCTTCCGCAACTTCTGATTTAGTCGGTAACTCAAAATAACAGGGCAAGATTTGCTGGCAGAATATTTCGTCGAACGAAAAATCATGATCATGCTTAAAAATCGTGATTGC
>NZ_AZFX01000012.1 GCF_001435835.1 Lapidilactobacillus concavus DSM 17758
GAAGCAGCCGAACTGAAACTGAATGAGTTCGCCAACAACTGGCATCAGACCTATCCCAAATTAATCAAAGATCTGCTTAAAATGCCGAATTTACTCACTTTCATGGACTTTCCACCAGCTATCCGGCAATCACTATACTCCACTAACCTGATTGAGAACTTTAATAAGCATCTCAAGCGCACCACCCACCACAAAGAACAATTTCCAACGGAAGATTCACTGGATCGCTTCCTGGTTTCTCAGTTTAATGTTTATAACGAGAAGTCTCTGAAGCGGATCCACCGAGGGTTCAAAGGACTCCAGGACACCTTGGAAGCATCATTTATTTAAGTTAGATACATATTATATGTACGAAGGCATTTCATTTACACAAGATTCTTGACGCTACC
>NZ_AZFX01000072.1:0-35869 GCF_001435835.1 Lapidilactobacillus concavus DSM 17758
AACTAGACCAATAACTAAGAATAGGTCGAAAGTGTTGCACTTGATTTGACAATTCGAGTTATTTTAAAATGTTTGTTTTCTTTTGATTTCAACACACCAATCTTCAATTTGTGGCAAGATTACAGCAAATATGTGCTCACAAAAAAGCCATCAACTGCTATTCAGCAGCCAATGACTTTTTATTTCGTCTTAAATTGTGCATGAACGAGTTTGCTTATCCAGCAGCTTGTTCCTTAGCAGCAACACGATTGGACATTTGAACGAATGGTACCCAGATAAAGAATGCAATGACCATGTTAACTAAAGCTAACACAGCTGCACGCCAATCAAGAGTAGCCATGAAGGCGTTCAGAACAGGAGGTGTGATCCAAGGAACCGCAACCTTAACTGGTCCAACCCAGCCAGCCATCGTTACAAAGTAAGCAATAGCTGTATTCAAAACTGGAGCGATGATGAATGGTGCAAAGTAAATCGCATTCAATACGATTGGAAGACCAAACATAACAGGCTCGTTAATGTTGAAGATACCAGGTGCGAAGGCTAACTTCGCAACTGCTTGTTCATCAGCACGTTTTGAGAAGATTAAGATGGCAAGAAGTAAAACAATCGTACCACCTGAACCACCAAACCATACGTAAGCATCGAATGAACCACGAACCCATTTGTATGGTAATGCAGCATGTTTCTGGAAGGCAGTGATGTTAGCGATCTGTGATGTACCCCAGATTGATTCCAAGACAGGGCCTAAAACGTTAGGACCATGAATACCGAAGAACCAGAATACTTGAACTAAGAGTGCAACCAAGAGAACCATACCTGCTGATTGACCAGCGTGAAGTAATGGTGCTTGGATTGTCTCAGATAACCAATCACCGAAGAATTGACCAGTACCTTTAGTAAATGCCCAGTTGATGATAGCAACAACATATAATGCCGCGATACCAGGGATCAAGGCAGTAAATGCTTTAGATACTGCAGGTGGAACTGTATCAGGCATCTTGATCGTGATGTCTTTCTTCATTAAAAAGATATAAACAACAACGGCAATAGCGCCGAAAATCATAGCAGAGAACAATGCAGCTGAGCCTAAGTTACCAATAGAAAATGCACTGTTTAAAGTGATGCTGCTTTCTGAAGCAGTTGCGCCAGCATTTGTAAATGATTTAACAGCAGCTTTTGGTAATTTATCAGCTAAAGCAAGTGTCGTGGTATTGTTTGTACTCATTAAGAATGCAGCCAATGATACCAACGAACCTGATAAACCATCGACGTTGTAGTTCTTAGCTAAATGGTAGCCCCACATAGCTGCAAAGAAGACAGCGAAGATAGAAAGTGAACCTGTTGAAACGATACCGTCGATAGCAACAACGCCTTGAACGAAACCGGAATTAACGAAGCCCATCCATTTCCATTCAGTTGGGTATGTTACTAACAATGCGTTAATCAATGTTGCTAAAGATCCGGCCATCGTGATAGGCATTGTCGAGATGAAACCATCACGCAATGCAACTAACCAAGGAATTGAACCAATCTTAGTAGCGATTGGCACAAGATATTTCTCAAGCCAATTCATAAGTCCTTGCATATTATTAACCTCCAAATATAAAGCTAACCCATATAACAGAATATTTGTAACAAGAATATCGATGCTGCACGCAATTCCTCCAAAGAATTACGCTTTGTTGGCTAATTTCTTATAGAGATCGACAATTTCGCCAGCTAAATCACGGAACGTAATCGCATTCATTAAATGGTCTTGAGAGTGCACCATTAACAATGTGACTTTAACATGATCACCACTAGCTTCTTTGGTCAACATGCCTGTTTGAGAGTTATGCGCTTCTGACAAAGCAACATCAGCTTCCTTCAACTTAGCATCTGCACCAGCAAAGTCGCCTGTTTTGGCAGCCATAATTGCTTCCATAGCACTGCTCTTTGCATTGCCGCCATTGACGATCAATCCCATGATCGCTTGTAAATTTTCGTCTTCGTCCAAAATGTAGCCTCCTTTCCGAGTGAAGATGTAAAGCTTAAAGAATAATTGCATATAACTGCAAAAAGCAGCCGTGATGAAACGGTTTCATCGATTATTTATAGTCTAGCACAATCATAAATAGACAACAAGGTGATTTGTCACTTTTTTATCAATTGATCTAGACCACGAATTAATTATAAGTATATTTTGTAGGCGTTGTCAACAATTATTTCGCGTTTTCATGGGGATGAAAACGAAATAGCTATTTTCTGAAATATGCAAATTTGCTTTCATTTTTAATGCTCAAGCTATATCAATTACAATGATAAAAAAGCCACCTATCCTCTAAACGGTATAGGTGACTACTCTAACAAGGAAAATTCGGCGTTAGTTTCCTAACTTAGGACGATGTTTCCCTTTATTTTTTTGATCACGTTGACGATTCTTCTTGTGTGTTTTCTTTTTCGTTGTGTTTGCGGCTTTGGTGTGATTTCCACTTAATCGTGCAGGACGATCCCCGTGAGCCGACTGCGATGGCTTTGTTGTGGAGACATCTGAGTTAGTTTCTACCTCAGGTAGTGATTTAGGCCGCTCAGTTTCTAATTTGCCTGTCATCAGATAAACCGTCCGCAAATTAAATTGTGGCTCAATGATTTTCTGTAAATTGCGCCGGTCATGTTCATTGCCTAGATTTAAAACGGTGCCCTCACGAAACATGCGGCCCGTGCGTCCAGCGCGATGGGTGTAGCTAGTCAATGTCACCGGCAAATCAAAGTTGACCACAAATTGAAGTTCCGCGAAATCTAAGCCACGTGCAGCCAACTCGGTCGTAATCAAAAAGGTCAGCTTTTTCTGGCGGAATTGCTGCATGATTTGTTGACGTTTCTGACTAGATTCGTCACCCAACAAAAGTCCAACACGTAAATTTAAGAAACTCAATGTTTTGAATAAGGTCCGCGCGCTCCCAAGATTCTTCACGAAAACAAGCGCATTTTTACCTGAGATCGGCCCACGCTGCAGGCGTTTCATCATCTCAGCCTTTTGATGATTACCGACGACAAGAAAGTCATGTTGAATCTTCAATTGCTCACGATCCGTTGCGCGGGTATCAAAACGCTGAAACTCCAACCCGAACCACTTCGAGAGTTCTTCAAAAATGGGCTGCTCAGTTGCAGACATCAATGCAATCTGGACATCTGCAGGGAGGCTCGCAATGACTTCCCGAGTCGTGCTAAGGTGCTCAGGATCGAGTTGTGAGTCGGCCTCATCAATCACAATGGTTTCAACGAGATTCATTTTTAATTGTTTCTGCTGGATCAATTCCAACAGGCGCCCTGGTGTCGCAACGATCACTTCTGGATGTTGTCTCAATTGTTCTTGTTGACGTTTGGGATTGGCTTTACCCACAATACCTTGAACCGTCAAATCAATCATTTGGGCATACTGGCGCAACACGTTACGAACTTGCATCACAAGTTCCGCACTAGGCTCTAAAATCAGAAGTTGTAGCTGTTGCCCAGGTTGCAGTGTTTCTAATAAGGGTAATCCGAACGCTAATGTTTTTCCAGTTCCTGTCGCGGCTAAGCCTAAGATTGATTCGCCTTTCTTTAATGGCCAATAAACGGCTTGCTGAATTGGTGAAGGCGTCGTAAAACCCGAACGCTGCCAAACCGGTAAAAATGGTGCTGCGGGTTGTTCATAATTTGTCTGCATTAATCTTGACCACTTTCAAATTCAATTCCGGCACTCGCGCGTAACTGATCCAAAACGCAGTTAACTTGCCCCGTTAACTGCCAACGTTGCTCAAACTGTGCGTCATCACGATTCGTAAACATCAAACTAAAGGCGTTCACTTCATCCACCAGCGGATTCTCTGCGGTGTGTTGACTTAGGTCTTGGAAGACTGCTGGCCCGTCATACGCGCGTACTTTGGCTGGCATTCCTAAATTGTCTAGCCAGAGCGTGTGGGTGTGCGCGTAGACTTCACTTGGTAAGAATGATTGTTGATCCTTACCAAAAATCAACGCCACGTCAAATTTGTCATAATGCAAGCGAGCCAAGCCGTGTAGATCAATGCCGTTTTCTGCCTTCGTTGCCGCATAATTAGCTTGTTTTGGCATTCCAAACCAGTCAACCGCGGCATAAACCAAGTAAACGCCCAAATCATAGAGGGCCCCACCGGCAAACTTTGGTGAGAAGATATTAGGATTTTTGCCTGCCTTGAAATCATCATAGCGACTGGAATACTTCATATAGGTTAGTGTTGCGCCTGTCACTTCATCATAGGCACGCACCCGCTCACTTGCCGCCAAATAGTTAGCATCATAAAGATGACGCGCACCCTCGATCACATGTAACCCTGGATTTTTTTTCAAGATTTCATCGATGGCTTGATATTCAGCCGGTGAAACAAACGCTGGCTTTTCCACAATCACACTTTTACCATGTGCTAGGGCAGCTTTAACATGTTGGAAATGCAAACTATTCGGTGACGCCACGTAAATGATGTCGACATCAGTTGAAGCTAACATGGCTTCGAGTTCACGATCTGCACGCGCATCTGGAATAAATAAATCATCGATCAATGCCTGTGCCTTTTCAGGGGTTCGCGAAAAGACATGTGTTATTTTAAATGCACAGCTCGCAATACAAGCTTGTAAAAAAGTCTTGGTGATAGCACTCGTTCCAATCGTTCCTACATTTGCCATTCTAAATTACCTCGTTTTCTTGAGACGTTTTGTCATTTAAGTGCTGTTTCTGAATCGGTTTCATCTCGAAATTCATTTGTCACCCTATTGTAACAAAAATAGCGCCAATAATTCATTGTTTTTAATACCAAAAATTAATAACAGATGATATGATGATAGATAGTAAAGGAGATCAAAATGCGAGTTTCTGATATTTATGCTGCAGGCATCCATGGCATCAACCAAGTGCGTCGTTTCTTAACCCAAACTAGACATCGAAAACAACAAAAAAAACGACAGCCAGATTTGGCACTACGTTATGCTGGCGATTGGGCATTCATTGATTCGAACACCAATCAAAAACATGACATGACCATTGGTTCAGATTTTTCCATTATGATCGATCACCGCGAGCTACCCGGCCGGATTATCGGGCTGGATGCGGAGCAACTTGTTTTTCTGGATCATTATGGTTTCCAATTAAAGGTTTTTGCAGGTCATAAAGGACCAACGGAAATCTACGATGAGTCTAGTAGTCGCACCTATCCTGTCATCAATCTACGCGACGTTCCTAAGCTGAAAGTCGAACAGAAGAAGCCAGATGACATTATTTTGCATCCTGAAGATTTAGTCGATCCCAATCAACCAAGCTCGACTTCCAAGGATGAAGACGAACCATCAGCTAAATAATTTAGGTCAAAAGCCTCAGAGTCAGTGAAGTGCTGCATGATTGTCAGACGGACATCTCACAATCATGCAGCACTTCTTCATTAACTCCGAGGCTTATTTATGTCGACTTAATTTATGTCGATCAGTTGAGTAGACTGCATCGCAAACCGAAACTAGCTTCAATCTTGATCTTGATGCTTCTGTTGCCAGTAAAAAACCGGCACGCCAATTAGTGTGATAATAATGCCTAGTGTCGCCAATTGGAATTGTGTGATCAACGTCGATACAACAATAAACGCACCACCTAGCATCGCAATGATTGGAATATAGGGATATCCTTTCACCTGGTAAGGGCGTTTCAAGTCGGGTTGCTTCCGCCGCAAAATAAAGACTGCTCCGAAAATCATGGTGTTAAAAATCCACATGACAAAGACAAGCATGTCGGTCAACTTGTCAAAATTTCCCAGTAACATCATCACACCTGCAATCAATAACTGCACCACACCACTTAACCAAGGCACTTGGGTTGCGGATGTGACCTGTCGGAAATACTTCGATAACGGAATCGTTCGGTTGACACCCATAGCGTAGGCGACACGCATCCCCGTCATGGTGTAGCCGTTAATTGCGCCATAGACCGAAACGAGAATACCGACGGTCACTAAACGCCCACCAAAGCCGCCAAAGATCGCCATCGCACTGTCTGCTGCCGCGGTCGGATTATTCATCAAATGTGAGATAGGCAGCGCCTTTAAAAAGGCCAGATTGATCAAAAAATAAACTAACGTGGTCAGGCCCAAGCCGCCAATAATGGCAATTGGGAGATGTTTACGAGGATTTTTCATTTCTCCCGCCATATTACCCACACTAATCCAACCATCATACGCAAACATCGTCGCTAGCAAGCCACCATTTAGCGCCGTTAACCAGCTAACATGCTGAACAGGTTGAATTGGCCACAACTGTAAAGGCTGTGCGTGGGGATTCAGCACGCCGAACACAATGATGATCGCGATTGGAATAATTTTTAGAAACAAGGTCAAACTCTGAACAAAACTACCAAAGCGCGCACCCAATAAATTAAGGGCCGTCAGAGAACCCGCCGTCAAAAAAGCAAGCGGGATAATCCAAATCACTGGCCAGGCTGCCAAGCTCACAAGTTGCGTCGCAAAAACGATGCTTAACGCCGCAATATTGGCAGGATAATAAATCAAAATTTGCGCCCAACCTAATAAAAACGAAGGCAGCTTACCATAAGCAAGCTCAATATAGTTCACGGCACCGCCTGCCTCGGGAATCGCGGTGGAAATTTCGGCTAGACATAGACCGCCCGTTATCGTTAAGAATCCTGCGAGCAGCCAAACCATTAAGAGTACGTTTGGAGATCGCGTTGCGGAAGCTAAGGTTGAAATTTTGAAAAAGACACCACCGCCGATCACAGTTCCCATGACAGTGGTCAGCGTGGAGGTCAATCCCATCGCACGTTTCAATTCATTATTATCAGTCAAAGTTTGGTCCTCTCAAGAATCAAAGATGGTATTCAATCAGATCTCGAATCATTTTTTGCCAATTACCTATTTTACAAGTTTCACCAATCAGTAAACACTGCCTTTAGAAAAAATTAAAGCCTCGCGAAACAATGCCTTGTCTTTTACAATACTTTTTAGGACGGTCGTGACGCCGCCACCTTGCATTTTTGTAAGATGAAAATCACAACACCCTATGGCAAACCAATTCCGAATTGTTTAAACTTATCTTTATCGATCAAGTTTGTTTTATTTTAATTGATACCAGTCACACTGACGTTTTAAAGGAGTGCTCTTCATGAAAAAAATTTTAACAGTTGTTGTTATCTTGGCTGCATTGCTTGCCGGCGGTTGGTTTGCCGTTGAGAAGGTTTTTCGCGGCGGAGATGTCTATTATACCCAAATCACCACTAATGGTAAGTACGAGGAGAACAAGACAGATTCTGGCGAGATCGTCGATGATTATTCTTACAATCAACCAGGCTACAATGCCAATGGTGAGAAGGTCCAGCTCGAATTTAATGGTAACAAACCTCGACCGCTGAAACGAAACGCCTACTTAGCAGTCGTTCTGAAAAATGAGACGGTTCGCTCTTGGAAGCAAGTTTCTAAGGCAGATGTTCCTAAAAAAGCCCTCGCCAAGCTCCGCAAATAATCAACTCAGCTTAAAGCCAACAGTCATGTTGGCTTTTTTAGTGACCCTTTTCCAGGCACTTGCGATTGATAGCACTTTCAATGACACTTAGTGTATAATGTGGGGTGTACAGATTTTACCTAGACAATGGGATTTCAAGGGAGGGTGTCTGATGCTTGACGAACGCCTGATTGGGGCTACTTTTGTGAATAGCAGTCAGCTTAATTCCGGCGTCGTCGAACAGTATGGCGTCTATTATCATTACGTGATCGAAGGGCCGGCAGAGGTTGGTGATCTCTTAGAGGTCGTCCGCGTCACACCACTTGCACTGATTGCACGTCGTTTTGATTACCGTCTAACCTATTAAAGTCCGATTGAAAAATTTGAAAAGAGGCTATTATTATGTTTGGAAATATTTTTATCCTGATCGTTATTGTGATTATTGCTGCCTTTGTCTTGTGGATTCTCTTCTCATCGATTGCCATCATCCATACTGGTGAAGTCGGTATCGTAGAGCGTTTAGGTGTCTACGTTAAAACGATGCAACCTGGGTTTCATATTGTCTTACCTGTGATCTATCGCATCACTGAAGTCGTCAATATGAAACAAATTCCGATGCGGGTTGCCGAACAAGAAGTGATCACAAAAGATAACGTCGTGGTTAAGATCTCGGAAACTCTGAAGTATCACATCACCGATGTGAACGCTTACGTTTACAAAAATAAAGACTCCGTGACCAGCATGGTTCAAGATACTCGCGCAGCCTTACGTGGCATCATTGGTAACATGGATCTGAATGATGTTTTGAATGGTACCGAAACGATTAACCGTTCATTATTCGACCAACTCAGTGCAGTTACGGCAGGTTACGGTTTGAATGTTGACCGTGCGAATATTGATTCCGTCGAAGTCGACCACGACATCCAAGAATCGATGAACAAGTTACTGCGTGCTTCTCGTGAGAAAGAAGCTAACATCATGCAGGCCGAAGGTTTCAAACAAGCCGCAATCGCTAAGGCCGAAGGTGGCAAGCAATCTGCGATTCTAGAAGCCGAAGGTAACAAACAAACTCAGATTTTGGAAGCCGAAGGACGCGCTCAAAGTCAGCGTTTACTCTACGAAGCCATTCGTGACCAAATCAATTCTGTCAACGAAGCGCTCGTTCACAACACCGATGCCTATCTCCAATACAAGAATCTGGAAACAATGGAGAAAGTCGCAGAAGGTAAAAATAATACGATCGTCATGCCAACTGCTGCATTAGACAGCCTTGGCAAAATACCAGCAATGAAACAAATTTGGGATCAATCGACACAACCGACTGCAACTTCAGATAACACCTCTAAAGCCACTCAAAAATAATGTTGACTGGTAAATCTAAAAGCTCTTGAATCGGCAGCCGCCGTTTCAAGGGCTTTTTTGGTCTGATCCACCTCCTGCCACTTAACCTGATCAGCCATATGAACGCGTTTGACATTACCGACCAGACTGATATGATGATTTTAAAAATAGCCAAGGAGTAGCCCCATGACTCAACCAAATCCGCACTCATCATCGCGTATCAATCGTTCAGCATATGAACCAAAAAAATTTCAAACTATTCTTGAAGATGAAGATCACTTGCTCGAATATACCTCGGTCAGCGATGAAACGATTGACACACTCACACTCAAGCATCCCATCATTGAACACTGTACATTTGACCACGTCATTTTTACTAGCTGTAATTTCAACAAGTTTGAGGTATCCGAATCAACCTTTAAAAACTGTGATTTCTCGAATTGCATCCTGGACGAAGAGAGTCTGTACCAAGTTCAGTTCACCGATTGTAAACTTGTCGGCACTGTTTTGGATCAAAGTTACCTTAACGACGTCACTTTTTCCAACTGCAAGATGGATCTTGCCGGACTCAACAAGCTTAATGTCAAGCACGCCTCATTCCAACAAACAAGCTTGAACGACGCGACCTTTAATGATTGCACGTTCAAAAAAATAAGCTTCAATGATTGTCAGATCAATCATATCAGCTTCATGTTTACCAAACTTAAGGGTGTTGATTTGAGCACCAGCCACTTTAAACAGCTTGAACTCGAAGACTTCCAGTTACGCAACGTGATCGTCAATGAGGAGCAGGCGGTTCAACTTGCTCACCAATTTCTGGGACTTAAAATCAAGCTATAGTCCATTCTCCACCCGATCACGCGTAACAATCTAGTCATCAAAATAGTGTCGTGCCAGTTGCACGTATTGTTGATGAACAGCTGGTTGAAACGCCACTTTTTCTTTCGCCGCAATCTTTTGTCGTTGTCCAGGATAAATTAGGTCATATAATCCTGCAATCGGTTCATTTGCGGCCGAAATATAACCGTCGAGTCCAATGATATCTACTGTTAATTCGCGCAGCACCTGTGATTTAAAGAAACCACCACTCAGTGTGATCTGTTCGGTTGCGCCCACCATTTCAACTAAAGCGCGAATGTTAAGCAGGGTCCCCTCGATCACACTACGAACCAAATCCGCTTGAGAAGTTGCCGCCGTCATGTTTTTGAAGGCGGCTTTTTTTGTGGCATCCCAATATGGCGCGCGTTCGCCATTCAAGAACGGCATGAAATGCACACCGTTCGCACCAATCGGTGAGTCTGCCAGCCACTGTGGTAATCGTTCAAAGAAGTCATCGGTACTCCGAGCAAACTGCTGACTTGCCCACGCTAGCACATTGCCGCCATTATTTGATGGCGCACCCACCACATATTGACCGGGCTGTAAATAATAACAGAAATTCTCACGCTTAGGGTCGAGCTTAATGGCCGATGAGACTTGTCGAACCGCCGCACTCGTCCCAATCGTGAGGCTATTCGCGATCCCAGTCGAGAAGTTGCCGGCGTATGCTGCCAAACAGCCATCGCTAGCCCCAGCATAGATTTTGACATGTTGATCTAACCCTAATTGTGCCGCAATTGCCGGTAAAATTGGAAAGACATCTGTGCAGGCAACGATCTCCCCTAACTGATCTGGACTGATTTGCAATTCTTCTAAAATCTCTGGATCCCATTGGTGCGATCGTAAATTAAAAAGACCGGTGGCAGAAGCCGTCGCGTCATCGATTCGTGCATGTCCCGTCAGCTCACGCAAAACAAGCTCCTTGATCCCCCACCATTTTTTCACCGTGGCATAACGATGCACGTGCCGGAAATATTTGATCTTCGCATAGGGTGACATCGGGTGAATCGGCGTGCCTGTTTTTAAATAAGCCGTTGTTGCGGCCTCACTCTGTTTGAAGGTTGTCATTAAGTCTTGTGCTTGACGATCCGACCAAATAAAAATCGCATCGCTAGTGTCGCTGTCAGAAGTTATCGGCCAGCAACTATGCATCGGCGCACTGACACTGAGACTCGTCACTTGACGACGCGTTTCATCTGGCAATTGACGAATCGTTGCACGAATTTTAGCCAATATTTCCTGTGCAGACTGATAGCGAGCACCATTCTCACCTGAAAAAGTCTTGAGTGTGGCTGAACGCTGAATCATCAATCGACCTTCACGGAAAACACCGAATTTAATTGCTGTAGTGCCAATATCGATTCCTAGAAACACCTCTTGCATCAAACACGACTCCTAAATAAATAATCAATACCATCAAATCACGTTAATTCTTGCGTTATTAGCATAGCGTTAAACGCGAGAGAATTCAATTTTTGTCGGTAAAAAAATATGATTGACCACCGAAATCAAAAAACCAAGTCAGCATCACTGCCTGACTTGGTTTTTTAATGATTTCTGCTCACGTTTCAATATCACTCAAGCTGTCGTTAACTTTGCCCGATTCAGCAATAATGAACTGGCAACCACTGAAATCGAACTCAACGCCATGCCTAATCCCGCGAGTTCTGGGCTTAAGATCAGTCCCAATCCAGCAAATAGACCTGCGGCAATTGGAATACCTAACGTATTATAGATGAATGCCCAAAATAAATTCAGCTTAATTCGTCTAAATGTCTGCTGACTAAGTTCCAAAGCTCGGACAACATCAAACAGATCATTCTTAACAAGAACAATGCCTCCTGATTCAATGGCAATGTCCGTTCCTGAGCCCATAGCGATACCTACATCAGCCGTTGTCAGTGCAGGCGCATCATTAATCCCATCACCGACAAAAGCGACAGGAGCACTCTCTTTGAGCTGTTCAACGCGATCAGCTTTATCGCTCGGCAAGACATCTGCAACGACTTCGTCGATACCCACCTGATCCGCAATTGCCTGTGCCACACGTGCATTGTCACCAGTCAACATCACTGTTCGCAATCCGCGCTGCTTCAACGCCGCAATTGCGCGTTTAGAACTTGGTTTTGGAACATCCTGAATCGCGATGAGCCCGATAATTTGACCCGCATAACCAACCGTCACGACCGTCTTGGCCGCTTGTTGCAATTCCTGCCGCTGCTCAGCAAACTCATCCGCAGCATCGCCGTCAGACGCTAATTTTTCACGGCCAACGAAGGCAGGCTTGCCAGCGATTCTTGCCTGTATGCCTAGTCCTTCAATTGCTTCGAAGTTCTCAATTAGTGAGACGGAAATTTGTGCTGCTTTCGCCTTAGCTAAAATCGCACTGGCTAACGGATGCTCAGAATCCGCTTCTAAGCTTGCAGCAATCGTCAGGACTTGCTGTTCATCACCAATGATATCGGTAACGACCGGTTTGCCCTCGGTGATCGTCCCAGTTTTATCAAAAACGACCATCTTAATCGTATTAGCAGCTTCCAAAACTTCACCATTCTTGATCAGAATGCCCAGCTTAGCACTGCGGCCAGTCCCAACCATTAAAGCCGTTGGCGTCGCAATTCCCAAGGCACAGGGACAAGCGATGATAACGACGGAAACTGCGAATAACATGGCATTCACGACACTCGCACCAAGGAAAACATACCATATCACAAATGAAAGGATTGCGATGATCAACACCGTTGGCACAAAGATTCCGGCAATTTTATCGACCGTCTTTTGAATCGGTGCATGACTAACTTGCGCCTTCTTCACCATCTCGACGATCTGTGCGAGCAACGTTTCATCCCCGACCTTCCGCGCTTCGAACAGAAATGTTCCCGTACCATTAATCGTCGATCCGATGACTTCATCACCAACCGATTTTGTCGTTGGCATACTTTCGCCGGTCACCATCGATTCATCGACCGTTGAGTGACCCTCTGTGATCACACCGTCGACTGCGATTTTTTGCCCAGGTTTCACATGTACGATATCGCCGACGACCACTTGGTTAAGTGGTACACGAATGAATTCCCCATCGCGCATCACTTCAGCTTCTTTAGCTTGCAGGTTCAACAATTTCTGCACGGAATTCGACGCACTTTTTTTCATCCGTGCTTCCAAAACCTGACCCAACAGAATAAACGTGATTACAAACGCCGCACTCTCGAAGAACACCGATTGGCCGTTCAACATCGCATAAATGCTATAAAAATAAGCGGTCGCCGTACCAATTGCCACTAACGTATCCATATTGGCTTGATGATTCAGAAACGCCGCCCACGCACTGCGAAGAAATGGCAGCGCGGATACCACCATAATGACCGTCGTCAACATGAACATCATCCAAGTCCCACCTGGTAATTGGACGCCAAATGGCATTAACACCATGTTTATCAACATTGGCAATGAAAAAATCAGTGAGACGACAAAACGTTTTTGAATACTCATGGTTCAACCACGACTTTACCATGAAACATGTTCATTCCGCAGGCATAGTCGAACTCGCCAGCCTTGCGGGTGTCGATCTCAACCGTATAATCTTCGTTCACAGGCAACGCCGCATTAATCCCGAAGTCAGGAAAGACGACCTGCTCCAAACATCCAGATGGATCTTTGCGGTGAAAAATAATCTGTGCAGGCACACCTTTTTTAAGCACGACTTGATTTGGTGTATAACCCCCATTAACAACGACTTCAACATTCTGTGTTTGATCTGATGCATTCATTTCTGCTGCAACTCCTTCACTTGTTCGATTTTTGAAAAACCACCAGACAATAAACGCGATCATTCCAATGGCGATAGCTAAAACTAACATCTTAATCAACATTCATTAACTTCCTTCTCCCACTTAATCTTCACAGTGGTTCTCGCACGTGCCGCCCGTTGTCAAACAATTGCAGGCGACTTGTTCAGGCGCAGTTTCTAACTTCTTGGTAATGAGCGCCTGCATCGATTTCAAGTCTGATTGGCTCAAGGTCACCTGCTCGATCAAGCTTAAAATCACTTGACCTTTTTTCATCTCGCATAAATGCGTGAATAGCTCCGAAACCGTCGCGTCCATTGCTTCCGTTTCCGGTACCGCCGGCTGATAAACAAAGCGATGACCCTCTTTCAAAGTCGTCAACATCTGTTTCTTCACTAACCGTCCCAGAAGCGTCTTGATCGTCGATTCCGTCCAATCACGCTTCCGTTGAATTTCATCAATGACTTCCCGACTACTCGCACCATTCAATGTCCAAATGATCCGCATGAGCTCCCATTCAGAAGAAGTCATCGTCGTGACATCAGTTTCATTCAAATAAATCGCTCCTTTGACGTTTACATCTGTAATCAATATCAATAGTTTACCTTTTATGTTTACAAGTGTCAACAACTAATTCTAAAAATGTTCAGTCTAATTTTGATGAAAAAAAACATCTCATCCTGAATATGCCCAGAGGCACACCCATATGAGATGGTTTGATGATAGCATGCGATTATTAACTAGTTGAATTGGCGCAACCAATGTATCAAAGATTGTGCAATCTGCTTTTGCTGTGTTTGATTACTGATTGTTGCGGTGTGATCCCCTTTTTGTCGACCATAACTACCAAAACCAGCATGATTGCCACCCTTAATTTGCGTGAATTCCGTTTTAGCCGGTAAGAACTGTTTTGCATGTCGGTAAGACTTTTGATTCAGCACGCCGTCTCGACTCGCCGTCACAGATAAAACAGGCAATGACGTCTGGTCCAATCGTCCCTTCTGATCAAGATAACTCGCTAAGAAGAAGACACCTTTCAAGTTTTGAGCGTGCTGACGCGCATAACGACTTGCCATGACACCGCCTAATGAATGCCCGCCAATCACATAATCTGGTGATGATTTTAGTTGAACTTGGCTGGCACGATTGGGTGCAAAAACTGCCAGGTCGAGCGGAAATCGGACAATATGAACCGAATAACCAGCCGCAGCGACTTGTCTGGCCCAAATACTATAACTAGCTGGTGACACCAAAGCACCCGGATAAAAAATCACTGCTGGTCCCTTTTCATGCTTGATCAAAAAGTTCAATCCAGACTGCGTTTCGACGGCAGACTGCGACGCAACCTCTGCAGATCGACTCGCTTGATAAACTTGACTGCGCAAATATAGCCACCCACCACAGACAAGAAAGAGGGCAATCAGTGTGCCAATAATGATTTTTGTCCACTTCTTCATGAAATCCCTCCTAATAAGGTGAGTCAGATATTAAGGCATGTCTTCTAGCGATGCGGATTACAGGAGCAGACTTAAAAATTCATGAACCTGTTTCAATTCATACGCCTTTTACAAAGTCGTATGATTCTTTAATCCAATTCCAGCGCCGTCACGCTTTCGATATGATTACTCATTGGAAACATGTCGACAGGCTGCATGGTCGTGCCATGATAGCCGCCATCGATGAGGAGTCGTAGGTCGCGAGCAAGCGTGGCTGGGTTGCAAGAAATATAAACCAGCTTTTTAGGTCGTGCCTTCAAAACAGCTTCAATAAACTCTGGTTGGAGACCTTTACGTGGTGGATCTACGATTAAGACGTCAAATTTTTGACCTTTTTCAACCCATTCAGGTAGGATTTCTTCGGCTTTTCCAACGGTGAAGTCAATATTTTTAACGTGGTTTAATTCGGCGTTGATCTTCGCGTCGGCAATTGCTTCGGGCACAATCTCTAATTCGCGAACTTGTTTGACATGATCGGCAATCGAAATGCCAATCGTTCCAATGCCAGAGTATGCATCCACAACAACTTCATCGGGTTGCAAGTCGGCCTGTTCAATGGCCTGTTGATAGAGATTCTCGGTCTGTTCCGCGTTCACCTGATAGAATGATTGTGCTGAAATTCGGAACCGTTTGCCCAACAACTCGTCTTCAAGATAAGCATTGCCAAACACCGGACGCTCTTGCATTCCCAGAATCACATTTGTAACTTTAGGATTGTAGTTAATAATGATACTCGAAACCTCGGGTAGCTCACTAATTGCCTGCACAATGGCATCTTCTTGTGGTAAATGGCGTTGCCGTGTGACAAGGACAACCATCTGTTGACGCGTTTTACGCGCGCGCCGCACCATGATGTGACGAATCACGCCAGAATTATGCTCTTCGTTGTATGCAGGCACGTGAAAAGCACGCAAAATATCCCGAATTTTCTTAACTGTGGCATCAATCTTCGGATCTTGAATCAAGAAATCTGTCAGCGGTAAAAGTTGATGCGAGCGTTGTCGATAAAATCCCGTCTCCAATTGACCTTCGATCATTCGAACGGGAATCTGTGCCTTATTTCGGTAGTGAGTGGCTTCAGGTGCCGCTAAGGTGGGTTGAACGGTCAGCGGTAACTTTTCTTTTTGAAAAAGTGACTCGATTTGTTCCTGTTTGAATTTCAATTGGGCCGGATAAGCAAGGTGGGCAAGTGGCGCAATCCCGGTTTGCAAATAAACCGAGTTTTCTTGGCTCACTCGATCTGGGCTCGTCTTGATGAACTCGAGTAAACGACCGAATCCATAATTCTTATTCGCCTTCGTCACTAAATATTTAATTTCCTCACCGGGGAGGGCATTACTAATAAAAATTGGATAGCCCTCATCCACCTTCACAACACCCATTGCTTGATACGTCAGATCCATCACGGTGCCGGTTAGTACCTGATTTTTTCTAACTGGAACTTCATTCTTATTTGCCATAATAACTCCTCTAAATTCGCTGATCGGCCCAATTTTAATGATCTTCACCTGACCGACCTAATTAATGGTCAAAGGGACTGTGACAAATCAAAGTTGCCACAGTCCCACGACTGACTTCATGCTTTACTGTTCGTTTTTTCTTGCGGCATCTGACAACAAGGTTGCTTATGTTGGATCCGCAGATAACGCACGATCCGGAATCTCGTCGACATTGGCAAACATCTCGATATGTTGACGCAGATTGACAAAAGTCATTGGCGCATCGCCACCATACTCACCATCCAGATTGATCTTCATCTTCTCACCGGAGGCTGTTTTTGCAATCACTTTACGTGTTTTCGCGTAGATAATATTGGAATCGTTGATATGCCGGCCACCATTTAGGACCATCGTCATCAATCGAATGATTTCAGCTACGTTACTGGTCTTGACCACAATCAACGCAAAATTACCGTCGTCTAATGATGCATCCGGCGCAATCTGCTCGAAGCCGCCAATCGAATTGGTCAGGCCGAGTAGAAACATCGAGGCTTTACCGTCAAACACACCATCATCATACTCGATATGCATTTTAACCGGCTTGATCCTCGGCAGCATCTCAGCGCCCTTCACGACATAAGCCAAATAACCTAGTACCGATTTGAATTCTGACGGCACATCATAAGTTAATTCGGTTAAGAATCCACCACCGGCAATGTTCATGAAGTACTTGTCGTTGGCTTGGCCGATATCCATTTTGACCGTTTGTCCCTTTAAAATCAATTTTGCAGCTTCAACGGCATCATCACGGGGAATTTTTAACGCACGGGCATAATCATTCGTCGTGCCAGCTGGAATGATTCCCATCTTAGGGCGGTGCTTCAACGGCGCGATACCGTTAACCACTTCATTGATCGTGCCATCCCCACCAGCAGCCACAATGAGATCAAATCCATCTTTCGCAACGCGGGTGGCTTCATCAGCTGCAGAAAATGGTTTTGCCGTTGTTTGGAAGGCACTAGCTTCATAACCGGCTCTCTCCAGAATATTCAAAATTTCACCGACGTTTCTTAACATCGTTTCATGCCCTGAAGTGGGATTATATATTAAACGAGCACGCATTCTCATCGACAAAACCTACTTTCTCTTTCAATCAAAATTGGCTGCCCCTTAAGTCGAGCCAATTAACGCTTGTTTAATTCTGACATTAAAATTTGGTTGACCACTTTAGGATTAGCTTGGCCATGTGTCTGTTTCATAATTTGACCAACCAGGAACCCAACCGCGCGGTCCTTACCATTCTTGAAATCAATAATTGACTGCTCGTTGTCATCAAGAATAGCGGTGATAATTGGCTCTAGTACAGCGGGATCTGATTCCTGGATCAAGCCTTTTTTCTCGACCCAAGCCTTAGGATCAGTTCCATTCTTAATCGTCTCTTGGAAGACTTTCTTTGCAATCTTAGATGAAATTGTCCCATCTTGGATCAGCTTGATCATGATTGCGAGATGGTCTGGTGTTAATTTTGTGTCTAATAAATCGAGTTTATTCGCATTTAAGTAAGCACTCACTTCACCCATTAGCCAGTTCGATGCAAGTTTAGGATCCGCATCATGTGCGATAGTTTCTTCAAAGAAGTCAGACATTTCCTTGGTCAAAGTCAAAACACCGGCATCATATTCTGGAATCCCAAGCTGATCGATATAACGTTCACGCCGTTTATCTGGCATTTCTGGAATAGCCGCCTGAATTTCTTCGATCCAATCGTCTTCGATTTCAAATGCTGGCAAGTCTGGTTCAGGGAAGTAACGATAATCATCTGAACCTTCCTTAACACGCATTAGAATTGTTTCGCCGGATGATTCGTCGAAACGACGTGTTTCTGGTCGAACTTGATCACCTGCCATCAACACTTCGGCTTGACGCTTCTCTTCAAAGGCCAAACCCAAACGAACGTGATTAAACGAGTTCAGGTTTTTCAGCTCTGCCTTAACACCTAACGTTTCGGAACCAATCGGCCGGATCGAGATGTTCGTGTCAACACGCATCGAACCCTCTTCCATCTTCACATCGGACGCACCCGTAAACTGAATCGTCCTACGCAATTGTTCCAGATAAGCATACGCCTCATCCGGAGAAGTAATATCTGGTTTCGAGACAATTTCGATCAATGGCGTGCCCTGACGGTTCAAATCGACATAAGAATAGCCATCATCCCCGTGTGTATTTTTACCGGCATCCTCTTCAACGTGCAATTCTTCAATTCCGATTTTTTTCTTGCGTCCATTAACATCGATCTCAATCCAACCATCGCGCGCAAGTGGTTCTTCAGATTGCGTGATCTGGTAAGCCTTGGGATTATCAGGATAGAAATAATTCTTACGATCAAAATGCGTCGACTTGGTCACATTTGCATGTAGGGCTAAGGCGACCATCACACCTAGCCGATAAGCCTCACGGTTGACCGTTGGCAATACGCCTGGGAACCCAAAATCAATCACATTCGTACTCGTGTTCGATGCTGCACCGTAAGTAACTGGCGAAGGACTGAACATCTTTGTGTTTGTTTTCAACTCAACGTGAACTTCAAGTCCGATTGTTGTTTCAAAATTCATTAACGTGCGCCTCCCTTGAAGGTTGGTTGTTGTTCATAGTACTTCGTTGCCGTTTCAAATGCCGAAGCCGCTTTGAAAATACTACCTTCATCGAAGCGTTTCGCGATCATCTGCATGCCGACTGGTAAGCCTTGGTCATCGAAACCGGCAGGAACAGAAGCTGCCGGCACCCCAGCCATATTGGCAGAAATTGTCAAAACGTCTTTGAAGTAGAGCTTCAATGGATCGGAGATGTTTTCGCCTAATTTGAAGGCCGTATCCGGTGAAGTTGGCCCAATGATCAAATCATGATCACTCAGAATCTTCTCAAAATCTTGTTTGATCAATGTTCTAACTTGTGCAGCTTTATTGAAATAAGCATCATAGTAACCGGCTGATAGTGCGAAAGTCCCCAACATGATTCTGCGTTTAACTTCTGGGCCAAAACCTTCAGAACGACTCTTAACGTAGACATCCGTCAAATTCTTAACGTCTTCTGCGCGGAACCCATAACGAATCCCATCGAATCGTTGTAAGTTCGATGACGCTTCACTGGAAGCCAGCACATAATAAGCAGGCACGCAATACTTCGTATAAGGAAGTTGGACATGATCAATGACCGCACCCAGTTGCTCCAGCTGCTTCAGACCCTTCTCAACTTGAAGCTTGACGCCTTCATCAATACCTTCACCGAAGAACTCATCAGGCACCGCAATGCGCATGCCTTTAATGTCTTGACCAATAAACTGTGTAAAATCAGGGACTTCGCGCTTAGAACTCGTGCTATCTTTTTCATCATGACCAGAAATAGCCGAGAGAATTGTTGCAGAATCCTTCACACGACGCGTCATGACACCGATTTGATCGAAACTCGACCCAAAAGCAATCAAGCCCCAACGCGAGACGCGGCCATAGGTTGGTTTGATCCCAAAAATGCCATTGTAAGCAGCTGGTTGACGAATCGAACCACCTGTATCACTACCGAGTGCAGCAACAACTTCACCTGCAGCAACCGCAGCAGCAGAACCGCCTGATGAGCCACCAGGAACGCGGTCGAGATCCCAAGGATTTTTAGTTGGTTCGAAATATGAGGTTTCTGTCGAAGAACCCATGGCAAACTCATCCATGTTTGTTTTACCAAGATTGATCATGCCCGCAGTATTTAACTTGTTAACAACAGTCGCATCATAGACCGGATTGAAGTTCTCCAACATCCGACTACCCGCCGTGGTGCGAATGCCTTTCGTGACGATATTGTCTTTATACGCAATTGGAATCCCCGACAACGGATTATCAGGATCAATGCCCTGTTCATCGATTGCAGCAGCATCTGCCAAAGCTTGACGATCATTTACTGTGACGAAAGCATTCACATCGGACTCATGAGCTTCAACGGCATCTAATGAGTGCTCAACGAGATCACTTGCCGTTATCTTCCCAGCAACAAGTTGCTCATGTAGCTCATCAATACTTAAATCTAAATTATTCATGCGTCAACTTCCCCTTTGTCAATAATTGATGGCACTTTGATCAGACCATCTTTCGTTTCCGGAACATTTTGCAATAATTCATCCCGTGAAATGCCATCATCGACCACAACATCTTCACGAAAAACATTGATTTCATCAGTGATATGAGTCGTTGGTTTGACACCTTCCGTCGTCACCTCAGACAATTGATTCTCCATATCAATAATTTGGTCTAACTGTTTGGTAAACTGGTTCAGTTCTGCATCGCTAAAAGATAGGCGCGCTAAACTTGCCACATGGGCAACTTGGTCTTTAGAAATCACCGTCTAATTCCTCCATCCATGAGTCTCTTTAATTAAGTTTCTGAATCGAACTTTGTGACCACTTTCTGTTTCATTCTATCATTTAAAGGCAGACTAAAAAACTAGTAACTGCTAAAAACATGCGTATAGAAATCTTTTTCGCCGCTATCTCGATTCAAGAAACTCTGAATTCCCTCAACTGACGAGACCTTAATCTCGATGGGAATATTCGCAGGTAAATACCGTGTCGCCGCTGTCTTCGTATACTGTGTAAAACTGCGGATTTCATTCTCACCAAAGAATTGAGTGGTGACTTTGATTTTCATCCCCACTAATTGGTTATCCTGATATTGAACTTGCGCCGTCACCCCGCTCAAATTTGGGAAAAATGATTGAATGTGTGACTTAAAGTTCGTAAAGGACTCGCTATCGCCATCATTAATGGCTTTCTCGTTATTGATAACAGGAAGCATGCCATTCTTCTGATTGATGGTTGTCCACTTATTAATTGAGTTACCAGATTCACTGACTGCTTGTGCAAAATACGTGCCACCAACTAAGCTATCATTATCGGCTTGTTCATATAGTGCAAAAACGATGGGCACCTTTTCTAAACCTTTTTTCTGTCGTAATCGCGCTAAAATCGTCTCGGCCATTGACTTGCCTTGTTGTTCGCGTTCCGTTTGAGAAATCGTCGTCTTGAAAACCGCACCATATTGGACCTTACGATAATTATCAACGCTGTTCATGCCCAAGGCAATCGAAACACCGCCGAGTTCATAGGAATTCCCATTTTGGACGAGATAATCTTGCTCCAAGAGATCCTGCAAATAGATTGGATTTCGTTTAGTAGGATCGGTCTTGCCATTATCGACAGGATTTAGTCCATCTGGATTCTTCTTCGATTTTCGAGCCAGCCACTGATTTGCCGTCGTTCTCGAAATATATTGACCTTCTTGGAAAGCATACTTGGTTGGCGCAAAATGTGCCTTGCTCAGGGTTGTTAAGCCACTTTCAAGACTATAAACATTCAGTGTGTTGGCACTTTTATCGTTTAATAAACCGCGAGCTGCGCTGACCTTATACTTACCATCCGTCAAGAGTGCACTATATTGAGTGCCATCCGTTGTCCCGGTAACCTGATAAGAGGAAGAATTCGAAGTGGTATCACTAGTTGTATTCGAACCTGTTAATCCGGAATTTTGTAGACTGCCACAGGCTGCCAAGCTAATCATCATTCCGACTAGCAAAAATAAACGTCCAATTAATTTAATGTGGTTCTTCATGCTTTCACCTCATCAAGGTATTGCTTCACAGTTGCCTCATCAATAATCTCAATCGACAAAGACTGCGCCTTCGTTAATTTACTACCTGCGTCTACGCCAGCAATCAGTAGATCTGTCTTTTGTGAAACCGATCCAGTCACTTTCGCACCAAGTGCTGTCAAACATTGTGTTAGCTCAGGACGCGTGAAGTCACTTAGCTTACCCGTCAACACAACGGTTTTATCTTTGAAATAATTATCAGGCGTTGCCTTAGTTTCACTCGGCCCGAGATAATCAAAATTGACCCCAGCCTCCGCTAATTCTTGAATTAATTGCTGCATCTGCTCATTCGCAAAATAGGCTTCTAGACTATCAACGATAGTCTGACCAATGGTCTTGATCTGATTAATTTCGTCTGGGTCAGCAGCCATCAACGCCCTCAAATTGCCAAAGTGTGCTAACAATAGACGAGCAGCTTTGGCACCGACATTTCGAATACCTAGGCCAAAAAGTAGTCTCTCTGCAGAGTTTTGTTTCGATTGATCGATGGCGTTTAATAAATTGTTGATCGACTTTTCTTTGAATTTATCTAATTGTGATAAATCGTTTGCCGTTAAGTGATAAAGATCGGCGACATCTTTGACAAAATGACGATCGTACAACTGGGCAATAATCTTTGGTCCCATACCATCGATGGCCATTGCATTTCGAGAGGCAAAATGTGTCAGACCCTCTTTAACTTGCGCCGGGCACATTGGATTAATACAACGCAATGC
Organism: Lapidilactobacillus concavus DSM 17758; assembly: GCF_001435835.1. GTDB lineage: Bacteria > Bacillota > Bacilli > Lactobacillales > Lactobacillaceae > Lapidilactobacillus > Lapidilactobacillus concavus. The sequence goes on from NZ_AZFX01000072.1 coordinate 22,841, forward strand.
TACCTCATCTTCAAGATGAACCAATTTTGCACCACAAGATGGACAAGTCGTTGGGATCTCATAGCGAACACTATCTGCAGATCGTTTGGTCAGGACAACTTCCGAAACCTCCGGAATAATGTCTCCTGCTTTATGCAATTTAACCGTATCGCCCAAACGGACATCTTTATCTTGCAGCATATCGGCGTTATGAAGTGTTGCTCGTGCTACGGTTGTCCCCGCAAGCTGTACGGCATCCATCACCACTGTCGGTGTAACGACACCGGTGCGGCCAACCGTCCACTCAATATCACGCACAATTGTCTCCGCTTCTTCCGGTGGAAATTTATAAGCAATTTCCCACCGTGGAACTTTCACGGTGTTGCCTAAGCTTTGTTGTAACGACAATGAATTAACTTTCAGCACGACGCCATCAATTCCATAAGGTAACTGATCTCGTTGTCTCTGATATCGCGCGATAAATGCGTGAACATCCGCTAGATCATTCGCAACTATTGATGCCGGGTTAACATGAAATCCCCATTTTTGTAATTGCTTCAATGCTTGGTCTTGGGTTTCAACAGCATATTGCGAAGCATTAACGATGGTATAAATAAACGTATCCAATTGACGTTGCGCCGTTACAGTTGAATCCAACTGGCGCAAACTACCCGCAGCCGCATTACGAGGGTTTGCGAAAATAGGCAAGCCTTCTTGGTCTCGTGTCTCATTCAGTTGCTGGAAAGAGGCTTTGGGCATATAACATTCACCCCGAACTTCTAAGTCGATTGGCTCGGACAAAGTTTGAGGAATTGCTTTGATCGTCCTTAAATTTTTCGTCACATCCTCACCAATCGTCCCATTGCCACGCGTTGAACCTTCGACCAGCTTTCCGCGTTCATAACGCAATGAAATCGCAAGTCCATCGATTTTTAATTCGACACTGTATTCGCTAGGTGCCTTAATTGCGGTCCGAATTCGTTGATCAAATTCTGCCAGTTCAGCCTCTGAGAAGACATCTCCCATCGACAACATTGGAATATCGTGTTTAATCTTAGTGAAGTCGGATAAAACAGCGCCACCAACTTTCTGTGTCGGTGAGTCGGCCGTCACCAAATCAGGATAGGCCTGCTCTAACAACTCCAAGTCACGATACTGAGCATCATAAACCGAGTCTTCTACAAGCGGGGCATCCGCCGTGTAATAAGCTTGAGCATACTGAGATAATTGTGCACGCAATTCAGCAGCGGCCAGTGATGCTTCCTCATGCGAATAATCCGAAATAGGTTTTTCCAACAAACCGATCTCACTCCTTTACTAAAAACGGACAGATTGGGTTACAATTCTCTCAACTACTTTTGATCTGAACTGATTTTCTCGATTGGGGCGAATGCAGCCATTAGATTCTTAATACCGACTTCCGGAAAAGCAATCGTTAATTCGATGTCCGCAGAACTGTTATTGACTTGGACAACTGTCCCTTTCCCCCACTTACGATGTTCAACCTTATCTCCAACTTGCCAGGCCTCTTTTTCGGCACCAACAGAACCGCTTGCTTTAACCGCAACATGAGATTCATGGTAGGTCGTCGCCTGTGCACGGTGAATTTGACGCGGTTTAGCCATCGATGACGCATTTGTCTGATCGAAAGGATAAGACCCTGCAGTTGGATTCTCAGCTTCCAGCACGTCGGGATCAATCTCACTAATAAATCGGGAAGGTGGATTACTCTGTGAACGACCATAGAGCATCCGCGAATAAGTGTTAGTTAAATAAAGTTGTTTCTCAGCACGCGTAATTCCCACATAAGCCAAACGACGCTCTTCCTCCAGCGCATCGTCTTCCAACAATGCACGTGACAGCGGAAAGATACCTTCTTCAAGTCCGACTAAGAAAACAACCGGGAACTCGAGTCCTTTGGCCGCATGTAACGTCATCATAGTGACTTGTTGGGCATCATCGTCTAAATCATCCTGATCAGAAACGAGTGCTAATTGTGAAATAAAGTCGGTCAATCGATCACTATCGTCATCTTCTGGCTCGTAAGTATCATCGAATTGTTTCGTGACCGTCAGAAATTCCGCTAAGTTTTCGAGACGTGTTTCTGCTTCAACTGTTTTTTGAATTTCGAACTGATGTTGATAGCCCGTCTTCTCCAGAAGTGCTTCAGTCAATTCGGTGATCGATAATTCTTCACGTTGTTGGTTCAAGCCATAGATCACCTGTGCGAAGTCAAGTAGACTCGTTCGTGGCTTCGTCGCGAGTGATGAGAGATCCGCATTGCGTGCTGCTGCCAGCAACGACCAATCATGTTCATCTGCGAATGTCTGAAGTTTAGCAATCGTCCCCGCGCCCATTCCCCGTTTAGGCTCATTAATGATTCGATTGAAACTCATTGAATCATCTGGATTAGCAACTAAACGTAAATACGCCATAATATCTTTAATTTCTTTTCGATCGTAGAATTTGTGACCACCAAGGATCTTGTATGGCACGTGACGTTGAACTAATCGCGACTCAATCGAACGTGACTGGGCATTCGTTCGGTAAAGAATGGCAAAGTCACCATAATTATTTTCGCGTGATTCGAGGCGTTCCTTGATCCTCGACGCGACGAAATCGGCTTCGTCAACTTCACTTTGAGCGCGATAATAAATCACTTTATTGCCCTCGGGATTATCCGTCCACAATTCCTTTGGTTTACGATAATTGTTATGATTAATTACCGCATTGGCAGCAGCCAAGATGCTTTTAGTCGAGCGATAATTCTGTTCCAACAAAATCATCTTCGCATGTGGATAATCTTTCTCAAAATTCATGATATTATCCATATTCGCGCCACGCCAGCCATAGATACTCTGATCAGCATCCCCAACAACGCAGACATTTCGGTAACCTGCACCTAATAGTTTCACCAGTTGGTATTGCGCCTCATTGGTATCCTGATATTCATCCACATGAATATAGCGGAATTTACGCTGATAGAAGGCCAGTGTTTCATCACTAGTGTGAAACAGGCGAATCGTCTGCATGATCAAGTCATCAAAATCAAAGACCTGATCTCGCTGCAATGATTGCTGATAGCGGCGATAAACCTTGCTGACAATCTGATCAAAGCCTTCTCCAGCATTCTGTTCAAATTGTTCTGGTGTTAATAAATCGTTTTTAGCATTGCTGATGTGACCCAGAATTGCCTTCGGTTCGTATTTCTTAGGATCTAAATTCAATTCGCGCAAGATGCGCTTGATCAATGTTAATTGTTCGGCGGGATCTGCTATGGTAAAGGACTTGGCGTAACCAATCTTCTCACACTCACGCCGAAGAATTCTGACACAGAGTGCATGAAACGTCGATACCCAAACATCATTGGCATCTTCAGCGAGTAGTTTACCAATTCGTTCGCGCATTTCTTTAGCTGCCTTGTTCGTGAATGTGATCGCCAAAATTTGCCATGGCAATACCCCTTTTTCTTGAATCAAATACGCCACGCGATGTGTGAGCACCCGTGTTTTACCAGAACCTGCGCCAGCCATAATTAATAATGGCCCCTCAGTTTGTAAAACAGCTTCTGTTTGTTTGTCATTCAGTCCTTGCAATAAAGTCGTCGCCATGTTGCCATCCTTTCAAAATCCCGCTACTATTCTAAACTCTTATTATACCAAATATTGATAATGAAACCTAAGATTATCGGCAGTCTTAGGATTGGCTTAAAATTCTACGGCAGATATTTCAGTTGGCTCAATCAGCCACCTGTTCAAAAATAATAACACTCAAATTTGCCCATTTAAAAAAGCATACTCATCAATCACAAGTATGCCCTTATTTAAAGATAAAATTCATCAATTAATCTGAAACTAACCCTAGACGCGTAAAAATCTCATCAACTCGGCGCAAATGCCAATGATAATCGAAGGCATCTGCCAATTCTGCAGGCGACAATTGTGCCATAACTTTAGGATCTTCGGCTAATAACGTCTTAAAATCCGCGCCCTGATCCCAAGCAGCAGCGGTTTTAGGTTGAACGAGGTCATAAGCTGCTTCACGACTCAAACCACTCTCTACAAGTTTCAATAAGACCCGTTGGCTATAAATCAAACCATGCGTCAGGTTCATGTTTTTGAGCATTCGTTCTGGAAAAACACCCAGATTGGTCAACAAACGATTAAACCGAGCCAGCTGGTAATCGAGCAATGTCGTGGCATCTGGGAGAATAATACGTTCTGTCGAGCTATGCGAAATATCACGTTCATGCCAGAGGCCGACGTCTTCCAATGCGGGAACCTGGTAGCCACGAATAACACGGGCAATCCCGGTTAAATTCTCAGAACCGATTGGGTTGCGTTTATGCGGCATTGCGGAAGATCCCTTTTGACCAGCAGCAAACTGTTCTTCGACTTCATGAACCTCCGTCCGTTGTAAATGACGAATCTCCAACGCAAATCGTTCAATTGAAGTGGCAATTAACGCCAAAGTATCAATGTATTCAGCATGAAGATCGCGTGGTAACACCTGGGTAGAAATGTCCTGCGCACGAATGCCTAATTTCTCAGTCACATAAGCCTCAATCTCGGTTGGCACATTAGCAAACGTGCCAACTGCCCCACTGATTTTACCTGCTTCAACACCAGCTGCCGCGTGATCAAAACGTTCAAGATCGCGTTTTAACTCGGCGTACCACGTTGCCAGAACCAATCCAAATGTCGTCGGTTCAGCATGCACCCCGTGAGTACGGCCAATCATCACGGCATCTTTAAATTCTAGCGCACGTGCTTTGACTGTATCCAGGAGCGTCTCTAAATCAGCGCGTAGGAGCTCGTTAGCCTGCTTTAGGCGATAACCCTGAGCTGTGTCAACAACATCCGTCGAAGTGAGTCCAAAGTGCACCCATTTGCGTTCAGCGCCAAGTGATTCAGAAACTGTCCGTGTGAACGCAACCACATCGTGTTTTGTGACTTGTTCAAGTTCCTGTACGCGTTCAACCGTGAAGCTCGCCTTGTCACGTATTTTTTTAGCGTCTTCAGCCGGAATCTCTCCAAGTTTGGACCAAGCCTCGCAAGCTAAAATCTCAACTTCAAGCCATGCACGATATTGATTCTCGACACTCCAAACTTGATTCATCTCTGGTCGACTATAACGTTCTAACATGATTCACTCTCTCCTACCATAATTCAGTACCATCTAATAATTCAAGCAAGCTTTGGTAATCACTGGCAACAATCGTCGCTTCACCAAGTACTGGCTCATGATGACCGTATTGTTGAACAACTGGCCAAAAACTAAACTGCCAGTTGGCGCGCTTTTGAATTTGTGCAAAAACTTGTGGTTCCAGATTTGCCGGTAGTGCAATCAAGGCACCTTCTTGACGAACCCATAAGTTAGGTACGGGCCACTCGCATAGGGCTCGTAACTGCAATTCATACTGCGAAAAGTTCGTGACGCTGTCATAAAGATCAGCTGCCTGATAAGTGCCCGGATAAATTCGATTCACAAACAACAGACCAGATTTTGTCTCGAGGAATGTCACACCAAGTAGACCTTGATAATTAATATTCTCGGCAATCTGAACCGCCACGCGTCGAATTTCATCCATAATTTCTGGAGGGTTCTTCTGATGAGCGATTGCACTGTGAAAGTCACCTTCACGATAGACCGTCTCTAAGGCAGGGAAGGCTTGGACAAAACCACTGCGGTCTTTGCTGACCATGATTGAAAACTGCTTCACGTCTGGCAACCAAGACTCCAAAATGTAACTACCATCCGCCATCTTATCGGCAAGCTTACGTAAATCATCCGGTTCCTCAAGCAAGTAATGAGACTGCTTAGTTAGCCCCTTCTGAATTGGTTTGAGAATGCAGGGGTAACCAATGGAATCGATGACCTCACGTATGTCGTCCAACGAAACAACCATTGCGTATGGTGGAATATTGATGTTGTGATCTTCCAAAAACACTTTTTCTAAATAGCGATCTTGCGTGATCGCTAGCAACTCAGTTCCCTGTGGTAATTTAGCCGCAATTTGTGCTTCGTTGAGTGCGTTAATACTCACGTGTTCTGTCGCATACAGTACAACTTGACTGCCTGCTGCCAAGCGCCGCAACAAATTAACGTCATCGAGAGCACCTACGATGACCTGATCTGCAGCCTTAGCCGCTAAATCATTAACATCCTGAACCAATAGATTCACCCAAAAACCGAGTTTGTGAGCGGCAACAGCTAAATTCCAGCCATTTTGACCGCCACCAATAATTCCAATATACGAACGCGGATAAACAAAACTCATAAAATAACCCTCTAATCTCTTAGCTATACGAATAAGTGCTTGAGAAACGGCTTTTAAATGGTAACTGTTTTAGTCTTTAGTCGATTGACCATCGAGTTCATGGCCGTTGTTTCCTATTTTAGCAAATAGCAGGTTCAAAATCACTGCAATAAGGCTGGCAACCACGATTCCATTTTGTAAAAAGAGCTTTGCTTGATCAGGAATGGCATTAAAGATCTCCGGTTTAACCGTCACACCTAACCCAGCCCCAATTGACGTTGCGGCAATCAACAAGTTCTGGTCACTCGTAAAGTCGACCGACTGTAACATCCGAATCCCCTGCACCGCAACCATACCAAACATCACCAACATGGCCCCGCCTAAAACTGGGGTGGGAATGATTGTTGCCAGTGCACCAACTTTAGGTAGCAACCCTAGAAGGACTAAGAACCCGGCTGCAAAATAAATTGGTTTGCGGGTTTTAATTCCAGAAAGCTGAACGAGGCCGACATTTTGTGAAAAAGCCGTGTACGGAAATGTGTTAAAGAGACCACCAAAAATAATGGCTAACCCCTCGGCGCGATAGCCTTTTTTAAGATCGGCTTCTTCGATTGGACGATCCACAATATCCCCCAGTGCGAAATAAACGCCGGTTGATTCAACCATTGAAACTAACGAAATAATAATCATCGTGATAATTGGTGCCGGCTCAAACTGCGGACGTCCAAAATAAAAAAGTTGTGGGAAATGGAACCAACTTGCTGACATAACGGGCGCTAATGAAACCATCCCCATCATTCCAGCAACGAGCGTCCCCACAATTAGACCGACTAAAACGGCAATTGATTGAAAGAATCCGCGTGCCCAACCATTAATTGCTAAAATCACAACAACCGTCAATAAGCCCACCGCTAGATTCTTGGGATCTCCGAAGTTTTTAATGCCATCGCCACCGCCTAAATTTCCAACGGCAACCGGAATTAAGGTCAACCCAATGACGGTAATTAACGAGCCGGTCACAACGGGTGGGAATAGTTTTTTAATTTTAGCAAACCAGCCAGAAATCAGGATCACCACTAATCCTGCGACAATAATCGAGCCATACATCGCACCGATGCTGTAATTCTTCCCAATCATCTTTAAAGGTTCAATCGCCTGCACTGCACAGCCCAACACAACAGGTAGGCCGATGCCCATGAAACGATTGCTTCGTAACTGCAAAAAAGTGGCCAAGCCACACATAAAAATATCAATTGAAACTAAGTAAGTCAGTTGCTTAGCCGAAAAGCCTAAAGCCCCACCAATCAATAATGGCACCAAGACCGAGCCGGAATACATCGCTAATAAATGCTGCAGGCCCAAAACAGCAGCCTTCGGGTTTGAAATTGTTTCTGCAGATTGTTTCAAAAATCGTCTCGCTCCTATCATTATTCATTGTGAGTCTCAAGTATCTCTATTTAACTTGTCTCGCGCACCCAGTCAAAAATCAAAAATAGTGCGTATCAATCAATCTTGGTCATCAACGAAGACAACCTGCCCATCCTTGAACGTCTTGATACGAGCCAATGATTCAACGTGAACGCCCTTAGCATCCAACAATTGGCGGCCCTTCTGGAACGTTTTTTCGATGACAATACCAACACCTTCAAGCGTGGCATTTGCGGCCGTAATGATTTCCATTAAGCCTTCTACAGCCTGTCCATTAGCCAAGAAGTCGTCAATAATCAGCACATGATCATCTTCATCTAGAAATTTCTTTGAAATCGAAATCTCGTTACTTACTTTTTTCGTGAACGAGTACACGGTTGCTGTATACAAGTTATCTTTCAACGTCAGAGACTTGTGTTTACGTGCAAAGACAACAGGCACTTTGAAAATCAACCCAGCCATCACTGCCGGTGCGATCCCGGAAGACTCTACAGTTAGGATCTTCGTGATCTTCTTCGACTGAAATAGCCGATAGAATTCCTTACCCATGGCATACATCAGTTCAGGATCGATTTGATGATTCAAGAAATTATCTACTTTCAACACGTCATCGCCAAGAACTTGGCCTTCTGTTCTGATTTTATCTTCTAACTGCTGCATAACTAGCCTCCAGAAATTATTTACCCTAACATAGCACAATCAACTTATACTGACAATAATTGTTCGGTTTTCAACTCATGAATCTGTCGAGCCGTGAACTAATCATTCAGACGATTCTAAATTAGAAAAATGGTAGATGAACGTGTTTCAACACGATTCGTCATCTACTGATTTTTTACTTATCATATTGATTCAAATCATACTGCTCAATCAAGTTGATCAGCTTTGTGGCATAATCTGGATCCGTTGCGTAGCCATCCGTTTGTAATGCTTCAGCAGCGGCCTTGTAATTATCTGCTGCCAGAAAATGAACATATTGCTGCGGATTCCAAGTCGTGCCTTTATGAAATAATTGGGCATGCTCTAATAACGAAGCCGCATATGACGGATAAACTCGAAAACGTGCGGTCACCGTTTGCCATTGGCCATTTACGTATTCTTGAGTGGTCATTTCCCTTGTGTTGGTTGGATCTGACCCCTTGATTCCAAAGAGGTTGCGATATTTCGCGGTTAACTGACTTTCGCCCCAATTACTCTCCAAAATCGCCTGCGCAATAGTGACACTTGGTAAAACCTGATATGTGTTTCGAAGCTTCACCGCTTCCGGCGCAATCTCTTGAATGAAGGCCTTCTTCTTATTCACCACTGCAGCTTGCGACGACGCGACGGCTTCGCGATGTGCCTTAATGACCGTTTGTTGATGCTCGACCATCACAAAAAGTAGCATCACGCTGACGATAATCGCCGCCAAAATAAATCCGAGCTTCGTCATTCCGCGATAAAATTGTTGGTTACTACCTGAAGTAAAACGATTCCGCCGTGGACTCTTTCGCCTCACTGATTTACGCCGTGCCGCCAAGCTGATCCCCTCCCTTTGCCAAAGCTTAAGAAACCGGTGAAACTGTCAAGATTTTATTAAGGACAATCATATCACGTAATTGAATCCCATTCTCGTAAATAGGTTCCGGATATTGCTTAAAGAAATTTGGCCGAATCGCCGCAAAGCGAAATCCATTATGTAAATAGAAACTTAGATTCACTATCGAGCCATCGCCGGTTCCAACAAGTAATTCCTGTTGCCGCTCCCCCGTTGCCAGTTCTGTTGCAAAATTGATCAACAGACGACCAAGCCCTTGTCGTTGAAATTCTGGTGCCACAGCGATTGCCTTAATTTCTCGTCGATGCTCAGTCAACTGCTTGACCACAAGACAAGCCACGAATACACGTTCATCTCGTACGGCCCAAATCCGTGAGTCAGGTAAATACTTCTCGATCATTACCCAAGACTCATCTGCTAGAAATAATAGTGGGGCAAGTTGGCGACGTGCTTCGACCAACGTTAACTGCCAGAGTGTTTGTTTCGAATTAATCGTTTTAACTAACTGCATGACTGTTCTCCTAACTGGGTCTGATCATTCGTCAAAAGAATTCAGAATATCAAAAAAGGACCGACAATAGTGTCGATCCTCAACTGTTATTAACTAAACTAAATTAGTCTTTGTTAACGTTAACAGCTTGTGGTCCGCGATCGCTTTCTTCGATATCGAAAGTAACAGCTTGGCCTTCTTCAAGCGTCTTGTAGCCGTCGCCTTGGATAGCTGAGAAATGTACGAATACATCGCTACCATCTTCGCGAGTGATAAAGCCGTAACCTTTTTCTGCGTTAAACCATTTTACTGTGCCGTGTTCCATTAGAACATTTCCTCCTCTAAGAGCATAAAAAATTTGTTTGTATTTCTGTGTGGTACTAATGGAAGAAAGTCTATGCGAACAATCGAATCAATACCATTCAAAAACTACAACTATTATATTAACATTAACACAAATTAAATACAAGTATTTATTCGCAGATGTTTATTTATTTTTTTAAATCACTTGAATGTTAAGCGCTAACAGATATTCACTATTTTATGCAATCCAGTAAGTAAACCTTTCTTAATCAACCTTATTCGATATACTTTAGGAGCGGCGTCTGTCCCAAACATGTTTCAAAGAACGAGCAATTAACGGCACAATAATAAAGCCACCAATCGCTTCGGAGATTCCGTTGACACCTAAGGCAATCATCAGGACAACAAAGAGATTATTTGAGTTTCCCTTCATGTTAAGGATACTTAGTAAGTTGCCTGAGTGATTCAGAAAGATCAGTGCGGTCAAACTGACCACAAGCAACGTATTGGCAGCGGCGCCGATTAGCCCAGTGATTCCTAGTCCTAGCGTCTGAGGTAGTCGCGTTCGGCCAAACACTTCAGGTAAAACACCAGCAAGCCAACCGACAATCACTCGTGGGACGATGGCAATGATTGGATTCGTAAACAGCAAAAAGGTCACCGTCCCTGGAGCAGTATAGGCATGAATTAAAGAAACAACCCCCCAGATCAACCCTAGAATTGCGCCTTCAGTTGGTCCCAGCGTTGCGGCAGCGACCATGACTACCATAATAATCAATGAAATTCCTGGCATGCCAGGAATAATGGTCAAATAGCCAAACAATGGGACGAAAGTCTGCAACAAGATAATACCCGTAAAGATACCAATAACCGCGATTCGTTGGGCATGTTTTCGTGATCGATCCATTTTTAATCACCTCAAGAATTATTGCCCTTATTTTACCCGAATTCATCGTCATTGAGTAGCATTATTCCTTAACTCATCAAATATTTTACGGCAAGCGCTACTGGCGGCCATGCGTTTTGTTGGGTGAATTGAATGATAATGAACCGTTAACGACAAAAAAGACTAAAAAAATCATTGCGCTCACGAACCAAATCATGAATGCAATGACTTTTGATATCAAGGTTGGTTAGAACCAACCGATTTAAATTAATATTTCTGAGATAACTTGCTTGCTGCAGCTTCGTCTAAGATAAATGTAACGTTATTGTGTTTTTGTAGAATACTTGCAGGAACATCTGTCGTAACTGGACCTTCGATCGTTGCTTTGATTGCATCAGCCTTGTCTTCGCCGTAAGCAATCAACAAGATATTCTTGCTCTTCATGATTGAACCGATCCCCATTGAAATTGCATAGCGAGGAACATCAGATTCATTTTCAAAGAAACGAGCGTTGGCATCGATTGTTGACTGTGTCAATGAAACTTTGTGTGTAGGACCATCGAATGGTGAACCTGGCTCATTAAAACCAATATGACCATTGCGACCGATTCCTAAAATTTGGATATCAATTGGGTTCTCGTCGATGATACGATCATAATCTTTAGCAGCTGCTTCAATATCTGCAGCTTCGCCATCAGGAACATAGCTCTTCTTGAAAGGTTTCTTGTTGAAAAGATGTTCTTGCATGAAATAGTGGTAACTCTGATCGTTAGTTGCAGGTAAGCCGACATACTCATCCAAGTTAACAGAAGTTAAATTTGAAAAATCAAGATCACTTGAAGTCATCGCATTGTAAAGCGTAACAGGTGTACTACCCGTTGCTAAGCCTAAAACCTTTGCACCATTTTCAATGCCGTCCTTGATGATGTTAAAGGCAGCTTGGCCGCCTTCATTTTTATCTTTATAAATTTCAACTTTCATCGCAAGTTCCTCCTTGTTTGGTCTAGTCCAATTTAACCCGAATCCAAATTTTTGTCAAGGGAAATCTCCTGGTTTTCAACGTAAAATAATGACACGCGCTCGATTAAAATATCGTCTTCTCTTTAGCCAAATCACCCTGATCCTTTCACGATGCTATCCCATTTCTAAGCTTATCAAAGCGTTAGATGATTATTTTTTAAAAGCACATCCATAAACATAATGAATTAAAAAAACATCTACACCAATAAGGTATAAATGTTTTAAACGGTCAAATCCTAGTTTTAATCACTAACTGGTATCGTTGATTAAGCGTGTTCTGGCGCACGATTTTCGTCTTTCGCCTTTTCAACGATCGATAAAGTCGTGTCCTTATCGAAGAAGTGAGCTTTGTTTAAATCGAAACCGAATTTAATTTCTGAACCAGGTTTATGATAGTCGCGTGCGTCAACCTTAGCAACGTATTCAGTCTTACCTGATGTGACGTAGAGCATTGATTCGGCACCCAATAATTCAGACACGACAACTTTAGCGCTGACGGTTGCTTCAGGGAAAGTCTCTAAGAAAGCTTCTTCAGAATGAATATCTTCTGGACGAACGCCTAATGTCAAATCCTTGCCATCATAACCATCTTCATTGAGAATCTTTGCGCGACCTTCTGGCACCTTTAAGTTGATGCCATCATTTGCGTCAGTCAAAACGCCATTCTCGTAGTGAACTTCAAAGAAATTCATGGCTGGTGAACCAATGAATCCAGCGACGAATTTGTTCTTAGGTGTGTCATAAACTTCTGAAGGTGTCCCAATTTGTTGCACTTCACCCATCGACATCACAACGATCCGGTCGGCCATCGTCATCGCTTCCGTCTGATCATGAGTCACGTAAATAGTTGTTGTGTTCAAGCGTTGATGTAACTTGGCGATTTCGGCACGCATTGTCACACGTAACTTAGCATCCAAGTTAGATAAAGGTTCATCCATCAAGAAGATCGGTGCATCACGAACGATTGCACGTCCTAAAGCAACACGCTGGCGTTGACCACCAGATAAAGCGGCTGGTTTACGATCAAGGTAGTCGGTTAAACCCAAGATTTTAGCGGCTTCATCGACACGCTTCTTGATATCAGCCTTCTCGTATTTACGCAGTTTCAAACCAAACGCCATGTTATC
>NZ_AZFX01000072.1:35988-76163 GCF_001435835.1 Lapidilactobacillus concavus DSM 17758
GTCGAAATCTGAGACAGCAAAGAGGTTATTTTCAGCATTCGGATATTGTTTGTAAATGTGATCCAAGTCTACTTTTACCATTGATCAAAACACCCTTCTTTAATTGATTACTCTATCAATATAAAAGAAAACGGTTTCCATGGCTAGTCAAAGTCGCACAAAAAAGAAAATACTGTTTTGTGCAGATTGCCGAAAGTGCTTACAGCAAAGGTTTTCAAAACGCCAAAATTAGTCTGTAGTCCCTCTAATTTTCTCCAAGAAGTGACTCATTCAAGTAAAGTGGCAATAAAAGATCATCAACCAATTGTTCTAAACGTTTCTCGTCAACGTTTTCTTGACTAAAAACTAGGATTTTTAGTCACCGCCATCGTTGCACTACTCATTGCGCTACCTGCTTTATTGTTAACGAACCGTGCGAAGACAAACTAGATTGCTTGAAAAAAAGAGCAATTCACCCTTTTAACTGGGTGAATTGCTCATGTGTGATGAATCTAATGCGGGCAAGAAGACTCGAACTTCCACGACCTATAACGGTCACAAGATCCTTAGTCTTGCGCGTCTACCAGTTCCGCCATGCCCGCAAATAACTGCAATCACTATTATAAGTCATTTTAAAAAACTGGTCAACAGAAATTTTGAAGAGTCCCTACAAAAAGTGGCCACTCAAGCAACAAAACAAACTAAACCGATTTACCAGACATTTTGTCAAAAACCACAAAAACAACCAGATAGGTAAAATTCCCTATCTGGTCGTTTTGCTGGCGTTAATTATCTTGCAGTTAACGCCGCAGTTAGTTGTATTGATGAATAGCCAATTCGCAAATTATTTCAATTCATCTTTCAATATCTTGAAGGATGGCTCAGATGGTTAATGGCTACGTTTCTTTTTGAAATGGAAACCTAAGAATCCAAACAGCCCAGTTAGGACAGCTAATCCCGCAGCCACAGCACCATTCTGGGATTGTTCATCCGTTTGTGGTAAAGCAGTCTGGTTGGACTTCGTTGTTGCTAAAGACTTTGTCGCCGATTGTGCAGGCGCTTGAACGGCTGCTGCCTTTGTTGGTGCCTGTACCGTTGCTTTAACGACAGGTTGAGCAGGCTTAGTTGACGGTACCGCCTTCTGCACAGGTTGACTCGTTGCTTTGCCATCGGATTTTGGTGTTGATGGTGTTTGAGTGGACTTACCGGATGTTGCCGGGTCGGTTGCAGGTTTCGTTGGTACAGTCTGTTCTGGTGTTGTCAATGGCACCAGCTTCTCAATCGCGTCTTGCAAATCGCTCTGCGCCGCAGCTAATTCGACATACGTCGCATCTGATTGAGACAGTAATTGTTCTGCGGCCTGTTCTGCACTAGCTAACGCAGCTTTAGTCTCTTCAGTATATTTGCCTTCACTCAAGGTCTGTGCTTGAACAACTAAGGCTTGTAGTGCCGCCTTAGTCTTTGCAATCAATGTCGCATCTGATCCAACAGGTGTGGTTGTTTCGGTGCCATCTGTTGGTTCCGTCGTTTCTGCAGGTTCAGCTTTTACCAGCCCATCAATTGCATCTTGCAGAGCTTTCTGAGCTTGAGCATAGTCTGCTAGCGTCGCATCAGCGTTACCTAAAACTTCTTTTGCGGCTTGTTGTGCAGCGTTCAAAGCAGCAACAGTTTCAGGCGTGTCATCGGTCGTTTCTAAGGCTTCTGATTGATCTTCGAGAGCTTGTAATGCTGCCTTAGCTTCGTCACGTGCTTCCTGCGGTTCGTAGTAAACTGTAACGACCTTCGTCGCAACATTTCCGAAGGCATCGCCAACTTCAATCGTTAAGACATTTTTGCCTTCCTTAAGCTCAACGTCATGATCAAATTGAATCGTTTGGCTTTCAGTGCCGTTAACGTCAACATCATTCCATGGAGCAACGACTTGATTGCCATTGACATAGAGTTCGATATATTGCAGGTTATCACTGGCACTACCTGTCAAGGTATAGCTTGGATTGCTCGTATACACTGGCGCATCGGTTGGATTATCCAAATCAAGTGTTGGTGCAACTTGATCAAGTTCAAATGCAATCGTCTCCTGGAAATCATTGATATCATAGCTTGCATCATTCAAATGAATTGTGTACGGAATCATGCCAGTTTGACCAACATTGAAGGTCGCCGTGAAGTCGAGTCCATTTGCAGAACGTTCCAGTGTTTCAGCTCCAATAATCTCAAATGTCTGGTAATTGTGTTTCAAGTGTCCAGTAACGGTGATGATGCCAGTTTCTGGATCAAAGTTCTTCGTGTCTGCGTCAATATCTTGAATGCCAAATGTAATGCCATCATCGAACGTAATTGCGTTTGTTAATGGTTCTGCATCTTGGCTCGAGGTCACTGTCTGAACAGCCGAGGTTGTTTCATTGCCATCAGCGTCCGTGACCGTAACGGTAATTTCATTGGCCCCAAAGTTAACAGGAACTTCTGCCGTGAACTGACCATTTTCAACTTTTGCTTCAACTTGGTCCGTCCTGTTCGAAATCACAACTTTTTCGGTGTCTGCACTAACTTCACCAGTCACAGGAACTGTCTTTTCAGATGTACCGGCATTACCATTGTTGACTGTGACTTTAACTGTTGGTTGTGCAAGCTTAACAGCTGACGCCGCAGTTGAAATAGCATGTTCGTGCGCAGGATCAGAATAGAAAGTAACTTGCAAATCATAGTCAGCCGCATCCAGTGGCAAGGTCGCTGCAAAACTACGTGAATCCTCATCGTAGTCAACAGGTAACGTTTGTGTTTGGCCCGCAGCGTCCGTGTATGTTGCATAGACTTGGTGTGGGTAAGTTCCACTGAGGACGTAACTATGACTGCCATCATCGCTACTTTGAACTTCAGCGGTAGCTTCAGACAACGTTTCAGGCAATGGACCACCGTCTAATACTAAGCCGTAGACCGTTTCACCTGGTTTTTGAACGACTGCTGTTTCGTCAACGGAGTTTGTCGCATTATCTTCAAAATAAAGTTCTACATTGTTATCGCCAGCTGCCAAGGTTTTAGCCTGTGCTTCTGAAAGTGGCACACGAATCTTCGTATAACCGTCTTCAGTTTGACCAACTGATTCAAACGAAGCATTTTCAACTTCGCCATTGACCACGGTGCCGGCATAATGCGTAATATCTAAGCCACTAAAATCATCTTTTGCTTCAGCAGTGAGGTAATATTGTGTGCCATCGTCACTTATTTCTGCACTAAAGTCTATATTGCGAACTTCAGGGGCAACCGAGTCTAGCTTAACTTTAGTTTCAACTGTTTGACGATCAGCTTCCGTACCGCCGACTGGAATACCAGAAACGCGATACGTATATTGACCATCAGGAGCCGTCTTGTACTCGCCAGTTGCTTGATCATAGTATTGACCATCCCAACCCGCAAGTTCACTGAACTGCCATTTGGCTGCTTGTGGATAATAGTAAGCCTTTGTCATATCGCGTTCTTTGGAAGTCGTTGCGATCAGATTACCATCCGCGTCAAAGATTTCAGTCTGAACATCCATGGCATTACGGAAGGTGTAATACTCACCACTGAAGGACGTCCGGTTAGCATCTTCTGAAGATGAAAAGGCGATTGCATCAGGATCAAACGCTTGAGCATCCGGTGAATAGCCCATCGGTGCCTTGTCGCTACCTTTGAGTTGTGAGTAACCTGTATAAGCATTCACCACGTCATCAAAAATCGGCAATTCATTCCAGTTACCATAGAAGCCCATGTATGGCATGTTCAAACTCGAACCATCGTTGGCCTCGAAGTTTAGAAAACCTTCGACGTATTGATATTCATCGAAACTCTCGGGCAAGTTGATCGTAAAGGTCGCCTTTGTAGATGCACCAGCGGGAACAACCACTTCATCGGCAGCAGGATCTACTGAAGCTCCTTCAATGGCACGATCATAGAGTACACTACCGTTTGAATTATCCGTTGCAGATGTATAAACAGCATCTGTGTCTTCGTTTTTAACTAAATGATAGGTTAAATCCTTCGACGTCCGGTTAGTGAAGGTCAACGTGAACGACTTCTGTTTCGTATCGAATGAACGTAATTCAACAGCAGGATAACCATTATCGGAAACGACCGTCGATGGATTCTTATCGAGTGCATCAATTGCGGCATTCACATCCAATAAGCCAGCACCCTGACGACGAGGTGACACAATACCATTATCATAAGTACTATCATTGATTGGCTTAGACGTATTCATCTGGATCGTCTTCAGTAAGTCAGTCAACTGTGTCCCACTTAAGCCTTGATACAAGACACGATAAGGATTATCGACATTATTTGTTGCTTGCTTCAACAAGGCTTGGGCGCCAGAAACAAAAGGCGCAGCCATCGATGTACCCGACATGTTCATGTAACTGTCGTTATTTTGTGTCGACCAAATGTTACCACCAGGTGCCGTGATATCTGGCTTGAACGACAAGTCAGGAGTTGGGCCATATGAGGTGAACGTCGACATTTTATCTGTGACGTAATTGTAATTAGTAACTTGCTTCGTTCCAAAATCATATGTGAATTTTGATTCTGGATGTTGCTCAACGTATTGAAGTAATTGATTACCAGCAGCACGTGAGAGTCCGAATGTTGAGAGGCTGTTATCTAAGGTAATCGAAACCAGTGGATTCCCGCTGCCGAACGATGCATTATCAACGATAATCAATCCAACAGCACCGGCAGCTGCCGCATTTGCTTGTTTTTCAGTGAAGTTCAAGTTACCACGACGAACGATTGCGATTTTGCCCTTAACGTCATCGGTGAAATCTTCAGGATAGCCATAGCCTAATTGGCAAGTTTCATCGTGGGTCTCATCGATATCGCCATGACCTTCAGCATCTGGATTAGCACTCTTAACGATCGCAAATTGTGTATTGTTGAAGACATCTGTGTTAGCTTCTTCAGAGAGTTGGATCTGTTGCGTTGGAAGGACATTGGCTGTGCCGTCATTGATGGCAACTGTCATGTCGGTTGTCTTGGTGTTCTCGCCTGAAGCAACCGTCACTGCACTTCTTGTGGTTCCCGGTGTCCCTACGGTTGCTGAATCACTGATACTGGTATCACCACCGAAGTGATCGACATTGGTTCCATCTTCTAATGAGTTAGTTGTTCCAGCATTCCCTGCCGAAATAACTGCAGCAGTACCAGCCTCAGTTGCGTTTTGAACCGCAGCGACTTCTGGATCTTCCGTACTCTGAAAACCAGCCGATGAACCTAAAGACATATTCAGAACATCTGCGCCGATTTTAGCTGAATCTTCAATTGCCGCAACAACAGTTGAAGTACCCGTTGTAGCAGAAGAATCTGAGTTCGTGAAGACCTTCATTGCCAACAATTGTGCTTCTGGTGCAACACCGACTGCCGATGTCACTGGGTTGTCGCCCGTTCCATTGGCGCCGATAATACCGGCAACGTGCATCCCGTGTTGTTCAGTTGGATCATCGTCGTAAACAAACTCACTATTACCATCTGCATAGTTATAACCGTAAGGGACCTTAGCCGTGAAATACTTACCATGTCCAACTTCATCAATGAAATCATTGACATCATCAGGTGTTAATTTGACATTCGTCTCATCACTCAACCGCATGTCTTTATGGGTCACATCGATACCCGTATCGATGACGGAGACAACCGTTTTTTCACCCTTGTACTTGTAGTTTGACCAAACAGTTTGAACATTGGCCATGCTGTCAGCGTTTGCTTCTGCTGGGAAAAACACATTATCCAAAGTGACAGATTTAACGCCCTGAATACGTCGAATCTTCTCAATGTCCTTAACTTTAACTTTGGTTGAAAATCCATTGACCACATAGCCGTAACTATCACTAATACCTTGGTTGGTAATTGCTTCGACTTGTTGCTTAACTGAAACTTGACTCGCAATCACTTTATCAGATTCGTTCTCGATTTCGGCCGTACTGGAATAATCCTTAACCAGTGAACCGTTTTGAGATGCAGGTTGTGAACTCAATTGAACGACCACGTCAACATAGGCATCGCTGACCTGCGCCGGATTCATCTTTTCAAAATCGACACCCTTTGCGGCAAACTGTGCTGCAATTGCTTTTTTGGTGCTGACCGTCGTTACGGCTTCAGCGGCTTCCTTCGCCGAAGCAGTGCTTAACTTCGTCTGACTATCGACTTCTGCCTTAACTTTCTGCTCAAAGAACGGCGAAACGACAGCGCCCCCCAGAACTGCCGTGCTCGCTAAAAGTACAGATAAGGACTTGCTAGATTTTTTCATTCACTTTCCTCCAAATGCCCTAAAATGCGTTGCATAAAAATGTGATAAGGAAAATTATATTACAAACAATTAAATTTACAACTGTTTTTTAATAAAAAGCATTTTTATTTTAATTGATCAAATTAAAAATCAAGACTCTGTTCGACATTTTTCGCTGACATACCAACGCTTGCGAGATAATCAAATTCTCACTTTTAGCTAACTATAATGAGCATTAGATTATCATTTCCCCTTGTGTTTTCGCTGCTCAACGGGTAAAATAGCCAGAATAATATGTTTTTAGAGGCACGAGCAAGGAGATAAAAATGGCAAAAACTACTCATAAATTCACAAAAATAATTGGTATCGCAATAATCAGCACCGCATTTCTAACGGGGTGTGGCCAAACTTCCAGCAAGGGCAGCACAGACAGCCAGAAAGTCGTGGCAAAATATGACGGTGGTCAGATTACCGAAGAAAACCTATACCATGAACTCAAAGGTTCGCCAACGAGTCGAACAATTCTCGCGAACTTACTCATTTACAAAGCTTTTCAACACGCTTACGGCACCAAAGTGAGCCATGCTGCCGTTGAGAAGGAATACCAAACTTATGTCAAAAAATATGGTGATAGTTTTGACGATTTCCTCGCACAGAATAATTTCACCAAGACAACTTTTAGACGTAATCTAAGATTGAACTTATTATCTGCCGTTGCGCTGAAAAGTCTTAAAAAAGTCTCGACCAGCGACTTACAGACCGCTTGGAAAACTTATCGCCCGACAATAACCGTCCAACATATCCAAACGACTAGTGAAGCAACTGCTAAAAAAATTGTGACCGAATTGGATGCTGGTAAAGATTTCGCAGATCTGGCTGCCGAATATTCTGTCGACACTGCGACTAAAGATCAGGGTGGCAAGCTCAAACTCGCATCCACTGACACAGCCTATGATTCGACCTTCAAAGATGCCGCATTTAAGCTCAAAAAAGGAACGTACACCAAAACACCCGTCAAGGTGACCGAAGGCTACGAAATTATTAAATTGCTCAGTGATCCTGGTAAAGGTTCCTTCAAGCAACACCAAGCCGAACTCAAATCAGATATTTATGCAAACTGGCAACGAAATTCCGGCGTCATGAGCGCAGTTGTTAAACGCGTCCTGAAAGATGAGCAAGTTAAAATCGAAGATAAAGACTTGAAGTCAGCATTAGCAGCTTACCAAGACACTGCCTCATAGAAATCTCGTTTTACCAGCATGACGACTAGAACCAACCCCTCGACAATATAAATAATCTTTTCGCAAGAGCCATCAAGTGCTGTCTGTCCTCATGGGCGATTACCACTTGACGGCTTTTTGTGTCGTTATTAGTGACTGCAATCGTTAAAGTCGTTTGTTGATCTAAAAGTCAAAAGCTCAAAACAAAAAAATCACTCAGCCACAACCTGACTGAGTGATTAGATCTCAATGCTTTTAAAAATTATTGTCTCGATAATAGGCCGCCCGTGTTTTCGCAAATTGAATCATGACGGTTTGTTCACCTTTACCATTCGGTTCCGTCAACTGACGAATTTGTTGGTAATGGTTCTTTTTGATTAGACCTTGCGACGGTATGTTTGTTGCACCGGTGTAAATATTAAGTTGAGCTAAGCCAAGATCCTTGAAGGCATAATGTTCGGCAGCCACAAGCGCCTCACTCATGACACCTTGGCGTTGAAAATCAGGCAGGACCGAATAGCCAAACTCTGCCTCTGTACGCGCGGGATCAAAATCCCAAAGATTAATCACCCCAACACACCGATTTTGTTGATCGTAAATGAACCAGAATTCTGACTGATTTTCTTGAGTATTTCTCAGTAGACGTTGCAACAATTTTTTCGATTCCTCGTGCGTAGTAAAGGGTTCAATACCTTCGACCTCGGCGATTTCCGGATTGCTTCTAATTTTGAATAGATCCTGAATTGCCTGTTCTGATGGCACTTCACTTGGTATGATCAATCGATAACGTTTAGTTGTTAATGACTTCATCCGCGAGCCTTCTCCTCTGCAATTAACGTTAACTTTCCATGACAATGGCCGCAGCCATAGCGACGAACATTAATTTGACGTTGACGGTAATAATCTAAATGACACCTCGTGCACTGATAATGATAACGCGCCGTTTGCGAGGCTAATCGTGGGGCATACCGCGAGCCGCCAACCCGCAACAGTAATTGTTTGAATTCATGTGTCCGATGCTGGTAAGGCAAGTGTTGCATGGCAAGATGATAATGACACAGTTCATGCTTAATTATGCCCACAAACTCTTCTAAAGGTAACTCAGCAGCCATGTGTGGATTAAAATCCAGATGATGATCGTTCAAATGATAGCGTCCACCCGTCGTGAGCAAACGTGAGTTGAATTGAGCACGATGTAGGAAGGGCCGATGAAAATCACGCAAAGAAACTTTTTCAACTAAGGCCTGAAGTTCCTGATTAGTCATCAGATACACCGCGCATTGATAATTGAACCCGTTCCCGTTGAAGATCAACGCTAAGAATACGAACCTTGACGATATCACCAACGGCAACTTCTGCGCTTGCGTTGCGGACGAAATGATCCGCTAATTCAGAAATATGAACGAGACCGTCATGTTTCACGCCAATATCAACAAACGCGCCAAAATCGACCACATTACGAACTGTACCTTGCAGAATCATCTCCGGCTTGAGATCTTCGATAAATAACACGTCTTGCCGCAAAAGTGGCGCAGGAACATTGTCGCGCAAATCGCGTCCCGGGCGACAAATTCCATCGATGATATCCGTCAACGTGGCGACACCTACTTGCCATTCTGCCGCAAGTGATTCGATGCTTAATTGCTTGACGGCTGTCTGTAATTCTGGCGTTCCTAAATCTGTCTTCTTCAAGTTAAGTTGCGCCAATATTTTCTTCGCAACTGCATAACTTTCCGGATGAATATCCGTATTGTCTAGTGGCTCATCGCCATCGATGATCCGTAAAAATCCGATCGCTTGTTGATATGTTTTTGGGCCTAAACGTGGCACTTTTTGAAGTTGTGCACGTTTCGTGAATCGTCCATTTTCGTTACGATAAGCAACAATATTCTGTGAAATCGTGGTAGATAGTCCAGAAATATGCTGTAAAAGATCCACACTAGCCGTATTAAGATTGACACCAACATGGTTGACGACATCCTCAACAACAATATCCAGTTGCTCGGTCAGTGCTTTTTGACTGACGTCATGTTGATATTGGCCGACACCAACGGCTTGCGGGTCGATCTTAAGTAGTTCCGCTAAAGGATCCTGTAACCGACGGGCAATGCTGACGGCAGAACGTTCCTCAACGTGCAAGTCTGGAAACTCAGCGCGGGCGTTGTCACTCGCTGAATAAACAGACGCACCCGCCTCATTGACGATCACGTAATAAACAGGACGAGAGAGTTGCTTGATGGCAGCAGCGACGAATTGTTCAGATTCGCGGCTCGCCGTTCCATTGCCAATCGCGATCATCTCGACTTGATACTTCTCGATGAAGTCGAGGAAAGTCGGCATCGCCTGTTCACGCAACTTTTGTGCGGCAGGTTTATGCGGATAGATCACTAATTTATCTAAAAATTTTCCAGTACCATCAACGACGGCTAATTTGCAGCCAGTCCGATAGGCAGGATCAAAGCCGAGAACGACTTTTCCTTTAAGCGGTTGTTGTAGGAGAAGATGTTTAAGATTTTCACCAAAGACACTAATGGCTTGTGCATCCGCCTGCTCTTTCAAATTACCGCGAATCTCGCGTTCGATTGCGGGACCAATGAATCGTTTATAGGCATCTTGAACCGCCGCGGTAACTTTCTCAGCAGCAAACGGATTTCGATGGTGATTCACTCGTGCATCAATGCGTTTCAACAACGCTTCGGGATCAACTTGCAGGTTCACCCGGAGCACCTCTTCTTTTTCAGCACGATTGATTGCTAACACACGATGCGAAACGAGTTTTTCGAGGGGTTCGTCAAATTCATAATAATCGCGATAGACGCTCTTGACATCTGCTTCTTCGTTCTTCAACGTCGAGACGAGATGGCCATGTTGCTGAATAAATCGACGGGTCCATTCGCGAAAATTAGCGTCATCGCCAATTTCATCCGCTAAAATTTCGTGGACACCTTGCCAGACTTCTTCCGTGGTTGGTAAATTTTGCTCGGCATTCAAATATTGTTCGGCTTCGTGCTGCCATTGTGCGGTCGACAAAGATTTTTGTGACTTGATTGCAGTGGCCAAAGGCGCCAAACCAGCGGCACGCGCAATCGTGGCCTTGCTCTTCCGTTTCTGTTTATAAGGCAGATACAGATCTTCAACCTGCTGAATTTTGTCAGCATCAGCGATTGCTGCGGCGAGGGCCGGCGTTAACTTTCCTTGCTCGTCGATTGTTTGCGTGACATCCGCTTTTCGTTTGTTAAGCGTTAAGACGCGCTGATATTCAGACTCGATGGCACGAATCTGCACTTCATCCAAACTGCCCGTGCGTTCCTTCCGGTAGCGCGCGATAAATGGCACCGTGTTCCCCTCGGCAAGCATGGTTAAAACAGCCGTCACGGCTTGAGGCTTCATTTGCAGCTGTTGTTGGGTTGCTTGCTGTGCCTGAGGATCAATCACAACTTCACTCATTAATTTTAAACTCCTATACTCGGTGACTTGTGGACGAATTAGATTTAATTAGGCTAACTGACCAATCCGTGCTAACTGTTTACTTAGTCGCTCAGTGCTTTCATCTTGCTTCGCTTCAGCCGCATCAAATTGGGGTTGATCAATCGTTTGATCCTCGCGCAAACTCTCAGTCATTTCACGACAGCCCTCGACAAAATCACGAAAAGCCTTCACCAATTGGCGATGATTGCCCATCAAGCGTGCTGGTGCCTGTGCTTGATCTAAATTCGTTAATAACTCATCGTAGACTTGAACTCCTTCAGCGAATCCTTGACGAATTTCCTGATAACGATCGGTACTCAAGCTCGCTAAATCTTGGCTCGTTATTTTTTCTTTGAGTTCTTGGAACATCGGATCTAATTTTTCTTGCATTTCTTCTGTCTGTTCAATGATATGATTGATCGTATTTCCGTAGTGAAGTGCGCGCTGTTGTAGTTTATTTGCCATAATGGCCTCCTAGATTTTTCGTCATGGCTTTATTATAACAAAAGTCACCAGCCTAAGGCAGACCTACTGCGTTTTTATCCGCCACGGTGCGCGTGCTAAAATATTTAAATAGCAAAAATTTCAATCTTAGAAAGAAGCCGCGTCTCAATGACACCCAAACAGTTCCATTGGTTGATCGTTCGCGTTGAAAATACTTTTCCGATAACGAGTTTATCTTCAATTAAACCGATGATTCGTTAACAACTCGCTATTCTCGAAAGGACAGATCAGCACATGCAAACTCAACCACCCACACTAACAAAATCAAAAATTTTACTTCTCGCAATTGCCACTGGTATTGTTGTCGCAAATCTCAACTACATCCAGCCACTTCTCGGTCTGATCGCCAGTGATATGCACACGACTCAACACGTGGTCGGCGTAGTCGCGATGATGACTCAACTCGGCTATGCCTTCGGATTACTCTTACTGGTGCCACTTGGTGATATTTTCGATCGCAATCATTTGATTCAAGTCATGCTCGTGCTCGCCATTGTTGGACTATTGGCTGCTTATTTTGCCCCCCCAATATTGTTTTATTCGGAATTGATTCACTCATCATTGGATTAACCTCGGTGGCGCCACAGATGATTATTCCCTTCGCAGCCTATCTGAGCTCTGGTCTGAACCAGGGACAAGTACTAGGCAATGTGATGAGCGGCCTACTGACAAGTATTTTACTTTCGCGCAGTCTTTCAGGCTTGATTGCGAGCGTCTTCCCTTGGCAGACAGTTTATCTGGTCGCAGCCACTATGATCGTTATTCTGTTGATTGTTTTACACTTTCGGCTGCCCCGTGATCCTCGTGGTCACCAACAACTCAACTATTTCAAGGTACTACGTTCACTTCCACATCTATTATTCAGCCAAAAATACTTGCAAGGTTCTGCAATTAATGGGTTCGCCCTTTTCGGTATTTCCAACGTCTTGTGGGCCACCTTGGCATTTTATCTCCAAGCAGAATATCATTTAGGAACCGGTATTGCCGGTCTGATGGGGCTTCTCGGTATCACGGGTATTTTGTTTGCTCCTATTATTGGCAAACTGGTTGATACACGCTCGCCACGTTTGACAATTGGTCTTGGCATCTTCTTCTCAGCAGTTGCCTTCTTAATTTTTTGGCTAGCTGGACAATGGTTGGTTGGATTAATTATTGGCATTATCTTGCTTGACCTTGGCACACAGTTTGGTCAAGTTTCCAATCAGGCCATTGTTCAATCTCTGAGCTGCCACTCAGGTAACCGCAATAACTCCGTCATCATGTTTGCCTATTTCATGGGTGGCGCGTGTGGTACCTGGCTGGCAACTTCAGCGTGGACAGCATTTGGTTGGGCCGGTGTCTGTCTAGTTGCTGTCGGATTCTTGCTGGTTGCGGTACTCGGACACTTGCTTAGACCAGAACCGACGAAATTACACTAATCTGCAAGCTACTCAATGCACTCGACTTCGAATGATGAAGCCGAGTTTTTTTCTACCATTAGTTAGTTTGTGGCTAATCATTTTTAGGGCAGCCATTCAACGTCATTCTTCGGTTATCAAAAAAAGCATACTTTTCAGTATGCTTTCAACTCATGCTTCAAAATCAGATTATTGTTTACCCATTTTTCTTTGGACAAACTTCACGATTTCAACAATCGCAATCATTAAGAGTCCTGCTGCAAGGACGATCGACCATTGTAACAGATTCAACTCTGTCACGTGGAATAATCGATTGAAGCCAGGCACAACAATCGTCAAAGCAACCATGATAGTCGAGAATGCCACCCCAATATTAAAGGTGCGGTTCGCGAACGGATGGACGCTGAAAATCGATTGGTGAATCGACTTCACGTTGAAGGCGTGGAACAACTGAATCAAGGCTAAAGTTGCGTAAGCCATGGTTAAGGCATCAGCGTGAATTGCGTCATAACCTGAGTGAACTGGGAACATGATCGAAACGCCATAGACACCCAACGTCAGTAACCCTTCAAGAATACCTTGATAAATAATCGAAGATGCGACACCACCACTTAAGAAGCTGGCTTTGCGTCCACGAGGTTGACGTTCCATGATCCCAGGTTCCGTTGGTTCAACACCCAAGGCAATTGCAGGGAACGTGTCGGTTGCCAAGTTGATCCATAATAACTGAACAGGTGCTAACATATCCCAACCCATCAATGTCATCATGAATAAGGTTAAGACCTCACCAAGGTTAGCGGAAAGTAAATATTGAATTGATTTTTGGATATTGGCAAACACCTTACGTCCTTCTTCAACGGCAACAATAATTGTCGCGAAGTTATCATCTGCAAGGACCATATCACTGGCGCCTTTAGAAACTTCCGTACCTGTAATACCCATACCAATACCGATGTCGGCTGACTTCAAGGCAGGCGCATCATTAACACCATCACCTGTCATCGCAACCACTTTACCTTTATCTTGCCATGCGCGAACAATACGTACTTTATGTTCAGGCGAAACACGCGCGTATACAGAATACTTCTTCACGTTTTTTGCGAATTCTTCGTCGCTCATCTCATCCAACTGTGCGCCCGTAATTACGGCAGCATCATCGCCTGGCTTGATAATACCCAAACGGCCAGCAATTGCTTCGGCTGTATCTTGGTGGTCACCGGTGATCATCAACGGACGAATACCGGCCTTCTTCGCGTCTGCAACGGCTTGTGCCGCCTCAGGACGCTCGGGATCGATCATTCCGATTAAACCTGCGAAGATCAAATCATGTTCGATATTCTCACTGTCAGGTTTTTCGGGAACCGTATCGATCACCTTATATGCCATTGCCAACACACGCAAAGCCTGCGTTGCCATGCCCTTGTTTTCTTTCAGAATCACTTGACGATCGTCATCGGTCAATGAACGCACATCGTCTTTAGCCACTTCTATCTGGGTCACGCGCTTCAATAATTCATCTGGAGCACCTTTGACGGCGACAAAAAATTGACCATTCGCCATTTTATGGATTGTTGACATGAGTTTTCGTTCAGAATCAAACGGTACTTCGGCAACACGTGGTTCTTTTTTCAGTTCCTCTTCAACTTGATAATCATGATCGAACCCGAACTGGACCAAAGCAGTTTCCGTAGGATCACCGACAAGACGGCCATCCTGTTGAATCTTCGTATCATTACTGAAAGTCATGACGCGCAACGTGTTATCATCTGCTGTCACTACAGTATCCGCAGGTTCAAGTTGACCATGACGATAGATTTTTTCAACCGTCATCTTATTCTGAGTTAACGTTCCCGTTTTATCAGATGCAACAATGTCTGTACTACCTAAGGTTTCAACAGCTGGTAGCTTACGAACTAAGGATTGGCGTTTAGCCATTCGAGTTGTTCCCAAAGCCAAGATGATTGTGACAATTGCTGGCAGTCCTTCAGGGATTGCCGCGACTGCTAATGAAATTGCAGTCAATAACATATTGACTAACAATTCATTCATTGGCAAGCCATCGTGGTTGTTGATCACACCAACAACAAAGATGATTGCAGCAATCAATAAGATTAACCAAGTAATGGTTTTACCTAGGGCATTCAAGTTGACCTGTAATGGTGTCATCGTTTCCTCAGCCGCATTGATCATCCCGGCAATTCGACCAACTTCGGTATCCATACCTGTGCCCACAACAACACCCACACCGCGGCCGTAAGTCACATTACTATTCATGTATGCCATGTTCTTACGATCACCGATTGGCACGTTTTCATCTTGAAGTGTCACAATTTCTTTCTCGACCGGAACCGATTCACCTGTCAAAGCGGCTTCTTCGATCTTCAACGAAGCGGAAGTGACTAAACGCAAGTCAGCGGGGACGATATCGCCAGCCTCAAGCAACACAATATCACCAGGGACCAAGTTCTCACTGCTAATTGTTTCAACGTTCCCATTCCGGCGGACATGTGCTTCTGGTGTCGACATTTCACGCAAGGCATCGATGGCTTCTTCAGCCTTAGACTCTTGGAAGACACCAAAGAAGGCATTGATGATCACGACGGCGAGAATCAACATCGCATCTGCCCATTCCTGTGCAACGACACCTGAAATAATGGCAGCGAATAACAAAACAATAATCATAAAATCTTTAAATTGGTCGAAAAACCGCATGAATAAGGACCGTTTCTTCGCCTGCTGTAAAGCATTATGACCGTATTTATCCAATGCTGCTTTCGCTTGTGCATCGGTCAGACCCTGGTCATTTGTCTGAAACTCATCATAAATCTTGTCTGTTGATAACGCATAATAGCGTTTCTCAGCATCCTCTAAATTAGCCACTAATTACTCCTCCTATAAACTCTATTCAAGTATAGAAATCCGGCCATACTAACAATTGACTTAGCTTAACTATACTTTAGTTTCTCAACAACGGGAATAAAAAAGACTTGTACGCAAAAATTGCATACAAGTCTCACTATTTAAGATAAAACCAGAACTATCGTCTTGTTGATGGTTTTATCACAGCAGTCGCTGCAAGTTACTCCCCTGTTTCTAAATGCAAGTATACTAAAAAATCAGTCACAAAGCAATTGTGAACTCGATGTCAGCACGAGGAACTTACAAAATCCTCACGTCAAACTCAGCGTCACTTTTATTTCCAAAAAGTATCGAAGACCGTGATTGGCAAATGACGCTTATGCTGTGTCTTTAAGAACCAAGCTTCGATTTTTTCTGCGGCTGCATCATCAATCGTCTTACCCTCAAGATAATCATCGATATTCTGATAGGTGACTCCAAGCGCGACTTCATCAGGCAAAGACGGCCGATTCTCTTCCAGATCCGCTGTCGGCTTCTTCAAGTAGAGATGTTCGGGCGCACCTAATACCTTTAACATTGCCTGACCTTGGCGCTTGTCCAGCCGATATAACGGCGTAACATCTGCGCCACCATCACCAAACTTCGTATAGAAGCCCGTGATGTTTTCGGCAGCATGATCCGTGCCAATGACCGCACCTGAGTGGGCACCTGCAATTGCATACTGCACGATCATTCGTTGACGCGCCTTGATGTTTCCCTTATTAAAATCGCTAATTTCTTGTCCATTCGTTGTCAATTCTTCTGTTAATGCATCGGTCGCACGTTTAATATCGATTCGCACCACTTGATCAGCTTGCATCCATTCAATGGCGGCCATAGCATCGCTCTCGTCGGCTTGCACACCATAAGGAAGACGAACGGCGTAGAATTGATACGACTGATCATCAGTCTCCTCACGCAATTCCGAAATCGCCATCTGCGCAAGTTTCCCGGCTAGCGTCGAATCTTGCCCACCAGAAATCCCCAATACATAACTATGCAAAAAAGAGTTTTTCTTGAGGTAATCTTTCAAAAAAGCGACTGAACGACGGATCTCTTCTTCAGGGTCAATCGTTGGACGCGTCTTTTCTAACGCAATAATTTCTTTTTGTAATGGTCGCAATTTGATGACACCTTTCTTCAACTAAAATTCATTTTAAACGTGACAATGTTGTTAAGATTTGTTTGGATGACTCAGGTTCTCAACCATCTGGCGCATCTTAGCAATATGGCTCAATTTATGATCATAAAGTTTTTGCGAAAGATCTACTGGATACTCTTGTGGGTTTAAGTCACGTTTGTATTCATCCCACAGCGAATCCAGATTTTTTGCACGATACGCCTTGATCTCATCAAGCTCTGGCAGTTGATAAACTAGCTGACCCTCGACAAAAATATCTTTCAAAATTGGCACAGCATCAAAGTCATGAATCGTCTTGTTGATATAGTTGTACTTCGGATGGAACATGAATAACTCGTCGCGTTCCAGTGGATTCTCATCCCACAAGGCGATATAGTCACCTTCAGACTTGTTATTCTTCTGACGATTCGTAATTCGCCAAACTTGCTTCTTACCTGGCGTGCTAACCTTCTCAGCGTTACTAGAAAGCTTGATCGTATCGACCATTTGGCCTTGAGAATCTTCAATCGAAACTAATTTATAGACCGCGCCCAATGCGGGTTGGTCAAACGCCGTAATGACCTTGGTACCGACACCCCAGATATCAATCTTGGCACCTTGCATCTTCAAGTTCTGAATTGTCTTCTCGTCTAGATCATTTGACGCATAAATTTTGGCGTTTGGAAAACCAGCGTCGTCTAATTGTTGGCGAACGCGTTTAGAGATATACGCCATATCACCAGAATCGATTCGCACACCTTGAAAATTAATCTGATCGCCAAATTCTTTTGCCACTCGAATCGCACTTGGCACACCCGAGCGTAAGGTATCATAAGTATCTACCAAGAAGACACAGTCATGATGCGTCCCTGCGTAAGCCTTAAATGCTTGATAATCATTCTGATAAAATTGGACAAGCGAATGTGCGTGCGTCCCGCTAGCTGGAATCCCGAAGACTTTAGCAGCACGTACGTTACTCGTTGCATCGAAGCCGCCAATATAAGCGGCGCGCGTCCCCCACAGTGCAGCGTCCAACTCTTGTGCACGACGTGAGCCGAATTCCAACACGGGACTATTACCCGCAACAGATTTGATTCTTGCTGCCTTCGTTGCAACCAAAATTTGATAATTGATTATGTTTAAGATGATCGTTTCAACTAGCTGACACTGATCCAATGGCCCTTCGACCTGAATCACAGGTTCTTCGTTGAAAACCAAATCGCCCTCTTGTGCCGAACGAATGGTACATTCAAATTTCATCTGTGCAAGATAATCGATGAAGTCTTGAGAAAAGTCGGTCTGCTCTTGCAAGTAAGCCAAGTCACTCTCACTAAAATGAAAGTCTTGTAGAAACTTAACGATTCGTTCCAAGCCTGCAAAAATTGCATAACCATTTTCGAACGGAATCTTGCGGAAATACGCTTCGAAAACCGCGTGACGCTTATTGATCCCTTTTTGCCA
Organism: Lapidilactobacillus concavus DSM 17758; assembly: GCF_001435835.1. GTDB lineage: Bacteria > Bacillota > Bacilli > Lactobacillales > Lactobacillaceae > Lapidilactobacillus > Lapidilactobacillus concavus. Next base: position 54,292 of record NZ_AZFX01000072.1, read on the forward strand.
ATATGTGTACATCATGTTAATTTCGTAAAAGTCTGTATGCAGCATCAAACTGTCGTCAGAGTATACTTTTTTCATAGCGCACCCCGCTAATTTAATTGTGTTGAACACTCGATATTATACCATGAATCAGTGTTTTGAGTAAAAGCCATCGAATCCCTGCTACAAGGCGCCATGACCCATGAAAATCAAAAAAAGCTGCAGCCATGATTTCAGCTACAGCAATTTCAATTATTTTTCTAAATAAAATTCAAACCGTTCACCAGCGTATTGTGTACGTACATATTCAAAAGGTCGACCATCTTTAAGATACGTGATCTGGCGTAAACGTAAAATCGCATCGCCGCGTTTGATATTCAAATAATCGGCAATATTCTCCGACGCCAAAGTTGCCGTCACGGTTTGTTTGGCATGACCAATCTCATAATGACCCTTTTGTGCCATCGTCGCATAAAACGAGTCGGTGACTTCTGCGCGGCTGAAATCTTTGACAAGATAGGCAGGAATCGTTGTCACCTCAAAACTAATTGGGACACGATCAGCCAATCGAATACGTTCCATCCGCACAACTTTGTCCGTCTCACTAAGTTGCAACCGTTCCTGCTCACTCAGTGAAGGGCTCAAAGTGCGATAAGAAATCGTTTGGCTTGAAGGAAACTTACCTTGAGAACGCATAATTTCCGAAAAAGAAGTCGTTCCCGACATTTTTTCCTGAACCTTCTGTCTCGTAACATAAGTGCCAGCGCCGATCCGACGCTCGAGAATGCCTTCATCAACCAAGGTTTGCAGCGCCTGACGCAAAGTCATTCTGCTGACGCCAAACTGACCAGACAGCGCCCGTTCAGAAGGAATACGGTCGCCAACTTTCCAAATTCCAGCCTCGATATCACGTTTAATTTGATTATGGATCTTAATATATACGGGTGATTCCACGGCAATTACCTCTAACTATTCTGGATGATATTCCGTACCATAACTATAAGTGGCAATTAAATCTTGTTGACGATTGAGTAAGTTCATATCTGCATCCTTACCCACCGTTAAAGTTCCTTTAGAATCAAGATGGAATTCTTCTGCTTGGTTCACACTACTCATTTGAACTGCTTCAAACATTGAACAGCCAGTGAAACTTTGAATGTTTTTAAAGGCATCAGTGAATTGTAACACGGAACCAGCTAACGTGCCGTCTGCCAAACGTGCTTGTTTGTCTTTGACGTAAACTTTCTGACCGCCTAACTCACTCTCACCTTCAGGCATCCCTTTAGAACGCATGGAGTCGGTGACCAAATCAATTCGCTCTGAACCCTTCATATCGAAGGCAAGACGAATCATATCAGGCACAATATGGAAACCATCACAGATCAATTCCGCGTGCATATTATCTTCAAGCATCGCATGACCAGTCACGCCTGGTTGACGATGCTTAAATTCGCGTTGTGCATTGTATAGGTGAGTAACATGCGTTGCTTTACTGTTCAATAATTGTTCACGTGTGGCGTTACTATGACCAACAGAAGGCACGATACCATTTGCTAAGCAGTAGTCTTCAAAAGCAACCGAACCTGGATCTTCTGGTGCATACGTAATCAACTTCACACGACCGCCGGACAATTCATTCCAGTGACCCAATAATTCAGTGTTAGGATCTTTGATGTATTGTTCAGGTTGTGCCCCTTTATAAACGGCAGAAATAAATGGTCCTTCCAAATGAACGCCTTGAATAATTGGATTACGATCTGCTGCAACCTTGACGCCAGACATTGCACGGTCAATGTTTTCATTCGATTGTGTCATCGTTGTCGCAAATAAAGTTGTGACACCTTCATTGCGCATCATCTTCGTTGCCATCGTATCGATTTGATCTGGATCGCCATCCATGGCATCAAAACCGTACCCACCATGGGCATGAACATCGATAAAGCCAGGAACGATGGTTGTGCCTTGAATATTTTGAACCTCATCACCGGGTTGTGCCACGTAATCGTAGACAGGACCAACCGCTAGAATTTTTTTATCGAAGCGGATATAGCCATCCTCAATGACTTGATCGCCTGTATAGATTTTTGCATGCTTTAAAACTTTTACACTCATGAAGACATCTCCTATTATGATATGGCGTCAATAGATCGTCAGCCTTTCAAAAATGCGCCTTCATTTAACAAATGACCGACGCTTTTTTGAACAACTAAAACCATCTTTTAGTATATGTGGTATAGACCAAAAAATCAAGTGATAACATCAGACCAATTATGTTCAATGTCTAGTTTATCAACGCTTCAAACTCAAACCAATTACAAAATCAACACTTATTCGCCTAAGTCTTTCCTAATTGTGGCATCAACCGCTTGGGCAACTGCCGTCTCGAAACCAGCTGCTTGCATCGCGAGGATTCCTGCAATCGTACTACCACCGGGCGAGGCGACTTCATCAATCAAATTCCACGGCGCATCGCCACTCGCTTGGACAAGTTGGGCACTACCGACCATCATTTGGCTCACGATCTCGACAGATTGTTTCTTAGTTAATCCATATTTAACCCCAGCATGAGCTAGCGCATCGATAAACAAATAGACAAACGCCGGCGCACTACCCGCCAGCGCCACAAAAGTGCTAAAATCCGCCTCTGGCAATGTAATCACCGCGCCAATTTGACGAAACAACTCTTCTGTCTGAGCAACGGCCTGTCCTTGGGCCGCATCGTTTGCGGCAATTGCCGTCATCCCCTGACCGATTTTAACATTCAAGTTAGGCATGATCCGCACGATTGGGAAGTCCTGCTGACCAATTAAATCTACGAGTTCAGCAATCGAAACACCGGACAATAATGAAACCAACGGCACTGAACGAGACTTGAGCTCAGCAGTAATCTCAGCCACGACCGATGCTTTCTGCTGCGGCTGCACGGCTAAGATTAAAAGGTCAGACTGCGCAACAATCGCGGCGTTGCTTTCACAGTACTGCAAGTGATGCAATTCAGCATACTTGCGATAATTTTCTTCGTGAGCGCTATGCACATAGATATCCTGGGATAAAACTGCATTGGCCTTCAATAACCCTTCAATAATTGCCTTCGCCATATGTCCCAGGCCAATAAACCCAATCTTCATTTCGAAACCTCCATCTTTTCATTCGACTCCCTCAGTTTATCGATGAATGCTGAATAACGCAAGGAACGACGGCTATCACGTGTCCATTCTTAAATTCACGCTTTCAGTTCATCGTCGCTTGACTGTAAATTTGTTTTGAAACGCGCATGATTCGTTGTTGTCAACACAGACCCCAAAATAGAGCACAAACAAAAAAGATCATGCGATTGAGCCTCATGATCTTTCTCGTCCGTCATTGATTGATCGGGGTTGGTCAGCAAACGGCGTTATGATTCGTTGCTACGACTCTTGCTCTTTTTATCCGCAAGTTCTTCTTTTGTCTTCACATCGTCAACATTCATTTCGAATGAAACCAGCTCTAGACCGGTCATTTCGCGAATTGCGGTCCCAACACGACGAAGCGCCTCTTCGCAGATCTTTTGTGCATTACTCCCATATTCAATCGTCACATTCATCTTGATACCCACTTGGGACTCGCCAACTTCAACATCAATACCTTTGGTTGGATCGGTATCTGGTGTCAATCGATCGGTGATTTCATTGATAAAATTACCCGTCATCCCAATAATTCCGTTAACTTCTGCGGCAGTGATGCCTGTAATTTTTTTGATCACATTATCATCGAACGTTAACTTCTTTTCAACCTCTTGGCCTTGATTCCGATTTGTTCTTTGATTCATTTCTGGATTAGCGATTGTCATGCTTGTTGCCTTCTTGTTTGTTCACTAATTTTGAGAGTAAATTAATTGCTAAGTCATCGAATTTGACTTGATTCAATTCCAATAAATAACCAATACTACAACCGGCGAGGATCACTAGGATAATGAAGAGCATCTTCCAAAAACCAAATGCCACCCAAGATACTGCCACTATTCCTGCGAACACGCCAAGTGTCAGGCTTTGCTTCATCATCTTCACCTCAACTCAGACGAACTTTTTCATGACTAGGTTTGGGCTCGAGATCGAGTTTGATTCGTCTCACCTTGATACCTAACAATTGTTCAACATCATGTTGGACTTGAGCTTTAATGGTTTTGGCTTGTCGTGTTAAATCACGATCTTCTACGTGATAAGCTTGAATTTCTAAGTCAGCTTTTTGGCCACGTTCATATAGCTTCACGTCGCTTTCAACGTTAACTAAGTTGAAATGACGGGCCAAACTCTTGACGACCATGGCATTTACGGCCTGCTTACTCACGGTCATTTCACCATCTGATACGGCAATTCGCAATCTTGAGGTTACCGCAGGCGCCGATAATCCTCTGAAAAATAAATAGAGACCGAACAATCCAGAGATGATGCTTAAAATGGTCAACCAAAACGTCACACTTTGCCAGTCAGTTACGATTCTTTTCCAATCCCAACTTGTATACAAACGTTGTTCCACAAAAATATAAAGTAAGGATTCAGCCAATAACACTAAGCCAATCAGCATTAATCCAACCTTTTTGATTCTCCACATCTTATTCACTCCTCACGCGCTTCAGTATGATTGCGCCTCCCTTCCGTTTAGCTAATTTAAGCATATCGAGTTGCTGTCAAAGATGAAATTAAAACGCACGTTATTCAATTGACTATTTTTTAACTGCAACCATCAGACGACCGACAACAAAAGACTCGATTCACCTACGGAAAAAATCTGTAAGCGAATCGAGTGACCAATTATACTTTGTAAATTACTTTTCGAGCGCAAATTCGTGGTGAGCGAGTCGATAAGAGTAGTCGCAAGCGGCAGCGACATCTGGCTCGTGAGTCACAATAATGACGCAACGGTCTTGTTCGTGGGCGATCGTTTGGAAGAGCTGAATCACTTCTTGAGTATTCTCCTCATCGAGATTACCCGTTGGCTCGTCGGCAACCACCAATTTTGCATCGCAGCACATGGTTCGCGCAATGGCGACGCGTTGTTGTTGACCACCAGATAAGCGCTGCACATTCTTTGTCATCTGCTCGTCTGTTAGCCCTAATTTACGCAACATCTCGCGCGCATACGTCTTATCCCCTTCGTGTGTCGACTTGGTAACCGCCATTGCCGTCAACAGATTATTCAGCGGCGACATATAGGTCAACAAGTTATACGATTGAAAAACAATCGATACTTTCTTCTGTCGATATTTTGTCAGACCGATCTGACTGAGCAACTGACCATTTAGAATAATTTCACCAGCCTTGGGTTTTTCGAGACCTGCGATTAAGGAAAGTAGCGTTGTTTTCCCAGAACCACTCTGACCAACGATGGCGTAAGAATGACCGGTTTCAAATGTGAGATCGACATTTTTAAATAAACTATTCTCTTCGCGATCATACCAATAACCAATTTGTTTAAGTTCAAGCATTGTGACGACCTCCTTAGTCAATTAAAACTTTTCTAGGTGACAATCTGAGAATGCCACCGGATGCTAACACGATCGAAATAAAGACAATTGCCAGACCAAATCCGCCTAACTCAGCCAGATTAGTTGGTGTTACTTGGACATCTAGTGCTGTCTTGTCCGCGGAACTGTCCATGAAACTAGCGCCACCACGTCCGACCGATCCACTCGGTGCTTGGGCATTGCCGTTACCAGGCGCTTGACCACCAGCGTTTGGACGCGTCATCCCTCCAGTTTGTACTGAACTAGCTGTCGAGGCAGTTTGTTGAGCAACGAGTTGTTCTCCAAGTTTGTTACCAACAAACTGCCCACCAGCACCAGCAATACCAACCGCAACAATTAAAACTAAGAACATCTCAACGAAGAATTGAGTCACAATTTTAGCGCGTGACTCCCCCAATGAGAGCAATACACCAATTTCATAACGACGCTCACGAATCATCAAAATAATGATCAATGCCAAAATAATCGTGCCGGCAATGGCAACAAGCCAAACGATTTTATCCGCAAATGATTTGATATTCGTCATCGATGACTTCACGCTCTGATAACTTACATCATTTGCAGAGAGTGAATATTTCGAGGTGCTGATTAACTTAGTTCCAGCTTTTTTGACGGCTTCGACCTTTACCGGGTCACTGACATTGAACGTGACAGAATCCGCGGTATTCTTATACTTGCTACCTTTGATGGTATTGGCAAGTGTATATGAGCTATAAATCGTATTTGAAGGGTCTGTGGCACCAGGACCCATTTGCGCCGTATCGCTTGTTGAAGGTGCCTTGTAGATGCCGACAATCTTCATTGAATAAGTCTGACTACCAGAAGTCGATTTCACTTTGATTGTGTCGCCAACGCTTAAATCGTTCTGCTTCGCTAATTCTGATTTGACGATAATATTTGTGGTATTCGCGTCAGAAGCTAAGATGCCGCGTCCTTTGATGATCTTGTAACCATTGGAAGCGAAGTTTGTCGTCAATGCCGTTGCGGAGACACCGCTGATTGCAATATCACCTTGGTCAGCAAATGTCTTACTCCCGCCTCTACCATCTTCAGTATTAGCAGAAACCGCCGAGGAAGTTGTGGTCGAAATGGCATCGAAACTCGATGCGTTCACCGAAGTTGAGGAAAGCAGATTATAATTCTTGACGTTGTCTAAATTAGCGATTTGCTTAACATCAGCTAATTTTACCGGCGTTAGAGACAATGACGGCTTCTCGGGCTTACTGGTTGAATCACCGCTAGCAGATGCGCGCATCTTCTTGAAGGCAGCTTCGCGATTAGCTGATAGTGTCAACGTTGCACCAACGCTCTTCTTTGCATTACTGGTTGCTGCATCCGCTGCATTACGAATCAATAAACCTGCTAATACAAATAACAAGATTGCTGAAGTCACTAAGATCAATAATAACGTTCGGCCTTTCTTGGCGATCAAATTCAACCAAGCACGTTTAAAAAAATTCATGGAAAACCTCCTAATATCATTCATTTGATAACTGTAATTAGCGTACCCAAAAAAAGCGACAAAGTAGTGACTCAACTTTGCACTTTTATCGTGTTAAAAATGAATTTTTTATGGTGAGACACTTGGCCGTCTGATCCGATCCTGAATTTGTTTGAAAGAAATCTCGTGAATTGATTTTCTAAAAATATACTTTTTCTTATTCATCTTTAAGACCGAACGCTTATCGGTCTCGGGTCTGATTTTGATTGTCTTAAGCTTTTCGTCAAACTTTCTTCACATTTATCTGTTATATTATATTCATAGCCGATAAGGAATTACCCCCTCCTTTGAAGCTAGCCCATAGTAATGACCCAACTTTTTCATTTTCATTCTTACTCCTCCAAAGACAAGAATGATGTAGAGACCTCCTCTACAAACCCCGTATATACTAAAAGCCACCAGTTGCCCGCTGGTGGCTTTTTCGTGTCGTTAATTTTAGATGAACATTCCCATGACACCAAAAATCCGAAACCAAATAAAGTCACGTGGTTTCGGATCAATACTTGTTTTTTTAACTTTATACTTCGAAGGCCGAACGTTGTTGATCAACGCTTCTGTTGTGATACAAATAGGCTTTAGATTCATATGGACGAATCGAGGTTCCCTGATCATCCTTGTAGTTCGAAATCAAAACATCATGACCACGACTAAGTTCTGGCAAGTCACAAGTTACGGTTTCTGCACTAAAGTTGCTGACAACTAACATTGTCTGCTTCGTATCACTGCGCTTATAGACCCAAAGTCGTTCGTCATTTGGTAGGAGCAATGAATAATTGCCATAGACAATGACTGGGAACTGATGACGCAGCCCGTTGATACGTTGGTAGAAGTAGTAAATTGAATTAACATCTTCTAATGCTTTTTCAGCATTGATTGTTTGATAATTTGAGTTTACTGCGATCCATGGATCAACGCCTTCACTTGTGAATCCGGCATTGATAGAATTATCCCACTGCATTGGTGTTCTTGCATTGTCGCGTGACATGCGATGCGCTGCGTCAATGAATTCCTGGTTAGTAAGCACATGTTTCTCTTCAACCAATTCACGGTAGGCATTAACGGTCTCAATGTCGCGATAATCGGAAACAGAATTAAAGTCATAATTGTTGGTCATACCAATCTCTTCGCCTTGGTAAATGTAAGGCGTCCCTTGCATGAAGTGAAGTGTCAATGCCAACATCTTAGCGGATAAGACGCGATATTCTTCAGTCGTGTCATTGCCAAAGCGTGAAACGACACGAGGTTGGTCGTGGTTGTTCCAGTAGAGTGAATTCCACGCTTTGCCGTGCAATTCAACTTGCCACTTGCTCATGATCTCCTTCAGTTCAGATAGCTTGTAGGCTTTCGGCCGCCATTTACCCAACTGAGGGTCCTGATCAACACCCATGTGCTCGAATTCGAAGACCATATCTAATTCTTTGCGATCGAAGCCAGCATAATTGACCGCATCGTACGGTTTGACATCTGGTGTCTCACCCACTGTAATCAAATCGTCGCGCTTCGATAGAACTTCGCGATTCATTTCTTGCAGATATTGATGGACATATGGCCCATTTGCCACTTGACCGCCAGCTTCGAGGTCGATTGGTTTTGAGATTAAATTGATGACATCCATTCGGAAACCATCGACGCCCTTATCTAACCACCAAGCCATCATCTTGTAGACGGAACTACGCATATCTGGATTCTTCCAGTTCAGATCCGGTTGTTTCTTCGAGAATAAGTGTAAATAGTATTGGCCAGTTGCCTGATCCAACTGCCAAGCGGAACCACTGAAAGAAGACTGCCAATCATTTGGTTCGTGACCATCAACAGGATCATGCCAAATGTAGTAGTCTCGATACTTATTATCTCGGCTTGCACGACTCTCAGCAAACCAGCGATGCTCATCTGAGGTATGGTTGACCACAAGATCCATCATGATCTTCAAGCCACGATGATGAGCCTTATCTAATAACTCATCGAAATCAGCCATGGTCCCAAAATCGCCCATTACCTTCTGATAATCCGATATATCATAACCGTTATCATCATTAGGTGATTGATAGATTGGATTCAACCAGATCACATCAATGCCTAAAGTTTTAATATAATCAAGGCGCTTGATTACACCCTGCAAGTCGCCGATCCCATCATGATTCGTATCTTGAAAACTCCGGGGGTAGACTTGATAGACAACAGCCTCTTGCCACCAATGCTTTTTCATGCTGATACCTCCAACTCTTAATTATCTTAAGATTAGTTGAATTGAACGCGGTTTGCAAGCAAGATACGTATTTTTTTGACAATAAAATTAATCGATCTCATTTTTTTGCCATTTTTAACATTTTTGACGCAATAACTGTCACGCCATTTGAACAAAATGTGATCTGTCGAGACGTGTGTCAGCAACGAGACGTTATAAATTTTGGTGATAATCTGCTATGATGAACAATGAATTTACTTTTGGAGGAATCAACTTGCCCAAGCTAAAAAAACGGCTCGATGCCTTTAGCGATGCCATCATTGCCATCATTATTACGATCATCGTCCTGGAATTACCCATCAAAGTTGTCAATGGCACGGTTAACTTTCGACAAATCTTCATGTCGATTGGTATTTATGCAGTGAGCTTCTGCTTCATCGCGAATATTTGGTATCAACATGCCCTGCTATTTGAAGAGGTCGATACTATTTCAAGCCGTGATATCGTTCATGACCTCATTTTTTTAATGCTCTTATCCTTGATTCCAAACTTTACGAGATTAATGAGTACCGACCCGATTCGGCCAACCGTGATGCTCTATGGTGTGCTGTATCTCATTCTAACCGCCTACTTTCAGATGATGACGGCAAGCCTTATTGGCAAGAAATACCGATCACGAGACGATCTTCGGCGAATCTATCAATCGATTTCTGGACGACGAAGTGGCCTGTATCTCTATCTCATTATTATCGGGCTAATCGTGTTAGGCTATTTCATTCCTAAGGCCGCGATGATTCTGTACATCATCATCCCAATTCGTTCATTCTTGATGAACAGTCAAGAACGCGAGGACTTCAATGATGTTGTTGCCTTACCCGAAGATGGTCGCAATCGTTTCTTAAAAATGTCTGACCACGAAAAAATTCGTTTTGGAAAAATGATCCGTAGTTATCTGCTCAAGAATCAAGAGACCACGCACCCTAAAAGTCACGCCGATGAACAAGCCGCTTGGCAACATTTGGTCACACAGGCGCAGCAAGAGTTTAACATCTCCGAAGCAGAATTGACCAAATGGTTCTCCGGTCATGAAGATCGTTTACGCAGTCGCCTGCATTAAATTTGCTGATTAACTCTCACTAGTAGATACACCAAAAAAGTGTGATTTCCTTTTGATTTTTAGGAAATCACACTTTTTTAACGATCACCGATTAGATCGGCCAGTCCGGATCACGATTCATCGGAAAATTGATCACATTATTGAGATGCTGTTCGGTCTCATTCGGGGCCAGATCATCTGCCCCATCAGCTTCCCAAACATTGCCATAACTATCTTCGTAGTTATCACCATGTAAAATAGAACGGTCTTGGGCGTGTTCAACTAGACGAGAGAGGGCACTCTGATTCTCAGCGTAATCGTAAACTTGATGCGTTGCCCCATTTGCCATCAATTCTTTTCTGGCTTGCGCACGATTCATCATCTGCAGACCATAAGCACGAAAATCAGAAGTCGACACGAATCCATAAACACGATGATCTCTCATCTCGATTTGGAGAATTGGGGCATGAAACGTGATTTCTTCAATCTCATTAGGTTCAATGACGATTGTTTGTTGATGTCCCGTCTGATAGTTTTTGCATCTTAATTCATCTCTAATGCTATACTGTTGATCCATGGTGGCCACTCGCAACAACACATGATTGAAAAGTTCCGTTGCCTGTTCGCTGTTTAATTGTGGAATCACCTCGCCTAAAATTCCGTCGACGATGGCAAGCATCATCTCTGGATCAGCAATTGGATCTCGAGTCATCGTCAACTCATCATCTGCGGTTAGTCTGACTTGAAATACCACATCATCGTCTCTGTCTTTTCGCATGATCTTCTCCACTTCGTTGATTTATATTCATTATAACTGAATGCCCTCAATTAATAAAATGAGACTCAAGTTGTTTAAGTAACTTTAACCGATTGATCTATGATAGGAAGTTTTTGTAACGTTATAACGGCCTCTTTCTTTTAGCCTTTTCCCATCCAGACTTTCGCAAACTAGCCAATCTCATCCACTTGGCCTACAATGCAATCAAACAACGAATTGGAGTGACTCTAATGCAACTTGATCCGAATTGTGTTTTTTGCCAGCCAGAAAATCGAAAATATATCATCGAAAATAAAAACGCCGGTCTGTTATTCGATACACATCCCGTTTCTAAAGGACATGTTCTCATCATTAGCAAGGCACACTACGCCACCTTCTTCGACGTACCGGCAGTTGTCATGCAAGATATGTATCGACTTGTACTCGAGGCCAAGCAACTCGTGGATGCACGTTTCCACCCAGATGGTTATAATCTCGATGTCAACATCGAACCAGCTGGCGGGCAAGCCATCATGCATTGTCACATCCACCTCATTCCCCGCTATCGCCACCAAGATCCTTTTCGAAATATCCCCACTCACGAGTTACTCCCCGGTGACAAAACCGTCGAACATTTACCCGGTTAAATGTTCAGGGGTGCTTGTTGAACAACGAGATAGACCTCAAGTCACATCAACCCACGCAAAAATTTGCATGGGTTTTTTGATGCTAATTTATTGGCAATTGCTCGATGATAACTTTTTCTAAATAAATAACATAATATATGACTGATAGTCAATAAACCGTTTGTTATACTGACTTCACAAAATAAAAATTAAATAAGGAGTGGCACACATGAAAAAGTCCGCACGAATCGTCTTACCTCTCATGTTCCTCACAATCGGCCTCGGCGCTTGTCGCTCAAACAATTCTTCCGAGCAAAATAACAAAACGATCACGTTCTATCTTTCCGGCGATAAAAGTGAAGGTCATGCCTACAGCAAAATGGCTAAGGAATATGAAAAGGAGACCGGTGTCAAGGTGCGCATTACCGATGTACCGTACGATAATCTCACGACAAAAATCGATAAGGCGGTCCAGGCTATAGATGAACCGGATATTGCTCGCGTTTCTGGTGTCGGTACTACGTGGACTTCTAGCCTACAAGACCTGTCAGATATTGCAACCAGTGCCAAGACAAATAAGCGCGTGACCATTACCGATAAAGAATCTGGTGAAGTTAAGGCGATTCCTTCTGATTTAACCTCCAACGGTCTGTTTATCAATCGCTCGCTATTCGACCAAGTTGGCGTCGACTATCCTAAATCTGACCAAGAGATTTGGACTTGGGACAACTTCATCAAGGCTTTGAAACAAGTACAGGCAAAAACTGACGCAAAATACGGCTTGGTTGTCGATCCATCCGATCATTGTTTACGAACGATCACCCACCAATTTGGGGGTGAGGATTTCCAGCTCAATGAGAAAGCAACCGCGTATCATACCGATAAAAATACCATCAAAGCACTCGAAGAATTTATTTCATGGAATGACAACAAGTTAATGCCAAAAACAGTCTGGACCAGTGGTGAAGATCCTTCTGCAATGTTTAAGAGTGGCCAAGTTGCGGCCTATCTTTCCGGCAGTTGGCAGATTAAAGACTTCACGGAGAATATCAAGGATTTCAACTGGGCAACGACTTATATGCCTTATGAGAAGACCCGCGGTAATAACTTAGGTGGAAACTTCCTTGTTGCTTTTAAAAACGGTAAGAACACTAAAGGCTGCAAAGCTTTCTTGAAGTGGTTGTACAAGCCTGCTAATTATAAACAACTCTGTGAATATGCCGGTTATTTGCCAGCGGTTGAAAACATGAAGATCGATTACGGCAAATCGCAAAAAGATTACGACATCATTCAAAACGAAACTGATCATGCCTCAGATATGATCGGCTACCAAACGACTCAAGGTGTTCAAGCAACAATGAACGGGAAAAAGGGACTCAGCGGAACTTATAAAGACGCGATTGCCAATGTCATTAATGGGCAAGAATCGCTCAAAACAGCCATCAAACAAATCGAAAAGGATTACAACGATGGTTTCCTAGCCGATCGCTAGCCTGAAATTGACTTTTCAAGGAGACATTGTTTCAAACTATTTGGAAATCAGGTGAAGGTAGTGACTGTTAAGGCAAGATTTGAGCGCAATAAATGGCCGTTTTTGTTCGTTGGGGCCAATATGATTTTATTTGTGGTTTGGTTTGTCGTTCCTGCGTTGTTGGGGCTCTATTATTCATTCACCAATTCTGATGGAAACCCTGGTGAGAAATTTATTGGCCTAGCAAATTATCGCGAATTATTCGCGGACCCTGCATTCTATAAGGCATTGGGGCGCACTTTTCGTTATATTATCTTCCAAGTCCCCTTGCTCTATGTGGTTTCACTATTGGTTGCCCTATTATTATCAAATCCGAAAATCAAAGGCAAGATTATCGGCAAGATCGTCGTTTTTTTACCTTGGTGTATCTCTGGTATCGTCACAGGTGTGATGTGGAAATGGTTGTTTGGCGAAAGCTTCGGTTTTATCAACTATAGTTTAAAACAATTAGGGCAATCACCCGTTCCTTGGTTCTCTGACGGCAATATGGCTTTCCTCGTCGTGGTCATGGCGGCTGTCTGGGCGGCGACTGCCTTCAATATGTTGCTCTTCATGAACGCCATCAAAAATGTGCCAGCAACCTTATACGAGGCGGCATCTTTAGATGGTGCGACCAGTTTTCAAAAGTTTTGGCATATCACACTTCCCGCCATTCGCCCGACCTCATTGATGGTGATTCTGCTCGCAACCATTGACGCAACGAAGGAATTCGTCATGGTCCAAGCCTTGACAAACGGGGGACCGGGAACAGACAACATGTTTATCGTGCAATATATTTACACGACTGGCTTCGACAAGTTCAAGGTGGGGTATGCCAGTGCAGTTTCAATGGTCTTGTTTATGATCATTCTGTTGGTGGCACTCATTCAGCTGAAGGTGGGAGGTCATCAGAATGACTAAACTTTACGATCGAACCGCAAAGACACTGTTAACGGCTGCACTCGTTGTCGTTTGCCTACTTTATGTTTTTCCGGTCTTTTGGTTCTTGATGAGTTCATTGAAGCCTGGTAGTGAATTGTTCAGTTATCCCCTGACGATCTTGCCAAAAACAGCCACACTTCAAAACTTTGTGGAGGCTTGGTCCACGCTAGATTTCTTCAAATACTTCAAAAATACTTTTTTATCAGCAACGTTGACGACAGCCTTCACGATTTTTGCAAGTGCGACTTGTGGCTTCGCCTTCGCGAAATATGATCGTAAATGGCTGCGCTTCTTCTTTGTTTGTATCATCGCGACAACGATATTACCTACAGAGGTCATCATGAATCCAACATTTACGGTCATTCGAGTCACAGGTCTATATAATCGTCTCGCTGGGATCATTATTCCGTCGATTAACACGGCAACGGGCATCTTCATGTTTCGCTCTTTCTTCCTGAGCGTTCTCGACTCACTGATCGAGTGTGCCCGTATGGACGGCGCTTCAGATGGCAAAATCTTTTTACGCATCATGTTGCCACTTGCAAGGCCAATTGTCATGATCCTGGCGATTTTCTCCTTCCAATGGCGCTGGAACGATTATATCTGGCCGCTGATCGTGCTCAATGATCCGGATAAATATACATTACAAGTCGCCTTACGTTCTATTATTGGTGCACAGAATATTGACTGGGCATTATTATTAGTGGCATCGGTGATTTCCATTCTGCCATTACTCCTCGTTTTCATCGTCTTCCAGCGTTACATTATGAACGCAGGCGCAACGAGTGGCATGAAAGATTGATGATTAACTCAACTCGCCAGGTCATCTAAAAGTCGATCAAAAGCAATTTCAAACGATCACGCCAAACAAACAACCTCATCTTGAAATCGAGATGAGGTTGTTTGTTTAATTAGATGAAAAAAATACTGATTTTTTAAATTGGCCTACCAACTTTGAGCTGCAGGACCGACGGTAAATTCATTAACTGTCGTATCTTCTGGTTGATCAATGGCAAAGGCAACCACATTAGCGATGCGCTCTGGACTAATTTCGTAGGTATCATAGAGCTGCTTCATGCCAGCTGCCGTTTGTTGATCAGTAATATGATCGACTAGTTCAGACTGGATTGCTGCTGGATAGATCGTTGAAGTTCTAATGTGTGTCTTCTCTTCAGCCGATTCCATCCGCAAAACTTCCATCAAGTCACGAACGGCCCACTTCGTCGCGCCATAAACTGCGCCACCAGGATAAGCTTTCAGACCAGCAACTGAAGAGGTTGCGATGACTTGGCCCTGCTTCTGTGCCGTGAAGGTTGGCAATACTGCAGCAATACCGTAGAGCACGCCTTTCAAATTCACATCGATCATGCGATCCCACTCCTCGACATGAAGTGCGGATAAAGGCGAGTTAGGCATCAACCCAGCATTTAGAAACATCACATCGACGCGACCGAACTTTTCTTGTGCTAATTGAATCAGAGCCTCATTGTCAGAACGCTTGGTGACATCCGTCACGCAATAAACAGCTTGCCCACCTGCACTTTCAATATCTGCCTTAATCTGTGCAAGTTTCGATTCACGACGCGCCCCAAGGACGATTTTGGCTCCCTTCTGTGCTAATAATTTTGCACTTGCCTCCCCAATTCCTGAAGAAGCACCAGTAATGACAACCACTTTATCTTTAACGGCCATGTAAAATTCCCCTTTTCGTTTTTTATGATAAACTAAGCATAATGTCTCAAGCTAACTTGAGGTCAAGCCTTAATTTCAAAAAAAGAAAAGAAGTTGATGAAATGTCACAGGAAACTTATACGATCGGTCAGGTTGCCACCCGTTTTAACCTAAGCGTTTCTACTTTACGCTACTATGATCAAGAGGGTCTAATTCCAAATCTCACTAAAGATCAAGCGGGTATTCGCCGTTTCAACAATGAAAATCTCGAAGCACTGCAAGTTGTCGAATGTTTAAAAACTTCCGGCATGTCAATCAAAGATATTAAACAATTCATGCAATGGAGCTCAGAAGGGGATGAAACTTTAGCGCAACGTCTAACTTTATTCCAAAAACTTCGTGAACACCTCGAATCTCAGCTCGACTTATTAGAACGCAATCTTAGAGTCGTCGATTACAAGTGTGCCTACTACGGACAAGCGGTTGAAGATGGCACCGAAGCGCGCGTCAAGCAAACTGGTCAATCGATTCGCGAAATTGCGAATCACTGATTATTCCAGTTCGTTTAGATTTTATGGCCTTCTAAACCAGCCAGATAAGATGACAAGCGTTATAATAAAAATGTCTGATTCAGCGCTTACTTAATTGGAGGAGGTTCTTTCATGTCAAACAAAGTTTATACTGATTATTTCTTCGACGAGCCCGCTTATAACACTCACGATGGCGGTTATGTGCCGCTGGAACGCCTCGATGTTCCCGAACAACCACTTAATATTCCACCGTTGCTCGAACCCGACCGCGAAACAGAGACAGATACTTACTATACGTTGGTCGCACAGGCCGGGGAAACACAAATTTTACCCGGCGCCAAGACGAAAACTTGGGGTTACAACACAACGCTATTGGGTAAGACCATTGTTTTTCAGAAAGGCAAACACATTCACGTCACGTTAAAAAATGAATTGCCAGAGCTGACCACTTTTCACTGGCACGGTCTCAATGTTTCCGGTCCAATCGTTGACGGTGGCTGCCATGCTCCCGTTTATCCTGGCGAGACCAAACAAATCGACTTCACTTTAGACCAACCCGCTTCGACAACTTGGTTACACGCCCATCCTTGTCCTTCAACAGCAGAACAAGTTTGGCACGGCCTCGCTGGATTAACGATTATCAAAGACGACGTCGAAGCCAAGTTACCCTTCCCTAGAAATTATGGCGTTGATGATGTGCCATTGATTTTACAGGACCGTCGTTTCCATGAGGATAACCAGTGGGACTATCACGCAGATTATGATCCTGATGGCGTTCAAGGACCAACTGCGATGATCAATGGGACCGTCAATCCTTATTTTGAGGTCAAAACGCAAAAAGTTCGCTTTAGAATTTTGGACGGTGCCAATCGTCGCGAATGGCGCTTGCACTTTAGCGATGACCTCGAATTCACGCAGATCGGTTCAGATGGTGGCATCTTGCCAGCACCCGTTCGACTCACCAAGCTGATGCTAACTTGCGCTGAACGCGCGGAGATCATCGTTGATTTCGGTCAGTATCACGAGGGTGATGTGGTGACATTGTTCTCAGATGATATGCCCATCGTTAATTTTCGCATCGGGAAGTTCGCACCAGACACGCAGGTACTTCCAGGACATTTAGTGGACATTCCTAATCCAGAGCCAACACCAGGACTCCCAGTTAAAAAAGTTGTGATGTCTGGTATGGATGAAGAAGTGATGCTTGACGGTCAAAAATTCAACATGCAACGCATCGATGCTCGCCAAAAAGTCGGCGACGTCGCGATTTGGGAAATTACCAATACCAATCAAATGGACGGCGGTATGGTTCATCCTTTCCACATGCATGGCTGTCAATTCTTAGTGCTGTCTCGTGATGGTCACGAGCCTTATCCAAACGAACATGGCTTCAAAGATACTGTCGGCGTCAATCCAGGTGAAGTTGTCAGAATCAAGGTTTGGTTCACATTACCTGGCGTTTACATGTACCACTGTCATATTATCGAGCATGAAGATGGTGGCATGATGGCCCAGATTGAGGCCTTCGATCCAGAGCATCCACAGACCTATCATTTGATGGATATGGACACCTTAATGAACGCCTTCGCAGCAGAACGCGGAATTGACGTCAAAGACCTTTGGATGGCCGGCATGGATTCTTACGATAAAATGGGCATGGAAATGTAAAAGCACCTCCACAACGGCTTCAAGAATATGTTTTAATCAAAAAAGTGTCTCGATCAGTCTAGGTAATTTTCAATCTAACTTGAAAATCAACCGGTCTGATCTGAGACACTTTTTTATTTAACCGATGCGTACGACCTAATTAATTTAATCGTCAGCCTCGTTCGACTCGATTATTTCCGCAATCAAGGTTGGCGACGTCTTTTCATCGCGGTCACCTAAGCAACTTTCTTTACACCCCCGCTGACATTTTGTCACAATAAAATTGAATTCAACAGCGATTTACAATCATAAATGTTGCCCGATTGATATTGCGACTAATGGCTTGATTCCGGAGGAAAGCGATGCTCACTTACTATACCTTAGCTAAAGATGGCTGTACGAAATCGACCAAAGCTGAAGGCAATTGGTTAATTCTCCAACAACCTTCTCCACAAGAACGCCAAGAAATTATCAAAAAATATCAGTTGCCCCATGATGTTTTTCCCATCGAAAGCACGCCCGAAGACGTCACACAGCTCGAATTTTTGCAGCAAACAAACCTAAAGTCACCAATGTCACTCGTTCTAATGAATCTAGCGGGCCATCCTCACGAGCGGGTGGAGGAACGACTGCATCCCATCTCATTCATCATTTCCGACGACCTCCTGATTACTGACGTCGGCAACAATTCTAGTTTCATTGACCAATTGCTTTCCAAATGGGGACCACAGCTAAATCAAAGTTACGACGTGATCGGTTACTGTTTAATATCCATTTATGACCGTTATATCGGTGAATTAACTGCCAAAAAGCAGACGATTAATGATCTCGAAGAAGCCGCACAACGAACAACAAAAAATCAAGAACTATTTAATTTAGCAACCACTCAACGTGACTTAGTTTATTTAGAACAAACATTGGATAACCAGGCGCAAACGCTAGAACGACTCTGGGAAGAAACGGAAATTGAAACGGCGTTTACTGACGCCGGGCTGGCTTACGACGTACAACTCAAGCAACAATATGCGGATAAATCGATTCACATTTATCGAGACCTATTGGATACCATCGGCGGCTTATTCAGCGACATGATGAGCAACAATCTGAACCATCTGATGAAGTATCTCGATTCAGCAGCGTTGGTCATTTCTGTGCCCGCATTAGTTGGAACGTTGTGGGGCATGAACACGGGTGGTTTGCCTGGCAAACAATCCGAAATTGGGTTTTGGATCATGATGGTGATTGCGTTTATCTCTGCCTTGCTCACCGCCGCCCACTTAGCACGAAAAAAATACGGTGCATGATTTTACAAGTTGATATTTTGGCATGCCCGACTTTCAGGCCTGTCAGTCCACTGCTCAGACCCGTCAGTCCACTGCGTGGAAAGTTGTTGCCTTCGCTGTGGTGCCGGCTCCAGGTTTATTCGGCTCGTGCTTCGCACTCGGCGAATAAATCTTCCGCCTTAAACATTAGCCTTCGCAAACGTGTGCCACACGCTATGCGAAGGCTAATGTTTGCCCCATGTTGTAAACCCGCATGGCCCACGCGGATTAACAACATTTTCACAGTACGGCAACAACTTTCCACTCCGTTCCCTGACTCAGATGTGAAGGCAGAACTGCGGTTTTGAAATTAAGAACAGGAAATTAGTGTGTATTTCTAACCCAGTTCGTAAATCTTTAAGACTAAATCAGAAGTTGCGAAGGAAAATGGTTGTGATGCTGTGAAAGTTCTGTTAGACCGAGAGAGCGTGAAGCAAGGCGGTTTGCAGTTGAGCATTAACGATAATTTCTGAATGATTCGTTTACGAATCGTTTAGAAATCGTTGTTAAGCGCAGACTGCTGCCTTGCGTAACGCGTTTGCGGACTTACAGAACGGGTAAATTGGAGACTTCGAATAGAGTGTGTAACAAGGCGGTTAGCTTCTGAGCATTAACGATAATTTCTGAACGATTCGGTTACGAACCGTTTAGAAATTGTGGTTAAGCGCAAGAAGTTGCCTTGTGAGACACGTTTTCGAAGGCTCCAATTTTAGTCGAAAGCTACTTTTAGCTTGCTAAAAGAGCAGTAGACGGCCCCACAACAAGAACGATCATTTTCCGTAGCAATTTCGGCGAATAGTCATAAAAAAATTCGATTTTTTCAATTTGTCATTCTAGACACACGACTAATACAAAAATTCACGCCAAATACTTGTCATTTTCGATCGAAATGTACTAGTAATTTAGCGTGAATCTGAAAATTTGTCGTGTCTCAATTTCGCCATTTGACGCAATCACGATTTTTAAACGTGCTCATTTTTTCGTTCGACGAAATATTCTGCCAGCAAATCTTGCCCAGTTATCTCGAGTTACCGACTAAATCAGAAGTTGCGGAAGACAATGGGCATGATTGCAGTGACAGTGTTATAAGCTCGAAACGTGTTTCGAGCTTATAGCACGGGCAAAACTTTAGATTTTGTGCAACAAAAGCTACAAGTTTTAGGCGAAAGCTCCTTTTTGAAGTAGAGCGTGGAGAAAGGCAGTTAGCAGTTAAGCACAGACTGCTGCCTTGCGGAACGCGTTTCAAAAAGAGCTGCAGCCGGCCCCACAGGCTAGCATGACCATTTGTCTGTAGCAACTTCGGCGAAGTGAGGCAACTTCAAACTTCATTACCCGCGCCGTGTCATTAACCCCAGACTTCTTCAGCAATCGATTTAACCAACGCGATTTTAGCCCATTGATCTGCTTCGGTTAAAATATTTCCTTCTTCTGTCGACGCAAATCCACATTGCGTGCTCAAGCAAAGATGATCTAGTGGCACGTATTGCGCTGCTTCATGAATGCGATCAATGATTGTTTGACGATCTTCTAATTTGCCATCTTTTGAGGTCAACAAGCCCAAAACGACATATTTATTTGGGCCAACGGCTTTCAATGGTTCGAAGCCACCGGCGCGTTCGCTATCATACTCAAGGTAGTAAGCTTGCACGTTCTCTTGATCAAAGAGTGGTGTTGCAACTGAATCATAACCGCCAGCTGCCGCCCAAGTTGAGTGGTAGTTGCCACGGCAAATATGAGTATTGATCGTCAAGTCGGCAGGTAAATCGGCGATGGCTGCATTATTGATTTCTAAATATAACTTCTTTAAGTCGTCGAGTGAATCGGCTTCGCCTTCACCAAAACTGTTAATGAATTTCTCAGAGGTCTTTGAAACTAACATGCCCCAAGTGCAGTCGTCGAGTTGAATCGTGCGTGCACCTGCTGCATATAGATCTAAGATCACTTGATGATAGGCAGCCGCGACGTCTGCGAATAGTTCTTCGCGTTTCGGATAAACCTCCCGCGCAGCGGCGATATTTTCTGGGTTTAATAGTTCAACCAATAACTGCGCTGGTGCTGGAATTGTTTGTTTAACTTGAATGCCTTCGCTCACATGCGCTTGTGTAAATTTGAAGGCTTCCACAAAGGGATGGTTCTCACCCGTGATTTTTCCAGAAACAGACGCCGTTTCTTGACGCGTTTCTTCACCGTGGAAGAAATAACCATGGCTAGATTTTTTAAACGAAACGCCATTCAATCCCCAGAAGAAATCGAGGTGCCACCAACTACGACGAAATTCACCGTCTGTGACTGCTTTTAAACCGGCCGCTTCTTCTTGTTTAATTAATTCGATGATTGCTTGGTCCTCGACGGCAGTCAGTTCATCACGCGTAATTTCGCCGGCTGTAAATTTTTCGCGTGCTGTTTTCAACGCTTCCGGGCGTAAAAAGCTGCCCACAATATCGTAGCGAAATGGTGACTTCGTTCTCTTAGTTAATGCGGTTGTTGTACTCATTAGTTAATGCCTCCAGATTTTTAATTAATTCTGATTCCACCACAAACAAAAAAACCCCCGAATTGTCAAATCAAGTGCAACACTTTCGACCTATTCTTAGTTATTGGTCTAG
>NZ_AZFX01000073.1 GCF_001435835.1 Lapidilactobacillus concavus DSM 17758
CATTTGTATTCTCATTTGTTCCACGCTGTTCAGGCGAATATGGATCGGGCCAATAGACAGTAACACCTAACCTTTCGCTGATTTCATCAAGATGAAGAAATTCGGTCCCATGATCTGGTGTAATAGAATGAACAAATTCTTTAGGAATGGCCCCTAACAGTTCAACTAAGCCTTTATTTATCTCCTGCGAGTCCTTTTGCACAACCTTTTTGATAAGCGTAAGCCGACTAAGCCGATCGACAATCGTTAAAAGGATGGAGTGACCCGTTCGACCAATCACAGTATCAATTTCCCAGTCACCTATACGTTGACGCTGGTTGATAAAACCAGGGCGCTCATGGATCGAGATATAGTCGGTCTGTACTTCTCGATGTCGTCTAGTATTCTTTGAATGCCGAGTCCGATGTTTATGTCTGAGATGGCGCTGAATACCGGTATCACCACGTGAGGAGTACTTCTCACCTAAATTGTGTTGATAGATATGACGGTAAATTGTGTTGTAGCTAACACACCATTGATGTTCCTTATTAAAGCGAGCGGTAATCTGCTCTGGTGACCAGTGCAGATCTAAGATGTAATGAACAATTTGACGGCGTAATTGTGGATGGCTGTCTAATAGCCGCTTCTTGTGACAATTCTGCCGCTTTTGATGATAGTCATTATCTGCTTTGCTTGGGGAATAATTACCTGCACAACGTTTTAACTCCCGTGAAATAGTGCTTGGATTTCGCCCCAGCCGTAACGCAACAGCCCGGATAGATAACCCCTTAGCTCGTAAAAACATAAGTATTTCACGTTCTTTTATAGTAAGATGTTTATAGCTCATACCGGATACCTCGAATTGTTTGATTTGGTCGTTAAACATATTCTACCCGGTATGGGTTTATTTTTTTACTTTGTGTTGCATTTCAATTGTAAATTCGCC
>NZ_AZFX01000074.1 GCF_001435835.1 Lapidilactobacillus concavus DSM 17758
AAAAATAGACGACCTATCCGAATCTTGTTCGGCTAGGTCGTCCTTTGATGTAAAGAGGCTACAGATGCAAGACTTAAACTTTTACTAATATCTAACACCTCATGCTATTCAATTGTTACAAGTCACCAATCTACGACACAATTTTCTGTTCTACCTGTCTGCTATCCGCTTATGCTACGCGGCTCTTAAGGTTTGCTGCTAAATCGTGGCTTGCTTGGGTCGTCCGAATAACTAACTTCAGACAGACACCTCCATTGTTCTTGATTCAGAGTCGCTTATCACACGTCCTCTGTCGTGCTTATTCGTGCTGTTATTGGTTCGTTGCCTTTCTCGTTTGAACTATAATCGTTAGCTCCGTCAACCTGTGACCAAACTCGACTTTTGTTCCCTGCGACAAATCAACTGTTTACCAATCGTTCATGCACCGCTCGCGCTAAAGTGTTAGAAATTCGACACCTTAACGATTTGTCCTGTTACTTTCTCGAGATCAAAACCTACTTAGATCTTCAACCTGTTGGATCCTGATCCTTCAAACAAATCGATTGAGAATCTCGCTGTTATGCCCTTCAGACTCTACAGGTCATTCTCAATTTGAAACCTCTCAGCTTTGGCCGTCGCTGAGTATCACTTGACCGATGATCATCAGTTCTGATGCGCTAGTTTGATAATCCTATCAGGGACTAGCTGTGCATCTGTTCCTCTTTACAATTATATATTAGCATGAGTTGTAACCGGTTGCAAGTATTAACACTCA
>NZ_AZFX01000075.1 GCF_001435835.1 Lapidilactobacillus concavus DSM 17758
ATACCTTAGCTGCGTAAAACTATTTATTTTTGTCTAACTTTTATGTTGCACTTCAATGCGTCAAAGGCTTTTTTAATGGCAGCTAAGTTCAAGGCTGCGGTGCTGGCTACGATATAATCGGCTTGCTTTAAGACTTGCGCATCCCCGATTCCAACGGCAAATTGGTTCGCTGCTTTGATGGCTTGCACGCCAGCAGAAGCATCTTCAAAGCTGATCACTTCGTCGGCTTGCAAGTTTAACGCTTGTTGCGCCAGTTCAAAGATCTCAGAATCTGGTTTGCCACGATGCAATTTGGCTGGGTCAACAATGGCATCAAAGGCTGTATCGAGTTGCAAGTGCTTTAAGATCGTCGGTGCATTTTTCGATGCTGAAGCAATACTCATGTGTAAGCCAAGCGATTTCGCATCTTGCAGGAGTTGCGCGATGCCTGGCAAAATGTCTGCTGGCGTCAAAGTTTGGATCAGCTGCAGATATAAGTCGTTTTTGCTTTGGGCAAAGGCAGCTTTCTCATCATCTGAAAAAGCATCAACTTTATCGTCGTAGCTTAAAATCAAATTCAACGAATCCATCCGCGAACGCCCACGCAAGGCGTCATTGGCTTCTGGTGGTAGCACGATATCAAGGCGCTGGGCCAGTTGATTCCATGCTTGTAAGTGGAAGCGTGCCGTATCTGCGATCACGCCATCCAAATCAAAAATTAACCCTTTGAGCATGCAACCCCTCCTTAACTTAAGTGCAACGTTTTATCATTCACCAAGACATCGATCGGATCACCTGATACTAACTTCAATGTGGTTTCATCTGCCACATCTACGGCGATCAAGCGACCGCGATAGTTCAAGGTAAAGCTATAATGCGTCCAGCCTTTTGGTACAAATGGCTTGAAGCTCAAGTGACCGACAGTGTAGCGCATTCCAGCAAAGCCTTGGACGATGGCCAACCAACCACCAGACATGGACGTGATGTGCAGGCCATCTTCAGTGTCGTTGTTGTAATCATCCAAATCCAGCCGCGCAGTGCGGGCATATAGTTCAACGGCTTTTTCTTCTTTGCCGAGTTCTGCGGCTAAAATCGCGTGAATTGAAGCGGATAATGAAGATTCATGCACCGTCATCGGTTCGTAGAAGTCGAAGTTGGCCTCTTTTTGCTCGCGGGTGAAGCGGTCATTCAAGAAGTAAATGGCTTGTAAAACATCGGCTTGCTTAATGAATGGCGACCGCAAGATTTTATCCCATGACCAGTGCTGATTCAATGGGCGTTGATCTGCTAGGATCGAACTTGCCGGGCGCAGATCTTTATCTAAGAAGGTATCGTGTTGGACAAAAATGCCCAAGTCTTTATCTTCTGGATAATACATGCGATCGACGATATCTTGCCAGTGGGCTTTTTCATCCTCGCTGACTGCCAACGCCTGAACTTTATCAACATCCGCTTTTGGTAGGCGCTCAAGGGTGTATTGCAACTCCCAAGCGGCCATGGTGTTGGTAAACCAGTTGTTGTTGACGTTGTTTTCGTATTCGTTAGGTCCAGTAACGCCATGGATCATATATTGTTGATGGCGTTTGAAAAAATGTACCCGATCCGCCCAAAATCTTGCCACGCCGACTAACACATCGATGCCATCACCATTGACATAGCTTTCATCGCCGGTGTAATCCGTGTATTGCTTAATGGCAAACGCAATATCGGAATTACGGTGCAGTTCTTCAAAGGTGATTTCCCATTCGTTGTGACATTCGATGCCGTTGAACGTGACCATCGGGAACAATGCCCCGGCTAATCCTTGTTGTTGCGCGTTGTGATAAGCGCCTGGCAATTGATCATGCCGGTATTGCAGTAATGCCCGGGTCACTTGTGGTGGGGTCACCGCCAAGTACATCGGCACCACATAAGCTTCGGTGTCCCAATAAGTGGCACCGCCATATTTTTCACCGGTGAAACCTTTAGGCCCGATATTTAAGCGGGTATCTTCACCGTAATAAGTCATAAACAACTGGGCAATACTGAAGCGAATGCCTTGTTGTGCCGCGGCGTCGCCATCGATCACCACGTCTGATTGCGCCCAACGCTTGGCCCACACTTGCTCGTGAGCCGCTAACGCTTGGTCAAAGCTTTGCGGTAGCAGTTCAGCCATCAGCTGGTCGGCTTTAGCCGGTTGTTTTGCTGGTTCAACATCACGGCTGGTCAACACGATCACGCGTTTTTCAACAGTAAGCGAAGCGCCTTGTGCCAAGTCATAACTTAAAGTTTCATCCAAGCGCCCTGGTTCAGTGGCTCGCGTTCCTTCAACTGCAGCGCCGTTAACCTTCAAGGCTTGTTTGAGCAATACCGTAAACTGCGGCACCCCGAAAGGATTGGCTTTGGTTTCAAGTTGAATCGAACCTTGAACAGCATCTTCGTGTTGCGGGATCCAGAAATGTTCGTCGTAATTGGCATCTTCGTTGGTGACATTGCCATCTAAGGCGGCATCAAACTTCAACTCAGCTGAGCCTTTCAAGACTTTCGCGTTGACTTTGATCAGTCCCGCTTGTTGCATGGCATTGGAAACGAACCGCTCAAATTCAAAGGCGACTTCCACGTCATCTGCAACGTATATGAAGCGACGGGTCAATTTACCTTGATGCAAATCGAGTTGTAAATCGAAATCGCGGAAGTTATTTTTGGCGAGATCCAATGCCACACCATTAATGGTGATCCCTAAGTTGATAAAGCTTGGGGCGTTGATCGCTTTGCCAAAATATTCTGGATAACCATTTTTCCACCAGCCAACGCGGGTTTTATCTGGGAACCACACACCTGCTAAGTAGGTCCCCAATAAGGTATCGCCAGAATAACCTTCTTCAAAGTTACCCCGCATGCCCATATACCCATTACCAATGGCGGTCAGTGATTCTTGCAGGCGCTTATTTTGCGTATCCAACTGGTGAGTGGGCACCAGCCAAGCATCGATATCAAATAATCGTTTTACACTCATTTATACTCACTCCGTTTCACTTTTCACTATTTCAGTGTACCAGTTAGGAAAACGTTTTTACAAACTGCGAGTGGCTGTTACCATTCTCAGAAATTCTTATCATTAAAAAAGACAAGCCTACGCTTGCCTCTCATGACTTCTATCCTTAATGGTCCGCCACTAAAACCACGCCTGCTGTTGATGCTAACTGTAGTTTTCCGTTGTGCAATTGGTAATCACGACAGGCTAACACCACGTGAAAATCACCTACTGGCAACGTTAATGTGGTCGCTTCTTGCCGATGGCAACCGCAACGATCCCAGTTTGATCTGCCCATTGACGCTGATAAACATAACTTTACGCATCAGTTGCCCATTGTAAATAATTACCAATGTATTACAACAGAGATAGAATTCAAATAAAACTAGACGGCAAGTCTCCGATAAATTATCGAAAACTCGCCGCCTAGAAGACAACTAAATATTTACTTTAACTTTTGGGGTATACCTCATCGGCTAGTCTTTTCTTAACTTGTTAAATATTATTTCTGCCACTCAGCAACTTCATCTTTGTGACTCTTAATCCAGTTCTGAGCCGCCTTACGTGGACTTGCACCACCGTTAATTTCCAGCATGACTTCTTCCATGTCCTTTTGGGTCCAGTGGAAATTATCCAGCACTTTGTAGACCTCCGGCATGTCGTCCTTCAGTCCCTGACGGACCATAGTATGAATTGCCTCAGACTTACCCATCGTGCCCTTTGGATCCTTCAAGTACTTCAAATCATACTTACTGAACATCCAGTGGGGCGACCAACCGGTAATCACAAGTGGCTTATGCTCCTTGATTGCCTTCCCAAGGGCAACAGTCATCGCCCCAGTAGATGAGGTGCTAACCTGCCAGCCGGCAAGATTATCGTAGGCCTTCACTGTAGATTGCGCTGCACTAACAACACCCGCACCCGGCTCAATGCCCGTCACGGTTTTGCCAGCCTCGTTCGTCAAGTCAGCAATCGAGTCGACCTTTATATAGGAAGGAACAACCAAGCCAACCTTAACGCCCTTCAGGTTCACACCAAGGTCTTGCAGCTTACTCTTATACTTATCGTATTGCTCCTTGTGGGTCACAGGCAACCAAGCCGAGACCATTCCGTCGCTCTCACCGCTGCCCACACTCTGCCACATCACGGCATTATCTAGTGCCGTTAGCTTAACGTCGTAGCCCATCTGGCGCAAAACCTCACCGACCACATTCGTTGATGCAACTTCTGAGTCCCACTGCACGTAGGATAAATTGACCGTTTCCTGCACCTTCGTATTGCCTTTCGTTGCTGCCTGCGCTACGCCCACACCAATCAAGGCCAAGACCGCAGCACCGACCGTGATCCACCGAATCTGCTTGCGCCGTTTCTTCTGTTGCTCACTCATCACGCTCGCAAGTGACAGGCGTTCGTTTGCATATTGTGTGAATCGGTCAATGATAATCGCCAGGATGACCAATGCCAACCCGTTAACGAAGCCATTACCAACTTGTGCTCTTTGGAGTGCCGATAATACGCCACGCCCTAGTCCTGGGGCACCGATCATCGAGGCTGTAACAACCATCGACAAGGCCAGCATTAACGTCTGGTTGACCCCGGCCAAAATAGTGTTTTTCGCCATTGGCAACTCAACCTTGATGAGCTTCTGCCAAGCCGTTGAACCAAATGAATCAGCTGCCTCAATCAATTCCGTGCTGACACCCCTAATACCTAGGTTCGTCATCCGTACGGTTGGCGGTAAGGCGAAAATCACGGATGAGAACACACCCGGAACCACACCAATACCGAAGAAGGCGACTGCCGGAATAAGGTAAACAAAGGCAGGCATCGTCTGCATGAAGTCCAGAATCGGCTTGATGACGGATTGAGCCCGATTGCTTTTAGCTGCCCAAATACCTAAGGGAACGCCAATAATAATCGAGACCAGGCTGGCCAAGAGTACCAGCGTGAATGTGTTCATCAGGTCGCTCCAGAGCCCCTGGTTATAAATGAACAAGAGGCCAAAGAAGCTGAACAATGTGATACCAATACGTCTCGTCGAGATGATAAAGGCGAGAATCGTAATTCCTATAATCCAGACCCACGGATTAATAAAGAGGAGAAAGTCGGTGAGACCATCCATTGTGGCCTGACCACCCGATTGAATCGCCGCGAACAGCCCGGCAAAGGTATTAGTCATCCAAGTGGTGAAGTTCTCCATCCAATCCGCAACGGGCAGTTTGGCGAGTAATGTTAAATTATTGAACAACATTATTTCACCTCCTGTGTCTGTACATCATTTGTTTCTGATGATGGTGCATCTTCATCCGCTAGTGTTTCAATCACGCGACCTCGAATGACTACCCCAAGCAGGCGGCCGTTATCGGTGACCGCCACTGGTGTATGAGCATCGTAAATAACGTTAAAAATGTCGTTAACTGTTGTTTCTTTATCGATAGTTGGCATGTTAACATCCAACACCTTACGCAGCGGTAAGTTATTCAGCCGGGCGCTTCTGGCGGCATCCGCTGAGATGACTCCCTGCAGCTTATGTTGGTTATCGATGGCCACTACCATCGATATCCGTTCCTCACGCATCCGGTGCAAGGCCATGTTGGGCCCCTCACGGTCGATGTTAACGGTCACTGCCGGCTCCATAATATTCTCTGCCGTCAGTACACGTGATGAATCCACGTCACTTAGGAAGTGTTTCACGTAATCATTGGCCGGATTGGTAAGTAATTCTTCACCGGTACCAATTTGTTGAATTTGGCCGTCCTTCATGACCGCAATGCGGTCGCCAAGGTGAAGTGCCTCATTCAAATCATGCGTAATAAAGATAATGGTCTTCTTGAGTTTCTCTTGCAGACCAAGTAACTCATCCTGCATCTCTTTTCTAATCAACGGATCGAGTGCCGAAAAGGCCTCATCCATTAACAAGATATCGGGATTATTAGCAAGTGCACGCGCCAAGCCCACACGTTGTTGCATCCCACCAGAGAGCTGGCTTGGAAGTTGATCCTTGAATTCCAATAGGTGCAGGTTATCTAGCGCTTCCTCTGCCCGCTGCCTTCTCGTTGCCGGATCGACACCCCGCAGTTCAAGTCCGTACTCCGTATTCTCGAGCACGGTTCTGTTTGGTAATAGACCAAAGCTTTGGAAGACCATGCTCATGTTCTCGCGCCGCATTTTACGCAGAGTTTCCTTATCCGCCTTGCTGACGTCGTGGCCGGCCACGGTAATACTACCCGCGGTAGGCTCAATGAGCCGGTTGATTAGGCGAATCAACGTTGATTTACCGGAACCCGAGAGGCCCATAATCACGAAGATTTCACCCGGTTCCACACTGAAATTCACGTCATAGACCCCGACGGTTGCGCCGGTAGCCTTTAATATTTCATTTTTACTCTTATTTTCACGAACCATTTTGAGAGCAGACTTAACTTTTTTACCGAAGATTTTTGTTAAACTTTTAACTTCAACGACTGCCATCGAATTCCCCCTTTTTTAAAAAAACTGACCACTCAATAAAAACATCTATAGTCACTTTTGTCAAATAAAAAGACTGCAGCTTAGGCAGTCAAAAAATTTGCAACGCGTTGATAGGCAAGCTCGTCACCGACTACGTAAACAAAATCACCGGGCTCGATCACGGCGAGCGGTCCGGGCGAGACAATCATCTTATTCTGGTGCTTAATGGCGACGATGGTGGCCCCGGTATTATGCCAGAAATTGAGTTCACTGACGGTGCTCGCAGCAAAGCCCTCCTTGACCACGACCTCGTATGGCTGTAACTTATTATCTTCGTTATAACGCTGTGTCTGCTCGACCAGGCTGTTCAAGAGGCCCAAAAAGTGCTGGGATTCAGCCTGCTGGCGCTTCGCACTTTTGTAAATCTCCCGTTTCACATTCTCAATCGATTCGACGTCTTGGTATTGCTCGATAAACTCCGTTGCCTTCGCTGAAGACGCCACAAAAAAGCCGGAACCGTGTTTAACGGTCACGACACCAATGTCGCCGAGGACGATAATGGCTTTCCTGGCAGTTTCCGGTGACACGTGGAAATTGGTAGCAATGGTTGAGCGCGCGTGGAGTTTCTCACCCTCGGCATAACGCCCATCGCTGATTCGCTTGGCCAATTCTAAAGCGATTTGCTGATATTTTGGTTGAACAAACTGGATTTTCTCAGTCATATTTCCCTCAATTATAAACAAGTTGTGACGGTATACGGGTAACTCTTGAGTACTAGCGAAACCTGACAAAGTCTCACACAGTGAGGCAAGGATGGTTAGCTAGACGCAAAAAGTTGTTTACCGGAACACAGTTAATGACGGTAACCATTCAGCTTCCATCACACAATTTAGATATTATAGTGCAGAAAGTGACAACCGGCAAGTTTAACAGTTGTCACTTCGAGTCTTATCACATACTAAATCAGATACACCATGACAAAATTGAGGAAACAAGCTCAGACTTAAAACTCAAGAAATGAGGCATTTATCATGAAAATAGCAATAATTGGTGCAACGGGGCACGTGGGCTCATTGGTCGCGGCAGAAGCACTAGATCGCAGACACGAAGTTACGGCAATCGTCCGCCACCCGGAAAATTTGCAGTACGACATTCCCTTTATCAAGAAAGATCTCTACGATCTTAAAACTGCCGATCTAATCAGTTTTGACGTCGTTGTGGATGCCTTCAGTGCACCGCGCGGCGCAGAAGAACAACACAAAACTTCGATTGAGCATCTCATTTCGATTCTGCGCGGGACCGATTTACGCCTGTACATCGTTGGTGGCGCGGGGACTCTCTATACCGACGAGAGCAAGCAAACGAAGCTTTATCAAATGCCCGGCTTCCCCAAAGTTGTCTTTCCTACCTCCAAAAACATGGATGACGGCCTAAACGCATTAAAGAAGAAGACGACGAACCTTTCCTGGACCTACATCTCCCCATCGGCAAACTTCATTCACTCAACTGATAAATCCCACGGCTACATTGCTGGCGCTGAAGTTTTGCTAAACTCACCCTCATCAGGACAGAGTGAGATCACAATGGCGGAATATGCGGTGGCGATGCTGGACGAGATTGAGAATCCAAAGCACCTGAATCAGAGATTTACAGTTGTCAGCAAACAAAACTGACTAACATTAGTGGTGAATCATAATTCGACGGAATTATGATTCACCACTTTTCTTTGTTTTGAAGTAAAGTGGTTATGAAGTTGACATGCCGTAGTGCTTTTTGCTCCTATGTCAATAAATGGCACATCTTTTTCTAAACACTCGTTCTAATTCTGT
>NZ_AZFX01000013.1 GCF_001435835.1 Lapidilactobacillus concavus DSM 17758
AGATACATATTATATGTACGAAGGCATTTCATTTACACAAGATTCTTGACGCTACCAAATACTTCGGCAGAGCTCATAATGGCTTTAAGCAGTGCCAAGATACTTTAGAATCAATGTTTTAAGCTAGACAAAATGATACGAAGAAGTCTTCTTGTTATTTACACAAACTTCTTGACACTCCCCATTAAAGGAAGCTGATCTTTTTTGTCCGAACAGCGTTCGGATTAATTTTACAATCTACCAAATAAAGACCGGGGAGTGCAATAATCCCGGTCTTTTTGTTTACTTAGTTTTCGAAGATCACCTTATTTTTCTACAAACAAACTTCTGAAAAATTCTCCCTGTTGCTGATTAGCTTTAGCTGCCACGGCATCACGTTGATTCAATTGAAAAACGTGTTCGCGCGGATCACTTTCCGTACCGAAACTGGCAAATCGATGTGCCAGGTGATGGTCCAATAGAAATTGATCAAAGCGCACGCCCTCATCATGTAAAAAGTCATGATTGGCGGTCATTACAAAAACTGGTGGAAAATCAGGCGTCACATAGTTTTCTGTATGCAGTTCCTGATCATATTTCTGCATCATTTCTGGTGTAAAATAAGCGCTCATCAAACTGTCCGGTGTTATGGCACCAGGACGTTTTACAAAATAAAAGCCACTATTCAGTGCGCCACCTCGGACAACAAGTTGCCCACTAGAGACTAATCCCAGCGCCTTACGATATTTAGGATTCGCATATGCTGTCAAATACTGATAGGCGAGCGTGCCACCCGCACTATCGCCAATGATGAAAACATTATTTGTATCTAAATGATAGTCTTGCCCGTGATCAGCAACCCATTTTGCGACGAGTGCCGTATCTTTCAGTGCGCCTAGAAAAATGGTTTGAGGTGCCAGCCGATAATTGAAATTAACAACGCCAAATCCATGTCTTGCCCAACCAAGGCAGTAATGCTGATAAAGCTCTTTGGACCCGTATACGTTCCCCCCACCATGAATATCGATAATGGTAGGCACACTTTGTGTCACATCTTTAGGTGTATAAACATCTAACAAATTTTCTTCACCAGCTGGACCATAACTGATGTTGTCATATCGTTTGACATCCGGAAACTCCGTTGGTAGTCCTGCATCTCGTTTCTCATCTGAAGCGCGCATCTGATCTGTTGTGCGTTTAATATCGTCTAGTACTGCTTGTGTCACTTTCATTATGAATTTCCCCTTTACGTTCAAAATTGAAACTCACGGGCCTAATTAAGGTGTCAATCGTCTCTGGTTGTGTCATACACCTTTAATGTAAGCCTTACCAAAGAAATGTCAAATCTGCTCCTATCCTAGTATTTGGTACATAAATTTCTGAACAGTTGTGCCATAATTAA
>NZ_AZFX01000076.1 GCF_001435835.1 Lapidilactobacillus concavus DSM 17758
CGGCCCCACAGCAGGAACAACCATTTTTCGTAGCAACTTCGGCGAATAGCAATAAAAAAATCTGATTTTCTCAATTTGTCATTCTAGACGTACGAAGAATACAAATATTCACGCCAAAAAACTTGTCATTTTCGAGCGAATGTACAAGTAATTTGGCGTGAATCTAAATATTTGTCGTATCTCAATTTCGCCATTTGACGCAATCACGATTTTTAAGCATGATCATGATTTTTCGTTCGACGAAATATTCTGCCA
>NZ_AZFX01000077.1 GCF_001435835.1 Lapidilactobacillus concavus DSM 17758
ACCGTTTTCCGTAGCAACTTCGGTGAATAGCAATAAAAAAACTCGATTTTCTCAATTTGTCATTCTGGACACACGAAGAATACAAATGTTCACGCCAAAATACTTGTCATTTTCGATCGAAATGTGCAAGTAATTTGGCGTGAATTTGAATATTTATCGTATCTAAATTTCGCCATTTGACGCAATCACGATTTTTAAACGTGATCATGATTTAATATTCGAAGAAATAGGCTGCCAGCAAATCACACCC
>NZ_AZFX01000078.1:0-22216 GCF_001435835.1 Lapidilactobacillus concavus DSM 17758
TTGTCTACTCTGGTCTAGGTCACAGGGTGTTGCACTTGAATTGTAAACTCGGGGAAAAAAATTACCTCAATAATTCAATGCTATTTTTTCAAGCCAACTCGTTTTAGTATCGGCACAACATACTTGTTTTTGATTAATATAAGAAAAACAAGATAAGCTACTGGACTAATCATAATTGTCAATATCAAATGCACCATTGAACCAACTGAAAACCACGTAATAATTGTATTAATTACTATCACCAAGGCTGCTCCAATCAGCCCAACGATAAACTGTTGAATCATGCTTCTTCCTTCAATGTACCTACTTATTAGTTTCCTTTCGCGTATGATGCAGTACAGAAATGTGCTTGCTTCTGCAATGACAGTGGTGATAGATGCACCATTCTGAAGAAAATGTGGAATAAAGAAAAAGTTCAAACCAATATTCAGAATAGCCGCCAGAACAGTTCCGTGCAAACTAATTTTTTCTTGACGCATTGGCGTATTGAAACAATTTACAATGACACCACTAGCAACAGCAAAAAGCAATCCAACACTTAATATTTGTAACGAAAGTGTGGCCTTGATAAAAGATTTCCCTGAAATCAATAGAATAATTTCACCTGAGAGACAAATTAATCCAGCAATCGCAGGCAGAATTACTAAAATGATAGTGTTAGAAATATCTGTAAATAGCTTTTTAAATCTTGTAGTATCCTCGTCCCCCGCATACAATGCCAACCTAGGAATCGTCACAACATACAGGGCAGTAAGGACTTGCTTAATGGTTTGATAAATCTTTACTGAAACCGCGTAAAGACCACTATAATAGTCTCCGGCCAGCCAGCCTAAAATCGTCATATCTGAGCTAACGTATACTGTCACAGCCATGTTGTTCGAAAAGAAAATTAGCATGGGTTTCAAGTGAGTGAACATTTTTGAATTGAAACGTATACGCAAATGAACATAACGCCGGCAATATATCAAATTAGCAACACAAATAATTCCATTAGAAAGGACGGTCATTGCAGCATATAATAAATAATCACTGGGCGACTTCACAAATAAAAATAAAAAAACAAGCGATATTACTTGAACAATTAAGCTACGAATTGTGATATACAAATAATCCTCAAAAATTGCATTTACCCAATCAATACCTAAAGTTGTAAACATGATACTAAGACTCTGTATCAGGATAACAACAAAGTAACTCCTCATTTTCGCGGAAATCACGAATGCAAGAAACAGTAAAAGGTATGAAGCAATTGTCGTAACTACATTTAGGCTAAATACTTCACTTACAAATGCTCCAAACTTTTTATCGTTGCGAAGTCTTGCTCCTTCTCTTACCCCATATGAAGAAACTCCAAGAGAAGCAATTAGAACAAAATAGCTAACGATTGAATTGCTAAAATTTACCTTACCCAAATTTACAACTTGTAGGACACGTGTTGCATATGGAAAAGTTATAAGTGGAAATAATAACCCGACTGACACTCTTAAAATATTCAAAATCGCATTCTTTGATATTGATTTATTTTCCATTTGACATCCTTGTTTCCCGACCATACCTTTTCTTGAGCAACTTTTCAAATACTGATCTGGGTAAAATTAATTTCAATACTTGTTTTAATATCTGTCTGCGCGAAATTATAACCACTTCCAAAACCGGAATTTGATAATCAAGACCGTTTAAAAAAGCAAGTATTGTCGAACGATGTTGACCATCATAAATAATATTATCATCTTGCACAATAATGATTTTTTTCATATCATAGCCATTTTGCTTGATAGATTTTATTAAGGATTCAAAGCGTTCGACCGACATTACCGGCAAATTATGTTTGATATGATAAGCACAATAGTCATCATATGTTTTTTTGTTTCCCTGCAAGTACTTATATGGTGCAGTTTCATCAATGGATTCATACTGCTTCGTGATTGAAGAAATTACACCCAGATCTCCAATTCGAACTTTTTTCTCCTTTGAAAGAACTAACCGATTATCCAATCCAGAAAACATATATTCATCATTGATATCATATTTATCCAACAGGCGTTCTGCCGAAAGTTTTCGATATAAAAGGCGCAAAGGCGCTTTTAGAGCACGATTGAGCCGATAAACTTTATTTCCATAGAAAGATGTGTCAGACACTGCTGAAATATATCGTTCCAATACGTGAGCTAATGAAAGCCCTCTGGTACTGGGAACCGTTTTAAAGTCTGATAGCGCAACATCTAATCGTTGTACCTTCTTCAAATACGCAGCGTCTACTGCAAAACAAGTTCCAGCAACAAATTTATAATTTTTTGGCATAACCAACCCTAAGTGATTCAGTTGTCTTATTGTCATGTTTTCCTTGTAGATTGGGTCATGTACAAAAAGATTATCAGCACTTACCAGTTTATGATGATTAGATTGCATTATTGCAGTAACCGTTTGATGTACTTCGTGTGCCCCCAGAATCCCTTGATACAAGTTTTTAAACCAATCACGGCAAAAAAATAGCTGATGATAAATATAAATTCGTTTTCGGGAAACGCCTTTAGATTGAAGCTTAAAGACAACATCATATTTCGTCAAATCAATCGTTTTGATTGCCATAATAAACGGACCAATATCGTACCCCCGATTTTCATTCGGACAAAAACTCACATTCTTTTTGAAGCTTTTAATCTCGTCAATTGGCAAGCTTGATTTCTTTTCCTGCGGATAGGTAATTATCAGATCCCAATTATAAGCATTCAGATTACGTAAATATTCTTTAATTTCCGACCAACTCTCCGGATAAAATAAATGCAGAACGACTAAGATTCTGGTATCTTTATTCTGCATAATCTGTTTCCGGTCCTGTATATCATAATACCTACGTTTAATGTCTCGAACTACCTTATGCGAATAATATCTTCGAAAAATACTCATTGGGTTTTAACTCCTTTTAACCTAGCAGTGTTGATAATTTCCTGTCCACCCTCAATGTAACACCGAATGGTTCAATCAAAATATATTAAATAGCCAACTAGATTTCTTGTGGCAACTTATCCGGTCTGAAAAGTTGCAATAAAAATGGAAAGATCAGTTGAAGCATTAATCCGGTAAATGAAAAGAAGTTACCGAAGAATAGCAGGGAGTAAACAGTGCATAGTGAAGAAAATGCAACATCATAATACTCAAGCGCAAACGACCTAATCAGCATCAAGTATCCAAAAGGAAACATAAATACGAACACTAAAAAAACAATCATCCCGATCCAACCAAAATAATAAAAGCTACCTGAAAAAGCCGTACTTACATTAAATTGAGGAAGTACCAGCGGTATTATTGGCGATTTGTTGGAATCAATCAGCCGCTTACCAATCGTGTCTGGAATCATTTGAGTAACGACAAAATCGGCAATGCTTGACTCAGAATTGTTTAAATTTTTCTCCTTATCAACCATATTGGCCAGATTACCTAACGGTGATGCTGCATAAATATATGTCCAGAAAAAGGTCTTTGGAACACTTGACTCACTAAATTCTTTTGTTGCATTACCTTGATTTAAAATGATATCAGACTGGAACATGTTTAAGTCTGGACGACCATAATTCTGATTAATTCGATAATTACCGGAAATACCGAACAAAAATAAAAATGCAACGCCTAGAATTCCAAAACTTAGAATTTTGATCGGTGTAAACTTAAACTTGGTTTTGCGTATATACAAAAAGATCATTGTCATACCCGTCATCATAATCATGCCACGATTATAGGTCAGTATAGTTGGAATGAACGCGATAACAATATTCTGTATAGCCTGTTGCCAAGTCTTTTGCCCTTCAAAATAATCATTCACATTTAAGACTGCGTAGAAACAAGATACAGTAATCAAAGCAACGTGAAACATTGGGATTCCATAATCTGCATATGTAATCACGTGACCACCAATGTAACCGGTGAGAGGAAATCCTTTGCTATAAACTCCCTCAAGAATTATCCCGCCAAAAATAAAAAAATGTGCGAGATAATCTCTAAAAATGATCTCACGCTTCTCAACAAATGCCGATGGATTCTTCAATGAGCTAAAAATGAACCCCATAACAAAAAATAAAATA
The DNA here is from genome assembly GCF_001435835.1 of Lapidilactobacillus concavus DSM 17758. GTDB lineage: Bacteria > Bacillota > Bacilli > Lactobacillales > Lactobacillaceae > Lapidilactobacillus > Lapidilactobacillus concavus. The sequence goes on from NZ_AZFX01000078.1 coordinate 4,080, forward strand.
ATGGCGATGACTAAGAATAAAACCAAATTTGAATTAACATCTTGGTAGCTGGATGACCACCCGAGTGAATAAGAGAAAAGTGCGCTGGCAAATGTTAACGAGAATAACGTCCATGGATTAATCATCATTGCCGCCCCTGTACTTTGGCAAGATTAGTAACAAACAATAAAACAATAAATTACGTACCTTCCCAATTTTATAGATTCCAGCGTGCTTCACACTGAAATATCTCGAAATAGATGACTGCTTCATAAATTTGGATCCTACAGTAAGAACTTTTTCTTGGGAATCATTCAATCTGCTCTCAAAAATGTTTTTGAATTCAGCATTTTGTTCATTAAGTGCAACTAAATTATCACGGATCTGCTGAACGTACCCCGAAAAAAATTTGCTAAATACGGTACTTGAACCAATGACGTTATTTCCATGCTGTCGATACTTGATAAGTGGTTTATCAACGAAGACAACTTTTCCTAAACAAGTTGCAATTAGCGCAAGCCACCAATCATGGATAATTACTTTATCAGACACAATAGCAACCGACTGTTTCAACTTTTGATTAACCATTACCGTACAGCCAGTCACGTTGTTTTGTACGACCAAATTTGTTAACACGGTATTTTTTGGTAGTCCCTGACGTTCAAAGAAGGATGAGGCAATTAATTCTAAATTTGCGTCAACAACTTCCAAATCTGAATGGACCAATACAGGAATATCTTCATATTGTTGTGCAAGCATTTCCTGCAGCGTTTCTCGCACTTTGGTACTCAACCAGTAATCATCCTGATCACAAAACATATAAAAGTCAGCAGATACATTTTTTAACAACCATAAAAACGATCTAGTTACTCCAAGGTTCTGCCTACTATTTTCGTTGATAAAGATTATCCGTTCATTATTTTGCGCATAACGGGAAATAATCTCACAAGTTTTATCAGTAGAACCATCATCTCGTATATACAATCTCCAACTAGCAGTGTCCTGTTTAATAATTGATTCTATTTGTTCAGATAAATACTTTTCAGCATTATAGGTCGACATTAAAATAGCAATATCATAATTTGAAAAATCCATTGTGTTTCCCCTCAACTTGATTTAGAAAAAGACAAAATCTACGGTTTACGCTTCATTACTGAAAACCGCACCGATAACTTTTGCATTCGTAAGTGAAATCTTGTGCAGGGTTGCTTTCACATCACGCTTCAACGTTTTTTTCTTTTGAATAATTAACAATAATTGTCCGACTATATTTGCCCATATCATTGTATCAACATTATCTATTGCTGCTGGCGCATCTATCAGAATAATGTCATATTTTTTTTCTTGTTGCTCGATAAATGTTGAGAGTACATCTATATTTGTCAGACCGTCTAAACCACTCGTGCCAGCAGGTACAACATCAAGATTTGGAATACCACTTTCAGGTACAATAAACAAATTGGCTTCTTCCGGCGTTCCAGCAGAAAGCTCAGCTATTCCATGTACACTCGATTGTAGGCCAAATAACTGACTGACTCTCTTAGCATGCAAATCACCATCAACTAATAACACTTTTTGTCCAGAAGATGCAAGACTCACGGCTAGTGAAACAATGAGATTGGCACTCGCTTCAAGATTAGAAACAGGTGCAATAACTAATGATTTAAAAGCTGATTTTTCTTTAAGAAAATTGATATTAGCACATACAGATTTTACCTGTTCGCCAAGATCAGAATTATTACGGATACTCATCAATATATCATCACTCGAATTGATATTTACCATACTATAACTTCACTCCATTAACATTTCTTTTTCTCGCATATGATTAATTAGATTCGCGAAATATTACCAATCACTTTAACACCCATTCGCTTTGTTAAAAATTCTTCGTCATTAACTCGACGATTTAATGCTTCTGAAACTAAAGTAAATATAAAGCCAAAGAACAAACCGAGTACAATACCAAAGATTAAATTATTTCGCTTATTTGGAGAAACTGGATTTTCAGGAGCAGTCGCAGCCGTGATCATGACATTATCAATATCCAGCATCTCCTTGGCCCTTCCCTTGAAACTTTGGGCTACTAGATTTGCAATTCGCGCAGCGCGATCTGCATTACTATCATTAACATTAACAACTACAAGCTGTGAATTTGCCTCGTTTGTGACACTGACTTCTTTTTCTAGCTTACTAAGTTTGATATTGTATTTCTCACTACTCGCAAGCTTCTGCTTCACTGGACTTAGGATGATAGGATTCTCAATAATATCTTTACTTGTATTAATCAATCGCGTCATTTGAATATTTGACTGCTCTGCACTAACATCATCTCCCGATTCCTTCTGAACAATGATCAACTGCGTGCTGGCTTCATATTGAGGCGTAACGATAATGAAAGTATAAACTGCTGCTAAAACGGTGAAAATCAGAGTGGTCCCGACGATTAAGCCAACATGTCGTTTGATAATTCTAATCAGCTCTCCAAAGGTAATAACTTGTTCCATCAAAAAATTCCTCGCATTCTTTTATTTAGCACTTATGAATATAAACAAAACCATTTACAAATGAATCCTTAGTTCGAATTCCGCCCCATTTTTTTGACAATCCTCGAGATAGTCTTGATCAGAGGCTGGCGATCATCACCAATCAGCCCAATTGATTCTACAAATAATTCCAACCCAACCAGTATCATAATCGTGAGCAAAACGTTACCAGCTAAAGACGAAATTGGATAAAGCAATGAAACAAAAGCAAATACAAGCGCAAGACCGTATATTACTAAAACTGTCTGTCTATGTGATAAACCGAGTTGCATCAGTCTGTGATGCAAGTGATGCTTGTCCGCCTGTGAAATCGGTTTTCGATTCAGCATTCTTCGCAACATCGCATAAACAGTATCAGTGATGGGAACGCCTAAAATAATGATTGGGATCAGCAACGTCACAAACGTCACATTTTTTAACCCCTTAAGTGACAGTACGGCAATCATAAACCCGATGAACAACGCCCCTGTGTCCCCTAAGAAAATACTTGCAGGATGAAAATTATAGGGCAAAAATCCAATCAAAGCAGCAACCAAAGCAAATATCAAAATTGCAACATAGGTGTTAGGTACAAGCAAGAAAAAGTATGCCATGATTCCCATTGTCGACAACCCAATAATTGAAACTCCGGTTGCAAGTCCATCTAATCCATCAATCAGATTAACGGCGTTGGTAATTGCCATAATCCAAAAAATAGTGACTGGATAACTCAACCAGCCTAACGTGAAACTTCCGAAAAACGGAACCACAACGTGATTCATTCGTATTCCACCAAGGAAATAAACCACAGTTGCAGCAATAATAATTCCAAGCATTTTCATCTTTGGAGACAACTCTCGAATATCATCAATCATGCCTGTAAGAACGATGATACATTCGGCAGCAGTAAGCGCAAATAACTCATGCGTTGGAAATTGACCACGTAAAAGTATAAAAACAGCAAAATTGAAAGAGATAAAAATTGCAAGCCCCCCAATTGTCGGCATAGGCTGTTTGTTAACACGTCTCGCATTGGGATTATCAACTGCCCCTAGTACAAATGCAAGTTTACGAACAAATGGCGTTACCAGCGCCGAAACCATGATCGTCAACAATAATTTCACAACAATATTAAACATAGTTGAACTCGCTCTCTATTAATAAGATTCTCTCATGTTACTTCTGCCATTCTATCAAAATTAAACATTATTTGCCATTAATTCCAGGCGCACACCTCAATAGAATGGGATTAAATTATTTCAGTATTAGTTTATGACCGTATTTGAACTCTAAAAAAACTTCCAGCCCCATTTATTAAAATACTGCACCATCGAAGTAATAAAAATTTTGAAAACCTTAAAGCTGCGATGCGCCTCTTTACCATAAAAATGAATGACAGCTGCATCAGGAAAATACACAATCTGTTTTTTTTGCTGTCTAAACTTTTGACAAAAATCATTATCTTCAAAATACATGAAAAAACGTTCGTCAAACCCACCTACCTGAGAGAAATCACTCACTCGAGTAAACATAAAACACCCCGATGCAAACTTAACTGTCTGAATATCATCTGATAGATCACGACATTCAAACGCAGACAATCGACGATCGAACATTTTTTTTACGAATTTAAATGGAATAAACCTGAGCATATAGTCAAATACATCAAGCTTGCGACGAATCAAATATTGAACCTTGGCATCTGGATAAACTACTTTGGGGGCAACCATAACATTTCGATTAGCATGAAGATAATTCCATAGCTTTTGAAAATCAGCCTGACTTACAAGAATATCTGGATTACAAATTAATAAAAACTCTTCATGAAAACGATTGACATTATAATTATGTCCATGTCCAAACCCGGAATTTTTACTGGAAAAATGTATTTGCACTCTTTCTCCTTCATAAGTGCTCAATCTATTTTTAAAGGATTCATCTGAATTATTGTCATATATATATATCCGGCAAGCAAAATTAGGCAAAATCTCTGAGGTAAAATTATCTAGAGTTTTGAAAATATCCGGGCTATTATATGTCACAATGCTAATTCCAATCTCGTCGTTGATATTAATCTTCCTCTCAAATGCATTACTTAAAAACATGGTAATACCCAATATATAATATGATACACAAGTAAAATTTCATAGTGCCATTGCAAAGCTTAGAACTTTCTAAAGGAACCATCCTATTTTTCATACATAAACTTATCATTATAGAATTTAGAGCTTTGGGATAATTCGTTATTCACTTTAGTAAAGCCATATTTCTCAGCAATCGTCTGCTTTTGTGATAACAAATTAGTGCCTAATCCTAAACGATTCCCTTGAATTTTAACACCCAGTGCAGCTAATGTCGTTGGAAACATATCGTAGGTACCAAAAGTTCTATTCTTTGTCTTCACATCAGTAGTTACGCTCTTTGGAGCATTAAGAATCAGATTAAAGGTATGACGTTTACTGGACGAAATATTTTTGTAATACTCGGCATCCATAGACAAGTGATCACCATTAATAATGATCGTTGTATTATCATAAAAAGGCTGTGTTTTGATCCATGAAACAAATTGAACGATCTGAGTATCTGTAAACGAGATTACATTTGAATACTGTTGAGAATATTTTTTAGGCATATCTTTTTCTGGATATCCGCCAATATGATGTGTATTTGAAGTTAGCATCGTGAAGTTAAATGGTTTATTTTTTGCAGCCATTCTTGTTAAGTCTTGCTTAGCAAATTTGAATAATTTGGAATCCTCGTAGCCCCACCAAACGTGATAATCTTTAGGAATTCTTTTGTCCTTCTTTGCTTGCAAGTAATCATCAATCTGCACATTCCCATGCTGAGTGAAATAACTTCTACGTCCACCGAAAGTTGCGTCAGAACCCATCAAAATTGTTTGATGATAACCTTCTTCTTCTAAAATATCATTCAATGTTGTTGCACCCGGTAAAAAGCGCTGTTTATCAGAGTTAGCATAAGTATTCCCCTGAACTGGAACCTTTAACGGTAATCCAGAAGTTTGGGAAACCATTCCGGCAATTGTCCAACCGGTTCCATAAAATTGCATTGCCCCACCAAATTTTTTACCTGTATTTGAGAAATGAATACCTTCATCAGACACTTTTGTTAATTTGGGCAACAAGTTAACGGACATTTGTCCGCCTTCTTGCTTATCAATACTAGTTGATTCTAGAGATTCAACATAAATATAAATTAAATTCCGTTTTTTGGTTGGAAAAACCAATTTAACTTTATCAGGATCGACATAGTTCTTTTGAATAAAGGCTGATGAAGTCGTGAAATAACGATAGAAACCTACAGCATTAATATTCTTAGCAGCTAGAGTAATTAAGAAAACAGAAAATACAACTGATAAAAGTACCGGAACTAGATATGCATGTCGCAAGTAATCAAAAACCCTTAAATGAACATGAAAAAGAATCAGATTCGCAGGTAATACCAGCACTAGTGTAACAACAGCGACTACCAACGGTCCATTGATGAATGAATCAATGAAACTAGAGTTCGCACCTTGCATCGGTTGTTTCAAATTATAGATGAGTTGTTCAGGATTAAGCAGTCCAAAAGTATTCGTTGTCCAAAAACTTGCCTTGTACAGAAAAACCGCAAGCACGATCAACAGAGAGAGTAGCAATGCCCGCAGCACTGTTTTGAGTGAAGCCCGTTTGATTGATACTACCTCGAATAAGTGACTTAAATGAAAAAAATAATTACCCAAAATAAGAATCAATTCAACTATTACGAACAAAGAAAAGACTTTAATAAAGTAACCTAAGGAATAATTCTTAGCAATCAATATATTTGTGTGTAGGAAATACCGAGTAACAAGAAGTGTAATTATTAAAGTGCTAGCAATGTTGATTACTACTCCAAGTAAGGCGTTTGTCTTTTGAAGATCATTACGGCGTATTTCATTTAAAAGGGGAAAAAATAAACAAAAGAAAATAAATATAGCTAAAAAATACGAGACCATAGCTACCTCCAAAAATATGATATTCTAATTATACCAGTTTATTATTCGATACTTAATGATTATTTTCAATAAGGGTACTATTCAGCCAATGTCGAGCAAGTTTTATCCCTAAAATATAAATATAGTCAAAACATCAAAAAATGCAAACAGCGTTATATATGCTGTTCGCATTTTTTGATTAATTGAGTTTCCGTGCGGTTGATCGATAATCCGTATAACTACCCTCACCATTTGTTGAATTGGAATAACGTGAAATAATTTGAACTTTCCGATTCTTGAATGCTGTCTTCGCTGGTACGCTGAGTGAAAAACCGCTATTAGTTGAATTATAAATTGTTGAAAACGACTTACCTGCATTATTTCGAATCGTACGCGTAATTGAAAATCGTGCCAGTTCTCTATGTGCACTGGGATCATAAATAATGATAAAACTATATGGTTTGTCGGCAGACAAATCACTGATGTGCCAGCCGCGAACCTTTAGCGTATTCCCGCTAATCACTGCACTATCAAGATATCCACGATTTGCATCAAACTTGTAAGTCTTCGGTGACCAATAATTGACTGTGCTTCCTTCACCACTTGAAATGCTCGAATATCGTGAAATAATTTGAAGATCTTTACCTGCAAATTTACCCAAAAATGGTACGCTGATATTAAACCCACTATTTGTCGCGTTATAAATATTTGGATAAGCTGAACCGACATCATTCCTGATCGTTCTGGTTATTTTATAACGCGCCAATTCTTTATGCGCATTCTTATCATAGACAAAAATATAGCTATACGGTTTACCTACCGATTGATCACTCGCATGCCAGCCTTTGATTTGTAGTTGATTTCCAACTATCTTGACTGAATCAAATGACGCACGGTTTTGATTGAATTCATATGTTTTTGGTGAAACATAATCAACATAATTTCCGTCACCAGTTGCAGAACTCGAATATCTAGAAACAACTTCTATCTTCTTGTTTGCAAGACTACTTGAGAACGGAATGTTGAGTGAAAAGCCACTCTGCGCTGATTGGTAAATATTCGGATAAGCCGCATGGACGTCATTGCGCGTCAAACGCGTGATTGGATACCGTCCTAATTGTTGATGCGTGGCTTTATCGTAAAGAATAATGAAGCTGTATGGTTTCCCAACAGCGTCATTACTTGCATGCCAGCCTCGAACGTTGAGGCTTGTCCCAGACAATGCGACTGAATCAAAACTGCCTTTATTCGCATTATTCGTGTAATCGATTGAGACATCCAATTGGACGCCATATCCGAGTAAAACAGCCGTACTACTGAACTGCCAAGCACCATAAGAAGTATTCCAAAGATTACTTGCACTTGGTGTTTATGGATATTGCGCGATCCATGCACGTGATTTACCGAGTACGTTTACGATTTGGTCACAGTACCGATAACCATGTCCGGTGTAGGTACCGTGATTACTAAATCCTGCGCTGGATAATGTATTAAAAAAAGTCCTTAAATTACTAACAACATCTGAAGTGGCGGTGACGCCTTCCTCCATGTCTGCGTAAAACATCGTATTACTACTCAAACCTAACGACTTGGCAACCTTTGCAAAATAACGTGCTTCAGCTGCAGCAAGTGCTGGTGTATTGAATCTTGCGTAGTGATAAACGCGAATCGACAGACCAGCATTTTTAGCAAACCGAATCTGTTGTGCAGCCGCAGGGTTGGTGTAAGTCGTGCCTTCAGTCAACTTAACAATCACCGTTTGAACGCCTAACGCCTTCATTTTATTGAAGTTAGCCTGTGTTAATCCAGATTGATAGGACGAAATGTCAATCATATCAACACGTGGACGACTAGTATCTCCAATTGTAAACACATCGCAAGCCGTTTGAACACTGTTCGCAGGTAAAATCAAGATAAGGCAGAATAGCATTGGTATTCATGCCACCGATTGTTGACATGATCACATCGACCTCTGGATCATGAATCAAGGCATTGACTTCGGCCGCTCGTGCTTGTATCGAGCCACTGCGGTAGCCGTCTGTTTTTCCCGTCAGTGAGCCACTAACGAGTTCGATCCCCTTTTCATTCAAGAAAGCTTGTGCGCGTTTGAATCGGCGTGGTGATAATGCCGTAATCGGTGTTGAAGCTGTAAAATAACCAATTTTCATCGTAATCCCTACTTTTCCGCATCATTAATCAAAAAAGCTACCAGAATGAGTGGTAGCTAAAACAGTTAATGTTGATAAATTTGACGTAAGCTGTTGAAATCCGCCGAGGTCAACTGTGACAACCCCTGATTGATGGGATACATCACTGAATGACGGTCATTACTATGATCCAATCCTAGGGCGTGCCCCAGTTCGTGAACAGCCACAGATTGAGCAATCGCAACAGGATGTGCAATGTTTAAATTTGCAGTCCCATGATTAATCGCCTGAGAGGCAAATAATTGATAGCTCACGATGATCTGCGGGCCCCCACGACCAAGTTCAAGGGTACCTTGTTGAGGGTTCTCTCGTTGAAGATACGTGCCAAAGACGATGTGGTTCTGATCATCAGTCAACGCGCCTGGGACCAAGCTCACGAGACCAGTATCGTTATATTCCTTGACAGCCGCCAAGAAAACACTGCGTACCGGCTCAGGAGTGGCCTTCGCAAATGAATAAGTATAATCGGACGCCAAGCGACGACCAATCACGATTGATTCGATTGGTGTAGCTGTCTCCGTCTGACTTTCATCTTGCGTTGCGGTATCGTTTGCAGTCTGTGTGGCTGTTGCCGAAAAGTCATTGAGAGCAATTGCGGTATCGCTAGGCTGTTGTTTTTGAGCGTTTTTTTCATGATGAGAGGTGAGCCAAGTGGAAAGACGAATCTCATTCTCCCCAACAAATTGTCTCACGCTTGCAGTAATTGGACTTGCAGAAATTTCTTGTTGATACTGCGCCAACTTGGTAGGGTCTTGTGATAACCACAGTGTCGTGCTAGCCACCAAAGTACCAATTAAGAGTAGACCTAATCTATGTTTCACTAAACTTCTCCTTGTGTCACTAAACGATAATAACGTTAATCGCCATGAGATCGATAGAGGTCATGTGGACCTCTATCGTATCACCTTTTAGTTTAAAAACAAACTTTATTTTCAGAAAATTAAGATAATTGCATCCACTCGAATCGCTTCAGTACAGCCTAAGCCATGCAAAAAAGCATGTTGAAGTTACCAACATGCTTTTACCATCAATGACGCTTTGCTTAGCCGTTCAGTTTTTCTTTTAAGCGACTGAATAAGCTACTATTCTGTGGATCAATCTTGTCACCACTGGCGCGAACAAAATCCTTCAAAGCTTCGCGTTGTTTCTCATTCAAATGTTTAGGCGTAGTGACCTTGACTGTCACGGTTTCGTCACCGTTGGTCTTACTCCGCAATCTCGGGGCACCTTTACCACGCAACCGGAATTTAGTGCCGGATTGAGTACCGGCCGGAATCTTTAGGCTGACTGGGCCGTGCACCGTATCAACCTTGATTTCATCGCCAAGTGTTGCTTGTGGGAATGAAATTGGGATCGTAATGAAAATCTCTGCACCATCACGTTCAAACTTAGCACTTGGGGCAACTCGGAAAACGACATACAAGTCGCCATAAGGGCCACCATTTTCGCCTGCTTCACCTTGACCTTCAAGACGCATCTGCTGACCATCTTCAACGCCAGCTGGTACACTAACCTTAACCTTGTGTGATTGTTTCTCTTTACCCGTACCGTGGCAAGTCGGACATGGATCTTCAACAATCTTACCCTTACCTTGACAACGATCACAAACAACACGTGAACGAATTCGGCCAAGTGGTGATTGCTGTTCGACTTCAATCACACCAGCCCCATGACACTTAGGGCAAGTGATCGGACTCGTTCCCGGTTTCGCACCGTTCCCACCACAAGTTGCGCAGGTGGCATCACGAGAATAAGAGATGTCGGTCTCTTTACCAAAGATTGCTTCTTCAAACTTTAGATCCATCCGGTATTGTAAATCGGCTCCTTGCTTCGGCGCACTCGGATTAGCCGCGCCACCACCGCCACCGAAGAACTGGCTGAAGATATCACCGAAATCACTAAAGCCGCCGCCAAAACCGCCGCCTTGGCTATAGCCACCACCAAACGGATTACCACCGCCATTATTGAAGCCATCCATACCCGCGTGACCATACTGATCATAGGTTGCCTTCTTCTGTGGGTCAGACAAGGTTTCATAAGCTTCATTAATCTCTTTGAATTTCTCTTCTGCACCTGGTGCCTTATTGATATCTGGATGATATTTTTTAGACAGTTGTCGATAAGCCTTCTTGATATCGGCTTCAGAAGCCCCTTTTTGTAAGCCAAGAACGTCATAATAGTCCCGCTTATCTGCCATGTTGTTCCTCCTTATCGACTTGTTCGTCGAATTACTTCTGAGAAAAGGATAGCATAAACTCACCCGATTGCAAAATCACCGGTATTCATGGAGATTCAAGCACCAACAAAAAGTGGTTGGGACAAGATTTCTCATCACCAACCCCTTCTTGAATTCATTTGATGTCACAATCGTTCAGAATGATTTCACGATCCTATTTCTTATCTTTATCTTTGTCGAGATCTTCGAAGTCACCTTCAACAGTATCATCATCGGCCTTCTTGCCTTGATCACCATTTGGTTGAGCTTGGCCATCAGCGCCTTGTGCTGCCTGTTGTGCTTCTTGAGCTTGTTGATAAAGTTTAACGGTCAAGTCTTGAACAATTGTGTTCAGTCCATCGCGTTTCTTCTTCATATCTTCAATATCGTTAGCTTCTTGGGCCTTCTTCAAAGCTTCTTTAGCGTCTTCGGCCTTCTTGATCTCATCCTCAGAAACTTTACCCTTGAGTTCGCCCAAAGTCTTGTCAGTTTGGAAGAGTAATTGATCGACATCGTTCTTCAAATCAACTTCTTCTTTACGTTTCTTATCTTCTTCAGCGTGCTCTTCGGCTTCTTTTTGCATGCGCTCGATCTCTTCGTCAGATAAGCCTGAAGAACTCTTGATCGTAATCTTCTGTTCCTTCTGAGTGCCAAGATCCTTAGCCGAAACATTGACGATACCGTTCTTATCGATATCGAATGTCACTTGGATCTGTGGGACGCCACGAGGTGCAGCGGGAATATCTGCAAGTTGGAAACGGCCTAATGTCTTGTCATCGGCAGCCATTGGACGTTCACCTTGTAAAACATGAATATCAACGGCTGGTTGGTTGTCTGCAGCAGTCGAGAAGACTTGTGACTTGCTCGTTGGGATCGTCGTATTACGATCGATCAGCTTAGTGAAGACACCACCCATTGTTTCGATACCTAATGACAATGGGGTCACATCGAGTAACACAACGTCCTTAACATCACCGGCAATGACACCACCTTGGATTGCAGCACCAATTGCAACGGCTTCATCAGGGTTGATCGAATGATCTGGGTCCTTGCCTGTCCAATTCTTAACGGCTTCTTGAACGGCAGGAATACGTGTTGAACCACCATTTAAGATAACTTTATTAATGTCAGCGTTCGTCAAACCAGCGTCACGCAACGCGTTGTCTACTGGAATCTTCGTCCGTTCAACTAAGTCTTGTGTCAATTGATCGAATTTTGCTCGTGTTAAAGTTTCCTCTAAGTGGAGAGGTCCGTTAGCACCTGCAGAAATAAATGGCAAGCTAATTTGGGTTTGAGAAACACCAGAAAGGTCCTTCTTTGCTTTTTCAGCAGCATCCTTTAGACGTTGCATCGCCATTTTATCTTGTGAAAGGTCGATACCATTTGCATCTTTGAATTGAGCAACTAACCAATCGATGATCTTGTTATCAAAATCATCACCACCAAGGTGTGTATCCCCGTTTGTTGAAAGCACTTGGAAAACACCATCGCCCAATTCGAGGACAGAAACGTCAAACGTCCCACCACCAAGATCATAAACTAAGACTTTTTCATCCGTGTCGCCTTTGTCCAAGCCATAAGCCAATGAACTTGCTGTTGGTTCGTTGATGATTCGTTGAACGTTCAAGCCAGCAATTTTACCTGCATCTTTGGTCGCTTGACGTTGTGCATCATTGAAATACGCAGGCACAGTGATCACTGCATCTGTGACGGTTTCACCTAGATAATCTTCTGAGAATTTCTTGATGTATTGTAAAATCATTGCGGAAATTTCTTGTGGGGTATATTCCTTGCCACCAGCCTGAACTTTATAGCCGGCTTCACCCATATGACGTTTGATAGAAGCGACTGTGTCGGGATTTGTGATTGCCTGACGTTTAGCGACTTCACCAACTTGGATTTCGCCATCTTTAAATGCAACAACAGATGGTGTGGTCCGATTACCTTCTGGATTTTCAATAATTTTTGGCTTGCCACCTTCAAGAACGGCGACAGCTGAGTTTGTTGTCCCTAAATCGATACCAATAACTTTAGACATACCTACTTACCTCTCTTAATTTAAAATTAATTCAATCGTTTGTGTCTTTTAATTGGCCACAACGACCATTGCAGGACGAATCACGCGATCTTTGAGCTGATAACCTTTTTGTAATACTTGGACGATTGTATCTGCAGGATGATCTTTATCTGCAGGTGCGGTTTGAACGGCCTGATGTTTCGTTGGATCAAACTTCTCACCGATCTGACCGAGTGGTTCGATGTTATTCGCTGTCAAAGCTTGTTGGAGATGTTCTAAAACCATGGTGACACCCTTATGGATCTGTTGGGCTTCATCGCTATCAGCCTTAACTGCTAATGCACGTTCCAGATTATCTGCAACTGGTAAAATCGCAGTGCCTAACTCCTGAGACGCATACTTCTGCAAGTTTTCACGTTCACGCTGATGACGCGTGTGCATATTCTGAATCTCGGCTTGAGAACGCAGATATTGATCTTCAAGATCGGCATTCTTCTGCTCTAATTCAGCAACCTGTTGCTGTAATGCGGCCATTTGTTTAACTGAATCATCTTCGATTAATTCTTTCAAATCTTCTTCTGTCAATTTCTCAACGACATCTTCGGTTGATTCGGCTTTATCCGTTGCCTCGGCAGTCGCAGCCTTCTTGGCTAACTTTGCCTTTTCAGCTTCTTCCGCAAACTTCGGATCCTTCTCTGACGGAAACTCATTGGATTTCTTTTGATGTGCCAAGTTATGTTCACTCCTTTAATTAACTATCATCATGAAACTGATCATAATACTCATACATCTTTTTAACTAATTCATCGGTGAAGAGCTGCATTAATCCGATCAACTGTGAATATGGCATGCTCGTCGGTCCCAGAATTGCAATGATTCCTTCACCCTGATGAGCAACATGATAACGCGCCGTGATCAAGCCATAATCCGCCAATAGTGAATTATCAAGTTCATCACCTAAACGCACCGAAATCGGTCCTGATGGTGGCTTCGTCGCTGAGGAATTCTCAGGTTGGCGAAGATTCAACAAGGAAGGTAGCACCGATTCCTTATCCAACAATTGATAGAGTGACTTCAACCGATCGAGATCATCCGACTGTGCAAAGTTCAACAGATTAGAACGACCCCCGATGTAGAAATGCTCGGCTGCTGCATGACGCAGAACATCGCCAAACAAATCTAGGAAACCATCTGGTGAATGCAGATAACGGGTCAAGACTCGTGGGATCTCCGCCTTCAAAAGCGACTTCACTTGATTGATCGGTAACCCGACCAAACGATCGTTGATAATCCGCACCGCTTTTTCCAAATCGTCCGAACTAATACTGGTCGGAATACGGTAGACACGACTCTCGACTGATCCCATACTTGTCGCAAGAATGGCGATCACCTGATCATCGCCAAGTGGAATCAAACGAAAACCGGTCAACGTGACATTCGCCGTTTCAGGTCCTAATGAAATCGATGTGTAGTTCGTCAAATTCGAGAGAATATTAGCGGACTGCTTAACAATATCATCGATCTCATGAAACTCATGATCAAAATCTTGTGCAATAGTTGAAAAGGTTTGGGGTGAGACAACGCTTGGTTGCAACAAATGATCCAAATAATATCGATAACCCGCTGTCGAAGGAATTCGGCCTGATGAGGTATGATTCTTCATAATCAAACCATCTTCTTCAAGCACGGCCATTTCATTACGAATCGTCGCAGAGCTAATTCGAATTGGCAGCTGATTCATCAATGTCTTTGAACCAACGGGTTGGCCTGTTTCATTATAGATGCGAACAATCTCTGCTAGAATTAACGCCTGACGTTTTGTCGGCATGATCTCTCACCTCTTTTTTAGCACTTAGCTGTTCTGAGTGCTAACAACACTATAAAATATAACAATCACGGCAACTAAAGTCAAGGAAACAACCCGTTTTTTCGGGAAAAAGGTGAAATTCAGACCTCAGACTGAGGAGTGCAAATAGGGCTTCTAATCCGTCAGGTGATACTACAACATCTCAGGCCCGTCAGTCCACTGCGTGGAAAGTTGTTGTCTTTGCTGTGGGGCCGGCTTCAGGTTTATTCGGCTCGTGCTTCGCACTCGGCGAATAAATCTTCCGCCTTCGATTTGAGATTCTGCAGCGCAGAAGCTCAAATACGACCCTGCAGTAAGTTTGCGAAAGCAAGCTTTCGTAAACAACTGCATTTCACAGCACGGCAACAACTTTCCACTTCGTTCCCTGACTCAGATGTCAAGGCAAGTCTGGAGGTTAAAATTATGAGGCACAATTTCGTCATGACACTTTACTAGCTTAGTCAATAATTCAACTGCATCAGAATCGTGATATCAGACAAATTCAAAGCACATTTAAAATAGTATTTGCCAACAAGTCATCAAAGTCATGATGACGTTTATTGACGAATAACTAACTTTGAATTTAACCCGAAATTTTTCTTTAACTTGATGATAGCAAACGCACTAGTGCCGCTCCAGTGAAACAGATAGCCTAGTTCATCATGAGCGTAAAGAAAACAAGTTATCCAGCTGTGAAGATGTTGTTATTCGCGTGTCCTTCGTAAATTAACAACATGGGGTGAAATCCGAGACTTCGATTCAAGGTGTCAGCGCCTTGGATCTCGTGTGAGTACACGGAAACCAAGAGCTGATACCGACCCTACAGCAAAACAACTTGTTTTCTTGAAACAGACTAATTTAACGAGGTTAATTACTGCAGTCTCTCGCTCTGATAACAGTCCCCGTTTTTCATAATGACAATCCCTTCGATATCTGGTAAGCCATTCAGCGTGTTCATAATCTCTGTGAGTGGTCGGCCGAACAATCTGGTCGTCCACAGTTCACCATCTAACGACTGCCTCGAAATAATCGTCAAGCTAGCCAATTCAGTTTCAATGGGGTAACCGGTACGCTTATCCAAGATGTGATGATAGGCTTTGCCGTTGACAACTAACTGGCGCTCATAAATGCCAGAAGTGACCACTGACTGATTGCAAACTGCGACAATGGCTTGGAACTGGCCTCTTGGCAATTGAGGATTTTGAATCCCAATTCGCCACAATTGATCATCGTGTTGTTTCATAGGTCCGAAAGCATAGATGTTACCGCCAAGATCGATGAGTGCAGATTCAACACCGACTTCTTTTAGATACTCGCTCAACAAATCAGCAAAATAGCCCTTTGCTAATGCCCCTAGGTCGATGGTCATACCTGGCTTTTGCAAGAATACTGTCTGCTGCTTATCATCAAGTTTAATTTCATGCGGGTCAGTCAATGTGAGTGCATGCTTAATCTCGCTCGCTGTGGGAACTCTGGCGTCCGCAAAACCAATCCGCCAAGTTTGTACAAGTGGCCCGATGGCAATATTTAAATTACTGGTGGCATCCAAGCTTTCCTGATACCCAATTTTAATTAAACGATACAGTTCAGGATCCACCGCAACTGGTGCCACACCTGCAGCTTTCGTGATCTGCATTAATTCTGAATTAGGATCATTGGCACTGAAACGTTGCTCATCATCTTTTAAACGCGCAACCATTTCGTCCAAAATTGGTTCAGGTTGTGGGTGGTTAATTTGTAAGCTGATTCGCGTTCCCATGAGGTGAACCACACGTTCAGTCAAAGTCCAAGTCATTGATCTACCTCGTCTGTTTATTCTTGAAGGTTTAAACTAACATGAATTCTGTGAAGACGTCATTGCCGATGAAACGACCACGCGTAGTTAAGGTGTAACCTTGATCTGTTTCACGTAATAAGCCTTGATCGATCAGCTTAGGAATGACCTTCGGGTACACCGCCAATAAATCTTCACCAAATCTGGCCTTGAAGGCGGCCTTGCTAACGCCGTCGTTCAATCGCAATCCTAAGAAGAGTTGTTCTTCGATTTGTTGATCGCGGGTAATCGTCTCGGAAGTTAAAACAGGTAATTGATTGTTAGCTAATGGCTTGAGATATTGCTGAATCGGCCCAAAATTCTGATAACGCGTCGCCCCCAGATAGCCGGATGCACCTGCCCCAAATCCAAAATAGTGCTGATTATGCCAATAGATCAGATTATGTTCGGCTTGAAAACCAGGCTTGGCAAAATTACTGATCTCGTATTGATCGACACCATGTTCTGCAAATTGATCCATGGCCAGTTGATACATATCCGCCTCCATATCCTGAGAAGGCAGGTGTAATTTCCCACGCCGCATCAAGTTATAAAAGACGGTCTTTTGCTCAAGAATCAGGGAATACGTCGCATAATGCGGAATATCCAGTGCCAAGGCCTGCTGTAAGCTACGATTAAAATCAACCAAGTCTTGCCCAGGCAATCGATAAATTAAATCGATTGAAATATTATCGAAGCCAATTTTTTGAGCGTTGTGGACTGCCTCAACGGCCTGCTGAGCAGAATGCGTGCGACCAATTTTCTTAAGAACGTCATCGTTGAACGACTGCACCCCGATACTCAAACGGTTGACCCCATACTCACGCAAAACCGGTAGCTTAGTGCCATCCAGCAGGTCATTCGGATTCGCTTCAACGGTAAATTCCTGATCCTTAATATCGATTAGTTGGTGCAGGCCGTCAAACAATCTCGCCAACTGCTTAGCAGACAATGCCGTAGGTGTCCCACCACCAATATAAATCGTGCTGATTGGCGTGTGCGGATACTTCGCCAGCGTCAGACGAATCTCCTTCAGCAATGCTTCGATATAATCATCAACAGGCTGGCCTTGAATAAACACCTTGTTGAAATTGCAATAGTAGCAAAGATGATCACAGAAGGGAATATGAATATAAATCCCCGTTTTATCATTGATTTGTGTTGCTTGCATGGTTGAGCCCTCTTAGTGACGATTTTTTGTGCGAATAACTATGCTTATTGTAGCATAGGACGAAAATTGCGTGGATTGTATTTAACAAAACTGTTGCAGAATGAGCGTGCTTGCCTATGTCTGGCCGAAGTTGCTACGGAAAACGGTTGTTCTTGCTGCTGGGGTCGTTGAACCGAAGTTGATACAGGCAATGGGCATGCTTGCTTGTGGGGCCGGCTGCAGCTCTTTAGAAGCAAGCTTCTAAAGGAGCTTTCGCCTAAAACTTGTCGCTTTTGTTACACAAAATCTAAAGTTTTACCCGTGGTGTAAGCTCGAAACGCGTTCCGCAAGGTAGCAGTCTGCGCTTAACAACAATTTCTAAACGATCCGCAAGCGAATCATTCAGAAA
>NZ_AZFX01000078.1:22320-41638 GCF_001435835.1 Lapidilactobacillus concavus DSM 17758
GATTTAAATCTCAGCTCCGCCTTCCCATCTGAGTCAGGGCACGGAGTGGAAAGTTGTTGCCGTGCTGTGAAATGCAGTTGTTTGCGAGAGCTTGCTTTCGCGGACTTACTGCAGGGTCGTATTTGAGATTCTGCAGCGCAGAAGCTCAAATCGAAGGCGGAAGATTTATTCGCCGAGTGCGAAGCACGAGCCGAATAAACCTGCAGCCGACCCCACAGCGAAGACAACAGCTTTCCACGCAGTGGACTGACGGGTCTGACGGGTTCGAGGATCTGACAGACGTACAGTGGCCTGACAGGCACAGCTTCATTCAAAAAACAACAAAGGACACGCTCATCACGTGTCCTTTGTCCAAATCAAGCCGTAATCCGCTCAACCTCTTGAAATTGCTCGAGTAATTCATAAGTCGCCTGGTATGCGCCGCAAGCATCCTCCGGAACGCGGTAATTGTGAGTCACGCGTCGTAATTGTTGGAACTCGGGTGTTAAGTCAGCCTGTAGATCAGCCTGCAATTTCTGCACCATAGCGACGAACAATTCACGCACCTCTGCTAACTCTGGGTGATTGGCGCCATGAACTTTCACAATTTGCCGGGTGAAGAAATTCAATTTGGGAAACTCTGCCTCGATAAACGCTTGATTATTGATTTCTGTTGCCATGGGATAACCCTCTTTCTCATTGATGAGACTAGCATAGTCCCTCTCACCAAGAAAGAAATTGATGGTCGTCAAGTTAGCAAATTTTATTGATGATTGGCTGCTTGTTTGGCGAAATAAGCACGGCTCTCCTGCTCATCCTGCGCTAGTTGTTCAATCAATGCATTGGCACCAGTAAATTTCACTTCGCCGCGTAACCAATGATTCCACCGCAACTCGATATTTTCGCCATAGATGTCTTGGTGAAAGTCGAAGAGATTGACCTCGACGGTGACCGGACGTTGATCGCCAAACGTGATATTGCGCCCGACCGAAGTCATCGCGGGATACCAATGACCATCGACCAGAATTTCCGTGGCGTAAATACCGATTCCGGGCAACCGTTCGCCATCTGTTGTCTTAATATTCGCCGTTGGATAGCCAAGTTCGCGTCCGCGTGCCTCACCATGAACGACGATGCCGCTAGTTTGATAAACGTAGCCAAGAAATTTGTTGGCTTCATCCACATTGCCATGATCGAGATCCGCACGAATCTTCGAGGATGAAATTTTCTCAGGACCTAATTTCTGTTCAGCAACTTGCACGACCTCAAATCTGCCCTGCGCATAATCTGGCAAGCAAGTCATGTTGGCGACATCGGGTTTACCATAAGTATAATCGAATCCGGCAACTGCAACTCGAGTGCCCAGATCCACGAGAAATTGGTCAACAAATGCTTGTGGTGTCAGGTGACCAACTTTCGACGTAAAATCAACCACATACAAGGCGTCCACGCCCATTTCCGCCATCAACTGTTCTTTGCGCGCTAGCGTCGTCAGATAGTCGAAGTTGTCGGCATCTACTTTATGAAAAACGATCCCAGGATATTTATCGAAGGTCATCACCGCCACAGGTAATTGGCGTTGTTTCCCAATAGCTAAGGCCCGCTGGATCACCGCCTGATGACCCAGATGAACGCCATCAAAAAAACCGAGTGCAAAAACTTTTGGCGCTTGATCAATGGTTTTGTCGTTTAAATCGATTGGATATTTTAAATGGATGACTTGCAAGAACTGATCCTTCTCTCATTCATTTCCTAATAACATCGTTTCCGCCACATAATTACCTAGTGACGTGACGCGATATTGATAGATTGCTTTAATTTTATCGTTAAAAACAAGCGCCACTTCTGGCTCTTGGCGTTCAAGTTGAAGTGCCCCGCCGTTTTTGACGCGCTGCCATTGGGTCTCATTCAATAACTGTTGAGGTAAATTGGCAAGCACTTGTTCAATCGGCCGTAACACTGTCACCAACTGATCCGATGCCATTGCGGCTTCAACCTCTGCTAAAGTCACCGTCTGTGCCAATTCGATGCCACCACTTTTCAATCGGCGCAAATCTGACATCACCGATGGATACCCAAGCTTGACGCCCAAATCCGTAGCGAGTGTACGGACATAAGTCCCCTTCGAACAACCGACCTCGAAGCGGAAACGCACCTCTCCGGTGTTCGGATCATAGGTGATTGGTGAAGTCCGCGTGAAAAAATCGACGTGAATTTGTCGACTTGGTCGTTCGATGGTCTCGCCAGCACGAGCATACTCATATAAACGTTTACCGTTGATTTTCACTGCAGAAAACATTGGCGGTACTTGATTAATATCGCCGGTCATGGCTTGCAATGCCTGATCAACGTCATGATCACTCGGAGGGGTCGCAATAAATTGACGCGCGATTTCATCGCCGGTCGCATCCTCGGTCGTGGTCGCGTAGCCCAGTGTCACTTCACCTTGATAAATTTTACCCCCAGTCAGCAATCGATTCACTAATTTCGTTGCTTGCCCGACACAAATTGGCAACACCCCATCGACTTCGGGATCCAACGTGCCAGTATGGCCAATTCGCCGCTCATGCAAAATCTTCCGCAGGTGATAAACGCAATCGGCACTCGTCATGCCTTTCTCCTTGAATAACGGAATCACACCATCCATCAGAACTAACCTCCAAGTTTTCAATCTTATTTAGTATAGCATAAGATTGAATTTCACCGACAAAAAGCCGTGTTGATCGCAAAAATTGCGGTTCTTTTCTAAGATCATCGGTGGTTAAATTTCATATCGACCACACATGTCGTTATTAGCTAACCTGCATGAAATTTAGATAAGTCATTCCAATTTTGTCCTGCCAGATTGCCGCTCAAATTCGGCCGTCATCAAAGTATCGTGCTGGTTGATTTTTATGGCTGGAATCAACTACGAATCGATTGTGGTTAACTTTATCAACTAGTATGATATAGCCAGGAGGTTGCCTATGAAAGAAATCAATATTGGTGCGACAATCATTACTCAACGACACGCCTTGGGTATCACTCAAGACGTGTTAGCGGCGGACATGGGCGTTTCAAAGGCCTCGGTCTCTAAATGGGAAACGGGACAAAGTTACCCAGATATCACCCTGTTACCACAACTTGCCGCCTATTTCGACATCACACTCGACGAATTACTCGCGTATGCCCCACAACTCACCACTGTAGAAATTAAAATTATCTACCAACAGCTCGCTCAAGAATTTACGCAGCAGAATTTTGACACTAGCTACCAACACTGTCAATCGCTGATCAAGCGGTATTATGCCTGTTTCCCTTTTTTAATGCGAATGGTCACCCTACTCATCAATCATTGTTCACTTGCGCCCACACCTGAGATTCAGCAAACCGTGCTCCAACAAGCCATCACACTCTGCATCCGCGTCCGTACAAAAAGTGAAGACGTTCAATTGATCAAGGAAGCTTTAACGACGCAGGCCTTTTGTCAGCTTTCACTGAATCACCCTGCAGAGGTTTTGCGTCTACTTAGTGATCGTGTGCAGCCACTCGTTTCTGATGAAACTTTAATTGCGCAAGCCCAGCAACAATTGGGAGATTTAAAAGCCGCAGAAAAAACTTTTCAGATC
The DNA here is from genome assembly GCF_001435835.1 of Lapidilactobacillus concavus DSM 17758. Taxonomy (GTDB): domain Bacteria; phylum Bacillota; class Bacilli; order Lactobacillales; family Lactobacillaceae; genus Lapidilactobacillus; species Lapidilactobacillus concavus. The sequence goes on from NZ_AZFX01000078.1 coordinate 25,908, forward strand.
AGTAGCTATCAATATTTGCAAGCTTTAACAAGCGTGTTACTGAATTACCTCCAGTTTTCGGCGACGAATCCTCAACGATCCGAAATGATTTTGCAACGATTGTTGGGTTTAATTGACGTCTTTGACATTGAACATCTCAATCCAAACTTGGCCATTCAGGCGTATCTCCAACAAGCCGTCATTGCTAGCGCAAATTCGAGTCAGCGAGAGGTCGCCTTAGCTGCACTCCAACAAGCCGTGACGCTATTTACACACAACTTATTTCCAACACCTATTCATGGCGATACCTTTTTCGATCAATTGGCCGATTGGTTGGATGAGTTGACTTCTGGCATCGCGCTTGTGCGTACAGAACAAACAATTCAAGACACTTTGCGAGAGTTCATCTTGAATTATCCCGCCTTTGCCCCATTGGCTGATGAGCCCGCCTATCAAAAAATCGTACAACAACTCGATTCCTTTAATAATGGAGATGATCAACATGAAAATCGGCATTGACTATTTACCTTTCCTTATTCCTTTAATCATCTTACAAGTTGGTTTAACGGCAGCGGCTTTGATTCATATCCTGCGACACAAGACCTATAAGCATGGCAACCGTCTGCTATGGGTAATTGCGAGCTTCATCAATATCATTGGCCCCGTTTTATACTTTGTGTTTGGAAAAGAGGACGACTGATGCCCATTTTGACTCTCGAACACGTGACGAAACGTTTCGGTCGCCAAATGGTGCTTAATGATCTCAACTTGATCGTTCCGGAAGGCCGTATTTTCGGTTTTCTCGGTGAAAACGGTGCTGGTAAAACAACAACCATGAAACTGATTCTCGGCTTACTACGTGCAGATCAAGGCGTGATCAAGGTGAATGGTGAACCCGTCACATTCGGTCAAACAACAACCAATCGACTAATCGGTTATTTACCCGATGTACCTGCCTTCTATGATTACATGCGTCCTCAAGAATACCTGCAACTCTGCGGTGAAATCAGCGGTCTCTCCAAAGATTGCCTTAATCAAAGAAGCACAGAATTACTAACACACGTTGGTTTAGCGAATACCCACCAAAAAATTGGCGGCTTTTCAAGAGGCATGAAACAACGCCTCGGTATTGCACAAGCGCTCTTAAACGAACCACGACTACTCATTTGTGACGAACCTACTAGTGCGCTGGATCCAGTCGGCCGTCTCGAAATTCTCGATATTCTCCAACAACTCAAGGGACAGACCACCGTCTTCTTTTCTACTCATGTCTTAGCAGATGTCGAGCGGATCTGTGACGAGATCGCCATTCTGCATGCTGGCAAGATTGCACTGACTGGCCAAATCGATGATTTAAAAGCAAAGCATGCCACTCATCATCTACGCGTAAAATTTGCCACCACAGCCGAATTAAACCAATTCATCAGCTTAGGCTGGTCAGATTTTCAAACTGATCTGGTGTCCTTCAGTGTCACCCTGACTGCCCCTGATATTCTCAAACTAGAAATGACAGTCATGCAAGCCCTAGCCACACAGCAACTCACCCCAATTAGTCTCGAACGAACCGCACCTACACTCGAGCAACTCTTCATGGAGGTGGTTCAATGAAAGCCTACATTGCCTTAATCAAAAAAGAAGCACGTGAGAATTGGCGCACCTATAAGACACCACTGCTGGTCGCTGTCTTCATTTTATTCGGCGTAATCAGCCCCCTGTTTGCAAAATTAATGCCAGAAATCTTGAAACAACTCGCGACCACTGGTGTTAAAATCACTTTGCCACCACCAACCGCATTAGACTCCTGGGCACAATTCTTCAAGAACATGAGGCAAATGGGATTGCTGGTGCTGGTGATTCTCTTTTCTGGAACCGTGGCAACTGAGTTCACCCGTGGCACCTTGATCAACTTACTGACCAAGGGATTGCCGCGGCGCACGGTAATCCTTGCCAAATTCACGATGACAACGGTGCTATGGACTTCTGCCTATGCTCTCAGTGTTGCAATCACCACTGCCTACACCGCTTATTACTGGACAATGCCCACTTACCACCATCTCATCCTAACCTTTAGCGGTCCTTGGCTGTTTGGGCTCCTACTTATCAGTCTTCTCATTCTTGGTGGCATTTGTTTCACAACTACGATTGGGAGTCTGCTGACCTGCGGTGGTGCTGTGATTCTGATGACCCTCATCAACATCGTGCCCACTTGGCAAGCAAGTAATCCACTCACACTGATCACTCAGAATCTTGCCTTATTAACGGGAAAGCTCGCAGTCGGCGATTTCTGGCCGGCCGCGCTAGTGGCGGTTGGTGCAATTGTTATCAGTCTGGGGAGTAGCATCATTATTTTTGATCGTCGAGCGATTTAAAAATTGTCTGGCTGACAGATATCGTCAGTTCACTGCACGTACAGCTCTCAGACCCGTCAGTCCACTGCGTGGAAAGCTGTTGTCTTTGCTATGGGGCCGGCTCCAGGTTTATTCGGCTCGTGCTTCGCACTCGGCGAATAAATCTTCCGCCTTAAACATTAGCCTTCGCAAACGTGTTCCACAAGGCAACTTCTTGCGCTTAACCACAATTTCTAAACGATTCGTTACCGAATCATTCAGAAATTATCGTTAATGCTCAGAAGCTACCCGCCTTGTTACACACTCCACGCGAAGTCTAATGTTTGTCCCATGTTGTAAAATCCGCATGGCCCTCGCGGATTAACAACATTTTCATAGCACGGCAACAACTTTCCACTCCGTTCCCTGACTCAGATGTGAATACCGATTTGAGATTTAAATTAAGGGGTAGAAATCAGTATAGATCACCAAACCAATTATTCAATTGTTTAGATTAAACCAGAAGTCGCGGAGGAAAATGGTTGTGATGCTGTGAAAGTTTTGTTGGTCTGCACGCTTTTTGCAAACTTACAAAACGGGTAAATTGGAGACTTCGAATAGAGTGCGTAACAAGGCGGTCAGCTATCGAGCATTAACGATAACTTCTGAATGATTCGCTTGCGAATCGTTTAGAAGTTGTTGTTAAGCACAGATAGTTGCCTTGTGGAACACGTTTGCGAAGGCTCCAATTTTAGGCTGCAGCCATTTTTGCAGTAAGCGCAGCGCTGTAAAAAGGCGGAAGCCAGCTCCACAGCACGAACAAGCATTTTACGTAGCAACTTCGGCGAATAACAATAAAAAAATTCGATTTTCTTGATTTGTCATTCTAGACATACGAAGAATACAAATATTCACGCCAAAATACTTGTCATTTTCAATCAAATGAAGCAAGTAATTTGGCGTGAATCTAAATATTTATCGTATCTCAATTTCGCCATTTGCCGCAATCACGATTTTTTAGTTTGATCATGATTTTTTGTTCGAAGAAATAGGCTGCCACCAAATCTTGCCCAGTTATCTTGCGTTATCGACTAAATCAGAAGTTGCGGAGGAAAATGGTTGTGATGCTGTGAAAGTTCTGTTAGACCGCGAGTAGCGCGGACTTACAGAACGGGTAAATTGAAGACTTCGAATAGAGTGCGTAACAAGGCGGTCAGCTATCGAGCATTAACGATAACTTCTGAATGATTCGCTTGCGAATCGTTTAGAAGTTGTTGTTAAGCACAGATAGTTGCCTTGTGGAACACGTTTGCGAAAGCTCCAATTTTAGGCTGCAGCCATTTTTGCAGCAAGCGAAGCGCGCAGCAAAAAGGCGGAAGCCGGCCCCACAGCAAGAACAACCGTTTTACGTAGCAACTTCGGCGAGGCGATGCCCATGCTAGCATGCCCATTGTCTGTAGCAACTTCGGTTTTACACGATTCTCAGAAAATCTAGATCTTCCTAAAATAACTATGCTGAATGCTTGGGAATGTATAAATAAACCGCTGCACCTGTTCATGCGTCAGCCGCATTTCAATCACGTCTAGTAACCCATTGATTGAATCTACCGCTTCGTGGCTATACTCGACAGCACCTACCAAAAGATGTGCCTGATCAAACACCAACGTTAAACTTGCATCGACCTCATTTTGAACCTGTTTAAACCAGTCATCCGCATAATCAAAGGTCTCAATAGTGTATTGGTCGGGCGATTTTGCGGCAACATCTGGACTGATGCCCACTTGCGAAATGCGGGGTGAGCTAAAAACGGTCGTTGCAATGCTAGGATAATGAATGGCTGCTTTCGTTTGCCCCGTAAATAATTGCGCAAGGTACTGTGATTCGAAAATCGCAGTCGGTGTGATTTTCGGCTGGGGTTTAGCCACAACGTCACCTGTGGCGTAAATTGTGTCGATGTTCGTTTGCAAATGATCGTTGACGATAATGCCGTGTTCATTGGTCGCAATATGGAGTTGCTCAAGGCCAGTGTTTTCAAGATTAGGGACGCGACCACTGGCATTTAAAATATAATCACTTGTCAACTCAAATTGATGAGGGCCCTTGAGTGTCAGTCCGTTCGTGCTCGAAATCACCTCGGTTAATTCTTGGTCGAAGAAGAAGCGCACGCCACGCTGACGTAAACTGTTGACCAAACGATCAACATACGGCTGATAAAAACCACGCAGTGGCCGATGACCGGCAACAACAACGTTGACACTAGCGCCAGCCGCATTGGCAATCGATGCAAATTCCATGCCAACATAGCCAGCGCCGATGATTGTTAGCCGTTGAGGCATCTCTGGAATAGCTAAAAAGTCGGTGCTGTCATGGGTCAGCTCTGCACCGGGAATGGTTAATTCGTGGGGACGTTGGCCGAGTGCCAGCACAATTTTTTGCGCCTGATAATCTTGATTATTCACGCGAACAGTCGTTGGATCTACTAGGGTCGCATGGCCAATAATAACGGTAACGCCAGCATCAATAAGCTTTTGTTTGTTGCTCTCTGCTAACTTTCCAATGACTTCTTGCTTATGCGCCATCAAATCCGGCCAATTAATTGTGGGTACAGTGTCAAATCCACGCCCCTGTAATTGGCGAATCGTCTGAACGAGCTCGACAGGTTGGTCCAAAGTAATCTTAGCGTTGCAACCACGATTCGTACAGACGCCGCCGAATTGACCAGATTCCACGACGGCAACTTTTAAACCCATTTGACTCATTGGAATCGCACCATTCCAAGCACCTTGACCACTACCAATAAATAAAACATCGAACATTTTTCTCTCCTCCTCACGCGTTTCAAAATCAAATTTAAAGTAACACGAAACGAATCGGTTTGAAAATAAAAAGACTTCAACAGCGTTTCTCCTGTTGAAGCCTAAGTCCTTACGATGCGGCTAGAAATGTATTCATTTTAGCGACAAGCTCATCTTCGTTAATATTCTTCGTCGTCTGTAAGTTGATATTAATTTCGCCGTAACCCATTTTGGCATTGACCTGCGCTATTTTACGAACGACCATTGGTAACTGAGTCAGAAATGCTTCGGGATCCTTCAAGTAGACCGAGACGAAATGCTGTCCTAACATTTCAGCATTCTCGATTTTTTCGACCTCACGCCAAGGAACTAGTACTTTCTTCGTCGACGTCGCTGTAGAATAATCATAGAATCCCTCTGTCGTTAAAACAATCAACTGCTGTCCACCTGTAACTAAACGTTTCACAATGATCACCGTGCAAGCGCCAAAGAAGACCAACGCAATCACTGCGATAATTAACATCATGATTGTATCCGCCATAGTCAGCATCCGCGCACACAATAATAACATCACTAACGAAAGAACTAAAATTGTTACTTCCCTACTTCGATGACGATACACAATAAATTGATTCATTTTTCTCCCCCCTGGAGTTTTTAAAATAATGAAAGTATCAGATAAACCTGAATACAATTCACTAAATTTTACCAAAAATCAATCAACTATTGAAGTCCTGATCCATTTTTTTTTGCGATTGTACATGATAGTTAGCGTGACTGCCATGGCCATGAACAGTATCTTGTACAATATCGGTTCCAGGATGAATTAAATGTCGCGTATCGCGGAATTCAATCGACAGCCGCGATGTTTTTTTCAAGTCAGCTAGGACCTGTTGATATAAAGCTTGATCTTGATTGGAAAAATGAACCAGTTCATAGCTGCGTAACAACTGAGTATGCACCTTACGCGTATAAAGAAAAATGGCATAACAATGATCAAAATGATTATTCACGATGACTAACCAATATTGGTAGTTAAACGTCCGTTTAAAGTACTTCTGGTAAGCTGTGATAAGTTGTCTTGATTCTGCAATCATTAGCCGTGGTGACCTCCTACCAGCCCTGAGCGACTGATTGCAGTCGCACCAGAGGTCTTTGAGTAGCCGCGAATCAAAGACTGATAACCAAACCGATCACGAATCTGATCAATGGTTTGATCTAACAGGAGATTAGCTTCGGACCGCGCACTGCTCTCAAATAGATTTAACTGTAAGGCATGACGATGACTGATCCGATTCACGCGTACACCTAAACTACGTACAGTATTGCCTTGCCAATGTTGTTCAAACAGATAACGCACCGTCTGGATAAGATCCTTCGTTTGATCAGTGGGACTAATTTTAGTCTGCGCGCTAAAGCCTTTCTTGCCTTGATCATCGGGTTGGGCAAAGCCGACCGAGATGCCGACGACTTCGCCTTGAACGTGGTGCTTGCGCAAACGAGTCCCCACTTGATCTGCGATTTCGCTTAACACGGTTTCAATCTCCGTTAATTGGTTATAATCACGCATCAGAATCTGACTATTGCCATACCCCTTATTCTCTTGACGTGGAACATAGCGTCGTTCGAGTGTGGAATAATCGATTCCCCAAGCATGGAAGTACAGCGCATCACCGAGCACCCCAAACTTTCGATGCAAGCGTGCGCGATCCGCATGTGCAAGCTGATAAAGATTATGAATACCAAGTGCGAGTAACTTCTTTGCTGTTCGCTCGCCAATCGACCAGAAGTCCGTTAGATTTTCAATCTGCCAAATAGTTTCAGGAACACGTTGATAGGTCCAGTTAGCACGCCATGGTTCCTGATACTTTGCTTCGTTATCTAGTGCTAGCTTAGCCAATAAGGGGTTCTCACCGATACCAACCGTTGTGATGATTCCCGTTTTAGCAAAAACTTCGTCTTGAACACGAGCCGCGATCTCTGAAGTCGGCCCAAATAACTTATGAGAATGTGTCACATCAATAAAAGATTCATCAATCGAATATGGGTACCAATGCTGTTGATCCGTGTATTTCTGATAGATTTGATTAATCAGATAGTTCTTCTTAATGTAGTCAGCCATCCGTGGCTCCACCATTTCAATATCCATTTCGTCGTCGATTTGATAACGCCTTGTGCCTAGCTTTACCCGATACTGTTGCTTAGGAATCGGGCTTGCCGCTAAGATCAAACCACCATTAGATTCTTCGTGACTCATGACTGCAATCTTCGCGGCTAATGGAAATTCACCGCGTCGGATTGCCTCCGTCGACGCATAAAAAGACTTGCAGTCAATACAAAGAATATCATGAACCGGGAGTTTGCTAAGATCGTCTAATGGTGTCATGAAAGCCACCACTTCTTGGCGTCTAGCAGCTCAATATGCCGGATTTCAGCAACGGCAACCTCCTGCGCTTGATTATCTTTACCCTGTATATAAATAATCCCATGGTCAAAGCCCACCAAAGCGCCTTGAATATCGGGCTCAAAACGTTGATCTTGCTCAACATTTTTTTGGACTGAGATTAATTCAGACTGCTCCCAAGCTTGCTGAAGTAACCCATCGATCTCGACCGCAGACATCTCGGACTTAGGCAGAAACGGCCGTTCAAACACCGATTCTTCTTCCATATAGGCAGAATGATCGCTCAAAATCCATCCCAACCACTTGGCCATACCGCGATCAGGATACAACCATTGTTCACGAGGAACATTGCGTTCCATAAGACCACCTCGCTAATCTCTGATATGGCTATTATACGAACATATGTTTGTAAAAAGCAAGCGATAATTTTTAAAATAAATAAATCATCGAATTATCTCAGCATATGAGTGATTGTTTTGGGTGTTGCACTCAATTCTTTGAAGGCCTCATCAGTCGTCTCAATCTGGGGATGGTTAAAATTTTGGGTAAACAAAAACCGCTAAAGCCAGACAGCTCTAACGGTTCGTACATTGCTCTATTTAACAGCATCCTTAAGTGCCTTACCTGGTTTGAATGCAGGTACTGTACTTGCAGGAATTTCGATTTCTGCACCAGTTTGAGGGTTGCGGCCTTTGCGAGCTGCACGTTGACGTACTTCGAAGTTACCGAAGCCGATCAATTGAACCTTCTCACCCTTAGCAAGTGTTGATTGGATTGAGCTGAATACGGCGTCAACTGCTGCAGTTGCGTCTTTTTTAGTCAAGCCAGTCTTTGTTGCTACGTTGTCGATTAATTCTGCTTTATTTGCCATGGATTTCACCTCCCGCTGTCAGACTTTTTCGGTCTGAACATATCGATCCTGGCTTACCAGAATCGATGAAACAATGATGCGTTTGAATCACTATTCCACAACTTAAGTTACCATAGAAACGCCTTGGCTACAAGGTTTTTTTCAAAAAACCATCAATATTTACCAAAAAAATCATGGGTTGAATCGATTTAGCCAAAAAGCGCTTCAAAAAGCTCATTTTATTTGCGTTGACGGGGAATCAAGTGGATTGGCGTTCCCGAAAAATCGAAGCTAGCACGCAATTGATTGATCAAGAAACGTTGATATGAAAAATGGAACAATTCGGGATCGTTGACAAAGGCCACAAAGGTTGGTGGCTTGATGGCAACTTGCGTCAGATAGTAAACACGCAGTCGCTTGCCCTTAACCGTTGGTGTTGGCGTAATGGCAACTGCTTTCAACAAGACATCGTTAAGAATTGAAGATTGCACACGACGTTGTTGGTTCACCGAAACCGTCTTGATCAACTCAGGTAATTGATTAAGACGCTGCTTCGTGATAGCCGAGACAAATACAATTGGCGCATAGTCAAGATACTGGAGCTCGCCCCGCAGCTTTTCTGTAAACTTCTGCATGGTATTAATATTTTTTTTAACCAAATCCCACTTGTTGACGACGATGATGATGGCGCGACCAGCCTCATGGGCATAGCCTGCAACCTTCTTATCCTGTTCACGCAGGCCGGATTCACCATCGATCACGAATAGGACGACATCTGAACGATCAATGGCACTCTGGGCGCGCATCACAGCGTACTTTTCAGTCGATTCATAGACCTTACCACGTTTACGAATACCCGCGGTGTCGATCATCGTAAACTTCTGTCCCGTTTCATCTGTGAACCGAGTATCGATAGCATCACGTGTCGTGCCTTCGATATTCGAAACGATCACGCGTTGCTCGCCTAAAATCGAATTCACTAATGACGATTTACCAACGTTAGGACGACCGATCAAACTGAATTTGATGGTATCTTCAACTTCATCTTCGTTTTCAACTGGAAATTTAGAAACAATTTCATCCAGCAAATCACCGAGACCAGTTCCTTGCGAACCAGAAACAGGAATTGGATCTCCCAAACCCAACGTGTAAAAGTCATAAATATCCTGACGTTGTTCGGGATTATCTGCCTTATTGACAGCCAAGATCACATCTTTTTTAGCGCGATAAAGAATCTGCGCGATACGTTCGTCTGTATCAGTCACGCCCTCACGAGCACTCACCATAAAGACGATCACATCGGCCTCATCAATGGCGATCTCGGCCTGATTCCGAATCTGTTCCATGAACGGCTGATCACTAAACTCGATACCACCTGTATCGATCAAGCTAAAGTCATGGTTCAGCCAAGAACTATGTGTATAAATCCGATCTCGCGTCACACCTGGAGTATCTTCGATAATAGAGATTCGTTGACGTGCGATGCGATTGAAAATTGTCGACTTTCCAACATTAGGACGTCCAACAATTGCGACCACAGGAATTGCCATAAAGCTCACCTCACTATTATTTATTGATTGCACTGAATAATGAAGAATTCAGCGGGTTTCATAAAAAAAGAGTCCGACCAGATCAAGGTCCAAACTCCTTTAATCATTTCATTCATTTGACCAAGCTTTTTGAACTTAATCGATGATTATTGATCAGAATCCTTGTCAAGATTCTTCTTTAAAGCATCACCGATCATTTCGCCAAAGCTGAAACCAGTGTCAGCTTCTGGAATTTCATAATGTTCTTCAGGCACTGCAGCTGATTCTTGCTTCTTCTCTGAAGCGGGTTGTTCGATCAAGGCTTTGATTGAAAGTGACAAACGACGATTTTCTGGATCAACGCTCAACACTTTGACCTTAACATCTTGGCCTTCTTTAAGCACTTCGTTTGGTGTGGCAATATGTTGATGAGAAATCTGCGAAATATGAACTAAGCCTTCAACGCCAGGGGCAACTTCGACAAAAGCACCGAATGTCGTCAAGCGTTTAACTTTACCATCGATAGCCGCACCAACTGGCGCAACTTCAGCAATCTTATCCCAAGGTCCAGGTAATAGTGCCTTGATTGACAATGAGATACGACCTTTTTCAGCGTCAACACTTAAAACTTTAACCTTAACATCTTCACCGACTTTAAGAACATCGCTAGGTTTGTCAACACGTTCGTAAGCAATCTCAGAGATATGAACTAAACCGTCCGCACCACCAAGATCAATGAAGGCACCAAAGTTCGTCAAACGAGCAACCTTACCTTCAACAACATCACCAGGTAATAATTTTTCGAATAAGACTTTACGTTCTTCAGCCTTTTCTTGTTGAACTAATGCTTTACGAGACAAGATCAAACGGTTCTCGCTTGGTTCGATTTCGATGATTTTAACTTCAAATGTCTCTCCGACATATTTCTTCAAATCATCGACATAACGATCTGCAACCATTGAAGCAGGGATGAAGCCACGAACACCATCAGCATCCGCAACTAAACCACCTTTAACAACTTCTTTAACCGTGACTGAAAGTGTTTCGTCAGCCTTGAACTTATCTTCGATTGTCGTCCAAACTTTACGTGCTTCAAGACGGCGTTTCGACAGTAAGTAGCTACCATTTTCTTTATCATGACCGATACTTGCAATCACAACTAAGTCGAGGACATCCCCAACTTGTGCTTGATCGTTAATATTGGCATTGCGATCACTGGTTAGTTCTTTCAATGGGACAACGCCCTCGACCCCAGTACCTTGAATGCCAACAACCAATTGACCATCATCAATGGCTAAAACTTCACCTTTGACAACGTCCCCGATTTTGACTTCATGGACACTACTGAGTGCCTTTTCCATTTCGCTTTGACTGTAATCTTGCTCCGACATGAATTAATCCTCCCAAACTACTATAACATCATTTTAATTTTAGTAGAAAATTAACAAACAAGCTAGTAAAAAGTACTGAAATGACGAAAAAAACTATCTTTTTCGTTCATTTGCTAATTTTACGATAGCTGCTGTCACTTCCTCGATCGATAAATGCGTGCTATCGATCTCGATGGCATCGTCTGCTTTCGTTAATGGCGAAATCGCACGATGCGAATCTTTGTAATCCCGTAATTCAATTTCTTCTTGCAACTTGCTGAGCGGCGTATCGATTCCCTTGGTCACATTCTCTTCGAAACGTCGGCGCGCACGTTCACTCGCCGAAGCCACTAAGAAGACCTTGAGTTCAGCATGCGGTAAAACAGTCGTTCCAATATCACGACCATCCATCACGATGCTGTTGCCTTCTGCAATCACACGTTGCTGCCGAACCAACTCTTCTCGAATCTGTGGTAATGCAGAAACCTGTGACACATTGTTGGTGATCTCAGGTGTCCGAATCTCCAAAGTAACATCCTCATCATTAAGGAAGACTAATTGACCTTGAGGCGCAGGTTGAAACGTGATTTTTGATGTTTTAAGCAGCGCCAAGATCTTGGCTTCATCCCCGTAATCGATCTGGTGTTCTTTAGCGAGAACTGTTGTGGCACGATACATCGCCCCTGTGTCACAATAAATAAAGTTTAATGCCTTAGCGACTAGCTTTGCAACTGTACTTTTACCGGCAGAAGATGGTCCATCAATTGCAATTTGCACGAAAAAATTCCTCCCGATAATAATTATTTAATTCTGAGCGTTTGTCCTGGCGTAATACTTGACCCCGATGACAAACCATTAAGATTCAACAATTCTGTCAAGGTCAGACCATGATTGACGGCAATGCGGTACAAGTTGTCCCCACTCTTAACCGTATAAGTCTGTGCACTCCCTGTCGTTGAACTGGTACTTGGGGTTGAAGATTGTGTTGCTTGAGTCGAACTCGACGAAGCACTTGAATAAATCGTCGAGCTTGATGACGAGCTAACCGCTTCTGAAGAACTTGAAACCTCAGATGATGAACTGGATTCTTCTGAAGAACTTTCTTCTGAAGAACTCGATTCTTCTTCACTGGATGAAGACTTCTTCGACTTTTCTTTAGAAGACGATACTTTCTTCGAAGATTCGATTTCGATCTTTGGACTCGCATCATTTTTGTTTTGTATGGAAACCCAAGACCAGATTGTCGTTGCAATCACTGCTAACAAAATGAGTACCAAGATCAGGACGAAGACTTTATTGCCTCGATCTCGTTTCCGCGTTGCCACGCGAGAAAGCTTGCCATCGTCATCAGTATCATTGTCAAAGGTGTTCTCCCATGGACGTTCAGTATTTTGTTCATCTTGAACATCTTTTTCGTTATCATGATCTTTGTTCATAGCTGACCCTCCAATTATTTACCCTTAATTTTATCATAGTCCACTCTCAAATAAGTTAAAAAACTGATAAACTATCACTTTTTTTAGAAAGTTAGACCGACTTTTGGCTCGAATTGACCGTGCAATCAAAAAGTTGTGACCAAGCTTCAGAAAGAGTCGTTAAAGATGGTGAAGCGTGGTTAACCGATGTTGTGGGTAAATCCAACTGCTCAATTACCGCAGTCAATGATAATTGAGTGGATTGACTGCAACAGGTCTCGTCGTGGGGTTCGGGACTATGTTGATGATCAAAATACTGGCAAATCTGTTCACGCAAACATTTCGTTGAATTGAGAAACACCCAAAATAGCTGAAGTTGATCCTCGCGAACGCGCTGTGTTTTCTGTAGAAGTTTAACCACCGTCTGAACATCGAAATTGGCCCGACGATACGTCGCTAACACCTGACTTTGCTCCTCTATCAAACCAGATGGCGTGGCAGCGAGTGGCGCCGCAAAAAAGTTCTCGATCAATTGTGACGGCAACTGATGAAGTCGCTGACGATTGACTAGCCTTTCATGATCCTGTTGATTGACAAAGATCAGCGTTAATGCCGGCTGACCATCACGTCCCGCACGACCAATTTCTTGTAGATAATTTTCGAAGTTAGCGGGCATTTCATCATGAATCAGTAATCGAATGTTTTGCTTATCAATTCCCATTCCAAAAGCACTCGTTGCTACCACTGTATCAAGGCGATCGTGCAGGAACAATTGCTGAATGTGGGCGCGAGTCGTGCCTTCAAGTCCAGCATGATAATAAGCGACTTTACGTTTCGTCCTTTGAGCAATTAATAACGCTAAATCTTCGGCTTGTTGTCGCGTAGAGGTGTAAATCAGCGTCGGCCAATCATGTTGCAACAGCAATTCGAGTCGTTGCCATTTATCCTCACGTCCCTGCACAAACTCAGTCCGCAGATAAAGATTCAAGCGATCGACGGACGCCTTATACAAATAAGTAGGCATATTGTGCAACAAACTTTGACGAATATCCTGCACCACTCGATCGGTCGCCGTTGCCGTTAACGCTAACGTCGCCGTCGGTTTAAGTTGATGGCGAATCGCCCCCAGCTGCAAATAATCCGGGCGGAAATCCGGTCCCCAACTAGAAATACAGTGTGCCTCGTCCACCGTCAGTAGGCCAATCGATAATTGTTTTAATCGGCGAATAACCACTGCACGTTGTAACGTTTCTGGCGCTAGGAAAAGAAACTTGGTCTTCGATAAATGATCGAGCACATATCGCTGCTCATCACGGTCTAACTGACCGTTCAAAATCGCAACCTGTCCAAGTTTAGAGAGGCGAATCCGATTCGCTTGATCTTCCATCAACGAAATTAACGGCGTCACAATCACGAATAAGCCGTTAAGATGTGGCGCTAAAAATTGATAAATCAAAGATTTCCCGCTACCCGTTGGCAAAACACCGATTGCATCGCGTCCCGCTAACAGGGCTTGGATCAATTCTGCTTGTCCCGGATGAAACGCATCAAAGTTGAACCGACCTTGTAGCTCATGGACCAATTCCGGTAAAGATGACGCCTCCGTCATGACTTCACCTCCCGCATCCGCATTGCCTGAATCTGAATCAGCCGTTGACCAAAATAACCCTGTGGATCTGTCCCCGCCAATTCTTGCAATAATGGCCGGTCAAAATCAAAACCCGGTTCGAGAATAGCCGCCTCAAGCACATGTTCTCGTAGTGTTCCTTCTTTGACCCGACTCAGCGCGCAAATCTGTGACCAACTTTTACCTTGACTAACTAATTGATAAGTTCGTTGCGCCGGTCGACTGAGTCGTTGATCGGTCACCTGAAATAATTGTCGCAAAACCTGAGGTGCAGTCGGCGCTAACTCACAGCGAACCAAGGCGCTAATCGCTTCGATTCGTGCGAATTCAAACTCACCTGACGTTAGTCTCAAGGCTTGAATTATTTGAAAGTCACTCATGCCAAAAAAACTTTCACTCGAGAGTGAGTTCACTAAAATTTGTTGACTTAGCAGTGATTGTTGTGCAATTGCGGCCCCTAATTCATCAATAAATATCTGCTGCTGTGCCGCCCCAATCTGATAAAACCACCGGTGAATTTCTCGTTGACCTTTTGGCTGATTGATGGCAGGCAAATAGCGGGTCACCTGATGTCGATAATTACTGATCACTTGAACACTCAAAATCAATCGCTGCCACTGCGTTTGCCAATCGCCTAATTGCCAGTAATCGACAGATTTCACCCAATGATCCTGTTGTGTCAGTTGAGTCGCAGCAACGATTCCAGCGGTAGTCAGTCGTGCCATTTGTGGCCCTTCGTCAGACCGCAGCACCAGTTGATTCTGTTTGATCAAGATTTGCACGGCTTGGTCATAATCAGCTTGACTTAATTTCGGAAACAAACGAAAATAAGGAAGTAATCCATAAGTTAACCCTGCACTCAAATTGGAAATCGTCCGCTTGCCAGCTAACACATAATAGATGGCCTTGACGCGACGCCAATCCGCAGAAAAAAACGGCAATAATAAATTGGGTTGCAAAATTTCACCACCAAGAGGAAAAAATGTATACAAAAGTCGTCCCAGAACAATGTATTGCGTGTGGTTTATGCCAATTAAAAGCACCAGAACTTTTTGACTATGATGAAGATGGCATCGCCTACGTTAAAATCGATAATAATCAGGGGAATCGTGAAATTCCATTACCACTGCTGGCGAGTTTTAAGGCCGCTTATACTGCCTGCCCCACCGGCGCAATTTTACGTCGCGACCAGCCTTTCCCTAAGGATAACAAAAACTCACATTAAATCAACCAACCAATTAATTGGTCAATGTCATTTCGGCCGACGGTATTCCACGAGTCAGCTCTGATTCCGACTGTGCAGAAAAGGTTGTGTCCTGTTCGATTTGCAGTTATTAGCAAATTGATCAGAACACAACCTTTTTTAGTTTTATTTTTATTCCCCGAGTTTACAATTCAAGTGCAACACCCTGTGACCTAGACCAGAGTAGACAA
>NZ_AZFX01000079.1 GCF_001435835.1 Lapidilactobacillus concavus DSM 17758
ACAGAATTAGAACGAGTGTTTAGAAAAAGATGTGCCATTTATTGACATAGGAGCAATTCGAGATGCGAAATATACAATTTGGGCTGCAGTAGCGTGGTTAAGCAATCAAGCGATCATTGATGAATTGCTTGCTAAAAAGAAACAGGGAGTGCATGTTAGGTTAATAATCTCCGAAGAAAGCAGCAACAGGCCGTTCTATCAGCAACTTTCCGAGAACTTTGACCTAATGCTTATTCCACATCATGGATGGGATGACTGGAATAGGATGCATGATAAATTCTGCATTATTGATTTTGAATATGTAATGCACGGCTCCTATAATTGGACTAAGGCCGAAAATTATAACGATGAAACCTTAGCTACAGCACTTGACCGTGATTTTGTTAAAAAGTTTTCAGATGAATTTATACGCTTATATGGAATGGGCCGTCGAGTATAGTTTTGGTTTCTGAATGGAGGTGTCATCGTGAGACAATATACATGGGATGAATATTACGAGAAATTCTATGATTGGGCCAAAAGCACTCAGGTCCGTAATCTGTCTGCGTTGACTTCTCTCGGTACAGAGGATGAGGTTGGTGAAATCATCATCGAGCTGCAGATCAATGTACCGGCGGCAAACCGTCTTCTGCGCAAAGCGGTCGAGGCTAAACTGGCCTTTTCAGGCTCTGATCTGGTCGAGTTTGCCTGTATCAATGATAAGACGCTGGCGATAGCAGCAGTGCGCAATTCAGCGGAGCGATTAATAGCCGAGGATATGGAATATCTGTATGGCGAGATTGATGATGAGGTTATCATCGAAATCTGCAAGCAGCGGAATATTCTATTGCCGGAAGAGTTGCGTGAAGAGGAAGAATACGAAGATGAGGAACCAGAGGAAACCGAAGAAGATGAACCTCTGGAAGAGGTTGATATATATGTCGACGATTACTGTCCACCACCGAAACGGCCCGGTTTCTTTGCTACTTTGTTTGGCGTGATTGCCGGTATCGACATGGCCATCGGTTCCAATCAACACCGGCATAACGGTCGTTGTAACGGAGACTGCGCTCATTGCCCACCTCACTACGGATATCGTTATGGACGTTGGTACTATGGCCACGACCATGTACACGGGTGTGAGTTTGGCGGCAACAGAGGCAGCGGTAGCATGGATTAACGGAGGTCGGTCATGTTCGGTAGAAAAAAGAAGGCTCCAGAGCCTGTTTATGATGTTACCCAGAAGATAGCGAAAACTTGGTGGGGTGGCACAAAGCTGGTTCCTACAACAAAATCGGAACAAAAGAAGATGAAGGCTGAAATCCTGAAAAGAAATCCGAATGCAACAGTTCTTGATAGTAAGGCCAAAAAGCAAAGGGAACTGGAATGGATTGATTGCATTGAGGAATTTGACGCATTTATGAATGATTGATAGGAGGTGTATCGCAGTGGCAGACATGAAGCAAATCCACGAATTTGCCGTCAAGTGGTATGACAAATTCATGGATAAGAAAATCAACTATATCGAACTTGTAGACCACTATATGGCCGATGACTGTGAGGCTCTTGGCTTTGTAATGGACTGCGGTCACGCTTTTTCCGAGAAATATGGCAATGCGGCAAATAATTTTGAGGCATTGGAACGCATCGTTGGAGAGATAACCGATATTCCGTTGCTCGGTTCGGCTATTTATTCTCAATGGCGGTATTTCAATCATTGGGCGTATTCCGGTGCGGAAATTTTGGAACCGCAGAACCGTGCTTGGGTTACGATAGCTTTGTCCCGTCTGGGTGAACTGGCAGAATATCAGTTGAATCGGTTCAAAGGCACTCCGCAGAAAGTGCGCATCGTTTCCAATAACATCTGTTATGGTCAAGCACCAGAACTGGATGACGAGGTCGAACAACACGTCACCATCAACACGGATGGCCGTGTGTGGTTCTCGGCCTACAATTTTGGATCTGGATACAGTGGCCACGAAAAGTCCAGAAGTAAGATTTATAAAATTGAAAAGAACACTGCTGCTAAGGTGTTGAATAGCATCGCACAATATTTCAGCACCGAGTACATTGAGGTGTTTGCTACCGACATTGGCGAGTGGGAGATGGAGATTACCAACACCGATGGCGAAGTCTATAAGTACCGTGGTTCGTTAATTGCGGACTTTGAAGTAGATGGTGTTGACCTGTCGGATATGGTGCGAGAGGCTCTCGGAATGGATGACCTCTATGTATTTGACGGCAATAACAAGCCAGATAGAGTTGACCGCATTACCATTGATTATCACCGCATTACCAAAATAAAGCCGAAGCAGCCAGTCTCTGAAACCGTTGAATACGTGATGTGGGACTACAGCGAGAGATTGGTGCTTGACCGTGAAAGCGAGACCTTAGAGCATATTCAGAAGATCGGCAGCGGTTGTGTAGTGTCCAGAAAATACTATGTTCAGGGTGGCATTGAAGAGTTGCTCAATGACATTGATGCGGATGACCTGTTTGGCGAAATTGAGGGCAATCCTGATGATGTGGTGGACAACCCGCTTGAAACCAAGGATTATACCATCATAGTGGACTTCAAAAAAGGACCGCAGCGTGTCCTTCAGGGAACATATGATAAGAAGGCGCTTCCAGAGTACTGGAGCGATTTTGCCGAGTCTGTATGGCAGTTTATGCGTTTCTACGGAATGGGCGAAATACTTGACCCTGCGGTCTATGAGAAAGTCAAGCGCCGCAGAACCGATTACATCTACTGTAGCGTGGAATTCGACGAGGGCTACAAAAGCTATTATTACATTGCCGATGAGGACAATATTTCCGTTGGCGATTACGTGATTGTACCCGTGGGCAAAGATAACCACCATTCTGCTGCAGAAGTAGTAAAGGTGGAGTATTTCGCAGAGGAGGATGTTCCTCTGCCGCTTGACCGCACTAAGCATATCATTCGTAAATGCACGGATGAGGATTTTGACCCGCCGGAGGAATAATAATTACACTTTTTAATTTTGGCATACTTTTTAATTTTACCTTTTCCGGGCCTGTCGGAATCACCTCCAGCACCGTCCGAGGCGGGTAAAAAACACTGACAATAGTATAAATGCTGGGCTTCCACAGACGGCAAATACCGTGTAAGTCCAGCAAAATCAAGCCTTTTTTCGGTATTTACACACCGGAGAAGGCTTTTTTCTTTGTATCAAACATAGCGTCTTGATAGATCCTGCTTGTGGATCGGGTGGAATGTTCGTTCAATCAATGAAGTTTATTGAACGTCATAATGGTAACAAATCGGCAGTTTCAATAATAGGTCAG
This sequence comes from Lapidilactobacillus concavus DSM 17758, assembly GCF_001435835.1. Taxonomy (GTDB): domain Bacteria; phylum Bacillota; class Bacilli; order Lactobacillales; family Lactobacillaceae; genus Lapidilactobacillus; species Lapidilactobacillus concavus. Next base: position 3,286 of record NZ_AZFX01000079.1, read on the forward strand.
GAGAAGAATCCTGATACAAGAAGGTTAGCAAAAATGAACCTGGCGATTCGAGGAATTTCCTATGATTTGGGCAAACAAGGACTAGGAGAAAGTTCAAGTTTTACAGATGATCAACATAAAGATATGAAGGTAGATTATATCATGGCTAATCCTCCGTTTAACCTTAAGGATTGGCGTGGAGAAAATGAACTGTTAGACGACCCACGTTGGCAAGGGTATGCAGTACCCCCAAATCAAATGCTAACTATGCGTGGATTTTGCATATACTTTCTAAACTTGATGTGACTAATGGTGTTGCAGGTTTTTTGCTTGCCAATGGCGCATTAAATGCAGATGGAATTGAGAGAGAAATTCGGCAAAAATTAATTGAAAATGATAAAGTTGAAGCTATTATCGTTTTGCCACGGAATATGTTTTATACAACAGATATTTCAGTGACTTTGTGGATTTTGAACAATAATAAATCCGATCATGAATTACACGGTCATTTAATTCGAAATCATCAAAATGAAGTTCTTTTTATGGATTTACGTCAATGGAATGATCATGTACAACAATACAAGGTTGAAAAAGGAACAAATAAGAAAAAAACAATCTTGACTGATGAACAAATAGCAAAAGTTAAGTTGATATATCAATCTTGGCAAAAAGGTAGCGACTATGAAGATATTCCGGAATTATGCAAGTCAGTGACTATAGATAAAATTAAAGAAGCCAATTATTCTCTTGCACCTAGTAAATATATAGAATTTATTGACCATGATTTAGATATAAACTATGAAAAAGAAATGTCACGTATTCAATCAGAAATGAAAGAAGGAGAGTGTAAAATATTTTGTGTAAATGAGTATTGAAAAAGGGAAGACCTTCCCCGTATGATTATAAGCGTCTAAACCAAATCAACGGAGGTCTTCCCCTATGAATCAGTTTAACAAAGAATTGGCAAATGTACTACTATCTCATGGTGATTTAAAAGAAGTTTTTAGAAAACAACTGCAGGATACATTAAATACGTTACTTCAAGCCGAGTTAACTTCTGTTCTAGGCTACGATCCTTATGATCGTCTGTTCTAGGCTACGATCCTTATGATCGTCAAGGTTTCAACTCTGGTAACTCTCG
>NZ_AZFX01000080.1 GCF_001435835.1 Lapidilactobacillus concavus DSM 17758
TAAACGCGGTTCTGAATGTCTCTTAAAATCTGTCTCAAATATTGACTTCAATCCAATCCAAGCTCACGATGATTGATGGACAGTTTCATGAACAAGTCAAAGATCAGATCACAATTTGTAGTTATGATTATGAGCAACAATGCCAGTTCATTTATGAGCTAGGCTATTTAAAAAACAGCTGTCCGTTTTGGTTAAAAAAATCTTCGAAGTAGTTTTAGGCGATGTTGGCTGAAAAACTATTTTAAATTGGACAAGAAAAGATCAAATAATTGGCAATTGTAATTGAGAAATATTTGAAAATGTTACGTACAAATATTGACATACATTTAATTGTGACGTATAAATAAAGTGCGAGTTATTTTATGCTGTCATTTCAATTATTTGGATCATCTCAATTTTTCATTCAGGAGGTCAAGTTTTGTTAGAAGCATTGAAGAAAGAAGTATACGAAGCCAATATGTTGTTGCCAAAATACAATCTGGTGACGTTTACTTGGGGCAATGTGAGTGCCATCGATCGGGAGCAAGGATTGTTCGTGATCAAGCCTAGTGGGGTTGATTACGATCGGTTGACGCCAGATGATATGGTCGTTGTCAATTTGCAGGGTGAAGTTGTCGAAGGTGACTTGAATCCTTCTAGCGATACACCGACGCACACTGTTTTATATAATTCGTTTCCAGAAATTGGTGGTATTGTGCATACTCATTCTCCTTGGGCGGTCTCTTTTGCAGAAGCAGGACTGGATTTACCTGCTGCAGGAACGACACATGCGGATACTTTTTATGGGCCGGTGCCAGTCTCTGATACCTTGACGCAAGAGGAAATTGAGTCCGCCTATGAAGAAAATACGGGTAAGGTAATTGTCCGCACGTTCAAGGAACGTGGCATTAAGCCGATGGATGTGCCGGCTGTCTTGGTTCAAGATCACGGCCCGTTCACCTGGGGTGCGACTGCAGAAAAGGCTGTTTATAACGCCAAGGTCTTGGAGGTTTGCGCAGAAATGAGTTATCACACGATGATGCTACAACAATTCGCAAATGTTGCTCAAGATGTCGCAACACCACAATATTTGTTGGACAAGCATTATTACCGTAAGCATGGCAAAAATGCCTATTATGGGCAAAAGAATAACTAGTGAGCTAGTTGTTAAGTTTAATTATTGGAGGAATGGATCATGTTGTCAGTCCCTGAATATAAGTTTTGGTTTATTGTTGGTAGTCAAGCCTTGTATGGCGAAGACGACCTAAAGTCAGTTGAAAAAGATGCGAAGGCATTAGTTGCCGGCTTGAATGAAAGTGGTCAGCTACCTTATCCCGTTGAATTCAAAGAAGTCGCTATTGACGCTGCCAATATTACTTCTGCAATGAAAGAAGCCAATTACCGTGATGAAGTGGCCGGTGTGATAACTTGGATGCACACCTTCTCACCTGCTAAGAATTGGATTCGTGGAACCAAATTATTGCAGAAACCCTTGCTTCATTTAGCAACCCAATTCCGCAATGATATTCCTTGGGATACGATCGATATGGATTACATGAATTTGAATCAGAGTGCTCATGGCGATCGCGAATATGGCTTTATCAATGCACGTTTACGCAAGCACAATAAAGTGGTCTATGGTTTCTGGGGCGATGCTGAAGTTCAAAGTGAGATTGCCGATTGGATGAATGTGGCGGTTGGTTATAATGAAAGCTTCAACATTAAAGTCGCACGTTTTGGTGACAACATGCGCAATGTTGCAGTCACTGAGGGTGACAAGATTGAAGCACAGGCTCAATTCGGTTGGACCGTCGATTATTTCGGAATCGGGGATTTAGTGGCAGAAATCAAGCAAGTTTCTGAAGCAGATGTCGACGCTGAATACGCTGATTTAGAAGCACGCTATGATTTGGTTCCCGAAGCTGGTCATAATGATCCAGAATTTTTCAAGAAGCAAGTACGTTACCAATTGAAAGAAAAAATTGCGATGGCGCGTTTCTTTGAACGCGGTGGTTATTCTGCTTTCACAACCAATTTCGAAGATCTTTGGGGCATTGAACAATTACCTGGCTTGGCAGTTCAATTGTTGAATCGTGAAGGATATGGTTTTGCTGGTGAAGGTGACTGGAAGACAGCAGCACTCGATCGTTTGTTGAAAATCGTCAGCCATAATCAGAAGACTGGATTCATGGAAGATTACACGTTAGATCTGCGCAAGGGGCATGAAGTTATCTTGGGTTCACACATGCTTGAAGTTGATCCAACACTCGCAAGTACCAAGCCACGAGTAGAAGTTCACCCACTAGGAATCGGTGATCGCGAGGATCCTGCACGGCTTGTTTTTGACGGCCAAGTTGGCGATGGCATTGATGTGACAATGTCGGACTTTGGCGATAGCTATCGTTTGATTGGTTATGAAGTCGAAGCTAAAGAAGCCGAGAAGCCAGCACCTAATCTGCCAGTTGCTCGTCAACTTTGGGTGCCAAAAGCAGGATTAAAAGCTGGTGCCACGCAATGGATCCAAAACGGCGGGGGTCATCATACCGTCTTCACAACCGAGGTTTCTGTTCAACAAGTGACTGATCTTGCCCAATTATTTGACCTAAAATTCATTAATATTCAATAAATCGTCAAAACTGTCCAGCAAATTGATAAATAAGGGCAGTCATTAGCTGGGTGATGATCGTTGATCACCCGGCTATTTTTTACCGATGTGAGCTAAAAACCAAGCTTGAAGAAGGCATAAAAGCTAATTAAGAGATCTTCACAGTGAAGATCGATCGAGGTGTAAGATGACAATTAATGTAAATGAAGAAATTATCGATGGCAAAACAGTTTTGGGAATTGAGTTAGGCTCTACACGAATCAAGGCAGTACTGGTGGCAACCGATCACACCGTTGTGGCTTCAGGAAGTTACGCGTGGGAGAACCAACTTGTGGATGGCTATTGGACGTATTCACTCGAAGAAGTTTGGCATGGGATCCAATCCAGTTATGCCGAACTGAAAGCTGCGGTTCAGGAGAAGTATGGCGAATCTTTAGTTAAAATTGCGGCGATTGGCGTAAGCGCGATGATGCATGGTTACTTACCATTTGATCAAGACGGACAGCTACTAGTTCCATTCAGAACTTGGCGAAATAATTCCACGGCAGAAGCTGCCACACAATTGACCCAGCTATTTAATTTTAATATTCCGCAACGTTGGAGCATCGCCCATCTCTATCAAGCTATTTTGAATCAAGAAACACACGTGAAGTCAGTTGACTTCCTCACGACACTTGCAGGTTATGTTCATTGGCAACTCTCCGGTCAAAAGGTGATTGGGATTGGTGATGCTTCGGGGATGTTCCCTATCGACGAGGCTAGCTTGAATTATGATGAAGATAAGATGGAAAAGTTCAATCATTTAATTAAAGTGTTAGGTTATGACTTCGATATTGCGCAGCTATTACCCCGTCCATTAATTGCCGGTGAAGTCGCAGGTCATCTGACGAATGAAGGTGCGCGTCGTTTAGACATGAGTGGTGAATTGCAATCAGGTTCAGTGATGGCACCACCGGAAGGCGACGCAGGAACTGGCATGACGGGCACCAATAGTGTCAAAAAGCGTACCGGAAATATTTCGGCAGGGACTTCTGCCTTTTCGATGGTTGTTTTGGATCAGCCATTGGCTAAAGTTCATCGTGATATTGATCTTGTCACAACCCCAGAGGGCGCCCCGGTTGCCATGGTACACACAAATAATTGTACTTCTGATGTGAATGCATGGATGAAACTTTTGACAGAATTTAGTCAGTTGATTGGTAGCACGTTTTCAGTTGACCAGCTGTATGCGAAACTCTTCAACCATGCCGCAGAAGATGGCGATGAGGATGCGGGTGGCTTAGTTAATTACGCTTATCTGTCTGGCGAAAATATCACGAACGTTGAAGAAGGGCGACCATTATTTGTTCGCACACCAAATAGTCATTTTAATTTGGCAAATTTCATCAAGACACAAATTTTTTCGGCATTCGCACCCTTAAAAATCGGCATGGACATTCTGACGAAAGAGGAACAAATTTCGACGGATGTCTTGATTGCACAGGGTGGGCTCTTCAGAACACCAGTGGTCGCACAACAAATTCTGGCTGACGCGTTGAATACGCCAATCACAGTCATGGCAAATGCAGGCGAGGGTGGGCCTTGGGGAATGGCAATTCTCGCTCAGTATACACTCAACCGTGATTCAGCGAGCTCATTGGCAAATTATTTGGATGAACAAGTTTTCGTTTCGCCAGAGCGCAGCACCTGCACCCCAAATCCGGTGGGCGTTCAAGGGTATGATGCGTTTATTGAACGCTACAAACTAGGACTGCCAGCTGAAGTGACGGCGGCAAAAATACCGGATGCTCATAAAAAATAATCATCTTGAGCATTTTTATGAATAGGGCAACCTATTCAGCGTCAAGATTTAAGCATTAGTTAGGTAGGAATGAAGCACGTACGAGGAAGTGAGGGTGTCTAGCGATGAAAAAAAGATGAAGATGCTTATTAGTGCAGCTGGGATTTTACTCAGTGTGGGCCTGTTAGCTGGTTGTCGTAAACCAAAGCCGAAAGCAGTGAAACAAACTTTGAGTGATCCCAAATTTACGGATGTTTCAGTGCATGATCCTTCGATTCTTAAGTCTGGTTCGGAGTATTACATTTTTGGATCTCATATGCAAATGGCAAAGTCTTCTGATTTAATCAAGTGGCAGCAAATTTCAAACAACGTTAATGACCAGAAATTATTTACGGACATTCAGACACAGTTAGCGGACGCTTTTACGGATGCAAACACGAATACCTTTTGGGCTGGCGATATTGAACAGCTTAAGGACAAGAAATATTATATGTATTACACGGCTTGCGAAGGCGATAATCCGACGGCAGTGATTGGCCTGGCGACTGCCGATAAAGTCACTGGACCATACACAGATCAAGGTATTTTCTTGCGCTCAGGCAATGCCATCAAGGATGAGAACGTCTCTTACGACGCGACAACTCAACCTAACGCGATCGATCCACAAACTTTCTATGATAAAAATGGACAACTCTGGATGGTCTATGGTTCTTATTCTGGTGGAATCTTCATTTTGAAAATGAATCAGAAGACGGGACTACCAATGGCTGGTCAAGGCTATGGTAAACGACTTCTAGGTGGAAATCATGTGCGAATTGAAGGTTCATATCTGCTCTATAATTCGAAGACGGACTACTACTATCTGTTCTTATCTTTTGGCGGATTAGACGCAACTGGCGGCTACAATCTTCGAGTGGGTCGTTCGAAGAACCCAGACGGTCCATTTGTTGATTCACAAGGTCATGACTTCACTAAAATCAAAGGGCCGGTGGGAACAACGTTTGATGATGACGCAATCGAAAAGTATGGGGTCAAAATTATGGGCAATCACACCTGGGATACGAAAAAGCCATTTAGATCCGGCTACGTGTCACCGGGTCATAATTCTGCCTACTATGATGCAAAAAGTCAAAAATACTTTTTGATTTTCCATTCCCGTTTTCCAAGTACGGGTGAAGCCTATCAAGATCGTGTCCATCAAATGTTCTTTACGAAATCCGGTTGGCCAGTTGTTGCACCACTACGCTATGCGGGTGAAACAATTGCGAAGTATCAGCTAGATCAAGTTATTGGAGATTATCAAGTCGTGCAGATGAACAAGAAAATTACTGCTAAGATCACGACGCTCACGACACTGACAATTAAGGCTAATGGTAAAATTTCTGGTAAGGATCAAGCCACTCTGGATTTTGAAAATAATGGTAATCAAAGCCAATTAACGATCGGTCACAAGAAGTATCTTGGTTACTTCCTTTCGGAGTGGAATCAATTGACCAAAAAACAAACCATGACATTCACGGGTACCGATCAAAACGGTGAGCCAGTGATGATGATTCGAAAGTGAGCATGAATTAATCAAGCAATCTGTTTAAAAATTGATCCGCTGTGAATAGGATGGTTATCATCGGATAACGTCAAGAGGCAATGACACTTGCTCGATGTGTCATTGCCTCTTTTTGAGTTTAATTGGTTAGACTGTTGATTCCGCTGTCGCCTCATCGACCCAAACAATCATTTCACCTGGTGCCCGATTTGCCCAGGCAAAGTAAGGAATTAGTTCGACCGTCTGTGTTGTGGTTGTTTGCAGACCTGCAGTTTCGTATAAATGTTGGGGCTGAGTCGTGATTCGTTGTCCACTCGTTGTGAGTTTGATGAACGGAATCGCAAGTGATGATTTATCGAATGTCTCCGTAAACGTCGTGTGAAGTGGCAGACTGAGCTGAGGTAGATGATTACCATTGTCGACTTCTTCTAGGCAGTAGACCAAAGGGCCGCGTTCGATCGCAATTTTTCCGAGATCTGCGACGACATGAGGGTCGGCTTGAGTCTGACGGACGCTTAAATCTAATTTAAGGCTGATTTTGGTGCTCCCGGACCAGGTCTGGTCCAATAGAAGGTAGCCATTGCGTAAATCGGTGGCGGAGACATTAGTGCCAGTTTGGAGTGGATTTGATCTCCCTTCGATTGAAACCTGAAAATTCTGCTGCGACCACGTCGGGATGCGAATGGCTAGTCTGGTTGCTATCGGTTGTTTGGCAGTCACTACAATCTCAATTTGATCAGTCCAAGGATATCGGCCAGAAACATGGAGGCTTAAACCGTTGTCGAACTCGGATTCGTTGCCGATAAATTGGTCGAGATAGATGGTGTCATCTTTGATGGTATAAATATATTCATCAACCGATGCAATCAAGCGCGCCAAATTAGGCGGACAGCAGGCGCAACCGAACCAATCTGCACGAGTGACCTTGACGTGGGATTTTGTGGGATCGTTGGCACTGGCCTGTGGATCAACAGCAAGTGGGTTCACGTAGAAGAAATGTTTGCCATCTAGCGACATGCCACTGATTGTCCCGTTGAACAATTCTCTCTCCATTAGATCGGCATATTGACCATCGGGTGCGGCTTCTTGCATTTGTTTAGCAAAAAACGTCATGGCACAGGACGCACATGTTTCGGCATACATCGTGTCATTCGGTAAGTCATCATCAAAGGTAAATGCTTCGCCCGAGACTGTCGAGCCAATGCCACCAGTCAAATACATCCGGTGGCGGGTAATGTTATCCCAAAGCCGACGGCAAGCGTCCATCAGAGACTGGTCCCGTGTTTGGCGAGCCACGTGAGCCATTCCTGTCAACAGATAGGTCATTCTCACGGCGTGTCCTTCTGCAGTTGTCATTTCACGCACGGGGGATTGATTCTGGAAATATTTAGCGCGGGGCTCGTTATCAAAACTGTCGAAACGATCTTGCACGCCTGAGTTCTGACGTGCCTTTGCTTGGACTTCGAAAAAGTTAGGTTCAGTGCCACGCTGATCGATCATGTATTTACCAAGATCGGTGTATTGTGGGTTACCAGTCACGTCAGCAAGTTTGGCGAGTGCCAGTTCGATTTCAGGATGTCCCGGATAGCCATGCAGTTTTTCTGGTTCTGGCCCAAAATGGTGGCTGATGCACGCGGCCATTTTAACGGCAATGTCCAGTGCAGTTTGGTTGCCGGTGGTTTGGTAGTAGGCCACCCCAGCTTCGATGTAGTGACCCATGCAATAAAGTTCATGGCTGAATGAAACGTGTTTAAACTTTAATTCTGGTGAGGTCAATTGGAAGTAGGTGTCTAAATAGCCATCAGGTTGTTGTGCAGCCTCGATTAAATCGATCAGCTGGTCCGCATTTTGTTGCAGCTGAACATCCGGTGAATAGCGCAATGCGTAGGCCACCGCCTCTAACCATTTATAAACGTCGGAATCCTGAAACCAAAAACCATAAAATTCACCACTGGCTTGTCCTGCAGCAATTTTCAAATTTTGAATCGCGTGACTTTTCTCGACAGCGTCAAAGGCATTGGCATTTTCCTTTTGAATTTTGACGTCGACCTCGTCGTTGATGACTGACCATTGATAGGGAATTAGTTCATCTTTGACGAGTTGACGATAGTTTTGCCAAAATTGATCGTCAATGCTGGTTTTAAGTTTTCTCATGATCGGCACTTCTTCCTTTTTTGCTTTTAACCCGATTGTAAATGACGAATGCTACCTTTAAAACTGATATAATGGTAGAAAAAGTGGATAAAAGCGACGTGATGAAATGAATCAAAGTTACCTGAGAATACCGCTGAAAAAGCCGGTACGTTATCTACAATCTGGCCAGTTTATCGCAGAGATTGGCTGGCAACATCATGCCATGACGCATGGTGATGACACAGAAATTATTCTGGTCACAAGTGGACAAATTTGTTTGACCGTGGCAGATCAACATTTGATGTTGGGTGAGGGTGATGTACTCACTGTTTTTCCATACGAGACGATTCAAGGCGCGATGCCGACGCTCGAGCCTAGCCAGTTTATTTGGTTGCATCTCATCAGCCGGGATCAGCAGTCAAAGGTGAGCACTCATGGGACACCGGCAGAAATGACGGCGATTTTACCGCGAACCTTTCATTTACAGCAAGGCGAAAAGGTGATGATTGCTGCACAGCAGCTATTGGATGTTGCACATGGCAATTATTATTCACCGGTTGCAGCAGATTATGCTGAGAGCATGTTGTTGGTTGAATTGGCAAATAATTATTGGCAACAGCAACATGCTGTTAATGACCAGCAGAACATTGTTAATCAGGTGAAGGAATGGATTCGTATTCAGATGGGACAAGATTTAAAAGTTGTCGAGGTCGCAGCTCATTTTTCAATCAACGCCGATTATCTGACGAGACTGTTTAAGTCGGCCACAGGAATGACAGTTAAAGCCTATATGAATGCGGTCAAGCTCGACTACGCGAAGTATTTGTTGTTGACGACGAGCTTATCCATTGTGGAGGTGAGCGAGCAGTCGTTCTTTGCCGACCCGAAATATTTTATGCGGTTGTTCAAGCAGAAGATGCATTTGACGCCGAGTGATTATCGGCATGCCTATACGCATACCTTTCTAAATAATCAACAAGTCGATCCCGGCGTCGATGTCAGACAGTTGTTGGAGCGAGTCGAAGGCCAAAAGTGAGGTTAACGTTTTTTGAAGTGGGATCATTCATCGTCAAAAAAAAGCAATCCACAGATCCCAGGTTATTCCCACTCCTGATTAAGGGGAGAGAATAACCCGTCTGTCGATTGCTTTTGTGTTATCTTTGGACGCTGGTTAGAAGATGACGCGATATTTAGTTTGGTAATGTCTAGGCTGACCTTTATCGATGGTGAAGTCGCCGAAACGAGAATCGAAAATAGCATTGGGTGCCGTTTGTGCTTCGAGTGCAACACCAACTTGCGGTTGGCCCGTCTTATTGATAAATGGTTGATCTTCTCCGAAGGCATTCGATGTGAAGAGAACGATGGCGTTGCGCTCTGTATAAAACTCAACGCTGATTTTTTGCTCGGGGTTCTCTAAGATGGCGTCAGGTAGCGAGTCGTCGTGATCATCCAGGATGTAAACATCGTCGATGCCTTTCTCGGGGATGTCTTGTAAGCCCTCAATCGCCTGACCAATTGGCTTGAGGTGGCGGAAGTCGTATGGCGTGCCGCTATTTTTAACCGTCTTGCCGGTTGGGATTTTCTCATGATCGAGTTCGAGGTGTTCAGCGCTGCGGACGTAGAGATTCAGGTTGTTCACGTTGCGATCATCCGCGTTTAAATTCCAGTAAGCATGGCTCGTGGGATTAAAGACCGTTAGCGCGTCGCTCTTTGCCTTATAATCGATCAGCACCTGATTATCATTGGTCAGCGTGTAGGTGATGGTCACATCGAGAGTCCCAGGGAAGCTGTCGTCTGCAGGTGTGATCCGCCGGTCAAAAATAATCTGGTTGCCCTGGATGCGACTTTCCCAGTTCAAACGGTTGAAGCCGTGGGGACCACCGTGAAGGGTATTCCCGCCTTCGTTGTGATCCACGTGATAAGTCTGCTGATCGAGTACAAATTCGCCTTTGCCAATACGACTGGCCGTTCGACCAATCGACATGTTGAGGTATTCATTCGTGCGGACGTAATCCTCAATCGTTGGAAAGTTTAGCAGTAGATTTTGTTTGCCATTTTTGGTTGGAACTAATAACTCATACCAATTGGCACCATATGATAAACAGGAAATACTCATGTTGTTTTGATTAGTTAACGATAATTTGTAGATTGTTTCACCGTTAAACTCTGAGAAGACTTCTTTTTTAGACATTGTTGTTATGCTCCTTCGCGATTTAATTCCAGCATAGTTGGCTACGAGAGTTCTGTCAACGCTTTCAAAAATAAAAAATAAATTTCGGCAACTTGCCTAAATTTATTTGTGCATTCTTTTCAAGGTTAGGTGCGACCGAGGTTAGTCGATGTCATTGCCGCTCATCAAATCGTTCGTCTGATTGAGTATCGAGTTGATTAGCGAACTAAGTCGATGATTTCTGCGGGGCGGGAAAGGAAGTAATCCATTTCTTGGAACTGGCCGTGATCGTGCGCACCCCAGCTAGCAAGACCAAACTTAGCACCGGCGGATTTTGCCGTTTCCAAATCGAAACGTGTGTCGCCAATATAGAGTGTTTCTTCGGCCGGAATCTTAGAAATCTCAACCATTTTTAAGAGTGGTTCGGGATCTGGCTTATGCTTCGTGGTATCTGATGAAGTGATGACGTTTTTGAAATAGGGTAGCAGGCCGATCGGCTCGAATGCCGCATCGAATTCATCTCGCGTCTTCGATGTGACAATACCTAATTCAACTTGGTATTGTGGGAGTGTCTTAAGTGTGTTGATGATGCCGGGGAAAATACCGACAAGTGATTCAAACTCTGGAAACGCTGCGTACCAATCTTGGACAAGACTCGGAATTTCATCGTCTTTAAACCCTAATTGTTTCAGGCCATCGACACCGGTGATACCATAGATTGCAACGACTTGATCGTAAGTGAAACTTAGACCGCGTTGTTCGTTCAACACCTTCAGTAAAGCGTTCATATAAGCTTTCTCAGTATCAATCAACGTGCCATCGATATCAAAAACCACATTTTTGATCATCTTGATTTATCCTCCAAACTTAATTCTATGCTGTTCCATTTTAACATAAGTCGGAAGTCATCGCCGGTCTGAAACATGTGTGGCTGAGTGAACTCACGCTTGCTAATCAGGATTAGACTTGCGATAATAGGCTTAATTCGAGAGGAGTGTGTGACTATGCAAGGCTTAGTTGTCATTGATTATACGCATGATTTCGTCGCAACCGATGGGGCGCTAACGACCGGCCAACCCGGGCAAGCAATTGAGAAAAACTTAGTTCAGATTGCACGCGATTTTGTGACGAACGAAGATTTTGTCGTGATGGCGGTGGATCGCCATGATCAAAACGATACCTACCATCCTGAAAACAAACTATTTCCACCACATAATCTAGTGGGCACACCAGGACGCGAGTTGTATGGCGAGTTAGCTGATTTTTATCAGGCCCATCGTTCCAAAATCTATTGGCTGGATAAACGGCATTACTCTGCGTTCTGTGGCACCGATCTTGATCTACGCTTGCGCGAGCGTCAGATCACAACACTGCATCTCGTGGGCGTTTGTACCGATATTTGTGTCCTGCATACCGCCGTCGACGCCTATAATCTCGGCTATCAACTCGTGATCCATGAATCAGCTGTGGCCAGTTTTGATCCAGTGGGGCATGAATGGGCGCTGCGTCACTTCAAGAATACGCTGGGGGCAAAAGTCGTCGACTAGCCGCACTGAAATGAGAGGTGATCGACGTGTCTCACAGGAATAATTGGGCGATTCGTCGGCACAATTTTGTTTCAAAACAAAGTCGGTCTGAGGACGGACAAGCTTAGCTGCTGACGCATGATATAATCAGAACGAATTGCAAAAAGTGCAAACAAATGGCAATGGGTCAGTCGACCAGTTGCCAATTAAAATTTAAAGTATGAGGATAAGAGATGATTGATTGGGTTCTACGTTTTGTTAAAGGAATTTTTATTGGTTCCGGTTTTATTTTACCAGGTGTCAGCGGTGGTGCGTTAGCCGCTGTCTTTGGTGTTTATGAGCGTATCATTGCGTTTCTGGCACACATGACGAAGAATTTTAAGAAAAACGTGCTGTATTTTATTCCGTTAGGTCTAGGCGGGATCGCCGGTGTCTATCTCTTTTCGTTTCTCGTCAGTTTCGCGCTAGGTAAGTATGAGCACCAGATCCTGTGGTTCTTTGTCGGCGCAATCGTCGGGACAGTGCCAGCGCTTTGGCGACAAGCAGGCAAAAAGGGACGTCAACGTAAACACTATGGTATTTTGATCGTCACTTTTTTGATTAGTTTGGCGTTTTTGATGTATGGCGCCCAACTCTTCGGTTCCGGCGTGCCACAAAACTTCTGGACGTGGTTATTAGCCGGATTCTTGATGGGTCTCGGGATGATCGTGCCAGGGTTAAGCCCATCTAACTTTCTGGTGTACATGGGGATGTACAAAGACATGGCAGACGGGATTCACAACATGGATCTAGCCGTAATTTTACCAATCCTGATTGGTGGCGTGGGATCGGTCCTGCTGTTGTCTAAGATTGCTGATTATGTTTTCCAGCGGACGTATGCCGGAATGTTCCACTTCATTCTTGGCGTTGTATTCGCGTCGACCGTGATGATCATTCCATTCGGCGTTCGATTCACCTTCTTACAAATTGTGGCGTCAGCAGTCTTGTTCCTCGCCGGGGCCGCCTTGAGTTTCTGGATGAGTCGATTAGAAAATAAGTATCAAGATGATGAACCACTCGCGCCGGTGAGTTAGTCGCTGGATAATTGCGAAAATATAATTGAAATTGATGAGGCGTTATTTTGACTTATAGAGATTTATTATTTGATATTGACGATACACTGCTAGACTTTCGTGCAGCAGAAGAAAGTTCGCTGCAAGGCTTGTTTAGCCAGCTGCAAATCGATCTAACTCCCGTGATTCGGGAGCGATACGCCGCGATCAATCGTCAGTTGTGGGAACAATTCGAGCGTCAAGAAATTACCCGCGAAATGATTTTTGAGCGTCGGTTTCCACAATTGTTTGAAGAATTTCAACTTGCCGGTCCGCAAGACGGCCTAACCGCGGAGCAACGTTATCGTGAAGGCTTGAATCAGGGTTACGTGCAAATTCAGCATGCACAAGAATTATTGACACGGTTGCAGGCATCGCACCAGTTCAATCTCTACATTGTTTCCAACGGTGTCGCTAAAACACAGCGGTTGCGACTGGAAGCCAGTGGATTAGCACCATTCTTCACCAAAGTTTTCGTTTCAGAAGCAGTCGGCCATCAGAAGCCAGCGATTGAATTCTTTGATGCAGTTCAAAAGGGGATCGACCATTTCCTACCTGAACAGGCACTGATCATTGGCGATTCGCTCACTTCTGACATTCAAGGCGGACTCAATGCTGGCATTCCAACCGTTTGGTTCAATCCCCAACACCAAGCTGCTAATTTGATTCAACCCACGTACGAAATCGACAATCTGTTACACTTATTGCCAATCGTCATGGCTTGATGGTTCAACGCAAGCTAATGATCATTCAAGATGAGAGATAAAAGGCCCATGATTCGGGGATGACATCCGAATCATGGGCCTTCTTTAATATTTTGATGACAGACATGCTTGATGAGTCTTAATCTTCAGACTGTTTAGCCGCTGGCATTTGATGTGTGGCCTGCAACGCTTGCTCTTTTCGCTGTAATGCTTTTTTAGCAGTTGCGACTTCTGCGGCGACTAGTTGATCTGCTTGGGTTCCTTCATGCTCGACAGTCTCAAGATAATCTTCGTGAACCATCGTATTCTCAGTGGTGACAGCACGTTGGCCAACGAAGCTGACCACGGAGCCAACGACAATCACGGCAATCCCAATCCAAGTGTTCAAGAGAATCGCTTCGTGCAAGATAATTAACGCCATGATTGGGGCTAAAACGGGCTTAATGAAGAAAACGAGAGAGGCGGTAGCGACGTCTGAACGCTCCATTGCGATGAAGTAAGTCGCAAAGCCGATTCCTGTGACGCCAATACCTAAGTAGAGAATCATGGCGATAGTCTGTGCGTTGATTCCGGCAAAATAAGGAATCATCGCAAAATTAGCCGTGATTGGATTTTGGTGCAACAGCTCCGCAATGACTGGAATGTGACTTAACCCCATCAATAAGGCTAATTCAAGACTACCGAAGATAAACGTGAAACTGGTAATTGTGATGCCGTTGAAATGGTTAGTTTGAGAGACCTTGCGAGAGGCGATACTATAAAGACCAAATGTAACGGCAGAAAGCAAGGCAAGCACCATACCTAATGGATTCGTCAGATGCAATGGATTCATGATGATCACTAATCCAATCACCGAGATAATCACGGAGATCAAGTTTGGACGCGATAACGTTTCGTGAAGTATTAAGTAGGAGAACAACAGTGCAAAGACAGGGTTAGAACTGAAGACAACCGCGGCAATAGAGGCTTTTCCATACATCACGGCGAGCTGGAAAAGCGTCATACTAATCAGCACGCAGATTAAACCAGTTAGTGCGAAACTGCCAATTGCTGCGCGATCAATTGTCAATTGGTTCTTATTGATGGCGTGAATGGCGAATGGTAACAGGAAGAGACCACCAATCAAGAAACGGAGGAAGTTCAGCTGGATCGGATTG
This sequence comes from Lapidilactobacillus concavus DSM 17758, assembly GCF_001435835.1. Taxonomy (GTDB): domain Bacteria; phylum Bacillota; class Bacilli; order Lactobacillales; family Lactobacillaceae; genus Lapidilactobacillus; species Lapidilactobacillus concavus. The sequence goes on from NZ_AZFX01000080.1 coordinate 14,689, forward strand.
AAACTGCTGCCGGCAAGTTTCAACATAATTTCCATAGAACTAAAGAGGAAGGTTGAAAGTAAAATCAAGAAAAAAGTTTTTCGCAAAATAAACACCTTTCGTTTTTAATGATAATTTGAAGACGGTTCGAAGTTGAGGCTGATCCTAATGATCAACACAAGGTAATCGTTAAAAAAATGTAACCATGGAGTCAACGATTAATGACGTCTGAAAATAGCTGAGAAAACTAATGAATTCCTTGAATCAAAACCATCAAGATCGGAATCACAATCATACTGATTAACGTGCTTTCGGTCACCATCACCGCCGCATAATCCGCGTCTGCACCATATAATTTGGCGACAACTGGTGCGTTGGTCATGACCGGCATTGCAGCTTGAATAATGAAAACTTGTTTCAAGAGTAATGGCAAGGGCGCGGTCATCACGAGTAGCGCCATCACAAGCGGGGCTGCAATGAAACGGCCACCGAGAATCCCCAAGCTGTCTTTATTGATGGTCAAGTGTGAGAGGCCCACCAAAGCCAATTGGATGCCAATGAAGAACATCGAAAGCGGGATCGTGAGATTGCCAATGTATTGCGCATCCGAGAGTAAAAAAGTCGGCAGCTGGATCCCAAGTAGTACGAAAACAACACCGATCATGAAACCGAGCAAGGGTGGAGAGAAAACTTTTTTCAGCGTTGCGAACCAGCTGAAAGGCTCTTTCGTTTGCCCATCTTGCTTGATTAAGTAGACGCCTAAAGTCCAAAAGAAAAAGGTATTCGCCATATAATAAACGAGGACATAAGGTAAACTATCCTGCCCAAAGAGTGCCATATTCACTGGTAATCCAACAAAAATTGTATTGGAATTAAAAAACATCGATTTGAAAAGTCCTCGCTTAGATTGATCAATATGTAAAAGTTTCACCACGAGAAAAGAGAGGGCGAACAGTAATAACATTGAAATAACGGGGAAGCGTAGATCAGGCAAGAGCTGAACCAAAGCCTTCTTTGAAAAGCGAGTCATAATTGTTGTCATCATATATAGGGGTAAAGCAACTTGCGTGACCAGCTTGGCAATCAACCGACTGATAGATTCATTGAACCAACCGATCCGTGTCAACCCATAGCCAACAACGATCATCACGAGAATCGTTAGCACACCAGAAAGACTATTTAAAAAAATATTCATTATTTTCATCCCCAGAATCTGCACAAACGTTTACTATCATAGCACTTTTATGCAAATCATTTCAAGATGGCCACTAGATTTACACCTATTTTTCTGAATCGTTCAAGCTGTTTTCAATCCGTTTTAGTTTCATGATGTGTTCGGAAAATCATCGTATTTTTCAAGTGATGGTTATGCTACCATCAAGCTGTTTAAAAACTAATTAATGAGGCACAATTCATGACAAATCGTCTGACCATTCGACAACAAGTTTTTTATTTCGTCGTTTCAATCGTGATCAATGGCATCGGCAATGGACTAACTGTTGCGCTTAATCTAGGAAGCGCACTGTGGACAGCTTCTGCCGTCAATATTGCGCACGCCAGTGGCTTACAACTTAATCTAGTCATGATGTTGATTGCTTTATTCGCAATCATTGTCAATATTTTTCTACGTGGGCACGTGAGTTGGCGTGCAATTCTGGGCAATTTGATTTTCACGATACCATTCAGCGTATTAGTCGGATGGTCTGCGAACTTCTTTCGACAAACATCCGTTGTTAATCTGCCACTACCAGCGAGAGTGTTACTCGATTTTGTCGGAATCGAGATGATCGGCGTTGCAATCTCAATCTATCAACGGCTGAATATCGTTCTCCACCCAACCGATGAAATGATGCAACTCGTTCGCTTTAAACTGTTGCATGGCAAGGCATGGGCGGCACAACTCGCTTCCTTCATGCCACCGTTAGCCGCAACACTGGTCACGTTTATGCTGACGCACCAGATTTTTGCAATCAATATTGGGACGATTTTTTCGCTGTTGTGTCAGGGATTCATCATCGGATTTGCAGATCGAGTTATTTTTCCAAAACTGAAGCATCAACGAATTTAGGTCTTAACTGTGGGATGTGTCGAACCGAAGTTGCTACGGAAAACGGTTGTTCCTGCTGTGGCATGCGTTGGACCGAAGTTGCTACAGACAATGGGCATGCTAGCCTGTGGGGCCGGCTGCAGCTCTTTAGAAGCAAGCTTCTAAAGGAGCTTTCGCCTAAAACTTGTAGCTTTTGTTACACGAAATCTAAAGTTTTGCCCGTGCTATAAGTTCGAAACGCATTTCGAGCTTATAGCACGGGCACTGCAATCATGCCCATTGTCTTTCGCAACTTCTGATTTAGTCGGCAACTCGAGATAACTGGGTGTGATTTGCTGGCATCCTATTTCTTCGAATATTAAATCATGATCAGACTATAAAATCGTGATTGCGTTAAATGGTGAAATTGAGATACGACTAATTTTCAGATTCACGCTAAATTACTTGCTTCATTTGATTGAAAATGGCAAGTATTTTGGCGTGAATTTTTGTATTAGTCGTGTGTCTAGAATGACAAATTAATAAAATCGAATTTTTTTATTGCTAGCCGCCGAAGTTGCTGCGGATAATAGTTGTTCTTGCTGTGGGGCCGGCTTCCGCCTTTTTGCTGCGCGCTGCGCTTGCTGCAAAAATGGCTCCAGCCTAAAATTGGAGCCTTCAAAAACGTGCTCCACAAGGCAACTATCTGTGCTTAACAACAACTTCTAAACGATTCGCTTGCGAATCGTTTAGAAGTTATCGTTAATGCTCGATAGATGACCGCCTTGTTCCACACTCTATTCAAAGTCTCCAATTTACCCGTTTTGTAAGTCTGCAAAAAGCGTGCAGACTTACAAAACTTTCACAGCATCACAACCATTTTCCTCCGCAACTTCTGATTTAGTCTAAATAATTGAAGAACTGGTTCAGTGATAATTGTTAGTTTCTGCTCTTTAATTTTAAAGCTCAACTCCGCCTTCACATCTGAGTCAGGGAACGGAGTGGAAAGTTGTTGCCTTGTGGAACACGTTTGCGAAGGCTAATGTTTAAGGCGGAAGATTTATTCGCCGAGTGCGAAGCACGAGCCGAATAAACCTGCAGCCGGCCCCACAGCAAAGGCAACAACTTTCCACGCAGAGGACTGACGGGTCTGAAGACAGCTCAGTAAGTCCAAACAAAAAAAGAGACGCACAAACTCACGCCTCGACCGCCAAAATATTGCCCCACGACTCATCGCAGCGCCTGAATTTAGACAACTAAGTTAATCCGGATAATTTGCCAACTTGGCAATTGCACGAGTGACAAAAGCCGCAGATAGAAAGAAGACGGCTACAACGGGTAGAAGGATCAATAATAATTTACGCATGCATTCATCTCCATGAAGCGCTTGATTAATTAACTTTACTATAACACATCATCTGGTGGATCAACACTGATAACCTATCTGATTGCGAAAACTTGAATTAATTTTAACGAATTGATTTTTAGTTGCTGATGCAAATGAGTAGTTAGTGCAAATGACTTGACGTGTGGGTGATTTGGGCTCAAGATAGATAAACAAATCAATTCAGATCGGGTACAAAATGGAAAGGGGTTTTAGCCGTGAGTACTGAGAAAGATGCGGATTTAAAGCAAAAGATCGGTGAGTTGGCCTTTGAGGTAACGCAACACGCGGCGACAGAGCGTCCGTTTAGTGGACAGTACGATGATTTCGACGAGGCTGGGATCTATGTTGATGTCGTGAGTGGTGAGCCTTTGTTTAGCTCGACGGATAAGTATGATGCTGGTTGTGGCTGGCCATCGTTCACGAAGCCGATTGATCAGTCGTTGATTAAGCGACACTTAGATCGTTCGCATGGTATGATGCGTACTGAAGTTAGAAGTCAGGAAGCTGATTCGCATTTGGGCCATGTCTTTACGGATGGTCCGGCTGAAGCAGGTGGCTTGCGTTATTGCATCAATTCGGCAGCATTAAGATTTATTCCGGCAACTAAATTAGCCGATGAAGGTTACGCTCAATATCAAGTCCTTTTTAACGATTCAAATGTATAGGTGACCAATGAGTCTCAGTCCTCGATCAAATCATTCAGTGAGCTTCTTAAATAGCTTCTGAACGATTTGGATGATGAGGACTGTTTTCGTTAGGTGATGCTAAGAAGAGAATGGAGTTTTGGAAATGTTTGCACCGAAAGATCGTCAATCTGAAGCAGATCGAGTGAGTACTATTGTCGAAGAGATCAAACGGCAGTTGACGGAGATGACTGTGAAGCTTGCTAATGCGGAACTTGAGACGCATTTGATCGAGCAGAATTATGGTGACACGGCCAAGATCAATACCGTTGAGATCGATGATCAGATGGAAACGAATGCCGCTGTGCAGCAACAGAAACAGTTAGTTGCTTTGTCGGTTGAAAACCAGACGATTTTGAAGCATAAGGTCAATCGGCTCCAGCGTCTGCAAGATTCGCCTTATTTTGGTCGAATCGATATTGAAGATGATTCGCAGGACTCGCTTTATATTGGGACTGCCTCGTTGATGACCGATGATGAGACTGAGTTCTTGATCTATGACTGGCGTTCACCAATTGCGGGAATCTATTATAACGGTACGCTGGGTAAAATTGCGTACGAAACACCGGATGGTCGACAAGAGACCGAGTTGAAGTTGAAGCGGCAATTCACGATCAAGCAGGATCGAATCACCAATATGTTTGATACGAGTGAGACGATTGGTGATGAGATCTTGCAGCAGGTGTTGGGTACGGATGCCAATGTTTACATGCAGAATATTGTCGCCACCATTCAACGTGAGCAAAACGAGATCATTCGCAATACAAATGCCGATGTGCTGGTGGTTCAAGGTGCGGCAGGTTCCGGTAAGACTTCCGCAATTTTGCAACGGGTGGCTTATTTGTTGTATCATAGCCGCACTCAGTTGGATTCGGACCAGATCATTATGTTTTCACCGAATCATTTATTTAGTCATTATATCTCCCAAGTCTTACCCAGCTTAGGAGAGAAAAATATGCGTCAGGTGACGTTGAATGAGTTCTTTGTTCAGCGATTGCATGGGCTTCACGTGGAGGATCGATTCCAGCGTTTCGAGCAGGATCAGGCGTCATTACCGGAATCAACGAAGGTCATGCGTCGATATTTGGAGAGTACAGCCGTCTTAGAAGCCATCGACCTTCACTTGCAGGGGTCGCGGCCAGACTTGTATTTTAACGATTTAATGTTAGCTGGCGAAGTTGTCTTTGCCGTGTCGGAGATTCAGGCAATCTATCAGGAAACGGCAAGTCACCTGAGTTTGAGCGATAAGCTGCTTGCCACAAAAAATCGTTTGATTCGTCGTTTACAGCAAAAAGTCCGTGAACTAGCCGCATCCGATTGGGCGCAGGAACAATTGGAGTTGATGGATGAATCCGATTATCAAGATCTCGTGATTGACCATCATTTCCACTCAGTTGCTGCTGAACAGGCTTTTCTTTTGAAACAGGTCGCCCGGCAGCGGCTTTATCCCATCTATGAAGCCATCTATAATAATCAATTTTTAGACATCGAACGGCAATATTTGCAGCTACTGGGTCAACTTCAACCACCTAAAATTATGGCGTCTGCTTGGCAATCGCGTCTGGAAAGTGTCAAGACACGTTTCGAACGCCATCAGATTCGATTGAGTGATGTGGTCCCCTTTTTATATTTACGGGACCAATTAACCGGTGGCGGTCAGAATCGTCAGATCCAATATTTATTTGTGGATGAGATGCAGGATTATTCGGCAGCACAACTTTTCTACTTGCACCATGCGTTTCCACTCGCAAAAATGACGCTGCTCGGAGATTATGCTCAGGATCTATTTGCAGGAAATTATCAGTCGACGAACATTATTGAGACGGTCAAACAGTTATTTCCGCAGCAACGGGTGCAGATTCATGAGTTGAACAATAGCTATCGTTCGACGATTCAGATCACGAATTTTGCGAGTGCCTTGTTACCGGAACAACCGCAGATCATTGCGTTTAACCGTCCCGGTCCGCGACCAGAATTACTGGTTTGTCCGCGTCTGGTCGATCTTAATCGCGAATTAAGTCGGTCGTGTACCCGATTGCTGGCGAAATATGGGATGATCGCGATCTTGACGAAGACGCAGGCCGAGGCTGAACAAATCTTTGCAACGCTACAAGTTGACGCCGAAGTCACGCTGATGACGGAAAATAAGCGGCGACTGAATCATGGGGTGATGATCATGCCAATTTACCTTGCGAAGGGACTCGAATTCGATGCTGTGGTTGGCTATAATGTCTCCGAAAAGTCGTTCTCACAACCGGGTGACCACCAAATTCTCTACACAATCGCGTCACGAGCAATGCATGAATTGATCTTGCTCTCACTAGGCACACCTACGCACATTGTGACTGAATTACCGCCGTCACTTTATTCGCGCAATGGAAGTTCAGTTGAAGCACAGGCTTGATCAGACCGAAATGCCGATTGCTTGCTAATGACAGTGTGGCTCATGGTGAATGACTAGCCGAAAAAAAGCACTCAGAATTCTGAGTGCTTTTTGCGTGTCTGGATTGAGTTAGTCGTGCCGGGTTAGGAGATGGCGAACGATTCGTCGTTGGTTTTTCGTTCGGCAGCAATTTTATCTGCGGTATAGTATTGCGATTGAGCGTTGAAAAGGCGGCGATAGAGGCCGTCGACCGCCATTAGAGTGTCGTGATTACCATCCTGAATGATCTGGCCTTGATCCATCACGATAATACGCTGTGAAAACTGAGTAGAACTCATTCGGTGTGAAATATAAATGGCGGTTTTGTGACCAATCAAGTCATCAAAACGTTGATAAATTTCGAACTCAGAAATTGGGTCGAGCGCGGCGGTTGGTTCGTCTAAGATAATAATCGGGGCGTCTTTGTACCAGGTGCGGGCGATTGCAATTTTTTGAGCCTCACCACCGGAAATCTCGACACCATTCTCGTCCAGGTTGTGAGTCAACGGCGTGTTGATCTGATTCGACATTTCGGTGACCCGCTGTTTGACATCGGCGACGTCAAGACTTTGCCAGATGCGGGATTCATCGAAGTTTTGATTGGCGCTGACGTTCTCGGCGAGTGAGTAAGCGAATAATTTGAAGTCTTGGAACACGACGCCAAGCAAGCTACGATATTCCGCTAAACTGTATTTCTGTATGTCGATGCCATTGAGGGTGATCGTTCCTTCGGTTGGGACGAACAACCGAGTCAGTAATTTGATCAGGGTCGTTTTGCCAGACCCATTTTTGCCAACGATGGCCAGACGTTCACCGACATTGATGGTCAGATCAATATGGCGTAGGACCCATTGATTGGAATCGGGATATTTGAAGGAGACATCGTGAAAAGCAAGCTCGAAGTCGTTATCATCACGCTTCTCAACGGGTAATGTGCCTGAAGCTTGACCTTCTGGCAGATTGAGAAAGTCGACGTAGTATTGCAAATAATGGATCATATTGATCATGTAGCCAATCAATTCGACTAGTTCATTGGTGGTCGTCATGAATTGATGAAGATAGCCAACTGCGGTGACAATGTAACTCAGGGCAATTGCGCCAACAACCACTTTGGCACCGACTAGGAGATAGAGGACGCCAATCAGAATATTGCTGAGAATTTGCGGCAGCATCAAATAGTGATAGGCTATGAGTTGACCTTGATAATACGTATCTTGGACATCTAATTTGTTGTAGTTGGCAATTTTGGTCAGAAATGGTTGAAGATGAAAAAGTCGAATTAAGCGTCCATTTTGGTACTGGAAGAAAAACTGGGCGAAATAACCAAACTTGCGATTTGAGTCGGCGACGTTAGTAATCATGTCTTGTTGAATCTGTGTCGTCTTTTTAATCGCGAAGAATGCGATGAATCCAGGAATAAAAAGTAAAATCACCACGAGAAGTCCATACCAGATCGAGTTGCTGAATTGAGCAATTGCGGAAAGTCGGACCGATTTTTGCGTGGTTAGCGTGATAATTGTCGCTAGCGCGAACATCAACGAGATGATGAACGAGAATAATTGAGTGGCGTAATCCTTGACGAAGGCACCAATTGGACCGGTATAATGTTGGCCTTCAATGGCAGTCTGATAAGCTTGACGAATTTTGGGATCTTCTAGATCGGCGTATTTGATCTTGAGCATTTTTTCCCCGGCATCGGTATCGATGCGATTGCCAAGCCGTGCATTACTGTCCGCGGCGAGTTTCGTGAATAGGCGATAACTCAGGGTAATCAAGACCCGCAATCCAAGATAGATCCCCAGAATCGTCAGAGATTGTTGATGATGACTCGTGAGTTGGGCCAGGAAAATACCCAAGAATAGAAAGTCGAGGTAGGGTTGTAATAATTCGGTCAGGGCCTTCATGAAAGCGTAGAACAGGACATGTTTTTCATAACACTGGATCAATTTCAAGAGTCCCCAAAATTGTTGGACGATATTTTTGTTCGAGTTCATTCCGCTACCTCCTTTGGGGATGCTTTTGTTTGGTAATAGTGACTTTGAATGTCATAGATATGGGCGTAATCACCGTGTTGGCTCATGAGTTCGTCGTGGGTGCCACTTTCTTTCAGCTCACCCTGATCGACGTAGAGAATTCGATCACAGAAGCGGGTGGAGGCCAACCGGTGAGAGATAAAGAGTGAAGTTTTGCCAATGGTCATTGCGGCATATTGTTGATACATGTCGCTCTCGGCAATTGGATCCAGTGCGGCGGTTGGTTCGTCTAAGACCAGAAATGGGGCGTCTTTATACAGCGCTCGTGCCAACATCAGTTTCTGGATCTGACCGCCGGAGAATTCGACACCATTTTGATCAACGTAACGAGTCATTGGCGTCTCCAATTGTTGTGGCAATTTTTTAACCAAATCGGCTAAACCAACTTGTTCTAAGACTCGCCAGACTCGAGCATCATCTGGATGAGTCGATAGACAGATGTTTTCCTTTAGCGTTAAAGCCATGATGGTTGAATCTTGAAAAACGGGACTGAAGCGTTCATATTGTTCGGTCGGAATTAATTCTGAGGTTGGGATGCCATTGATCAGGATTCGACCACTGGTAGGCTTGAGCAATCCAATCATTAATTGTGTGATCGTCGTTTTGCCAGCACCATTTGCACCAACCAAGGCGATTTTTTCATCGGGCGCGATAGCGAAGGATAAATCGCGAATCGTCGGTTGGGCCGCGCCGGGATAGGTAAAGCTCACATGATTGAATTGGATCTGTGTCTTTGACTGGTGTAATTGGTCTTGTTGTGTTGTCGTTAAGGTGCTGACTTTTGGCGCTTCCGGTAAGTCCAAGAATTGCCGTAGCTCTTGTAAATCAACGCTGGCCGTTTGCAACATGTGCAGATCTTGGATCGTCCCGTCGATCAATTGAGAAAATTGAGTCATGGTCGTAAAAAACAGCGTCAGTTGTGTCGCCGTGATTGATTTTGCCATGATCTGCAGCGCGAGGTACAAATAGGCGAAACCGTCCCGGATAATCGTTGCGCCATCGCTAACGAGATCACTGATGAATTGGCGGGTAGATTCTTTCTGTTGCCACTGATCGAGATCGTGGTTCAACTGCTCAAAATGTTGATGATACCAAGTCGCCATCTCGTATAAGCGGACGTCCTTGCCGTTCTCGGTAGCATAGGCATTCTCGCGTAAATATTCTTGCCGGCGTTTGGTCTCATCCTTTGTATGGTGATTCAGCGTGTACCAACGACGATACCATTGCAACATCAGGTAACTGATCACTCCTGAAAAAAGAATTAAGGCGAAAATCAGCGGCGTGAAGAATGAAATCGTGATGGTCAGTGCAATCAGGCTTAAGATGTCTCGCAAGAGTCGTTCAACTCCGAAGAAGAAAGCTTGACCACCCGCTAAGGTATAACTAAGACCATTATTAAACGCAGTTGAAAATAATTGCTGAATTTTTGGATCTTCAGTCATTTGGTAGTCGATTGCCATTATTTTTGCATTGAGTTGGTTGGCCATTTCGAGTCGAGGGATGGTTGAATGGTCGGTGCCAACGATATCGAGAAAGCCGTGCCCGACTGTGATTGCGGCTAAGGCAACACCGAAACTGATCACAACGGCTGCTAAATAAGGCAAACCGGCTTGTTGAGTCAGGAGTTGTACAACCAGAGTCGGCAAAATAATCGTGCCGAGATTTAGGAATGTCTCTAAGACGGCGTAACCAATTAGCGTTGGAAGTAAAGTCGGACTCGATTGGCGGGCAATTCGCCAATAAAATCGCCAGTTATTGAGAAATGAATAGTGGGTGGCCACTGATTTGGGTTGTATCATGGGATGAACCTCCTTGAGATCTGATTCATTCGCCACTGAATCGTTGGAAAAAGAGGGCGATTGTCGAATGAATCACTTTAAGACATTATCAGCTTACAAAAAAACGACCCAATTGAGTCGTTTTTAACGTCAGTGGTTCATTTGGCCGCGTGAATGGTCGTCAATGGCAATAAAATTTCTGTGACGAAGACGCCTGGTTGATATTGGCGATTGATCATGCCGTCATAACTATCAACGAGGTGGTTGATGCGGCGGATGCCCAAACCACGTTTATCGTTTTTGGTTGACGCGTATTCTGGGTCGATGATTTGATCGGCTGATCGACTGTTGGTGATCGAAATATAAAGTTGTTGTTTGAGAATAGAGATGTAAACTCGCAATAGGCGCTGCTCATCACTGTTTTGTTCGGCAATGGCTTCCAGCGCATTATCCATCAAGTTACCAATAATGACCACAAGATCGACGTCGTGGATCAACGGCTGTGTACCAACGAAGACTTTGACATTCGTTTCGACATCTAAGCGCTCGGCTAGCGTAAGCTTGCTATTGACCACGGCATCCAAAACTGGATTACCTGAATGAACGATCGGATTGACTTCTTGTCATTTATCCTCAAGGTCATCCAAATAGTGACGCGCTTCTTTAACTTCTTGTTGATCCAGATAGGCTTTCAAGGTTTGCAAATGATCATGATAATCATGTCGCCAGCCTCGCATGCCTTCATACAGTGTCTGCACTTCCTGGGTATAACTAGTCATCATCTTATCCAGTGAACGCGCGAAGACCATGTCTGTTTCTTGGAAAAGGTAGTGGATCAAACTCGTCGTGATTAAAATCATCAGTCCCGCCAAGCTAGTCAGCACTAATTGTAGCGGGGCATCAACGAAAGGAAACACCGTTAAAACCAATGTATCGAAGCAAATCGTCATGACGATTAATGGCCGGTGGTGTTGTTGCTTGAGTAATTCAATCAAATTAATGACAATCGTGACGAGCAGGACTGCCCAGTTAAACCAACTTGCTGTCAGAAAAGCTGCAGCGACGGCGAGCCCCAACCAACTTCCGGCGATGATGGCGTTTAGTCCGTGGTCTTTTTTGTGCCCGAAGCGGATGATCGCGACGCTAGCAATCAAGCAACTGTACACCATCAACCCAACTGGATTGACGGTCGCTAAAAATCCCAATGAGATCATCACGACCAACGCGATGATGGCTTTGAAATCGAGCAGCCAGTAATGACGCGTTGACCAGATCAATAGGATGAGCATGAAGGTGAGTTTAGTGTAAATCATCATGAGCGAGTCCTCGATAATGAGTGAGAAAGTCTTGCTTGACCTTAGCACGTTGTTGGCGTGAGACCGGTAGCGAGGTGCCATCATTCAGTACCAGGCCAGTCTTCGTCAGGTGACTGATAAAATTCAATTTGACGATCAGAGAACGATAAGTCTGAATAAAATCGGGACTTAGTTGTTGTTGGATTTCTTTTAACTGCGACTTGATCTGATAGACTTTTGTTTGCGTATGAATATTTATTTGATGATCTTGAACCTCGAAGTAGAGAATATCAAATAAGGGAATCTTGATGGCTTCGTGTTCGACCTCGGCGAGAAAATACGCCACTTGCGTTTGTGCGGCGACTTTCTGAAGGAGTGCACGCAGTTTGTCAGCCGTTAGCGGCTTCATGATGTAGCCTAGTGCCCCAACATCATAGCCGTCGAACACATAATCGTCATAGTTACTCAGGAAGGCTAACGCGACTTGTGGATCAAACTCACGAACTTTGCGCGCAACCGTCATCCCGTTCTGACCGCCAAGTTGAATGTCCAACAGAATTAAATCGACCTCTTGTTGGGTTGAAAATTGAAAGAGAAAAGCCTCACCACTATCGAAAAAAGTGGTGATAATCGGCTGCCTGTGGGAGTTAACCGCGTTTAATAGTGTACGGATTTGTTGCTGTGTCTGAAGATTGTCTTCTACGACTGCCAGTTTCATTTGTGTCACCTCATGAATTGATTCTAACGAATGATGAGGAAATTGTCTGAGAAAATATGAGAAGCACCGATTTTTACTGGCATATCGCATCAGTGATCACGAAAAAAAGAGCCCGCCACAATGGCAGGCTCGATGGTCTCTTATTTTTTTAAGCTAAGATGATCATCAGAATCGCACTGAAGATGTTTAAGCAAACGGGGACTTCAAATCGTCGTGTGTAAAGGAAACTCAAGGCGAACAGCCAGCCAAGGGAGAGTTGCAAGAAGGCAGGCATGAAGAAAGGCTGGAATTGTAACGCGGCGAAGATCAAGCCACTGATCAACATGCCAAGCACGGTGTTGATTGGCGTTGCGCGTCGGAAGAAATAATTGAAGAAGAAGCCAGTGGCGATGAATTGCTGCAAGATTGGCAGGATGATACCGACAATCAAGATGTTGAGCCAGAACCCACCATCTTTGAGATCAAATTTCGTGACCGTCGTTTCAAATTTTGGAATGGATCCGGCAACTTGCAACCAACCAATGACTAAGTTGAGGCCACCGATAATCAGAACCAATAAAAACAAAAATCCAAAGGCATTCGCGAGGACTTTAGGCCGTGAATTCAATCTGTCTGAGAAATATTTCTGCTCCAAATTGAATTGGCGAATAAAGAAGAGCAAACTCAACGCTGCCGCCGACAAGCAGAGCACAAGAAAGATTCCCGAAAGCTTACCCTGCTCAAACGCCTGATCTTTGAGCCAAGTCGTGATGAGAACCATCGCGATAAAAATAGTATAGCGCACAAGATTGCCAATTAATGATGCTGGACTTTTCATCTGATTCAACCCTAACCGATAATGTGTTTGTATTTACTAAGTATGAGCATACAATAAAGCCACTGAGATTGCGATAATTAAGGCGACTCTTTAAAATTTCTAAAGTATTCCTCGCGTGACTGACCACTCAAATCTTGTCGTCGGCAGATTGGTTTGACGAGTCTATTTGCAAAGCTTGTTGCTGGTTAGGCGTCTTCGTTTTTGAATCCGCTTGACTTTTGCCAGCAGATTTTCTATGATGACGTTAATAGTTGCCATGGATACAGATGGTCTAGGAAAGAGTAAGACGTGTGTTTATTTCAGAGAGTAGTGGGTTGCTGCAACACTATATCAACACATGTCCGAATGGATCCTAAGGGAGTCACAGGCGCAAGTCGTGACGGTAGATGATGCCTTAAATCAGTCGAGTTGGCGTGTTATTGAACGCAACTTAGGTGGTACCGCGGAAAAATTTCGTCCTATTGTGATCTTGAAGATCATCATAGGACTTTTTTAATGCATTAATTTTATTTTTGGAGGAAATTCAAATGGCTAAGAAAACAATTTTAACAGCGGATCGACCAACCGGTAAGCTACACATTGGTCATTATTTAGGTTCACTCAAGAACCGTGTTGCGCTACAAAATTCAGGGGAATATAACACCTACGTTATGATTGCCGACGTGCAAGCAATGACTGATAATGCACGTAACCCCGAGAAAATTCGTCAAAGCTTAATTCAAGTCGCCTTGGATTATTTAGCTGTCGGAATCGATCCTAAAAAATCGACGATCCTCGTGCAATCACAGATCCCCGCGCTAAATGAATTAACAATGTATTACTTGGATCTTGTGACTGTTTCACGGCTAGAGCGAAATCCAACCGTCAAAAGTGAGATTCAGCAAAAAGCCTTTGGACAATCGATCCCAGCAGGCTTCTTAGTTTATCCTGTCAGTGAAACCGCAGATATTACAGCATTTAAGGCCGATACTGTTCCTGTTGGCGATGACCAAGAACCGATGATGGAACAAGCGCGTGAGATCGTCAGAACATTCAACACCACGTATCAAACGAATGTCTTAGTTGAGCCCCAAGGCTATTTTCCACCAAAGGGACAAGGGCGCTTGCCAGGCTTAGATGGCAACGCGAAGATGAGCAAGTCGCTGAACAACGCGATCTATCTCGCCGACACCGCGGATGAACTCCGACAAAAAGTGATGTCGATGTATACCGATCCCAACCATATTCACGTCTCAGATCCCGGAAAAATTGAAGGCAATATGGTCTTCACTTATTTGGACATTTTTGACGATGACAAGGCACATGTCGCTGAATTAAAGGCAGAATACCAGCATGGTGGTTTAGGTGATGTGAAAATTAAACGCTACCTAAATGAAGTTCTAGAAGCAACCTTTGGACCAATTCGCCAGCGCCGAGAAGAATTCGCAAAAGACATCCCAGCAGTCTACCAGATGTTAAAAGAAGGCAGCGAGCGAGCAAATGAAGTTGCAGAGCAAACCTTGCAAGAAGTAAGAGCAGCAATAGGATTAAATTATTTTGACTAGAGTGCGGAACAAGGCGGTTAGAGTGTGACAGCTCACGGGTTGAATTTGACCCGTCAGTCCACTCCGTTCCCTGACTCAGATGTGAAGGCAGAGTTGGGATGTAAAATTAAGAAGTAGAAATTCATAATTATCACTGAGCCAGTTATTCAATAGTTTAGACTAAATCAGAAGTTGCGGAGGAAAATGGTTGTGAGGCTGTGAAAGTTCTGTTGGACTGCATGCTTCTTGCAGTCTTACAAAACGGGTAAATTGGAGACTTTGAATAGAGTGTGGAACAAGGCGGTCAGCTATCGAGCATTAACGATAACTTCTGAATGATTCGCTTGCGAATCGTTTAGAAGTTGTTGTTAAGCACAGATAGTTGCCTTGTGGAGCACGTTTTTGAAGGCTCCAATTTTAGGCTGGAGCCATTTTTGCAGCAAGCGAAGCGCGCTACAAAAAGGCGGAAGCCGGCCCCACAGCAGGAACAACCATCTTCCGTAGCAACTTCGTCAAACCACTTCAACGCAAAAATGAGGCTCGAATCCAACTAAACTGGGTTCGAGCCTCATTCCTTTTAGCACCATGTATTATGCCTGAGCATCTTGCCCAAGAAATGCATTCAGTGTCCAAATATTTTTATCAACAGCTGCTTTGAAGCCGTTCAACATATCTTGCGTTGGCCAATCTTTCTCGCTGTCGGAAATCTCCATGCCTTTCTGGTATTGATCCCGTAAATACTTGAATTGATCTGTTAGACGTTGCATGTATTCGTTGAGTGAATATTTACCAAATTCACCAGGTTCTTCAGACAAACCAGTGTGGTCGATGAATTCTTGAGTCGTTGAATATGGCGAACCGCCGATTGCAATCAGTCGCTCAGCAATTTCATCGAGCTGCTCATTCAGCTGATCCATGTAGTCGTCCATTAGAGGGTGCAGACGGAAAAATTCACGACCGCGCATATACCAGTGTATTTGGTGAATGTTCACCGTTAACTGACTGATATCGGCGACAAGCTGGTTCAACTGATCTTTGGTCTGTGGATATTGATAATCGTTTTCCATGGGGATGTCCTCCGTTTTTGAGTTCAGTAACTTGTTGCGAAGTCATCATAACAAAGTGCTAATTTTTATGCAAAGAAAACGGTTTATATTTTATTTTGATCAAATTGATTTGAATCGTTGCGTTAATCAAATTTATGGTTCAAATTCGCAGATTTTTTAAGAAGTTTTAGCGCAGCTATCTTTAATTTATCTGGGAAAATGCTACAATACTTGTACAAACCAATTCAGTTGAGTTTATTTTTTTAAGTAAAATGGTGAAGCGCTTGATTGATTAACGCGTCACCGACATGGAGGATACTATTGCGCGACTTAACTAAGGGTAAACCAATTATTCAGATTATCTTTTTTACGATTCCGTTGTTGATTGGGAATATGTTTCAACAGGTCTACACGCTATCGGATACGATTATTGTTGGGCGAACGATTGGTGTTAAGGCACTGGCCGCAGTTGGGGCAACGGGGAGCTTGTCGTTTCTGATCATCGGGATCGCGCAAGGCGCAACGAATGGATTTGCCATCATTGCCGCGCGGCGATATGGTGCCGGTGATCTACGTGGTGTCAAGCGAAGTTTTGCGACGAGTATTGTCATCAGCTTGGCACTGTCACTGATTCTTTCGGTGATTGGATTGACATTTTGTGGTGAAATTTTACGACTCATGCAAACGCCGCCGGATATAATTGCGAACTCTTATACGTTTTTGAGTATTCAGTTTGGCGGTATTTTTGCAATTGTCGCCTATAATTTGTTTGCCAATATGATCCGGGCGATGGGCAATAGTCAAACACCGTTATATTTTTTGATTTTTGCCTGTGTCATCAATATCGGTCTCGAACTATTATTCATTCTCGTGTTTAAATGGGGAATTGCTGGTGCGTCAGTCGCGACATTACTTGCCCAATTTATTTCGGCAATCATGTGTCTGGTCTTTATTTATCGATCATTTCCGTTATTGCAGATTTCGAAATCCGACTTCAAATTAGAGAAAGCCGAGATCAAGGAACACTTACGAATGGGATTACCGATGGGATTTCAGTCGTCGATCATTGCGATGGGTTCAGTGATTTTACAATTGATGTTGAATACGTTGGGGTCAACATCAGTCGCTGCGTATACGGCTGCGGGACGAATCGACAGCTTGGCGACGATGCCAGCGATGTCGTTCGGTATCACGATGGCGACCTTTGCTGCTCAGAATTTGGGTGCGCGCGAATTTAATCGGATTCGTCAAGGCGTTTTGCAAACGTTGGCCGTGTCTGTGATTTTTTCCGCAGTGACTGGTGCATTGATCATTATCTTCGGCCGGCTGCTGGTGAATCTATTCATCGGCAATAATCAACCACTTGTGACGAGCACCGCCCAAACTTATTTTCATTTCAACAGTAGCTTGTATTGGCTCTTATCGATTTTGTTCGTGGTACGTTATACGTTGCAAGGTTTAGGCCAGAGTTTAGTGCCAACCCTTGCCGGTATCATGGAATTGTTGATGCGGACGTTCGCCGGGTTAGTCTTAGTCGGAATGTTTGGCTTTGCTGGTGCAAGTATGGCCAACCCACTCGCTTGGATCGGCTCGCTACTCGTTTTGATCAGTTCCTATGTTCGAACAATGAGACACTTGAGAAAATTAGCCGATGAGCCAGAAAACGTGATTGAGTCTTAATCTATTTCAAAACAGTGTGCAACTTCATCGTTATCGGTGTTAAAAGAGCCTGCGTTTTTTACGCAGGCTCTTTTAATTTGTTGATTTAATTATGATGAGATAACTGTGGGTCCTGCTTTTAGGTCAGGAGGGGGCCAACTTAAAATCGCAAACAAAAAAGCATGCCGAATTTCAGCATGCTAAGTCGAATTGATGATGAAACGTAATCGCTAAGGTAAATCGTTGCCAGCTGCCAAGTACAGTTCGTACCACTCCGAATGCGTGAGTGGGGCTTGGTCGGCTTCACAGATTTGGGCTAGACGTTCTGGATTGGTCGTGCCGGCGATCACTTGGACGCTGGTTGGCAGACGTAAGATCCAGGCAGCAGCGACCGCATTAACGTTGGTGCTATATTTATCAGCCATCTTTTTCAAGACGGTGTTCACTTCTGGAAACTTCGGATTGTCAATGAAGACGCCATCGAAGAAGCCATATTGATAAGGGCTCCATGCTTGAATCGTGATATTATTCAAGCGTGAATATTCATAAACACTACCATCGTGGTTCGTGCTGCGTGCATCGGTCATATTTGTGTGAATGCCAAAATCGAGCATGCCCGTGTGCATCAGGCCAAGTTGTAATTGGTTAATGACCAGTGGTTGAGCAACAGCTTGTTGCAGCAATTCAATTTGCATTGGGTTGAAGTTGCTGACACCGAATTCGCGGACCTTGCCAGATTTTTGTAATTCAAAAAAGGCTTCGGCAATTTCGTCTGGTTGCATTAAGATATCAGGGCGATGCAACAAAAGAAAATCAACGTGATCGAGTCCCATGCGCTCAAGTGAGCCATCGAGCGACTCGAGAATATGTTTCTTCGAAAAATCGTATTCACCTTTCTTGATACCAACCTTGGTTTGAATCAGGATGTCATCACGCTTGATTGAAGATGCAGCTAGAGCATCTCCGAAACGGCGCTCGGAATCACCACCGCCATAAATGTCGGCGTTGTCGAAAAAGTTGACGCCATGTTCAACGGCAGTTTCTAGTAACTTGACAGTTTCGTCAGTCGTCTTGCTATCAATCCGCATCATGCCGAGTGCGATTTCTGATGCGTTGATATTATCTAGTCCTATGCTTACTTGACGCATAATAGCCTCCTAAAGATCATTTTAATGCAAATGGTGCTTGCCTACATGTGGCTCAAGCTCATTATACTACACACAACCAGGGACGTGAATGGTTGTGGAAGCGATGACTGAATTTTCTAATTGGCGATGAAAGTCGTTATACCAATAACCGTTGTTTAAATCAAGTCGTCGATTAAGCGCGTAGACGCATAATTGGTAGTCATGATCTTGATCGGGCGGTTGAGGGCCAACATAGTGTTGCGAAATTTTTGCATCGGTGATGTTGACCAATTTACCGGCATTGCTGTTGCGTCCTTGAACGAAATCGGTTGAGGTCAGCTGACTAGCATTTTCAGGAATCTGAACGACTTCCTGTGGGGCTATATTTGCAGCTAACCAATGAATCCAGACGAATCCACCAACGGGTACGGCATCGAAGTCCAAAAAAGTGAGTGCCAGACTTACCGTTCCTGCAGGAATATCGGTAATGGTCAAGGGTGGTGAGACCAAGGGATACCCTTGATAAAGTTCAGTGGATGCGGCATGTTTGCTATAACGATCTGGCAAATAACCGCTAGGGGTCAGCGGAATATCTATTTTCATCAGAACAACTCCAATCTTCACGATTTTATGAAATGGGCTATAATAAAGTGATGACTTGTGGTGGTTCATGCGGACCAAGCGATAGTTGGTTCAACCCCCTTAGCTAGGTAGTCGTGATCACGGACGAATCGGAACTAAGTTCGAAGAAGTGTGAGGGATGCGGTTCGCCACCAACAATGCCAACTTTCCCGTCCATTGCTTTCTTCAATGACCATTAAAATCAATTCATCAAGGAGATAACTCATGACAGCATCGATTCAGCTTTCAGCGTCAGTGCTTGCTTTTCTAGAGGAAATGCGGGCGACACTTGCACCACACACGATTGAACTACAGCTAAAGACTTCTCAGTTACCAGCTGGATCATTTGATCCCGAGGAATTTGAAACCCGACACGATGATCAGGGTAACATTCAGATTCCAGTTTGGAATCAAGCCTTCGCTGATTTCATTGTAGTCCATGAATTGATCCATTTACAACAAGAACGCCAGCAAATCGTTCAGATTGGATTCGTTCGTCTTGAAGATCAACAATTAGTGCAAGTTTTGTACGTGATTAGTCAAAGCTTAATGAATACGGTGTTACATCAGGGTATGCATTCGCAACTTAAGCAGTTTGAGTTATTCACTGAGCGTTTCAACTTAATTGTGCAATCAACTTTCGAGCAAGAATTGCCTGCAGAAACGGCGCAATCGAGTCATTTGCAGATTGTATTGACCGCCCTACAAATGATGGATACCTTTACTTTCATTGGTCAAATTCCGGCGTGGCGTGTCCGTTATCCGCGCAGTTTTATGCTAGCAGAACGTATGTGGCAGTTAATGCAGGATGCGCCGCTAGCGACTAACCGACATCTTCGGCATCTGTTCTTGGCATTAAATCAGACCTTGACCGATTACTTCGAGTCAACGGAATTAGCCGCAATCGATTTGAGTCGTGATTTGATCGTCACACCGGTTTTTTCAGACCGCCAGCTAAAGCTAGACGTCCGCCAGTTATTTCAACTCTATCACGTCACCGATTCGGCTGGCCTTTATCTTGGATTAGGGCGTAATGACCAACAAGCTGCCTTTGAACTGCGCTTGCCTAAGTTATCTGACGCTGAACAACAGGCAAAGATGATGGGCATTTATCAATCAAAAATTGGTTCCTTTTTTGAGGCGTCTCACTTGCCATTTGCGCCACGAGATCTCGTGATTTTTGAACGGGCAGGTGACTAGTATGTCAACTTTTGATGAATTGGTAGCGGCACTTGAGCGTGCACAACATCCGGTCTTTTTAACGGGAGCCGGCGTCTCAACTCACTCGGGTATTCCGGATTACCGTTCGAAGACCGGAATCTACGCGGACCAAATTAGTCCTGAAGAATTGCTGAGCCACGAGAATTTGCGGCAACACCCAGCTTCGTTCTATCAGTTTGTTAAGACGCGGATGTATTATCCACAAGCCCAACCGAATCTGATTCATCGTGAAATCGCTCGTCTGTGTCAAAATGGCGGTCGGTTGATCACACAGAATGTGGACGGTCTCGATTTAAAGGCAGGCAATCCACACGTGATCGAGTTTCACGGGGATCTTTATGACCTATACTGTCAAACTTGTGGACAACCTGTGGATGCAGCGACTTATTTGCACGACTTTCATCATCAGGCTGATCAGGGCATTATTCGTCCCCGAATTGTTTTGTACGGTGAACCAATTGACAGTGAGCGATTAAGGCAAGCGGTCATGACGATGCAACTGGCAGATCTGATCTTGATTGTTGGGACTAGTTTTCGCGTTTATCCTTTTGCACAGCTTTTGCAAGACGCGCCGGCATCTGCCGCAATCTATGCCATTAATCGCGAACCCATTTGGGAACCTGGCATCAAGATGATCCAGGATGATGCTTTGGCGGTCTTTAAAAAAATAAGTGAGGTTTTATAAATGAGTCTAGAAACAAAGAGAGAAAAAATTGACACGATCGATGCACAACTGATTGAATTAATGGTCGCCCGTTTATCCGTGGCTAAAGAGATTGCTCAAGAAAAGGCGCGTACACATCAGCCATTGACGAATAAACCACGTGAACAAGAAATTTTTGACAAGTTGGACCAGCAAGTTGCGTCAGAAGTTCGCCCCTATGTGCATACCTTGTTTGAAGACCTCATCTTGGTCTCTAAGCAATATCAAGCACATCTGATCAAAGAGATCCAAGATCAAGCTGAACAAAACTAACAAGAGGACATTCAAAAGGGGCGGCCATCATTCATTGATGGTCGCCCCTGCTTGGTGTGATGAAATTGTTCGAATTTAACGGGTTAGCGCCCGATTAGAGGGACTGAGTATCCAGAGAATCAGTCAATGATCTTAAGCATCATAGAAGCCCAGAATCGCAATTGCGACCATAATCAAGGCGACGACCAGATATTGTTTCGCATTTAATTTTTCTTTGATGAAAATTCTGGCGAGAATGATTGAGACGATGCTGTATGAAGCAATCATTGGTGCAGCGATGATAGAGTTACCAGCCATCGCACCGACATAGAAGAATTGACCCAGCGTTTCAAAAATAGCGGCCAATCCACGCGTACGTTCCTTGAAGATGTTCATGGTTTCGTGTTTGACCAGTGCAAGATAAAGCCAAACGAGAATTGCAACGAAGAGGAAGGTGAGCTCATAACTCATGTTGGCTTGATCTTCGGGTAGGATCTTCTTGTAATCCAGATAAACCCCATCCAAGTAAGTTCCCATCGCGTCCAAAATGGCGTAGATAATCGGGAAAATAATTGCAATCGCACTCACGCGATATTTTTTATCGATGACTGCGCCACTCTTTTTCAATTCTGCGTCGGCTTCTTGCTTCTCGAAGACGCCAAGTAGGAACATGCCAACGATGATGATAAGGACGGCTAACCATTGCAGCGGCTTCATATTACCATGCATGAACAGAAATGACAGCAAAACGACGAAGGCGCCAGATGAATTGCTGATTGGGCTCGAAATAGACACTTCGATATAGCGGAGTCCAAAGTAACCAACGGCCATTGATAAAATATACATGGCAGAAACGGGCAGGTAAACAATCAAGTTCTTCCAATCATAGTTGATGCCCTGATAGATCCAGTAGTAGCCAATCACATGTAGACCCATCACGAGGCCAACCATCACGACGGTTTTTAGGGCGCTGTCTTTCTCACGCTCGTCATTGCCGAGCTTGTAGAAAAGATCCGCAGTTCCCCAAGCGAGCAAGGTAATTAGTGCAGGTAGAAACCACATAGTCGTAAACTCCATTCTTATTTTTTGCTTTTCTCAGATTACGCTATTTGTGAAGGAGCGTCAAGATGAGTTTGATTACCTCAGTCGATTAATTGGCTGTAGGAATGAAGTCAGATTTGAATGAAATGATAGGTTAAATAAAGAATCCACAACAAATAGGTGATTTGTTGTGGATTAATTTTGCGGTGATTATTTAGAGTTAGAGATTCAGAGCTAATTAGATTTGCAGGCCTATTTCAATCACTAGGCGCGATTTTCGTCTTTCGCCTTTTCAACGATCGATAAAGTCGTATCCTTATCGAAGAAGTGAGCTTTGTTTAAATCGAAACCGAATTTAATTTCTGAACCAGGTTTGTGATAGTCACGTGCGTCAACCTTAGCAACGTATTCAGTCTTGCCTGAGGTGACGTAGAGCATTGATTCGGCGCCCAATAATTCAGAAACGACAACTTTAGCGCTGACAGTTGCTTCAGGGAATGTTTCCATGAAGGCTTCTTCAGGATGAATATCTTCTGGACGAACACCCAAAGTTAAATCTTTGCCATTGTAACCATCGTCGTCCAAAATCTTGGCGCGACCTTCAGGTACCTTTAATTTAATGCCATCACCCGCATCAGTGATCACGCCGTTTTCGTAATGGGCATCGAAGAAGTTCATGGCGGGTGAACCAATGAATCCGGCGACAAATTTATTTTTAGGCGTCTCATAAACTTCCCGTGGTGTCCCAATTTGTTGCACTTCACCCATCGACATCACAACGATTCGATCGGCCATCGTCATCGCTTCCGTCTGATCATGGGTCACGTAAATAGTTGTTGTGTTCAAGCGTTGATGTAATTTAGCAATTTCGGCACGCATTGTCACACGTAACTTAGCATCCAAGTTAGATAAAGGTTCATCCATCAAGAAGATCGGTGCATCACGAACGATTGCACGTCCTAAAGCAACACGCTGGCGTTGACCACCAGATAAAGCGGCTGGTTTACGATCAAGGTAGTCGGTTAAACCTAAGATTTTAGCAGCCTCGTCAACCCGTTTCTTGATATCAGCCTTCTCGTATTTACGCAGTTTCAAACCAAACGCCATGTTATCGAACACGGTCATATGTGGATACAAGGCATAGTTCTGGAAAACCATGGCGATGTCGCGATCTTTTGGCGCAACGTCGTTCATCACTTTGCCACCGATTTTTAAATCGCCTTTGGTAATATCTTCCAAGCCGGCGATCATCCGCAATGTCGTTGACTTCCCACAGCCAGAAGGCCCAACGAAAACGATGAATTCGTGGTCGTCAATATGCAGATCGAAATCTGAGACAGCATAAACGCCTTCTTGCGCATCGGGATATTCCTTATAAATGTGATCTAAGTCTACTT
Organism: Lapidilactobacillus concavus DSM 17758; assembly: GCF_001435835.1. GTDB lineage: Bacteria > Bacillota > Bacilli > Lactobacillales > Lactobacillaceae > Lapidilactobacillus > Lapidilactobacillus concavus. Next base: position 38,417 of record NZ_AZFX01000080.1, read on the forward strand.
TTACCATAATGCAAGACACCTTTCTTTAAATAACAAGTCCATCATAGAAGAAAACGTTTTCGGTGTGTACAGCCAACTTGCACAAAACTTTTTGTGCAAGTTGGCGAAACCGCATTCAATAAAAACAAAAGATGACGCTTTTCAATTACACTCGCTTTAAGGTAAACTAAACGTGAGGTGATCAGATGGATGCGATAGGCTTAACAACTTGGAGTGAACATCCTCATTTGCTGCCAAATCTCAAAAAACTAGCTCTGCGTGATTACGCGGAAGTTTTTCCAATCGTGGAATTGGACACCTTTTTCTACGGTTTAAAGGCCCCAAGTGTGACTGAGAAGTGGGCGTTGCAGGTGCCAGAGGAATTCAAGTTTATTTTGAAGGTGCCGCGCGAACTGACCTGGCAGACAGAATTAGCAGTCAATCAAACTTATGAACAGCTATTTCAGGACTTTCTAAAGACCATCGCACCAATTCAACAGCGGGGTAAAGTTGGCGGCATCTTATTACAGTTTCCGCCAGATTTTACCTTAACTGAAACGACATTGAATTATTTAAAATTTGCTCGCAAACAATTACCGGAGCTGCCGATACTCTTGGAATTGCGTCACCGGAGTTGGTATCGACCCGAGTTTCAACGGTCATTAGTAACACTCTTACGAGAATTGCAGATCACGATTGCAAATATCGACGAGCCGGACGTTGGTGAAGAAAGCGTCCCATTAGTTCCCCTGATCACGACGCCGCAGTTAAGCTTTTGGCGCTTTCATGGACGCAACGCTGAGAATTGGGCGAAGAAGGGTTTTGGCAGCAAAAAAGGGCGGACGTTGTATCGTTATTCTGAGCCGGAACTGGTCGAGCTTGCTGAGAAAGTCCAGCAGGTGAGTCGGCAAGTGGATCGCAATTATATTATTTTTAACAACAATGCCAATTTTGATGCGGCTGATAATGCGCTTCGATTTAGTGAATTACTCGGGTTGAATTATCGAGCGCCAGGCGATGAGCAACTCGATTTGTTCTAAACCTATATTGCGCGCGATTTATTCTGTTGAAGGCTTCAAAGATTGCTGACAATCAGTACTATGTTTCAAAAAGTAACGAAGGTCTCAAGAGATCCTTAATTTTACCCCGTGGTTTCACACAGGCTGTGCTATAATATCAACTATGAATTAACGAATGCTGGAGGTTTTTCGAGTGGCAAAACCAACTTATTACATTACAACACCTATTTATTACCCATCAGGTAAATTAACGATTGGGAATTCATATACAACGATTGCAACGGACTCATTGGCACGTTACAAACGCCTTAAGGGTTACGATGTCTTTTTCTTAACGGGAACCGATGAACACGGACTTAAAATCGAGCAAAAAGCCGAAGCTCAAGGTATCACACCACAAGCTTACGTCGATAAAATGGCTGCAGGTATCAAGAAATTGTGGCAACTGCTGGAAATCACTAACGACAAATTTATTCGGACGACGGATGAGTATCATGTCAAAGCCGTTCAAAAGATTGTTGAACGCTTGATTAAACAAGGTGATGTTTATTTAGGGAAGTATACGGGTTGGTACTCCGTCTCTGATGAGGAATATTTCACCGAATCTCAATTAGCCGAAGTTTATCGCGACGAAAAGGGCAAGGTCATCGGTGGTAAGGCACCCTCAGGCCACGAAGTGCAATTGGTCAGTGAAGAATCTTATTTCTTCAAAATGAGCAAGTATGCCGATCGTTTGCTTGCTTACTATGATGAGAATCCACAATTCATTCAGCCAGAAACACGCAAGCATGAAATGATCAATAATTTTATCAAACCTGGTTTGGAAGACTTGGCAATGTCGCGGACGACTTTTAATTGGGGTGTGCCGATTCCAAGTAACCCTAAACATGTCGTTTACGTTTGGGTCGATGCCTTGTTGAACTATATTACGGCATTAGGTTATGGTTCGGATGATCAAAGTTTATTTGATAAGTATTGGCCAGCTAATGTCCAATTTGTTGGTAAAGAAATTGTCCGCTTCCACACCATTTATTGGCCAATTATTTTGATGGCACTCGATTTACCATTACCTAAGCAGGTCTATGGTCATGGTTGGTTGTTGATGAAAGATGGCAAGATGTCAAAATCGAAAGGCAATGTCGTTTATCCAGAAATGTTGGTTGAACGTTACGGCCTCGATGCGTTGCGTTATTATTTGATGCGCGCCTTTCCATTTGGACACGATGGCGTCTTCACGCCTGAAGATTTTGTTGATCGGATCAATTTTGACTTGGCCAATGATCTGGGCAACTTATTGAATCGGACCGTTGCCATGATCAACAAATATGAAGCTGGCAAAGTTCCGGCAACGTTGAGTGAGCGTCAAGCCTTCGATGCTCAACTTGCACAGACAGCAACCACAACGATCGAGAATTATGATGACGCGATGGATCATTATCAATTCCCTGCTGCACTGGAAGCTATTTGGCAATTAGTTAGCCGTGCCAACAAATATATTGACGAGACAGAGCCATGGAATTTAGCTAAGGATCCTGCACAAAAAGACGAACTCGCGAATGTGATGGGACATTTAGCTGAGAGTTTGCGGATCATTGCAATTTTGATTCAACCGATGATGACCCACGCACCAAAGAAAATCTTTGCCCAATTAGGATTGCGTGAAGATGAGTTACAGGATAGCCATCCTGTCTTCGGTCAATTTCCTGCAGAGCGTCAAGTGGTCGCAAAGGGTGAACCAATTTTCCCACGGTTAGATCGTGAAGCAGAGATTGCTTATATCAAGGCTCAAATGGCGAAGGAACAGAAGAAGCCAGCACCAGAAACAAAGCCCGCTGAAACAGGCAAGAAAGAAATCAACTTCGAACAATTTGATCAAGTTGAGATTAAAGTTGCTGAAATTTTAAGTGTCGAGAAGGTCGCACACGCAGACAAGTTGTTGAAGTTCCAATTGGATCTTGGCAATCACGAGCAGCGTCAAATTTTGTCAGGCATCGCCGAATTCTATCCACAGTTCGAAGAATTGGTTGGCAAAAAAGTCTTGGCCGTAACGAATTTGAAACCTCGTAAAATTCGCGGTGAAGTTTCTAACGGGATGTTGCTCTCTTCCGAAGATGAACAAGGCCATGTTCAATTAGCTATTGTAGGTGCTGAACATGAGAATGGTGCACTGATTGGTTAAAATCTTTGATACACATACGCATTTGAACGACGAAGCGTTTCTTGGACAAGAAGCCGAATTTGTCGCACATGCAGCACAACTCGGTGTGGTCAAAATGGCGATCGTGGGATCGAATACAGTATTGAACCGTGGTGCAGTTAAGCTTGCTGAGCAATTTGACCAGTTATATGCCATCGTTGGCTGGCACCCAGAAGATGCCAAGAACTTCGATGCCGCAGCTGAAGCGGAGCTCAAGCACCAATTGCAGTTACCCAAAGTGATTGCAATTGGTGAAATCGGTCTGGATTATCATTGGGATACTTCACCGCGTGAGGTCCAACGAGAGGTTTTTGCCAAACAATTGGCGTTAGCAAAAGCCTTAGACTTGCCGGTCTCGATTCACAGCCGAGAAGCGTTGCAGGAAACGTACGACTTGCTGAAAGCTGCCAATTTGCCTGCGGGTCGAATCATCATGCACAGTTTTAACGCGGAGCCATCTTGGGTCAAGCCGTTTCTTGATCTCGGAGCATATCTATCATACAGTGGCGTCGTCACATTTAAAAATGCTGATTACCTGCGTGAAAGTCTGCGTCAAACGCCATTGGATAAGCTGCTGGTTGAAACGGATGCCCCATACTTAACGCCGATGCCATATCGCGGTCGTCAAAACGAGCCAGGCTATAGTTATTATGTTGCCACAGGAATCGCTGATACGTTGGGATTGCCTGTGGCGACGATTGCTCAGCAAACTTATCGAAATGCTCATGAAGTTTTTAATTTAAGTTTAGAGGATGAAGGATGATCAACCAAGTAATCATAGTTGAAGGCCGAGATGACACCCGTCGTCTGCGAGAAGTCTTTGGTGAGATCGACACGATCGAAACACAAGGCTCCGCAGTGCCGGAGACGATATTGGCACAAATCGAAACGATTGCACAAACTCGCGAGATCGTGATCTTAACGGATCCGGATTTTAATGGCGAGCGAATTCGCCGTAAGGTCTTAGAAGTTGTCCCTGAGGCGAAACAAGCATTTCTACCACGCTCACAAGCCAAGCCAAATGGTAAGGGTAGTCTGGGCGTTGAACATGCATCTGCCGAAGATTTGCGTGCGTGTTTAAAAAATATCTTAAGCACAGACACGACTGAGGTTGACTTGATTCCGCGTGAGGTTCTGATGTATTTTGGATTGATTGCCGGTCCCGAAGCTAAACATCGTCGCGAATTATTAGGGGATCGATTGCATATTGGTTATGCGAACGGTAAACAGTTGGCGGCGAAATTGCAGATGTTCCAAATCACGTTGTCAGAATTGAAGGCGGCTATGGCGGAAATAGAAACGGAGATGGCTTGATGGTTGAAATACACGCGCTAGATATCGCGGATCCCATTCGAACGCAAGCAATTTTGCGTCGCTATGGGTTTCAATTTAAGAAAAGTCTTGGACAGAATTTCCTGACCAACCAACGAGTTTTATCAGAAATCGTTGACGCGGCAGACCTACAACCCACAGATATTGTTGTCGAAATCGGTCCGGGCATCGGCTCATTAACCGAACAACTTGCTCGACGTGTGCAGCAAGTCATCGCGGTCGAAATCGACTCAAGATTGATGCCGATTTTAGATGAGACGTTGGCGCCATATGATAATGTTCAGGTGATCAATCAAGATATCTTAAAGACGGATTTGAAGACGCTGCTTGCGTCCTACCCAGGTCATGGCGCTGTTAAAGTCGTTGCGAATTTGCCATATTATATTACGACACCAATCATGTTTAATTTGATTCAAGGTGAGATTCAACCGGATCGGCTGGTCCTAATGATGCAAAAGGAAGTTGCACAACGGATTACCTCCAAACCAAAGAGCAAACATTATGGTTCGCTGAGTATCAGTGTACAGACTTTAATGGCAACAAATATTGCCGCAATCGTTCCTAAAACAGCATTTGTCCCGCAACCAAACGTTGATTCTGCCGTCTTGGTTCTACAACGTTATACCGAATCACCTTATCGAATCAGCGAGCCAGAATTATTCGAAAAGATTGTGACTGGCAGCTTTCAACAACGTCGTAAAAGCCTTCAAAATAACTTATGCCATATCTTCGGTAAGAATCAGCGAGATCAGATTGTTGATTTGATTTCATCCTTGGATTTACCAGCACAAGTGCGCGCAGAACAATTATCCATCGATCAATTCATTGCCTTAACCGATCAATGCGCCGAACGATTCGCGAAACATTAAAACAAAATGTGTGCCGATAGCTTGATTAGACGACGTTTTTCAACGAACATTGAGCATCTTGTCTTCTTTCATAATTCGTGTTATAATGTTTCACAAGGAGTGGGTGCATATGCCAATGTCACTATCAACAATCAAGCATCAATTAGACGATCATATCGGTCAGCATTTAACCGTTGTTGCGCAAGCTGGTCGTAAGAAGATCACGCGTCGCCATGGGACTTTGAAGGAAACATATCCCGCAGTTTTCGTCGTTGATTTGAATCAAGACGAGAATGCTTTTGAACGAGTGTCATATAGTTACACGGACCTACTAACGAAATCGATTGCAATCGAATTCGACAAGAACGAGTTTATCACAGAATAAGATTTAGATTGAAGAGATCACAGTGCTGACTGTGGTCTCTTTTTGCGTCATGATTCTTCTCGAAGTTTATGCATCAAGACTATAATTTTAGATAATTTTTGTGGTATGATAAAAAGACGAACAATGATCGATAAAGTCTTCGTTTTGTTACCTTTCTGACGTAAGTTGTGACTGGGCAACGGTCGATGATGATCAGTCATTTTATCGTGCGCTCATGAACGGATTCATCCACTTATTAAAACTGAGGAGTTATTGGAAATGAAAGTAAAACGCAGTGACCGTTTAATCGATATGACCAACTTTTTGTTAGACCATCCACGACAATTAGTTTCGTTGCCTTTTTTTGTGCAACGTTACAATTCTGCTAAATCATCGATCAGTGAAGATTTGGCGATTATCAAACGTGCGTTTAAAGCGCGAGGTCTCGGCAATGTTCAGACATTACCGGGTGCTGCGGGTGGTGTCGAATATTTTCCAGGTGTCAGTCCGGCGGTTGCACGTGAATTTTTGCAGGCTTTAGCCACGAAACTCGCTGATAATGAGCGACTCTTGCCCGGCGGCTATTTATATCTGTCCGATTTACTAGGAAATCCGAACGATTTGAAGATTATCGGCCGATTAATTGCGGCCCAATATGCCGGTCAGAAGGTCGATGCGGTGATGACCGTTGCCACCAAGGGAATTCCCATTGCACAAAGCGTCGCCAGCTATTTAGGTGTTCCTTTTGTGATTGCTCGTCGTGATGCCAAAATTACCGAGGGTGCTACCGTCAGCGTCAATTACGTTTCCGCGTCATCTGACCGAATTCAAAAGATGGAGCTTTCTAAACGGAGTCTTTCTGAGGGAGCAAACGTCGTAATCGTCGATGATTTCATGAAGGGCGGCGGTACTGTACGTGGGATGCACGATCTTCTGAAAGAATTCAACGCGCATCTTGTTGGCATCACCGTTTTTGCCGAAGCCAACTTTAGTGGTCAACGATTGGTTCAAGACTATACCTCATTATTAAAAGTCGTTGAGATCGATACGCGTGCTGCACAGATTGAGGTGCAGTTGGGGAATTATCTAGATAAACTGACCGCTGCACAGGAATAGTTGCTTTTATTTGCATTGATATTGAGAAAGTTGTCGTAGTAAGCTATCATAAACTAGAAGTATTATCTAATTTGAACGAGATGAAGGGAAGTTCATTATGTCAAGTCGTTATGCCGTAATTCTGGCTGCAGGTCAGGGAACTCGGATGAAATCAAAGCTCTACAAAGTTTTGCATCGTGTTTGTGGACGCGCAATGGTTGACCATGTTTTAACACAAGTTGAAGCAGCGGGTTTGGATCAGATTGTGACAATTGTAGGTCACGGCGCTGAAGCCGTTGAAAGTTTGCTAGGAGAACGCAGTGAATATGCTTTTCAGGAGCAACAATTAGGGACCGGCCACGCAGTTTTGCAGACTGAGGAACGACTCGGTGATAAAGAAGGTATGACACTGATCGTCAGTGGCGATACACCCTTATTGACCGCCAAGACTTTCGAGAAGCTCTTCGCCTATCATCAAGCAAAGGGTGCAAAAGCCACTATTTTAACTGCTAAGGCAGATGATCCAACGGGTTATGGTCGGATTATTCGTAATGACTTGGGCATCGTTGAAAAAATTGTGGAGCAAAAGGACGCTTCACGTGAGGAAGCAGCCGTGACAGAAATCAATACGGGTGTCTACTGCTTCGACAATCAGACCCTGTTCAATGCACTGCATCAAGTGACCAATAACAATGCACAGGGCGAGTACTATCTGACAGATGTCATTGAAATTATCAAGGCGGCTGGCGGTATTGTTGCCGCTTATCAAATGCCTGATTTTTCAGAGTCATTGGGTGTGAATGATCGGGTCGCGCTTGCCAAGGCAACTCAAATCATGCAACAGCGCATCAATGAAGCACACATGCGCAATGGGGTGACTTTGGTTGATCCCGCAACGACGCATATTGATATTGATGTCAAAATTGCTGCTGACACGATTGTTGAAGGTGAAGTGACGATTAAAGGTCACACTGAGATTGGTAGTGATTGTTATATCGGCGCTCATTCTGAACTCATCGATGCCAAGCTTCACGATGGCGTCCATGTGACCAGCTCGACAATTGAAGAGGCTGAGATGATGAATGGTTCGGATATTGGACCCAATAGTCATTTGCGTCCAAAAGCAATCATTGGTGAGCAAGTTCATGTCGGTAACTTCTGCGAAATCAAGAATGCAACAATTGGAGCACGTACAAAAATTGGTCATCTCACCTATGTCGGCGACGCTACCCTCGGTGAGGATATTAATGTCGGTTGCGCGGTTGTCTTCGTGAATTACGATGGCGTTCAGAAATTTCATACAACAGTTGGCGACCATAGTTTTATCGGCAGTAATAGTAATTTAATTGCGCCTCTTAAACTAGAAGATCATAGTTTCGTCGCCGCTGGATCAACGATTACAGACGATGTGCCGGAACACGCGATGGCGATCGCTCGTGCACGTCAAGTGAACAAAAACGACTACTGGCAAAAATTACCGCTTGCTCATGACCAGAATTGGTTATAAAATTTAATCTAATGGGTCTAAAATTGGGAGGAAACGATGACAACTAATTATGCAGATTCAAAGCTCAGAATTTTTGCACTGAATTCGAACAAACCACTCGCAGAAAAAATTGCGGATGCTGTAGGTGTACCGCTCGGTAAATCTTCAGTGACGCGTTTCTCAGATGGCGAAATTCAAATCAATATCGATGAGAGTATTCGTGGCTGTGACATCTATTTGATTCAATCAACCTCAGCACCTGTTAACGATAATCTGATGGAATTATTGATTATGATCGATGCCTTGCGTCGTGCGTCAGCTAAGACGATCAATGCCGTTATTCCGTACTATGGTTATGCGCGTCAAGATCGTAAGACCAGAGCACGTGAACCGATCACGGCAAGATTAGTCGCAGATATGTTGCAACGTGCCGGTGCCGACCGGATCGTTGCCCTTGATTTACACGCAGCTCAAATTCAAGGCTTCTTCGATATTCCGGTGGATCATTTAGTCGGATCACCACTTTTGGCAGACTACTTCTTGGCTAATCACCTCGAAGAAGGTGCCGTTGTCGTTTCACCAGATCATGGTGGCGTGAGTCGTGCACGTCGTTTGGCTGAATTTTTGAAGGCACCAATTGCCATCATCGATAAACGTCGGCCAAGAGCTAACGTCGCAGAGGTGATGAATATCATTGGTAATGTTAAGGGCAAACGCGCCATCATTATCGATGACATGATCGATACCGCTGGCACGATCACACTTGCCGCACAAGCGTTGGTTGATGCGGGCGCTACTGAAGTCTATGCTTGCTGTACACATCCTGTTCTTTCTGGCCCAGCTATTCAACGAATCACGGATTCAGCAATCAAACGTTTGGTCGTGACTGATTCCATCAACTTACCAGAAGAAAAAGTCATCGATAAGATGATTCAAGTTTCTGTTGGCCCATTAATTGGTGATGCAATTCGCCGTATTCATGAAAATGAGGCAGTCAGCCCATTGTTTGTTAATCGTTTCGTTCAACCTTAATTGTTAATTCATTGAATTAATTCAAGTCGTCAATCGAAAAAAGCTTCACGACAATAATTTTGTCGTGAAGCTTTTTGAATTGAGATCGATTGCAATCACACACAATTAGGATTGCTGGTCAGAATGGGTTGATTGTGCCGCAAGTAGGTCGCGGATCTCTTTTAAGTAGGCTTGTTCTGCAGGAATTGTTTCTGGTTCTTCCTCGGATTCTGCAGTCGCGTTACGATCGCGTAAATGGTTGAAACCTTTCACAATCAGGAAAATCACGAAGGCCATGATCAAAAAACGAATGACGTCATCTAGAAATGCTCCAACGGTGAACGTTGCCGCGCCAGCAGAAAACTTAATGGATGAGAGGTTGATCGAATTGACGAACAGACCGATCAACGGACTGAGTAAATTTTTGGTTAGAGAGGTGACTAAGTTATTAAACGCACCACCGATTAAAACACCAACGGCTAGGTCGAGAACATTTCCTCGTGAGATGAAAATCTTGAATTCTTTAAACATCTTATCGCTCGCTTTCTATTTATTTTTTGAAACGAATTAGCCTTTAGCAGGGTCCACTAAACTATCATTGTGTAGATACTGTTTGAACTGTTGATAAAGAGGTTCGAATAGTTGAAGTTCATCGGGATAAATCATTTCCCGTGGGAAGAAGAAGCGCTCGTCGCCGGTACTTTTACCGGTAATTGCTGCCACAATTGGGCTAACTGTGGAAAGCTCGCGTAACGTACCATCTTGTTCCATCAATTCAATCTGCGTTTTGGGCTCACGTGATGAAGGGTCATAAGCATCATAAGGTAAATCATAACTATCGTTGATCGCCGTATAATAATTCGGGTCGAACCCTGCTTCTTCGATCAAACGTTGTAATGCTGGAATCAAATCGCGAGTCTCTTGTGTGAACCGGGCAGATTTAAGCGGCCGACGATCTAAGAAACGTGAAGCTAGATCGTGTAAAATATCATCGGGGAAATCACGCCACATGGTGAAGTATGTGGTCAGGGTGCCATCATCGAGTCTCAAATAGTCTTTCAATGAAAAATCATTCTCTAAGAATGGTACGAGTAAGGTGGGTGTCTGGCCATCAGTCATTTGGCCATGATCATATAAAAATTTAGCACGATGTAGGAGATGATCTAGAATCACTTCCATCGAGCGACTGACGGGATGGAAATAGACTTGCTGATACATTTGGAAACGACAAACGATGTAATCTTCCACGGCGTGCATGCCGTTACTTTCAAATGCAATGCCATTTTTGTAAGGGCGCATCACACGTAAAATACGAGTAAGATCGAACATGCCGTATTTAGTTCCGGTATGATAAGCGTCGCGTAGTAGATAATCCATGCGATCGGCATCGATCTGACTGCTGATCATCTGAACGACTTGTGGATTCGGATAAGTTTTGGCAATCACACTGGCAACTTCTTCTGGGAAGGTATCGCTGACTTCTTTCAAGACATGATTGACTTCAGTATCGGGCGACGTGAGAATTGCACGGGTAATTGCCTCGTGATCCGTATTGAAGATATGTTCAAAGGTATGTGAATTGGGGCCATGCCCAATATCGTGCAGCAACGCCGCACATAAAGCAACGATCCGCTCGTGATCATCCCACAAGCCATCGCCGGGTGTTCTTGAAGGATAGTTGCGTTGAAAATTATTGCAAATTTGTCGGGTGATTTCATAAACGCCGAGTGAATGGGTGAATCGTGAATGCTCAGCACCGTGGAAGGTAAAGGCCGAGGCACCCAGTTGTTTGATGCGACGTAGCCGCTGAAATTCTGAAGTATTGATTAAATCAAGGATAACTTGATGTGTGACGTGGATGTAATTATGAACAGGATCGCGAAGCACTTTTTCACGAGGCAGCACGACAACATTTCGCATCTGACCACTTCCTTATCTAAATAATGAGAATAATCATTAGTTGGCATGATGTTCAAGGTAACGATGAAAACTAAAAAATGATTTTCCTGAGTTAAGTATAGCGTAACTCGGGACTTTTTGCGTCACAAAAGAATAAATTATCATAAAAAATGCAATTTATCTGCCAATGTTTCGCAAATGAATTATAATTAAATCAATCTCAGTTAATTTTGACATGAGTTATCGTGAGGTGGGGTCAGTTATCGGGATGATTGTTGTGAGGAGGTGTGATCCAAACTGGAAAACAAAACGCAAATTCCTATTCAGATTCAATTAAGGACGCATTTAGAACAAGATGGTCAGATTGAAGATCATCGTTTCAACGAACCTGGTCAATTGATCCAGATAGGGACGACGAGCTACCTTCGTTATGAGGAGCATGATCGAGAAACACGTACGCAAACGCCAGTCACATTTAAACTTCAAGAAGATGGCGGGATCATTCTCACTCGTGGTCAAGGTCAGTTGCGGGTCCAATTTCATTTTTATCTCAATCAAGAGGTGGAAATGGCCTATGCGACGCCGTACGGTCAAATTCCGTTGATGATTCACACGACACGAATCGATATTCAGCGCGCAGACGACGCATCGAGTGGTCGAATTGAAGTTGATTATCAGTTGTTGACGCAACAACAAGCGTTAGGAAAATATCAATTAAGATTGATTTTCCAGCGTTAGGCGAGTATGATTAAAAGTAGATTGCTGAAAGGATGTGTCCCCGTGCAACTAGAAATTTTTGCGGGTCAGAAGAAATCCGAACTATCAATGATTGAGGTTGCTCACGCGATTCTAGAAGAACGCGGCGAAGCAATGTCTTTTGCTGATATTGTTAACCAAATTCAAACCTATTTAGGCAAACGCGACGAAGAAATTCGTGCCCGTTTAGGCCAATTTTATACAGATTTAAATGAAGATGGTAGCTTTATTTCTTTAGGTGAGAATGTTTGGGGCTTACGCGAGTGGTACCCATTCGATTCAGTTGATGAAGAAGTTAACCATCCAGAAGATGATGAAGAAACACCTCGTAAGAAACGTCGTCACAAGGTCAATGCCTTCTTGGCAGATGTTTCTGACGACGATGACGTCATCGACTATAATGATGATGATCCAGAAGATGATGATACGTTGATCGTGGCAGACACCGATGAGGAAGATGACACGACCGATACACCTTCTGTTGCGCCGTTTAAAGCAACACCAAGTATCAGTGATCTCGATGACAATGATGATGACGATGATACAGATGAACTGGATGATGGCATTGAAGGCCAATTATCTGAGTTTAATGATGATGAACTCGTTGATACGGACAATGCCGATTTCAGTGCAGACGATGATGCCGATACTGATGATGACGGCGATGAGACTAACGACGAAAACTAGTCCTTTCCGTTAATTATTCACATCTGTTTCTTCTGAGCTACGATTAAATTGAATCGTAGCTCTTTTCTATGCCAATGATTCTGGTGTGCTTAGCTAACTTAGACGCAATGATTAACACGGCTGTCAACAATTAAAAAAACGCTGGCATCAGCAGACGTCCAGCGAATTCTTAGTCATCCTTTAACGCTGTAATTTATGTCGTAGTTTGTCGCCGGCCTCATCAATTTTTTTAGATGCGAGCAGTGTGCCACCGATTAAAACACCGCCAACAATCACGGTACTTGCAACCATAAACTTAAAGACCGATTGTAAACTGTCCATTGTCAAAACCTCCTTCTGATCAATTTTAAGATAACATTTTGCCAGAAGTCGGGGCTAGTTTAACGCTTAAAGTCAACGTCATTTTGATCAAAAGACAGGTCATAGATGAAGCCGGCGGTCGTATGACGGCGATTTGAAATTGGCTTTTTTATGTTGACGTCTGTGTGAAAGCAAGTTTTTGAAAATGTGAGGTAGAATGACTTGACGTTTTCATCAATTCTAGGTACTATATCTTTTGGGCACTTTACTTCTTTGAGTAAAGGCAATCGCGTCAAAGCCTCCTATTCTCAGCAACTGAGATAGGAGGCTTTGTTTTGTTTTTTTAAGATTCCCCTGTGCATCTCACAATTTCAAAAGGAGTGTCAAAATGACAAAGTATATCTTCGTAACCGGTGGCGTCGTTTCTTCATTAGGTAAAGGTATTGTGGCAGCATCACTTGGCCGTTTACTTAAGAACCGTGGATTGAAAGTAACTATGCAAAAATTCGATCCTTATTTGAACGTTGATCCCGGCACAATGAATCCCTACCAACATGGTGAAGTTTTCGTCACTAACGATGGTGCAGAAACAGACTTGGACTTGGGTCATTATGAACGCTTCGTTGACAACGACTTGAATCGTTATTCGAATGTAACAACGGGTAAAATTTATTCTGAGGTCATCAAACGTGAACGCCGTGGCGATTATAACGGCGCAACAGTGCAGGTGATCCCACATATTACGGACATGATCAAAGATAAAATCATGCGCGCTGCCAATACAACCGATTCAGACGTGATCATCACTGAGGTCGGTGGGACTGTTGGTGATATCGAATCATTGCCTTACTTGGAAGCTTTGCGTCAGATGAAAGCCGAAGTCGGTGCAGAGAATGTTGTTTACATTCACACGACCTTAGTGCCTTACTTGCGTGCAGCTGGCGAAATGAAAACTAAACCAACGCAGCATAGTGTGAAGGAATTAAGAAGTGTCGGTATTCAACCAAATATCTTGGTTGTTCGTACTGAAAAACCAATTTCTCAAGAAATGCGTAATAAAATTGCTTCCTTCTGTGATGTTGATCCTGAAGCAGTCATTGAATCACTCGATGTTCAAACGCTATATTCGATTCCGCTGAACTTACAAAAACAGAATATGGATCAGATTGTCTGCGATTATCTGCACTTGAACACACCAAAGGCAGATATGGCACAATGGCAGACGCTGGAACAACGTGTCCAACATCTTGACCACAAGACAAAAATTACATTGGTTGGTAAATATGTCGAATTACAAGATGCTTATATTTCGGTATCTGAAGCGTTGAAGCATGCGGGTTATTTATTCGATTCTGATATCGACCTAGTCAAGGTTCAGGCAGAAGATCTCACCAATGAGAATGCGGCTGAGATCTTAGGCGATACACAGGGGATTTTAGTGCCCGGTGGCTTCGGCAATCGTGGCCTTGAAGGTAAAATTGCTGCCATCAAATATGCACGTGAAAATGACATTCCATTCTTAGGAATTTGTCTGGGAATGCAGATGGCCTGTGTTGAATTTGCACGCGATGTTTTGGGCTATGAAGATGCTAACACAACTGAAGTTGACAGCAATACGAAACATAACATCATCGATCTGATGGCTGATCAAGAGAACGTCGAGAATATCGGGGGTACCTTGCGTTTGGGACTTTATCCATGCAAACTCAAACCTGGTTCGGTTGCAGCTGCTGCTTATGACAATCAGAGTGTGATCCAAGAGCGTCATCGTCATCGCTATGAATTTAATAATAAGTTCCGTGATGAGATGGCTGCACATGGTTTTGTCTTCTCGGGAGTTTCACCCGATAATCGTCTCGTTGAAATTATCGAATTACCAACACAAAAATTCTTCGTTGCGGCACAATACCATCCTGAATTTCTATCGCGTCCAATGCGTCCAGAAGGCTTGTTCAAAGCATTCATCAAGGCAGCTTCTGACTTACCAGAACATGACTGGGAAGTTGCAGCGAAGTAATCGCGTTGACTAGACACTAACTTTTTAAAACACCTATCGATTGTTTTCAAAGAATCGATGGGTGTTTTTGACGGATGCCCTCATTTTAAATTGTGAAAATGGAAAGGCTTTTCATGAGGTACTTTCAACAAAAGTCTTGTTTTTTATAGCTGAATTCTATATGATTGTAGATGATGACTAGATGCAGCACCTCAAACATTTTAGCATCATACTAAGATAAGTTTTTTAATGAAAAAAACGTAAATCACTTCGAATTATTCTCGCAATTACAAGACGATAAGGAACCTGCCACATGAAAAAAATGATTATCCACGGCGGAAAGCAATTATCCGGTGAAGTTGTCATCGGCGGTGCGAAGAATAGTACGGTTGCACTGATTCCCGCTTCAATTCTTTCCGAGTCGAAGGTTCAACTTGATGGTGTTCCTTTGATTCAAGACGTTTCAAATTTAAGATCGATTCTGGTTGACATGAATGTTCCTTCTGAATTAACGGGAACGTGCTTAGAGATTGACCCTACGGCCATCATCTCTAAGCCATTACCCAATGGTAAAATCAAGAGCTTACGGGCCTCATATTATTTTATGGGAGCCTTATTAGGTCGCTTTGGTCGTGCTATCGTTGGTTTACCTGGTGGAGACGATATTGGTCCACGCCCGATTGATCAGCACATTAAGGGCTTTGAAGCCTTGGGCGCAACGGTCAGTAACGAGCGAGGGGCGATGTTTATTCAAGCGCCACCTGAGGGACTACACGGGGCAAAAATTTACTTTGACATGGTTTCCGTTGGTGCAACGATCAACGTTATTTTAGCCGCGGTTCGTGCAACTGGAACAACAACCATCGAGAATGTTGCCAAAGAACCCGAAATCATCGACTTAGCAACTTTTCTGAATAATATGGGGGCTAAGATCCGGGGCGCGGGAACAGATACGATTCGTATCGATGGGGTTCCACATTTGTACGCGCGCAATTCGCATACCATCATTCCTGATCGCATTGAAGCAGGAACTTATTTGGCGATGGCCGCTGCAATTGGTAATGGTATTACGGTGAAGAATATTATTAGTGAACATTTAGACTCCTTTTTAGCAAAAATGGAGGAGATTGGTGTTCATTTCGAAATCGTTGAAGATTGTATTTATGTTTATCCAACTGGCGATCTGAAGATGGTCACGGTCAAAACGATGCCTTACCCAGGTTTTGCGACCGATCTACAACAACCAATCACGCCACTATTGTTGAAAGCACAAGGCGAAGGTATGATCGTCGACACGATTTATCCGAAACGCGTGCGTCATGTACCCGAACTTGTGCGAATGGGTGCCAATATTACCGTTGAGAACGATATTATTTTGTTACATCATACTGACAAGTTACAAGGAACAGATGTCACTGCAGATGAGATCCGTGCGGGTGCTTCACTAATGATTGCCGGATTAATGGCAGAAGGCATCACCACGATTCATAAGGTGGAGAATATTTTGCGTGGCTATGATCGTGTGATGTGGAAGCTCGAACGTTTGGGCGCCGATGTCGAAATGCTGAATGAAGATGAGGACCCAGAGGATACTGAGCTGGATGATCATTCACTTGTCGAAAAAAAAGCATTGTAAATTTAACCTGAACATGGTAACATTGGTAATTGTTAGAAACTTTGAGTAGATGGACTCTAGCATAGCAAATATGTTAGGGAAAAGGAGTTAGGAAAATTATGAAACAAGGCATTCATCCAGATTATCATAAAGTTGTATTCATGGATTCATCGACTGGCTTCAAGTTTGTCGCTGGATCAACTAAGCAATCAAAAGAAACTGTTGAATTTGAAGGCGAAGAATATCCATTAGTACGTGTGGAAATCACTTCAGACTCACATCCATTCTACACTGGTAAGCAGAAGTTTACCCAAGCAGATGGTCGTGTTGATCGCTTTAACAAGAAGTATGGTTTTACAGATGCTAACTCAGACAAGTAATTAATTGATGATATCATCTGGGATAGAGGTTGGAACAGGACATCCTGTTCTAGCCTCTATTTTTTCAAATCGTCACAGAACGGAGTGAAGTCGTGACAAAAGTGAACAAAAAAAGAAAGCTGCCTGAATGGCAACAGAACCTACATGTCCTTTGGTTTGGTAACTTTATGGCAGGTATCGGGTTTAGTCTAATCACACCGTTCATGTCGCTATATATTGATTCGCTAGGCAAGTTCTCTCAGGTCCAATTGAACCTCTGGAGTGGGATCACCTTCTCATCGACATTTTTGGTTACTGCCGTTATTTCGCCGATGTGGGGCAGATTAGCCGACGCTAAAGGTAGAAAATTAATGCTGATGCGCGCTTCCTTGGGAATGGCCATTGTCATCGCCTTAATGGGATTAGTCACCAATGTTTATCAATTAGTCGCGCTCCGGTTTTTACAAGGTGTTTTCTCAGGCTATATTAGTAATGCTAATGCCTTAATTGCCACAGAAACGCCTCGTGAGCGTAGTGGACAGGCACTCGGGACACTGACTACTGGTAACGTCACAGGAACGCTCCTAGGCCCATTATTGGGTGGAATTGTGGCGACTGCCTTTGGATATCGTGCCACGTTCTTCATTACGGGGTCGTTATTATTCATCGTCTTCTTGTTGACGGTGTTCATGGTTCATGAACATTTCACACCAATTGCGCGAAGTGAACAGAAGCCAGTCAAAGAATTATTTCAGAGTCTTTCTCATCCACAGATTATCTTTGGGATGTTTGTCACCACACTGATTATTCAAGCATCAAATAATTCAATCAACCCAGTCCTGAGTCTTTATGTCCGTCAGTTGATGGGGCAATCAAGCGGTTTAAATATTGCGAGTGGCATTATCGCATCAATTCCCGGGATTGCGACGTTGATCGCCGCGCCAAGGTTTGGTGCATTGGGAGATCGGATTGGCACCCACAAGATTTTACTCTTTGGTCTAGTGCTTGGCTTGCTAGTCTATTGGCCACAGGCTTTCGTTCAGAATATTTGGCAACTCGGATTCCTGCGTTTCTTGGTCGGCATCGTCGATGCAGCGATGTTGCCGCAGGTTCAAACCTTACTTGCTAAGTATGCACCACACGAAATTACCGGACGTATTTTCAGTTATAATCAGTCATTTCAAGCGACTGGAAATGTCATCGGGCCAATGTTGGGATCATTTGTTTCTGGTTCTTTCGGTTACAGTGGTGTCTTTATTTCATCAACAGTGTTGGTCATGATCAATCTCATCTGGGTACGTTTTTCTACTCGAGAGTTGACCACAACTAAAAAATAATGATTTCAAAAACGTTTCGAATGAGCAGATGCTGATTCGAAACCTTTTTTTGGTGCGAGTAGTGACGTGATTTTTAGACTTTGATTCAGCAATCAGTGGGAGAAAAGCTGGGGAATACCGTCGAATTGAATCCGAATGAATCGTGCGACGAAACCCAACCACGTCGACATTTATTTTAACGACAGCTGTTATTTTTTTTTTGATTTGGTTGGCTTAAGCGCCTGAAAAAGGTAAAATAAGTTGAGTAAATTTTTGGTCACATTGTTTTATCGGTGTTCTTTTGTAGTATGATAGTTTTTTAAGACAAATTGGCAACACCATGTTTTCAAACATTATTTTTTTGATTATGAGGAGGTCACGAACTGATGAAACTTTACTTGATGTATGGTGGTCGCACGGTTGAACATGATGTCACAATCATGAGTACACATTCTGCACTTGAGGCAATTGATTACAGTAAGTACGAAGTGATTCCAGTTTATATCACCCACGAAGGCCAGTTCATCAAAGGGCTGCCAATCACGGCGCCAGTTGACGCAGATCAGGCACTTAAGATGGATGTGGCAGAAGAAGCAAGTTGGCGTCAGGAACCGGCACATTCATTCGGGACGCGTTTTGAATTAGAAGAACTAGCCAATGCGAAGGATACGGTTGTTTTTCCAATGATCCACGGGACGTATGGCGAAGACGGGACTATCCAAGGATTGCTTGAAGTTCTTGATGTGCCATATGTTGGCGCAGAGATTCGTGCCAGTGCAGTCGCTATGGATAAAATTATGTCAAAGATCATCTTTGATGAATTCGGCATTCCGCAAGTACCATATCTTCCTGTTTTAGCTACAGATTATCAGACCGTCACCGATCATGAACTACTTTTTGCAAAAGTGACTGACAAATTGGGCTATCCTGTTTATGTGAAGCCAGCCAATGCAGGTTCAAGCATCGGCATTACGAAAGTCGATGATCAGTCTCAACTAGAAGCAGCCTTAGCGCTCGCTTTCAAGTATGACAATCGGGTCATTATTGAAAAAGGGATCAAGAATGCGCGTGAGTTAGCCGTTGGGTTACTTGGTAACGAGCAACCACGGGCTTCAATTGCCGGTGAGATCGGCAAGAAGCAGGAATTTTATGATTATGAATCGAAATTTGTTGATGGTTCGACAAAATTGATTATTCCCGCAAGTATTTCCGCAGAACAATTGGCAGCCGTTCAGAAGTATTCAATTTTGGCATTTAATGCAGTTGGTGCGAGTGGCTTAACTCGAGCTGACTTCTTCTTGGATGCAGATGGTGCGGTTTATCTCAACGAGATCCAAACGTTACCTGGGTTCACGAAGTTTTCGATGTATCCTTATCTGTGGCAAGCAAGTGGCGTCAGCTATCCAGAATTGATTGATGACTTAATCAAACTGGGACTTGAACGCTATCAAGCTAAGAAAGCAATCGCAGCGAACCTTTAAGATCAATCTGCACCATCAAAAGAGTGAGGAACGAATCAAATGAAAATGACATTATCTGAAATTGCTCAAGCCGTTGGCGCGATGATTCCAGAAAATCAATTAAACCAGTTTCAACAAACAATGATCACTAACGTCGCAATTGACAGTCGCCATGCAGAACTCGGCAGTTTGTTTGTGCCACTCCAAGGGACGCGTGATGGTCATGACTTCGTTGCTAACGCACAAGCAACTGGCGCAGTCGCTACTTTTTGGCAAACAGGCCATCCCAATCGACCAACCAATCTATTAGTCGTCGATGTCGATGACCCATTGGTCGCTCTGCAAGGCTTAGCCAAGTATTATTTGATGAAAGTTAATCCGAAAGTTATCGCAGTGACGGGCAGTAATGGTAAGACGACGACCAAGGATATGATTGCGGCAATTTTGGCGACCCAGAATCGCACTGCAAAGACACAAGGCAATCACAACAATGGTATCGGTGTACCGCTGACGATTCTTGAAATGGCAACTAATACCGAGGTGTTGGTCGTTGAAATGGGAATGGATCGTCCTGGTCAGTTAACTTTTTTAAGTAAGATGGTTGAGCCTGATGTTGCGGTGATTACGATGATTGGTGAAGCACACATCGAATTTTTCGGTACCCGTGATAAGATCGCGGATGCTAAAATTGAGATTACCAATGGGTTAAAGGAAGATGGTGTGCTGATCATTAATGGGGATGAGCCGCTCTTAACTTCCCGCGCAGAAAAATGGCAACCGTTGACATTTGGCAATCATGATGACAATTATCTCTACAAGACATCAATGAAACTCGGCGCCGAATATAGTGAATTCACAGTCGATCGGTGGCCTGATCTCACCTTTAAGATTCCAATGATGGGTGAATTCAACATTATGAACGCGATGGCTGCACTAACGGTCGGCCGTTTATTCCACATTGCTCCAGAAAAGATGGCAGAAGCACTGGTTGACTTTCAACCGACAGAAAATCGCAATCAGTGGGTCAAGAGTGATTGTGGTGCGATGATTCTGAGCGATGTCTATAATTCAAATCCAACTGCCGTTCATAAGATTCTTCAAAGTTTCGCCCAGGTGGCTGGAACGGGCCATCATATTGCAGTGTTGGGCGATATGCTGGAACTCGGCGAAAAGTCTGCTGAATTGCATGCCGGGTTAGCAACAGATCTGTCACCAGAAAAAATTGATGAAGTTTACTTATACGGTCCAGAAATGAAGGCACTTTATGAGGCGTTGCAGGATGATTATACGCCAGAACAGCTTCATTACTATCCAGTTTCTGAACAACAGCAACTGATTAAGGATCTGCAGATAAATAGTCACTATCGTGATTTAATTTTATTGAAGGCTAGCAATGGGATGCACTTCGATCGTGTGCTTAAGGGATTATTGTAAGCATATTTTTCATTCACAACACGATTTAATTAAGTAATAACAAGCAAGAGCGGCTTTTCCAATGAATAGCCGCTCTTTTTACTTGATATTTTTCAGAAAACATCTCTAGTCTCTTACACTTGAGATTTCAGGTTATTAATGTTACTATAATAAGAACGCTGTTAGAACAGTGCTAGTGAAAAAAGTGATTGCAAGCAGTTTTTGTTGGATGAGTTATGAAAGCCTACTGTGATGTAATTGTTTTTTTCAGAACATAGGAGGATATTTTTTGAAATTTTCAGAACTCAATCTAGATGATAAATTGCTCGATGCAATCCAGCGCGCTGGATTCACAGAAACAACCCCAATTCAGGAACAGACCATTCCACTTGTTTTAGCAGGTGATGACGTTTTAGGTCAGGCCCAAACTGGGACAGGTAAAACGGCTGCTTTCGGGTTACCAACATTACAAAAAGTTGATATGGATAACCATAACATTCAAACTTTGGTGATTTCACCAACACGTGAATTGGCTGTTCAAACACAAGAAGAACTTTCACGTTTAGGACGTGCAAAACGTGTCCGTGTTCAAGCCGTTTATGGTGGCGCTGATATTGGTCGTCAGATTCGTAGCTTGAAGGATGCCCCTCAAATCTTAGTTGGAACCCCTGGACGTTTGCTGGATCATATCAATCGTCGTACGGTCAAACTTGAACATATCCACACAGTTGTGCTTGATGAAGCCGATGAAATGTTGGATATGGGTTTCATTGAAGATATTGAAAGCATCCTAACGCATGTTCCTAATGAACATCAAACTTTGCTTTTCTCTGCGACGATGCCTAAACAGATTTTAAACATTGCTGAGAAATTTATGCAATCACCAAAAATTGTCAAGATTAAGTCGAAAGAATTAACTGCCGACTTAATTGATCAGTACTATGTACGCAGCAAAGAATTCGAGCGCTTTGACGTGATGACTCGCTTGTTCGATGTTCAAGATCCACAATTAGTTTTGATTTTCGGTCGGACTAAGCGCCGTGTTGACGAATTAACTAAGGGTCTACAAGCTCGTGGTTACAATGCTGAAGGTATCCATGGCGATTTGACACAACAGAAACGGATGAGCGTACTTCGTCAATTCAAGAATGGCGAATTACAATACCTGGTTGCAACGGATGTCGCTGCACGTGGTTTGGACATTTCTGGTGTGACCCATGTTTATAATTATGACATTCCCCAAGATCCAGACAGTTATGTGCATCGTATTGGCCGTACGGGTCGTGCTGGTGCAACTGGTGTTGCGGTGACTTTCGTTGCGCCTAACGAAATGAGTTACTTACATGCAATTGAAGAGTTAACTCGTGTGCGTCTTACACCTCTCAAGCCACCTACCCCTAAAGAAGCATTGCGTGGCCAAATCAATGCAGCAAATGCAACGATTGCCAAGCTTGCTGAAAAGGATGACCTCAAGCGTTTCGAAGGTGCTGCCCAAGAGTTACTTGAGAAGTTCACGCCAGAGCAATTAGCTGCTGTCTTATTGAAGACGATGGTTAAAGATGCTAATGAGGTGCCTGTGCATATTGCGCCAGAGCGTCCATTACCATCTCGTAAGGTTTCATCACGTTCACGTAATGGTGGCGGCCATAGCCGTAACAGCCATGGTCGTGGTTATACGCATAAAGATGGCGCACGTGGTGGCGATCGTCGTGGCAATGGTAACCGCGATTCAAATCATGGTGGCAATCGCCGCGATCATGATTCAAGTCGTAAACGTGATTCAGGACGTCAACGTTCAAGCAGTCGTAACTTTACGATCCGTAAGAATCCCAACGCATAATTAATTAATCATCAATAAATCAACCCATGTTTTGCTGGGTTGATTTTTTTGATACCTTTTCTAATCATGGAGGTGGTGAATTTTGGCTGCTGGGCGAGTGAATTTGATTCATGAAACTTTGAATGGAATGAATTTTACATCATCCGAACTTTCGTTTATGATGTAGATAGAAAGCAAAGGGGGAATCGTCATGATCTATGGTAATGGGGTTGATCTAACTGATATTCCTAGAATTAAACAAGCCTATCTGCGCAATGCACGTTTCGCTAACAAAGTGCTGACTGATCATGAATTAGAAATATTTGATCACATGACTAACGAGAAGTTTCAGATGGAATTTCTGGCTGGACGCTTTTCCGCTAAGGAGTCGTACTCGAAGGCTTATGGTACTGGCTTGGGCAAGATTGGCCTACATGACATTGAAATTTTAGACGACGCATTAGGCAAGCCGATCGTGACGAAACAACCCTATGCAGGTAATGCTTTCGTTTCAATCTCGCACACTGACGCGTTAGTCATGACTGAAGTTATTCTCGAAATCTCGGAAAAGAGTCAAAAATAAATGCAAACATCTTTCTTACGTCCCACCTATATCGAAATTGATCAACAAGCAATCTATCATAATGTTTTTGAAACAGCCAAACGTCTGCATGATGATGCGGAATTATTCGCGGTTGTTAAAGCTGATGCCTATGGTCACGGATTAGTTCCGGTTGCTCGTGTTTGTCGTGAAGCAGGGGCGACTGGATTCTGTGTCGCCACAATCGATGAAGCCATGGCGTTGAGAAGTGCGCAGATCACTGAGCCAATTTTGGTGTTAGGGATTAGTAGCCCACAAACGGTGGCGATTGCTGCTGCTCAACATATTTCTTTAACATTTGGAGATCTCGACTGGCTCAAAGAAGCAACGCGTTATTTAGAACAAACGGCCAATCTACCGGCATTGAATTTACACGTTGCCTTGGATACTGGTATGGGTCGCATTGGGTTTACAGATCAGAATCAACTTGCCACAGCCGTAACGCAACTGAGACAATCTAAAGAATTTAATTTTGAAGGTATCTTTACGCATTTCTCGACTGCCGATGAACGTGAAACAACATATTTCGAGCAGCAATTGGCTAAATTCAATGCGATGATGTCTGTCGTTGGTGAACGTCCTCATTATGTTCACGTTGCTAATTCTGCAACGAGTTTATGGCATCAAGTCTGTCACGCCAATATGATTCGTTTTGGAATTGGCATTTATGGTCTGAATCCTTCTGGCAATCAATTACAACTACCTTATGAATTAGAGCCTGCACTTTCACTCTATAGTGAATTAGTTTTTGTCAAACATGTTCAAGCCGGGACCGCAATTAGCTATGGTGCAACCTATCATGCAACTCAAGATGAGTGGATTGGGACGATTCCAATTGGCTATGCGGACGGTTGGCTGCGTCGACTTTCTGGCATGCCAGTTCTGATCAATGGTCAGCGTTGTCCAATTGTTGGTCGTGTTTGCATGGATCAGATTATGGTTCGCTTGCCTGAACAGCTAGCAGTTGGCACCAAAGTTACCTTGATTGGTCGTGATGGTGTAGACGAGATTACGGCGCAAGAGGTTGCCGAATATTCGCAGACGATCCATTATGAAATTACTTGTGGCCTTCAAGATCGCATTCCACGCCATTATTTACCTAAACGTGAAGAACTTGACTAATGGAACACTCAGAACAGGTTGCTTTTGAAAGTAGAAATGTTAGAATTCAAGAGTAGAAACACGGCAGTATTTAGTGGATACACGGAGGTTTCGAGATGGCGTTGATGACTGAGATGAATAGCAGTGTGATGACTGGCCACGACTTGCAAGAAGCGTTAAGCCAGTATTGTGAGTTCTACAATGTTGATCCAGAGACTGTTGTTGATCAAGCCCTGGACAATTTCTTAAGCGAACACAATCAAGTCGTTGTGAGTTTGGTACGAGGTTACGCGGAGATGGCAGCACTGAACGCTGAAATTTGTCAGGAATATTCAGGCTGCGAAGCAAAAATAGATTAAGATACGAGTTGATTAAATGGAATCGAATGAAATTCAACGCGGCGATATTTTCTTTGCTGATTTATCACCGGTGGTTGGCTCCGAACAAGGGGGCATGCGTCCGGTTTTAATTGTTCAAAATGATGTCGGCAATCATTATAGCCCAACAGTCATTGTGGCAGCGATTACCGCGAAGATAACCAAGCCCAAGATGCCAACACATGTCGGTATCGTTCCTGATAAGGATGGCATTGAACGAGCCTCGGTCATACTTACCGAACAGGTGCGCACGATCGATAAGCAACGTTTAAAAGAACGAGTGACCCATTTAAGCGATGAAAAAATGAAGTCGGTGGATCATGCGCTGAGAATCAGTCTAGGATTGATCGAAGCGGATTAATTACATAAGGTTGATCAGATAACACACTTAAAGAAGACAACAAAAACAGCGTTTGCTGATTTAAGAGTCCTAGACAGGCATGTGCCTTGTGGGCTTCAAATCAAGCGAACGCTGTTTCTCAAAAGTTTAGTCTTCAGTTTTTAGGCTTGCTGTGGGTTTGAAGGTTCTATTCTTCGTTGCGAATGGTGTTGCCAGACTGTAAGTCGTCAATCTCAGAGACATGATACTGTTTCTTCTCAAGACGATCAACAATTGCGTCGAGGGTCTTGCGATCAACACCAGCAGGAAGTGTCATTAAGGTTCGACGAACGATTGCGTCCTTCTTTGCATCAAGCGTTAAGCAGCCAGCAATTGAAGAGAATTTTGTGATGATTTTTGACATTTCTTCGAGTTCACCGCGTTCACCAGTCGACATAATGGTCAAAACGTAGCTGCCAATGTCCAAATTCCAAGCTTCAGACAACATCCCCAATAACTTAGCATGCGTTAAAATACCGTAGAAGTTATGGCTCTCATCAAGCACAGCGATGTAAGGTAAATCCTTAATGTTGAAGAAGACCTTGAAGAATGGTGAATCAATGTCGATGGTCTTTGTGGCATTTTTGAGTAAGTAGGTCACAGGTAATTTCATGTTCCCGCCTTGTGCAATGTGGCGGTAAATGTGCATCTTATAAATGTTACCACGGAAAATTCGTTCAGATTCGTCGACGATTGGCACACAGCGGTAGCCAGAATCTTCAAGAATTTCGAGTGCTTCTTCGAGTGTCGCGGTTTCTTTAACCGTGGTGAGCTTTTCTTTTTGTAAAACCAATGACTTAATCAGCATGTTGTTCCCTCCAGATACATTGACTTTCGTTGTTATCATAACATAAAGTGCTAGCATTTGAAATATATGAGAGCCTAATAAGAAAATTTAAGTTTGAACGATGTGAGGTAGATGAGAAATGCGCAATGAAATGATGTCACGCCCGGTGATAAATTCTAAAGTTTTACATTATTTACGGCAACAGCCTGTCCCACTGAGCCCAAAATTAAAGGCTATCGAAGCTGCCGCTCATCAGAAACGGATACCAGTCATTCCTCATGAAACCGTTAGTTATCTTTATCAACTAGTTGATCAGCTGCATCCGCGGCGTGTTCTAGAAGTTGGGACCGCAATTGGATTTTCTGCTGCGCTATTCGTTGAAGCAAGTCAAATGCATGCGCAGGTGACAACGATCGATCGTTATCCCGAATTCTATGAACAAGCAAAGCAAAATTGGCAAGCACTCGGTTACCAGCAGTCGATTCAATTAATGACGGGCGATGCTGCAGACATCTTGCCGATGTTAACCGGTAGTTATGACTTAATCTTTTTGGATGCTGCCAAGGCGCAATACATTCATTTCTTGCCGGAAGCTTTACGTCTATTGCCACCTGATGGCATCTTACTGATCGATGATGTCCTTCAAGCGGGGACGATATTCGATCCGGTTGAGACGATCAGACATCGTGAGAAGGGGATCCACCGCCATCTGAATCAATTACTCGAGACAGTTTACGATGATCCTACGCTACTAGTCACGCTCTTACCATTGGGTGATGGTTTATTGAAAATCACTAAAAGATCATGAATTCAATCACCGAATGATTAATGATTATTATAGATTGATCGGCGCGACAGCAGAAGCAAGAATGCTGTCGCGTTTTTTTAGTGACAGAATAAAATAAAAAGCATACGGCGCGAACGTCGCATGCTTAGGATCTGATTGAATGAAGTTATCATCATTTTAGAAGACGACAACTGGAATCCCTGTCGAAACAAGATCATAGATTTTTGCAACCGTTGCTGGTGGTGTATTGATACAGCCGTGTGAACCATGTGCCTTATACCAATCGCCACCATATTTAGGTTGCCAAGGGGAATCATGAATACCAACGCCAGTAGTATCGACTGGCATCCAGTAAGAAACTTTTGTCTCATAGTTAGTGCCATCACCATTATCACCCTTGAGGATGGCGTTACGCTCTTTCTTCCAAATGGACCATACGCCGACTGGGGTGTCATGCCCAGGTTTACCAGTTACTACATCGGTATCGATCTTAACTTGGCCATTAACATAAACCCACATGTGTTGATTCTGAATGTCGACTTCAATGTAGGTGTTGCCGATATCGTTGCCAGTGCCGTAACCGGTCTTGGAATAACCGGTGCCATTAATGGTTGGCTCAAGCGAGAAGTCTTTACCTGCCAAAATTGCTGCGGTCAACTTCGGCAATTCACTTGAAGTACTAATACTCCAACCATAAATACCAGCGGGAACAGTAACTGTTCCACGTTTAGTTGATTTGAATTGGCGTGATTTATTGTAAGTCGCGTATTTTGCATTGAGTTGGCTGAGGTAAGCTTTGAGTGCTACTTGGTCGACGGTAATTTCACCATCGTTGTAATTCAACCATTGGTGAATCATTGCCGGTGTAATTGTTTCAACCTTACCAGCAATGGTATACCGACCGGTAATATGATCTAATTTTTTGATTTTATCGAGTTGAGCAAGGAGTTTTGTATTTGTTTTCGTCACTGCAGGTTGTTCATAAGTTGTTGAGAGCTGAATTTTACGTTGACCGTTCTCGATGTGTTGCTTAATTGTTTTCGTCACCGCTGACTGATCAAAAACGTTCCCAACCACTTCTGGTTTAATCTCGTAACTGTCCGCCGTTTTGATGATTTTAGCATCTTCGGAAGTTCGGCGTGCTTTATTCAAGGTGGGTAGGGTTTGCTCGACGTATTGGTTCAGCTTCTGTTCATTGATGTTGACTAATGATTCTGAGTGAACGGATGCGGCTTGGACCAAATCGGTCAGTGACCAAGAATTTTGTTTCTTGAGCAAAGATTTTAAATACTGGCCGGCATTTTGAGAAACACCTAATTGTTTACCAGAAACCTCCACCAGCTGATTTTGCTTGTCATACAACTGATAGTTACTTGTTGTAAAATGGGTCTTCAGTTTTTTCTTGGCCTGGGCTGGTGTCAATCGTCCCAACTCGATGCCTTCAATGCGCGTCCCTGGTAAAAAATGAGACTGATAATAGACACCATGGTAAACGTACAAAGCACCAACTGCTGCAACGACGGTTCCCAAAACGGCAGCCCATACTTTTGTTTTCTTTTTCATTTCAATCCACCTAACCTGTCTGATCACCTTGTGTCTCTATTATATCAATTATCGACGTCGATTGAAACGAACCTGTTTCGTTGTTTCACATCGTGGGCGGGCAGAATCGAGGCCAATAAAAAAGAACGGCAAGCTTGCCGTTCTTCAATAATTAATGTCAAATATAAAATTATTGACGAGTCTCGATGTCATTAGCAGCAAAGGCATCATCAAGGACTTTCTTTAATTGATCAGCAGAAGCATGCATTGCTTGTGATTCGTGATCTGTTAAAGGAATTTCCATGATGTTTGAGATACCTTCACGGCCGAGAACTGCAGGTGTACCAATGTAGATGTCTTTCAAACCATATTGACCATTCATGTAAACAGATAATGGCAATACAGCATGCTCGTCATCAAGGATGGCACGAGTAATACGTGCTAAGGCAGTTGCGATACCGTAGAAAGTAGCACCTTTCAAGTTAATAATCGTGTATGCAGCATCACGAACATCTTCGAACATTTGAACTAACTTGCTTTCATCGATCTCTGGATGTTGTTTAACCCATTCAGCAATCTTGATACCACCAACGTTAGCTGATGACCATGCAGCAAATTCAGTGTCACCATGTTCGCCCAAGATGTAAGCATGGACCGAACGAGCATCAACATTAACCAATTCAGCGATTGATTGACGAAGACGTGATGTATCCAAAGAAGTACCTGAACCAATAACGCGTTCCTTAGGGAAGCCTGAGAGTTTCCAAGTTGCGTAAGTTAAGATATCTACAGGGTTAGCAGCAACAACGAAGATACCATTAAAGCCAGATTCAACGATTGGGTCAACGATTGACTTCAAGATCTTTAAGTTCTTGTTAACTAAGTCTAAACGAGTCTCACCTGGTTTTTGTGGGGCACCGGCAGTGATCACAACGACGTCTGCATCTGCAGCATCTGAGTATTCTGCTGAATAGATTTTTTTAGGAGATGTGTATGGTAATGCGTTTGAAAGGTCGATTGCGTCACCCTTGGTTTTATCCTTGGCGATATCCACAATTCCGATTTCTTGAGCAATTCCTTGGAGTACAAGTGCGTATGCGAAGCTAGAACCTACAGCACCGTCGCCGACGAGAATTACTTTTTCACGGTCATTACTTTTTGTATTTGACATTAAGAGACATCCTTTCTTATTTCCATAATTAAGACCTTTGTTAGTATAACACATTCGTGAATTGTTGGCAGGTATTATTGCTTGTTTTCATGAAAAAATAAAGAATTTTTTTTAGTTTTTCGAATCACAAATGCAACTTTACTGTAAAACCTGTTCGCAATCGTTGAAATCGTTTTCATATCTTTGAATAAGTTATTTTAATCGCTGTCTATCGGAAAAGAAATGAAAAGTCGTCGAGATCGAATGAGGCCATTTGTTTTGAATTCATGTGGGGAATTGTGCGCCAATCATGATAATCAAGTGCGAGGTGTGTTATAATTTGACGCTGAAATGTTGTCGACAAATTCGTGGCAGCAGTTAAATGGTTTAAAAAGAAATATAAACGAGGGTGTCATTTTGAAGATGATTGTTGGGCTGGGCAACCCAGGTAGTAAATATGCCCATACAAAGCATAATATCGGATTTGATACGATTGATCGATTATCTGAAAATTTGGGGTTACAGATCAACAAAAACGAATTTTCTGCATTAACCGCAACCACGAAGATTAATGGGGAAAAAGTATTATTGGTTAAGCCACTGACATTTATGAATGATTCCGGACGTGCAGTTGGTGACTTAATGCATTATTATCAATTTAAGCCGGCTGAGATTGCGATTATTCAAGACGATTTAGATATGCCTGTTGGTAAACTGCGGCTAAGAACGCATGGTGCTTCAGGTGGACACAACGGCATTAAAAGTATTATTAAGGCAGTTGGCACTGAAGAATTTAATCGTGTCAAGATAGGCATCCAACATCCGCAACGCTCGAAAGTCGTGGATTGGGTGTTAACGCCGTTCAGCAAGGATGATCAACCCTTGATCGAGCTCGCGATAGATCATGCGTCGTCAGCTTTAGAAGACTGGCTATCAGAAGATACAGACTTTACAGATTTAATGAATCGCTATAATGGCTAACTTGAGTTTCGATTTTTAGCCTTGAAACAGACGTTGGCACGAATGAACAAGTCATCTGTTGGAGGTTGGCATGGATTTAATTGATTTTTTTAGTCGGGCAGTTGATTTGCCTGACCTTTTAAAAGCTTGGGATGCACCGAAACGTCGGTTGGTTACTGGCTTGAATGGTTCATCCGAGTCACTTTATCTGGCTGGTATGGTGCGTCAAACGCAACGACCAGTCCTTTTTGTCGCGGATAACGGCTTTCATGCGAGCCAATTTGTTGATGATTTAAATCATCTCTTGTCGCCGGAACAAGTCTTTTATTTCCCTGTTGAGGAAGTTGTTGCCGCTCAGGGTGCAACCAGTTCGCCAGAGTCACGCAACTTGCGAATTCAGGCGCTCAACTTTTTATTGAGTGGTCAACCCGGGGTGGTCGTGACTTCAGTTGCGGGGATGAGTTATCAACTGACTGATGTAGATAAATTTCGTCAGGCTGTCCTAAAAATCACGAGTGATGGTGAGTTGAACCTGACCGCACTGCCAAATCAACTGATCGAGATGGGTTACGAACGGCAGAAACTGGTTGCAAAGCCAGGCGAGTTTGCAATACGTGGTGATATTGTTGACATCTTCCCACTCAATCTTGAAGACCCCATTCGGATTGAATTATTCGATGATCAAATCGATAGTCTCCGTCGATTTGACTTGGCAACACAACGGAGCATTGAGAACCTGACAACTTTGACGATTTTACCTGCTCAGGATCGTTTGATTTCGCTTGAAGATCGCCAGCGCGCTGCACAAAAAATTCAGAAGAGTTTGGCGAAAGAACTCCACAGAATCGAAGCAGTTGAGGCTCGTGATCAAGATCAGCCGGCGACTAAGAAGCGGCGCTCGCAGCCACAGGAAAAAACGCGATCAGCGGTGATGAAGACTTATTTTCAAAGTGTGATCGACGAATTGTCTGAAGGCATCTTAGGCACTGAACGAAATTTGCTGATAGATTTCTTTAATGAAAATACCGCAAAGTCAGAGAACGGGGATACTGTCGCAACATCATTGATCAATTATCTTGCATCGGACGGATTCGTTGCCTTCAATGATTATGGCCGCTTGCTCGATAAGTCCGATGAGTTGTCAGAGGAATTGGCTGCTTGGCAGACAGATCAACTAGGTCTCGGTCATTTATTGCCAGAGCAGAAAATTCGTTTAGATTTTCGTGAAGTTCAACGCCGTATTTCTCAGCGTCAATTATATCTTTCTTTATTTCAGCGTGGCTTAGGAAATCTACGCTTCGATCAACTCACGAATCTAACCGTACGCACGGTGCAACAATTCTTTAGTCAGATGCCGTTGATCAAGACAGAAATGGATCGCTGGCATAAACAAGATCGAACGGTTTTGTTGTTGATCCCGGAAGAAGGACGCCGTCAACACCTGCAACAGACGTTCCGCGATTTTGAGGTCAACGTCACCTTGGTTGAACCTAGTGAGATCCAGCCTGAACAGCTACAATTGATTGCCGGTAATTTGCATAATGGGTTTGAAATTCCTGAAGCAAAACTGGTCGTGTTGACCGAATGGGAACTCTTCAATCGGGTCAAGAAAAGTACGCCACCACGCCGCCAAACCATGGCAAACACGGAACGCTTAAGAAGTTACAATGAGCTTAAGCCCGGAGACTATGTGGTCCACGTCAATCACGGGATCGGTCGTTATGAAGGCATGCAAACCATCGAAGTCGATGGCGTTCATCGTGATTATTTGACGATCACCTATCAAGATGGTGCCCAACTTTTCATTCCCGTTGACCAGCTCAACTTAATTAGTAAGTATGTTTCCGCTGAAGGTAAGGCACCGCGAATCAATCACCTAGGTGGTAGTGAATGGCAGAAGACTAAGAAAAAAGTTGCCAGTCGAATTGAAGACATCGCTGATGATTTAATTGAATTGTATGCCAAACGTCAAGCACAAAAGGGTTATGCGTTCAGTCAAGATGATGATTTACAACATCAGTTTGAAAGTGAATTTCCATATACCGAGACACCTGACCAATTACGAAGCACAGCCGAGGTTAAGCACGACATGGAAGAGGCCCGGCCAATGGATCGCCTTTTGGTCGGAGACGTTGGCTTTGGTAAAACTGAAGTGGCGCTTCGTGCTGCTTTCAAAGCAGTAGAGAATAATAAACAAGTTGCCTTTCTAGTCCCAACAACGATTCTTGCGAAACAACATTATGAAACGATGCAAGATCGTTTCGGTGATTTTCCAATTAAGATTGCCCAAATGTCTCGTTTCCAAACGCCTGCCGAGAACAAAAAGACAATCGAAGGCTTAAAAAAGGGTCAAATCGACGTTGTGGTTGGGACACATCGACTCTTATCAAAAGATGTCAGCTTTCAAGATTTAGGCTTACTGATTGTCGATGAAGAACAGCGCTTCGGTGTGAAACACAAGGAACGGATGAAGCAATTACGCTCTCAAGTCGATGTGTTGACGTTGACGGCGACACCGATTCCACGAACGCTGCACATGTCGATGATTGGGGTGCGGGATCTATCCGTCATTGAAACGCCACCAACTAATCGTTATCCAATTCAAACCTACGTGATGGAACAAAACGCCGGCGCGGTGAAGCAAGCGATTGAGCGTGAAATGGAACGTCATGGTCAAGTTTTCTACTTGCATAATCGAGTGGAAGATATTGAACGAACGGTCGATCAGTTGCAGGCGTTGGTTCCAGAAGCCACGATCGGTTTTGCTCATGGTCAAATGACGGAAACACAACTTGAAAATGTCATTTATCGTTTCATCAACGGTGAATTCGATGTCTTGGTGACCACAACTATTATTGAAACTGGTGTGGATATGCCGAATGCTAACACGCTAATCGTTGAGAATGCTGATCACTATGGGCTTTCACAGTTGTATCAGTTACGTGGACGTGTTGGCCGTTCAAGCCGAATCGCTTACGCTTATCTGATGTATTCACCAGCCAAGGTATTGACCGAAGTGAGTGAGAAACGATTGCAAGCAATTAAAGACTTCACAGAATTAGGTTCTGGGTTCAAAATTGCCATGCGTGATTTATCAATTCGTGGGGCAGGCAACTTATTAGGCAAGCAGCAACACGGCTTTATTAACTCAATCGGCTTTGATCTGTATTCGCAGATGTTGAATGATGCCGTGAAAAAGAAGAAGCATGAAGAAGTTGCCCCAGTTTCAGATGCTGAGTTGAAATTGTCGATTGATGCGTATTTACCGACCGATTATGTTGACGATTCGCGTCAAAAAATCGAAATCTATAAACGCATTCGTCAGATCGAAAATATTCCACAACTAGAGGAGATTCAAGCTGACTTGATTGATCGTTTTGGCGACTATCCATATGAAGTTGAGAATCTTTTGTGGGTTGGCCAATTGAAACTGATTGCTGATCAGATTCAATTGACGTCGATCAAGCAAGATTCACGATCGATCCAAATTATTTTTAGTCGTGAAGGTACCGAGGCGCTCAATGGTGAAGATTTATTTTCGGCATTAAGCACCATGAGCTACCGTGCAGATGTTAAGATAGAACAAGAGCAGTATTACGTTGCTTTTCAACTACCTCGAAAAGGCGTGACTGATCAGGACTGGATGAAACAACTCATGACTTTCTTGCAGGCCATCGAGAAGCTAGAAACAAATACAAGCAACCCGGTTAAGGAAAACTAAGGAGTGATCTCAATGCGTTTAGATAAATATTTAAAAGTGTCACGCTTGATTAAACGGCGAACAGTCGCAAAAGAAATTGCGGATAAAGGTCGAATCAGCATCAACGGTAAAGTTGCAAAATCGTCGAGTGAAGTCAAACTTGATGATGAGCTAACCTTGTTGTTCGGCAATAAAACATTAGTCGTCAAAGTAACGGCAATTAAAGAAACGACTAAGAAAGATGATGCCGAAGAAATGTATGAAGTTGTGAGCGATACCAAGACTGACTAATCAAGATTAGCTTCGCACCTCGAAATAAATAATTTGAATGTGACAAATTATTTAAAACTTGTCAAAAAACTATTTAATTCATTCTCGGCTATGCTATACTAATAATTAGCATACAAACGGGGAGAATGCCTATGCAACAACAAATTCAGTCGAATGGAAAAGTGACCAGTATCGGTAATCGGTTTGCCATTGAAACCGAGCAGCGCCAAGATGATGAACGATATCGTAAATATCTGAAACGCGTTCATTATCGACGCCTGTTTGTGTTGCTTCTCATTCTGACAATCATCTTGGTCGGTTTTGGTACTCAAATTGTCCGCGAATGGCATAACAATGAGCAGATACAGGCTGCGGTTCTGGTTCAAAAACATAAATTAGGGCAAACTCAGCAAAAACATGACGATTTAAAGATTCAAGTGAATCAATTGAACGAAAAAAACTATTTAGAAAAATTAATTCGGTATAAATATGACTATTCGAAAAAAGGTGAGATTGTTTTTACTTTACCCGAGACGAACCCCTCGACTAATGCTAAAAACTAGCTTGAAATCAACTTGTTCGGTGGTATACTAAATTAATAAAGTGCATCCAAGGAGGATTTTTTGTTTTATGGCAGTTGAGATTGGGTCGAAGGTTACGGGTAAAGTTACAGGAATTACCAACTTCGGGGCATTTGTTGATCTGGGGTCTGGTCAGAGTGGATTAGTTCACATCAGCGAAATCTCGAATCAATATGTGAAAGACATCCACGATGTCCTTAAAGTTGGCGATACGGTAACAGTTAAAGTTGTTTC
Organism: Lapidilactobacillus concavus DSM 17758; assembly: GCF_001435835.1. GTDB lineage: Bacteria > Bacillota > Bacilli > Lactobacillales > Lactobacillaceae > Lapidilactobacillus > Lapidilactobacillus concavus. The sequence continues at coordinate 73,837 of NZ_AZFX01000080.1, forward strand.
AAATCAAAATGGTAAAATTGGATTGTCGATCAAACAAGCCACTGAACCACAACCAACTGCGGCAGATCACCGAGCTCCTCGCGTGCATCAACAACATGATCATCGAGAGAATAATTATTCGAGCAATAATATTAATCATCGTGGTGGCAATAGTCGTGGGTCATCAAACTATGGCTCAAGCCGAAGCAATAATAGCAATGTCGGTCATCAGGACTTTGATGGCATGCTCTCAGGATTCCTAAAAGAGAGTGAGGATCGTTTAACCGCGATCAAACGCAATGCGGAAGGTAAACGTGGTGGACGCGGCGGTCGTCGCGGCTAACGTTGATTGAGACGTAGACAAGTGAGAGTTGAATCTAATTTTGGGTTCAACTCTTATTTTTTATTAAGTGGCAAATAAGCTGAGTTTAAAGTCAGACAAATTTGGAGGTTGAAGTTGACGTCCTTAGAAGAAAGTTTTAAGACCAATTGGCAGCATTTGGTTGGTCGGCCTGATAATCACTTGAAAGTCGTCCTGGCATTTTCAGGTGGGGTTGATTCAATGAGCTTACTAGATTTATTGATGCATTTGCCCGAGGAGTTGCGGCCGCAAGTGCAGCTGGCCTATTTTAATCATCAGTTACGAGACGATAGCCCAATTGAGGAGGCCTTTGTCCAGACGCAGGCCAAGACGTATCAGGTGCCACTCACGGTTGGTCACTGGCAACAACCTGAAATAACCTCTGAAGCAGCTGCTCGGAAGGCACGCTATCGATTTTTATTCACGGTTGTTGCGGATCAGGAGGCAGATGTCCTGCTAACTGCTCATCATGCAGATGATTTGCTGGAGACTATCCTCCTCAAATTGATTCGCAGTGGCGCCATTACTGAATTTCCGGGTCTGAAGGCTCAATCGGGTGTTCAGGGATATCAATTGTGGCGCCCGTTGCTACCATTTGGCAAACAAACGCTGAGAGCATATGCGCAACGGAGACAATTAGGTGCGATTGAAGATTCAACTAATGCGACGGATTTTACACCGCGGAATCGACTACGGCATCATCTTATCCCTGAGTTGAAACAGGAAAATCCACAATTGTTAGCACATACCGATCGTTTTGCACGTGAACTAATTTCGATTCAAGAGTTAGCTAATCAACAGTTGGAGGCTGACTTGGCCCAGTTGATGATTCAACGATTATCGGGTGGTGGCGTCAAAGGCGAGCTTGGCGCGTTACAGCTATCAATTGATCATTGGCAGTTGTTGTGGGCGCTATTGTGGCGGCGTTACTTGCCACAATTAGCAAACCCGAATCAACGGCAATTGCAGCAACTATCACAACTCGCACAAGATCCCCAAGGACATCATCAACTCGACCTTGGAAAGCGTTGGCAATTTCGGCAGCACTATCAACAATTCGAAATCTGCCAACAAGCTCCAATGGATGAAACGCCGGCCACAATGGATGAGACAAGTTATCAACTTCCACTGAATCAATGGGTTTTGGCTGATTTTGGCCGGGTGGGTCTCTTCGAACAATGCCCAGCAACATCTGCTGCGCGAGTTGTTGCGACACTGCGACTACCATTTCTTCCTAATTCTGCAAGATTGCGACACCCACACCCTGGAGATTTGCTGCGTTTGGCAAATGGTCAGCGGCAGAAATTACGGCGGCGGATGATCAATCAAAAAGTGCCGGTGACGAAACGGAATCGCAGTTGGTTGATTGAAGCAGAGGATCATATTCTTTGGGTTGAAAATATCTACATTTATAAATTGTCGAATGTACAAAAAACTGCTAAAATCGTTTATGTATTAGTTGAACATCAATAATTGCGAATTAAGGAGATAGATATGCGCGAAGATATTGAAAAAGTCATCGTTTCGACTGATCAAATACACGAGATTGTTGAGCGATTGGGCAAGCAATTGCACGATGATTATCGTGATAAAAATCCCATTTTTATTTGTATTCTCAAAGGTGCGGTTATTTTTATGACAGATTTGATTCGAGCTTACGATGATCTATCAGAGATCGAGTTCATGGATGTTTCGAGCTACGGCGACGCCTTCGAGTCCAGTGGTGAGGTGCGGATCATTAAAGATCTCGATGTGCCAGTCAACGGTCGTCACATCGTTATCGTTGAAGATATTATTGACACGGGGAGAACACTGGCGGCGTTGATCAAGTTGCTCGACTCCAGAGGCGCTGCATCGATCAAAATCTGCTCACTGTTGAGTAAAGAAGCGCATCGCTTGATTAATGTTCATGTTGATTATATTGGTGTAGAGGTCCCAGACGAGTTCTTAGTCGGTTACGGATTAGACTACAAGAATCAGTATCGTAATTTGCCGTTTATTGGCGTTTTAAAGCCCAAAATTTATGAGTAAATGATTGGTCAAAAATGGTCAAATATGATATGATTACAACAATCGATTATCTGTGAAAATAATTGATTGACTTCAGGAGGTCGTAAATGAAAAATAACCGAAATCGACTGTTAAATAGTGGTTTATTTTATATCATTGTCTTTGTTGCTATTGTCGGTGGTATTAGTTTCTTCTTCAATCGCGGGAATAGCGGTTCAACACAAAACTTGAGCATGTCTCAATTTGTGAGTGAATTGAAAGCCAACAAGGTTAAGGAGTTTAGCTTGCAACCTTCTAATGGGGTTTACCAGATCACTGGTGAGTATAAGAAGCCTCAGAAGAAAGCATCAACTTCTAATACGCTTGGTCTGATGGGTGGCACATCATCCGTTGAAGTAACTGGTTTTACGACGTCGTTACTTCCTAATGATGCGTCATTGTCTCAGATTACAAAGATTGCGCAAAGCAATGATGTTAAAGTAAATGCACGGCAGGAATCACAGTCAGGTATATGGATCAGCTTGTTAACCATGCTGTTGCCAACTGTTTTATTGTTTGTCTTCTTCTACTTTATGATGAATCAATCAGGACAAGGCGGCGGTGGCAACGGTCGTGGCGTGATGAACTTTGGTAAGAGTCATTCTAAGCCGGAGGATCCTAAGAAGAACAGTGTTCGTTTCTCCGACGTTGCTGGTGCAGAAGAAGAGAAACAAGAATTAGTCGAAGTTGTCGAATTCTTGAAGAATCCTAAGAAATTCAATGCTTTAGGCGCACGTATACCAAAGGGTGTCCTTCTTGAGGGCCCTCCAGGTACAGGTAAAACTTTACTTGCACGAGCAGTTGCAGGTGAGGCCGGCGTTCCTTTCTTCTCGATCTCTGGTTCTGATTTCGTCGAAATGTTTGTCGGTGTCGGTGCTTCTCGTGTTCGTGATTTATTCGAGAACGCAAAGAAGAATGCGCCTGCTATCATTTTCATTGATGAAATTGATGCCGTTGGTCGTCAACGTGGAACTGGCATGGGTGGCGGTCACGATGAACGTGAGCAAACCCTGAACCAATTGCTGGTTGAAATGGACGGTTTCCAAGGTAACGAAGGCGTTATTGTGGTGGCTGCAACGAACCGTTCTGACGTTCTGGATCCTGCCTTACTTCGTCCTGGTCGTTTCGACCGCAAGATCTTAGTTGGTCATCCGGATGTTAAGGTCCGTGAAGCTATCTTGAAGGTTCATGCCAAGAACAAGCCGTTCGCGGATGATGTTGATCTCAAAGTCGTTGCACAACAGACCCCTGGATTTGTGGGTGCAGATTTGGAAAACTTACTGAATGAAGCGGCATTAGTGGCTGCACGTCGTAACAAGACAGAAATCGACGCAAAAGATATTGATGAGGCAGAAGATCGTGTGATTGCCGGCCCTGCCAAGAGGGATCGCGTCATCAATCCTAAGGAACGTCATACCGTTGCCTACCATGAGGCGGGTCATGCGTTGATTGGATTAGTTTTAAGTGATTCGCGTGTCGTTCGCAAAGTAACGATTGTACCACGTGGACGCGCTGGCGGTTATGCCATCATGTTGCCTCGTGATGATCAGTTCTTGTTGACTAAGAAAGAAATGACTGAACAGATTATTGGGTTAATGGGTGGTCGAACCGCTGAAGAAATTATCTTTGGTGTTGAATCATCTGGTGCATCTAATGACTTTGAACAAGCCACTCAGATTGCGCGTAGTATGGTAACCCAATATGGGATGTCTGAACGCCTAGGGACGGTGACACTTGAAAGTGAGTCACAACCATTCTTAGGTGCGTCATATGGGCAACAACCGCCATATTCTCAAGCAACAGCAGCTGCAATCGATGACGAAGTCCGTCGAATCATCGACGAAGCTCACCAACGTGCCACAGAAATTATTGAGGCTCATCGTGAGCAACATAAGTTGATTGCTGAAGCCTTACTGAAGTATGAGACACTGGATGAGAAGGAAATCTTAAGCCTCTACAATGATGGCAAAATGCCAGAACGTAAAGACGATGAATTTCCAAGTGAGCATGCGGCAACTTTCGAAGAAGCTAAACGCGCCTTAGAACAAAAAGATGCGGAGCAGCAAAATGATGTTTCAGAGAATCAATCAACTTCAGATGATGAGTCAAAAGTTGATTCAACTCAAGCTGAAAACAAGTCAGATGAATCGCAAGACGATTCATCTGCACTAAAAGCAGATGAGACTCAGCCGACTGATTCAGAAGAATCACATCAAGATGATTCGCAGGATTAGCTAACTAGCTCGATGTCAAAAAGCACACATTGTGTGCTTTTTGTTTGCTCAAGATTTGTGTGAGATGGGTAAGTGGATTGATTTTTAAAAAGTAAACGCATTATCAAAGTAAACATTATTCTAGTCTGGCGATTTATGTTACATTGGACTATGATTAGTTTTATTGAATTTGTTGAGTGAGGAGAATTCACTTGGAAGATTATTTAGTTCGAGCAGTGACCGAAGATAGTGCTTTCCGCATGTTAGCGGTCAATGGCTCAAAAATTGTACAAACTGCGCAGCAAGCTCATGATACTTGGCCGGCCTCGTCAGCGGCGCTTGGGCGGACGTTGATTGGCACCTTACTGTTAAGTAGTGCACTTTTGAAAGACGACGAAAAGTTAACATTACGTCTTCTAGGGGATGGTCCGGTTGGCGGTATTGTCGCCGATGGAAATGTGCAAGGAGAGGTCAAAGGTTACATCCAAAATCCGCATGTTAATTTACCTTTGAATGTCCTCGGAAAGATTGATGTGCGTCGTGCAGTGGGGACGAATGGTATGGTCAGTGTGACCAAAGATCTGGGCTTGAAACAACCCTTCACAGGGCAAGTTCCGATTACGTCAGGGGAAATTGCTGAAGACTTGACCTATTACTTAGCTAAGTCAGAACAGATTCCATCTGCAATGGGATTATCAGTTTTTGTGAACCAAGATAATTCAATTGATGTTGCGGGCGGCTTCCTGATTCAAACTCTGCCTGATGCAACCGATGATCAATTAACACGACTCGAAGAACGCTTAAAAGAGCTGCCTTTGGTCTCAAATTTATTGCGTGAAGGGCAGACGCCGGAACAAATTTTACAAACTATTTTTGGCGATGAACCGATTAAGTTTTTAGGACAGTCACCGGTCGCTTTCAAGTGTGATTGTTCCAAGGAAAGATTCAGCAAGGCATTGGCAACCTTGCCCCAGCATGAATTGCAAGCGATGATCGATGAGGGCCATGAAATCGATACAGCTTGTAAATTCTGTAATACGCACTATCAATTTAGTGTGGCAGACTTACAAAAACTGATGAAATCTGCGAACTAAGTTGCATCACGCAGGTTATTTTTGCTAAGATTAAGCGATTGATAAATAGGAGCGATGAAGTAGTGGAATGGCAAATAGGTAATGTGACGATCCCAAATCAAGTCGTTGTTGCACCAATGGCGGGGATTACAAATTCAGCATTTCGAATGGTTGCTAAGGAGTTCGGCGCCGGATTAGTGGTGTGCGAAATGATCAGTGATCGTGGCATTATGCATCATAATCAAAAAACGTTAGATATGATGTTCGTTGATCCTCAGGAACATCCTATTAGTATCCAAATTTTTGGTGGTACCAAAGAAACTCTGGTCAATGCTGCGAAGTTTGTCGATCAACACACTAAAGCAGATATCATTGATATCAATATGGGTTGCCCCGTCAACAAAGTGGTTAAGACGGACGCAGGTGCGAAATGGTTGCTTGATCCTAACAAAGTTTACGAAATGGTTTCGGCAGTGGTTGCCGCCGTTGAAAAACCAGTCACGGTTAAAATGAGAACTGGCTGGGATGAAGACCACATCTACGCTGTTGAGAATGCTAAAGCCGCTCAGCGTGCTGGCGCATCAGCCTTAGCCATGCATGGGCGAACACGGAAACAAATGTATACTGGACATGCAGACTGGAATATTCTGAAAGAAGTTCGGCAGGTATTGACGATTCCTTTCATGGGAAATGGGGATGTCCGTTCGCCTCAAGACGCGAAACGGATGTTGACCGAAGTGGGTGCAGATGCTGTCATGATTGGCCGCGCTGTTTTAGGCAATCCCTGGATCTTAAAATCCGTTAATCGTTATATTGATACAAGCAAACTCATCGAAGAACCGACACCGCGTGAAAAGATTCAAACGGCTGAAGAACAACTTCAACGTTTGATCGACTTAAAGGGCGAACGTATTGCTGTACCTGAGTTTCGTCAGCAAGCCGCGTATTATCTGAAAGGGATTCCTCGTGCAGCCCGTACAAAGGCCGCAGTGAATGAGGTCTTCACTCAGAAAGAAGTGACACAAATCCTAGATGATTTTGTGGACGCCTATGAATCGAGAACTAATACTGGTATACAGTCAAGTCATATCGCATAAAAGGGAGTTATCATCATGGCAAACAAGGTGAGCAAGGAACAACGAGAGATGAATGATCAGTTGGTTATTCGTCGTGAAAAAATGGAGGCTTTGCGCGAAGCGGGTATTGATCCATTTGGCACTAAATTCGATCGCTCTCATTTAGCACAGCAATTACATGAGCATTACGATCAAATCGATAAAGAGGCGCTTGAAGAACAAATACCCGAAGTGACCGTTGCTGGTCGAATGATTTCCAAGCGAGGTAAGGGCAAAGTTGGATTTGCAGATTTACGCGACCGTAGTGGTAAGATTCAACTTTATGTTCGTAAAGATGTCGTTGGTGAAGAGAATTATCAGATTTTTAAGAAATCAGACTTAGGCGATTTTCTAGGTATCAAGGGTGAAGTCATGAAGACAGATACGGGTGAGCTGACAGTCAAGGCGACCCACGTTACTTTTTTGACCAAAGCATTACGCCCATTACCTGACAAGTACCATGGGCTGAATAACGTTGAGCAGATCTATCGCCAACGTTATTTGGATTTGATTGCCAATGATGACAGCTTCGATCGCTTTATAAAACGGAGTCAGATTGTCAAGGCCGTTCGTGAATACTTAGATCAAGAAGGTTTTACCGAAGTTGAAACATCATCGCTTCATGTTCAACCAGGCGGCGCAACTGCCAAGCCATTTATCACGCACCATAATGCACTCGACATCGATCTTTATTTAAGAATCGCGCTTGAATTACAACTTAAGCGCCTGATTGTTGGTGGAATGGAACGTGTTTACGAAATTGGCCGTGTTTATCGAAATGAAGGTATTGATACACGCCATAACCCCGAATTTACGATGCTCGAGTCTTATGCAGCTTACTTCGACTTTAAAGATGTCATGGATGAGACCGAGGGCATTTTCAGACATGCTGCGCAGAAAGTATTGCATACGGGTAAGTTCCAGTATCAAGGGCAAGACGTTGATTTGGACCAGCCGTTCAAGCGTATTCACATGGTTGATGCCATTAAAAAAGAGACGGGTGTCGACTTCTGGCCAGCAATGTCATTAGAACAGGCACGAAAACTAGCCGACGAGCATCATGTTCACTATGAAGCTTATTGGCAAGTTGGGCATATCATCAATGAGTTCTTTGAACAATTTGTTGAAGACACCTTACAACAACCAACGTTTGTCTATGGTCATCCCATCGAAGTTTCACCACTTGCTAAGAAGAATGCAGACGATCCTCGTTTTACGGATCGCTTTGAATTATTTATCTTAGGCTCAGAGTTTGCGAACGCCTTTTCTGAATTAAATGATCCAATTGATCAAAAAGAACGTTTTGAAGAACAAGATGCTGAACGTACTGCGGGTAACGATGAAGCTCATGGTGTAGACTATGACTATATCGAAGCCTTGGAATATGGCATGCCGCCTACAGGTGGATTAGGAATTGGGATCGATCGTTTGGTGATGTTATTGACCGATGCACCGTCAATCCGTGATGTGTTACTTTTCCCAACCATGCGCCCAGAACATTCAAATGAAGATTAGTTAATTTTTAGACTAAGCATAACAACATGCTTAGTCTTTTTTTGCCTCTTTTAAGTGCATTAAAACGCGGTTTGAGGAGTCAATTAGTCAATAATTTGTAATTTCTTATTGACGTTGTAAACTCAAGTTGGTAAGATAGTTGTTGTTGCAAAAACAACTACTATTTCGATAAGTTGAATGTACATGAAGTTGAAATCTTCAATGACAAACAACTGAAAAA
>NZ_AZFX01000014.1 GCF_001435835.1 Lapidilactobacillus concavus DSM 17758
CGTACAATACCCCTTAGGGTTTACACTTTAAATAATAAAAGTGTGAATCCTAGGGGGTGTTTTGCATTGTAAGTTATTCAACTATTGAAAAGCTTAAATTACTTCATGATTATCAGAAATCGGATTATGGTTTAACGGTGTACTCCGATTACCATGGTGTCCGACCAGCAAACATGAGTAAGTGGATTAAGCAATTCCTACTCGCTGGATTGGCGGGATTAATTAGACCTAAGCATAATCAGAAGTACTCATTAGAGACTAAGTTAACTGCTGTAAAAGCTTATCTTTCTGGCAAGTATACTAATCAAGCAATTCTCCAGCAGTATCAAATTAGAAATATTTCTCAACTACATCAATGGGTTATCAGTTACAATAATGACAAACTCCGAGTTAATCAGACAACGAGAAAGCGAGTCAGAAAAATGGGACGAAAAGTAACCTTTGATGAAAAGAGGCAGATTGTCCGATGGACAATTGAACATAACAATAACTATAAAGCGGCTGCAGAGAAGTATGATATTAGTTACCAACGAGTTTATTCTTGGGTACGGAAGTACCGAGTAAATAGCGACTGGGAAGTACTAAAAGATAACCGTGGGCGTAATAAAGGAAAAGAGCCCACTAATGAACTAGAAAGACTAAGGAAACGAGTTCGTGAGCTAGAAGCTCGTGACCGTGAACGGGAGCTGCAAATCGCTTTTGCAAAAAAATTAGTCGAAATACGCAATCGGGAGGTGAAACGACCGGACGATATCAAGCGATTCAAGAAATGAACAATGAAGGTTATTCTATTAGTGAATTGACCAAGGTCGCTGGAATTACTAGACAGGCTTACTACAAATGGCTGAAACATGAACCGACTAAATATGAGATTGAAGAATCGGAGATTCTCCAATTGATTAAACAGTTAGAAAATGAACACAAGCAAAGCGTTGGCTATGACAAAATGACTAGGTTAATCAAGTTAAGTCATCAGATTCCTTATACCGTCAATAAGAAACGAGTCATTCGCATTATGAAAGACCATAGTATCAAAGCTGACTATCGTCAGCCAACCCATAAACGTATTCAAGCCCAGCAAACTTATGAAGCTGAAAATATTCTTAACCGACAATTTGACCAAACCGCAGCTAACCAAGTTTGGGTTACGGATACGACGGAACTAAATTACGGAATCCGGCTTAATAAAGTTCGTCTACATGTAGTATTAGATTTATATGGTCAATATCCAGTAAGCTGGTTAATTACACCTACAGAAACCGCTGAAGGAGTAGTTCAAGTGTTCGAGCAAGCACGGATGAAGGAAGGAGCACTAGCTCCGTTAATTCATACTGATCGTGGTGCGGCGTATACTTCCAAAGCATTTAATCAGTATTTAGTAGTTAATGATGCCCAACACAGTTATTCAGCACCAGGGACACCGGCTGACAATGCCGTAATAGAACATTGGTGGGCAGATTTTAAGGCTATTTGGATCGCACACCTGCCTAAAGCACAAACATTATTAGAACTAGAAGGACAAGTTAGAGAAGGAATTACCTATTTCACTGAAAAATTTATCTCAGTGAAGAGAAATGACCTTACCGCAGCGGAATACCGTTTTGGCAAAGCCAACTAATTTTTATTATTTAATGTGTAAACTTGACAGGGCACAGTACC
>NZ_AZFX01000015.1 GCF_001435835.1 Lapidilactobacillus concavus DSM 17758
TGGTGTCTTTTTTTTACCATTTTGGCTGGGTGGCTAACTTAATTATAAAACGCGCGGTTTAAAATTATTTCTCAATTTTGTCAGTTAGTTCATTTACCCAACTTGGTGCACCGGCTAAATGATTGTCGGCACTCCGATGTTTCTTTAGGCCCTGTATTGGTTTGGGTGTTGAAAACAATTTTCCAGCGTCAAACACTCTATCGTGCCGAAGCACCGACTTTTTGCACTAAGCGCACGATTTACAACATGCTCGATGACGGTCGAATTAATTGGCAACGCCTAAGCTGTCAGCTAGCACAGCGGGTAATTGCTAGTTTGACTAAACGATTAGATGCACGCCATAGTGGCGCCTTAATCGTCGATGATACACTGATCCCACGCCTAAGCGCAAAGCAAACTGAATTGTTGGCGAACACCTTTGACCACGATAAAAGTCGCCATCTGACTGGCTTTCGTGGACTGACCATTGCTTGGAGTAACGGTCAATTGGTCCTACCAGTGACAACGGCCGTTTTATCATCCAAAAAAGCCTCAAATCGCGTTAGGGCACCAGCGTCAACGCTGGATTGGCGGACGCTATCTGGACAGCGACGGGCTCAAGCTATGCAAGAAATGCCAACTGTTAGCCTGGCCTTAATCAAACAAGCACTGGCCAACGGGATCAAGGCAAAATATGTCCTTTTTGATAGTTGGTTTACGTCATCTAAGCTACTGCTGGCACTTAAACGCCTTGGTCTAGTCGGTGTGGGTATGCTCAAACGGACCAAGAAAAGCTACTTTCGTTATTGGAGCCGAGAATACACGATTCCTGATCTGTATCGCCACTTACGCCGGTCAAACCGGCAAACGCACACACACTATCTGTACAGTTGTATTGTTAAGGCTGAACGGTCAGGTGTTGAGTTACCGATAAAATTAGTTTTCGTGACTAAAGCTCATCGAGGCAATGATTATTTAGTACTAGCGACCACTGATACGACCTTAACACCGACCAAAATCATTGGCCTCTATACACGGCGATGGCAGATCGAGAATTATTTTCGGGCAGCTAAGCAATATCTTCGTCTAGCTACCGTGCGGTTCCAAGATTACGATGGCCTTTGTGCGCATATGGCAATCACGATGATGGCTTACGATCTGTTGGCGTGGCAACAACGACATCAACCAAATGACCAAACATTGGGTGATATTTTCCATAATTTGAATACATTACTGCCAGTATTAGATTTGACGCTGGCGGTAACACAATTGCTCGATGGCTTATCCGATATGGTTCAAGCCGAGCCAAAAATTAGTACGCGCGTTACTACCTTGATTAATAATTTGTTTAACCAGTTAACGCCACAAGTTGGCACAATAATTGGCGCAGAACTGACGGACATTGGTATCTAATTTTATCGGTCTGATACCTAGTGTGACAAGGAATCAAGCTTGATTTGGGCTTTCATGATTTAGCTCCTAGCATCATTCCTATAATCGTGAGTCTTTATCCAAAAAGGCATTTAATACTTGCTTCCAATGGGGTATAGGTTACGCCGGATTTGTGATAGAGATAACAACGCCATTGGCAATTTCCACAACTTCATCATACTGATCAAATAATTCGCGATTAACATGGTGAGAGACCGAAATAATCATGCAGGGGAGTTCCAATAAATGCTTTTCCAATTTTAGGCTAAGATCTGGATCTAGTGCTGAACTAAACTCGTCAAGTAATAATACATCAGGTTTTGCCAATAAGGCGCGTCCTAATGCAATTCTTTGACGCTCGCCTCCAGATAGATCTTCTTCAGATATACTATCATTCATCAGATCAAATCTATCAGTTAAATTGTTTAATTCTAAAAAGTTGATCATTTGTTGCAACCGTTGATTATCAACACGTTCACCTAAGAACAAATTATCAGCGAGACTTGCTTGAAAGATAGCCGGAGACTGTGTTACAAGTTTAATTTGTTTGAATGATTTTCCAGAAAGGCCATTTATCGCTAGCTCACCATATTGTTCCCCTACGGTTACACCTGAAATTGCTCGCAATAAAGTTGATTTCCCAGAACCGCTTTTCCCAACGATTAAATACTTTTTCTTCTTTTCAAAAGTCAAGGAGAGGTCATGTAATACTTCTTTTCCGTCAATTTTTTGACCATAATGATTGAAGTTAACCGTTACAATCGAATCCATTATTACTTTAGCTTCAGTAGTTGGTTCGGTCGTATATGCTTGAACACGTTTTGCAATTGGTTCGACTTCACGCCGTGAGTATAGCAACATTGATAAAACCTCCATGGGTGCACCAAGAGTTGCAGCAATTTGAATCGCCGCTAGTAGTCCACCGATAGAGAGTTGATTCTTCGTAATCAAGTAGGCACCAAGTCCGATAATAACGAATGTTTTTGTGATTTGTAAGAAAGCATTGACTGTGTACGTTACTGTTTTAAAGTTGTTGGCTTTACCTTCAGTGGAAAGAATTGCACTGTTATCTTTTAGTAGTAGCCTCTTAAAATAGCCTCGTGCACCAAAATTATAAAGCGTCTCAATACCTTTTACGAATGAAGTGGTTCTTTTATTTAATATATCTTGAGCGTTTATTTGATCTTCGCGGTTTTTCTGGCTCTTCTTCGAAAAAACTTTCGGAAAAACTACAATTATTATGCTGATGATAATTATCACCACAGAAAGTGTTTTGTTAATTGTGAATAGACCAACCGATGAAAGTATGATCATACTAATGCAGTTGACAATATCGATTTCACCCTTGACGTATTGTTCAGCAATAGTTGAGCTACTAACGTTAATATCAGTAATCGCAGAAGATAATGATTTTTCTTGATACTTTCGATGTGCAAATAAGGAACGGACAACATTGATTCTGAAAAAATTTTTAACACGTTTGACTAAATCAAGGCTGAGAAATGTACTGATTGCTGAGAACGTTGCTTGAAGTACTGAACACACCAGAAACAGCCAAAAATAAATTCCAGAGATATTATGAGGATCAGTTGTAACAGCATTGATAAACCGTCCGCTGATCAGCGGTACTAATACAGAAATTGCACTCCATAAAACCGTAGCAACTAGTGTTAATAAATACCAGAATTTTATTTTAATTGATAAAAGTTTCACTGTTATCCTCCGTAAATAATTATTTTTTTAATTAATATTAAGCATTAGATATGTCAATTAAGTCTAATATACCGCAACAATATATCACATTATTAATTGTTTTTCAATAATCAATTCATAGTTTAATAACATTATTTGATGGTTTTCAAAGGATTATTATAATCTGTGATTTAATATTTTAAAATTTATTTGATTAGCATAATATACAAAACATTTATTGACAGTTAGTTTAATTGTAGTATTATTATCATTAATATTGCTTTTTATTGAGCAACTGCCCCGAGACCGCATTGAACACTTCACATAAGATTTAGGCTTGTCGTTTTAAAGAATTAAAGCACAGTATTAATTATTACTTCTTTTGCCAGCACCGATTATGGAGGAATTTATATGTTGAGTGAAATAAGAAAATACAGCAAAAAGAAAGGCTCACGTAAACAGATGGGAATGCCTTGCCCCGGTGGAACACCGTACAACATCATTCGGCCAATTATCAAAAACAAAAATTAGCAACAGAATTTAGTGTCCCAATTTGGTCTCAGGGGTACATAATTTTGCAGAGTAGGTGGAGTGTCATGTATTTTGACTTATCTAAATTTGCACTATTTCACTGGTATAAGGAGCAAATCTATGGAACCCTAATTAGTGGTGAGATTGTTAGATTTAATGTGGTAGAGTCCTATTTACTGGAGCTCTATTTTGAATCTGATAGTTGTAGTAATCTTAGAAGTAAACTGATTTCCTTGGGATTAACTGCCAATGAAACCGAAAAGTTTATTGCAAAGTTTTTGAATAATAATGAAAATTTTTTATCATTGCAAGATTGTGCATACTCGCTTCCTATGATTACTGGAGAGAAAGGAAAATCCTATCCACTTGAGTTTCATGTTTCGTTAACCAATAAGTGCTTTTTGAAATGTAAGCATTGTTATAAGGGGGATATTCTGAAACCAAAGGAATTAGACTTCAACAAGTTAGTTGATTTCCTAAATCATTTCATAGGTAAAGTACCGCTGATTACACTGTCTGGTGGTGAGCCGACTCTATACAGGCATTTCAATGAATTGATAGATGAGCTATCAAAGAACTTCTTAATATCATTCAGTACTTCTGGTTTCAAAATTGCCCCTAAAAAAGGGAATGCTCTGATAGAACTCGGCAGAAATGTACAAGTTTCCTTATATTATGACAATCCTCTAGAGCATGATAGTTTTACACAAGTAAAGGGCTCCTTTAAGAGCACCACCAACTTTATTCGATCATGCATAGCTCGTGGGCACCAAGTTAGTGTTACAACACTTTTTCAAAACGACACTAAAAAACTGTACGATACAATTGCATATTGTGCACAATTAGGTGTGAGCAATGTTGCGGTTGGCGAAATAACAAATATCGGGCGAGCATCTAATCAACATTTTTACGCCAAGGATTTTACTCGTGTTGTTAATAATGCTAAAAGAGATTTTGAGAATATTATTCCAATTTATTTTGAGGAACAAGGTGAAAATTTACAATTAAGCTGTTTGGGCTGTATTGCCGGAACGCTTCTTTGGTCAATATTTGAAGATGGGGATATTTATGGATGCGGAATCGGGAAAATAGACTATATGAAAATTGGAACAATAAATGAATTACCCATCGAACAAATTTCTGATAACTCTTCATTCTTGGAACGTATGCAAATAGCCACAGGAACAAGCAATGGAAGTAATCGAGTACAATGTCCGTTTAAAAAATAGGACTTCCATGAAAGAGAATTTATGTTAATCTAACAAAAAACGCTATCCATTTTCACAGACAGCGACACACGCCTCGACAGACTTCAAATTTTATTATCAATAACCTCCAAAATGACCTTCACGAAGGATTATCATCCTGAATATATCCGTGAAATCCCTGGTGTACAAGCATTTGAGAGAAATCCAAGCTCAAACCCCTGGCCACCCACTTACTGATATTAACCAGTAATCACGCAGCGTTAATTCGCCGTGGTTACTAAATATCATAAGGGAAGGCATTCCCTATTTCTATACAATTCAGAAATTTTTTATGCATTTACACAAGATATTTTACGCTCTCAATAAATACGACCAAAGCCGCAAGTCATACGTCAATCAAGCGTATGACGACTATTATAACAAATTTTAACGCAACCAAACCTGTTCCGGATTCATTATTTATGCAGGCAAGTCAGCCTGAATGATGTGGTTGGTTATGAAAAGTGACGTTCGATTGCCGCTTCGATCATTGGCGCATACCAAGTCTCATAGCCGATCACATTGAGATGAGTCCCATCCCCATCGCGGTCAGAGCCTTCACCGTTATACGAATAATCGGCAGCCATTTGGGGAATATTGGTGTTGATGCCGCCCTCGCGATACACATCCACGACATCAATCGCCCACTTCTGGCAAACATCGATGGCTAAATCGTGCATCTGATCCTGCAATGCCAGCGGATTATTGGCGATATGATGATTGGCAATATATAAAACTTGCGTGTGCGGATATTTTTGTCGTAGTTGTGCGCAGACATGCTCAAAGGCGCCATAGGGTGTGGTCAAATTATAGTCATCGTTAAAATCAGCAGTCAAATGACCCAATGGCGATAATCTAACACCAATCGAAGCATCATTGACTAAACCATCGAAGCAAATCAGCGCTGGCGTTTCAACGGGCGCAGACGTAATTTGCTGAGCGACATCCGGAATTCGATTGTCACTGGCATAACTATGATCGCCAGGCTCAGTCGGCATGATCGTCGCCCCATTTTCCGCGTATTTTTCTAAAATCATGCCTTCATGCGCCGCAGCTGCGTCCAACATCCCTACTTTTAACGTATGTCCCTTCACCAATGAATCGCCAAATGCGTATAACTTTCTCCCTGCTAATGCTTTAATTGTCATGATTAAACCTCACCTTAAATTATTGAATCGTTTTCATTTTACCGCAAATATAAAAAATTCACCCATTTTTCAATGGATGAATCTTTTTGATAATTGGCATAATGCCAGTGTAACCGAATTTATTTAAAAAATCGAGCCGAGGCTAGCTTTGCTTCCGGTTGCAAGACCTAGAGTTTCTTATCGATCAGCCACTGATGTTGCTCCGTCATGAAATTCACTGCGAAGACACAACAGAAGACCAGCAAAACGATCGTCCAAGCCGTGGACATCTGTGGGAAGATCACCTTAGGAATAATGACGACGAGGAATGCAGCAATCGCCCAGACCCACCGGTTAATCTTGATGCCTCGTTTCTTCAATGCCTGTAGCATTAAATGACTGGCGAAGAGTAATGCGATAAAAAAGATAAAGACTAGCAACCAATAAAGCATGTTTACACCTCAATCTATTGAAGATCACCTGTTAAAAAGTGATCCCTCACCTTGTTGTCGTTTATTACGATTAAGCATTAGCCGTTTCTGTGGTTGTTTCATCTTCGGCCTTGCCAGCTTCTTGAGCTAACATATGTTTGTCATATGCCTTGATGAATGGGTAGTAGATCACGGTTGCAATCACCATGTTGATCAGAATCAACACAACGACACGCCAGTCATTACCAGCTGAAAGATAACCACCGATTGGTGCTGGCAACGTCCAAGCTGGGATGGAACTGAATCCGTTGACTAAACCTAATTTAACGGCGAAGTAACTGATTGTTGTTAAGATCAATGGCACAATGTTGAACGGAATAAACATATATGGGTTCAGCATCATTGGTGCACCGAAGATCATTGGTTCGTTGATATTGAAGATGCCGGGAACAATTGAGAAACGACCGACTTCTTTTAAGAATTTGGACTTGCAGATGGTTAAGAATAAGATGGCAACAACTAAAGTTGCACCAGCACCACCAATGGTAACTGTCCACTGGAATAATTGTTCAGGTGCAATATTTGGTAATTTAGTTGCAGCAGTACCAGCAGCTAAAGCCTTACCGTTCTCATCCAACATGATCAACCACATTGGACGAACTAATGACCCAACAATACTCATCCCGTGAATACCAAATGACCACAACAAGTGAATCAAGAACATTGGCAGCAAAGCCCCAAATAAATTATTACCTAAAATGTTAGTTAATGGTCTGAAGAGCATTAATAATGCCGCGTTTAAATCGAAACCAGCGACATCACGAATCAACCAAACGGTCGTGATGATCAAGAAACCTGGAATTAAAGCTTCAAACGAACGTGCAACTGCGGGCGGTACTTGTTCAGGCATCTTGATCGTCACATTGTGTGTCTTGAAGAAGCGATAGACTTCAACGGCAAAGATCATTGAAACGATACCTGTAAACATGCCTGATGCACCGGTATAAGTCATTGGTAAAACAAAACCTAATGGTGCTGACTTCGGTGTCATCACATTAACTGGCATTTGGAACATGAAGAATGTTCCTAATGAAAGGATACCACCAGTCACGCTATCTAAGTGATATGACTTTGCCAAATCAGACCCCATGACGAATGTCGCATAGATGGCCATCAAGCCCATGGTCATTCGATATGGCAACACGATTGTTGCTGAATACGGTGCTAAGGCATTTTTCCAGGCATCAACGGGTAAATTGATGAACACCATGAAAAACGTCCCAATTAAAATCAATGAAAGTGAAGAAACAACACCATTACGAATTGCAAGCAGGTGGCGCTGCGTCCCAATTTTTGCCATTGGTGGCACAACTTTATCTTCGACCCATTTCATGACTTTATCCATGAAAATCACTCCTCCTAAAAAAAAGATAAAAAATTGCGAGAACATTTTTAGGCGTGTATCCGCCTTCAGAAGTATTATAACATGGTGAAATTTAATTTCAACATGTTTGACGAAAAATATTTTATTTTGATATTATTTTTTACGGCAATTTAGAAATGACGATCTGATCGACCATTCGAAGAGCCCGATGTCATCATCTTTTCGAGGTGCTTTTTTGAAACGTGAACTTGAAATTTTATTTCAACAAACTTTGCTTGTAGTCGCGAACCACTCGATGTGAAGCATCCAATGCCTTGGCGCTCTTATCGAAGCTCTTGCTAACAAAGAAATAAAAGATGATATCGATCAACATGAACTGAGCTAATAGCGAGTTGGTGGCCGCGATTCGATTAGGGCTCTCCATCGGTTGTGAGGTGTGAACAGAAATATCCGATAGCTTGGCAAGACTGTTATTACCAAAGCGAGTCAACGACGCCACCTTAACACCTTTTTCTTTGGCGGTTTGTGCGGCTAACAACACTTCTGGGGACTCCCCTGAATTGGAAATGATCCACAGAACATCATTTTTGCCAGCGTTGATCACTTTGGGCAATAAGGCATTCAGATCATTATCGGCAACTGTTGGATAACCGATTCGATTCCATTTTTGCGAAATATTTTCGACGGCCAGGTAAGAGGCACCAATACCGAAAATAAACAAACGCTGAGAATGAATAATGGCACTCACGAGGTGATCGACTTCATCCTCATTAACTTGATCAGTCGTTTCTCGGATCGACTGCAGCGCGCTAGACAATAATTTCTCTTTAATCGAACTGAGTTGCTCGTTCTTGGTAATATCCGCATTATCTTTCGGATCAGAATGATTCTTCGTCAGATCCGAAGATAACAGAATCCGCAATGTCGTAAAGCTGTCAATGTCCAACCTCTTCGTCAGACGAATCACCGAAGCCGGACTAGAATTCGACGCTTTGGCTAACTGCTTGATGGTCATCTTTAGAACCTGTTGTTGATGCTTCAAGATATAATCGGCAACTTTTGCCTCGGCCTCGGAAAGATCGCCCTTAGCATTTAAAATACGACCACGAACTGACATCAGCAAACCTCCTTCAAATTGGAAATCTCATTAATCAATAACTATCTTAAATCTTTCAATGCTGCCGCAATGAAGCCATTGTTCTTTGCCAAGGCAGCCACGGCCGTTTCATAATCAACTTCTGCGTTGATCATCACGATAGCCGTCTTGGGCTGTTGTTGTGATAACTCGAAATATTTCTCAGCTGTTGCACGATCAACGCCTGTTGCATCCTGGATGATTCGTTTTGAGCGGTCGATCAATTTTAGATTCGTCGGCTTCACATCGACCATCAGATTGCCATAAACCTTACCCAACTTGATCATGGTGGAAGTTGAGATCATGTTCAGAATTAATTTTTCAGCGGTACCCGATTTCATTCGCGTTGAACCAGTCACCACTTCGGGGCCGACAACAGCTTCAATGGCGAATTCCGCGTGTTCGCTGATCAGTGCTTGATGATTGCAGCTCAACGCGCCAGTTCCTGCACCAACTTCCCGTGCGTAATCCAGGCCACCAATCACATAGGGTGTGGTTCCACTGGCAGCGATACCTAAGACAAAATCATGCTGACTTAAGTTTCGCGCAACCAAATCAGCACGCCCGCCTTCAACTGAATCTTCAGCGCCTTCAACTGCTTCAGTCATGGCACGATCGCCACCGGCAATTAAACCTTGAACCATCTCCGGATCGGTCCCAAACGTTGGCACACACTCTGCCGCGTCCAAAACACCTAAGCGGCCACTGGTCCCTGCACCAATATAAAACAGGCGACCACCTTGCTTAAAACCATTGACCACGGCATCAACGATTTTCGCCAGTTCAGCCAGAAGCGCTGGCTCGCTGATTGCACGAGGCACCTGTTGATCTTCTCGATTGATCGTCGTTAAAATTTGTTGTGTCGACATCTCATCAATATGAGTTGTTTCCGGATTCCGCATTTCAGTTGTTCGTTTGATCATCTTAAGAACCTCTTTTTTCTATTTATTCATTAACCAAGTGAGAACATCGGCAATTTGTGCATCCCAATACGACCAATTGTGTTGTCCAGCACCGGTTTTGTAGGTGACTGACAAATGCAAGGACTCGGTCAAAAAACGATTGAAATCATCATTCGCCGGCTTCATAAAATCTTGGTCTCCGATGGCTTGATACCAGCGTAATTGTTGTAGCTGTTCGAGATTGGCTTGTTGTGCAAAGTCACGAAGTTGATCATGATCAGTCGTGAGATCGGTTTGCCCGAAAACTGCCTGATAATCTGGCATAATCGCAGGCACCACACTAAGATCCGTCACGGGTGAAATTGCTGCCACCGCGCTGAACCAACTCGTCTTCTTGAAAGCTAACTTCAACGCACCATAGCCACCCATCGAATTGCCAGCGACAAAGTTGTCAGCTGCTGCAGAACTGATGGGGAGCAACGCGCGCATTTGTGGCATCAATTCTTGTGTCAGGTAATCCCAATATCGCCCGCCCGCAGCCATGTTTGTATAAAAACTACGACCACCATCTGGCATGATCACGCAAAGTTGATAAGTGCTGGCTAATTGCTCCAGGTTGGTTTTCCGCTGCCAACAACTGCCATTGTCACCCAGACCATGCAACAACCACAATACCGGCAGTTTCTGCCCAGCAGTCAACCGATCTGGCAAGATGACTTGCACCCGTGTCTGATTGGCTAAGATCGTAGAAGAACGCATCAAATCCAAGAATGCCATAATTTACTTCCTAACTTTTTAAAAGGATATAGTCTATTTATAAAACAAAAAATCATTTTTTTCAATTAAAACTTGAAAAAAAATTCCACTAATTTATAATATGTGGTGTATCAAGCGCGTCAAATTGACGAATAGTCTTGATCAACACGCGCCTTTCAAAACGCAACTGAAGTCTAAAATTGAATTTTTATTTCAAAGGTAAAGAGGGTCTCAAATTGTCTTATGTCATTGGTATCGATAGTGGTGGCACCCATATTGTGGGCCAAGCACTCGAAAAAACAGGCCGGGTAATTTTTGAAACACAGAGCGGTCCTGGCAATATCTTATTGAATCAAGCGCAGACTTATCAAAATCTGACGACAATTCTGTCGACAATCTTCGAACAACTCGATCGTCGGGATTGCGAGCATATCCTCGTGGGCATTGCCGGCGTTGAAACCACAAATAACGCCGGCGAAGTGGCAACCTTCTTGACGGCTCATTTCGGCGTCAAAACGGACGTGATCAGTGATGCCCAATTAGCACTTCTGAATGGCCTAGAGGGGCAAGATGGAACGTTAGTAATCGCTGGCACCGGCTCAGTCGTCTATGGCCGTCAAAATAAAAAAATGATTCGGTACGGGGGTTGGGGATTCTTACTTGGCGATACTGGTAGTGCTTATCAAATCACAGCTAGTGCCATGAAGGAGATGCTTCACCAACACGACCAGCAAACTGCCAGCACCTTAACGCAGCCTTTATTGGCGATGCTCAAGGCAGCCGATGTTAAACAAGCGGTTCAAATTTATTACACCCTTCAGCGCAAAGACATTGCGGCTTTCGCGGTTAAAATTGCCGAGTTAGCCGAAAGCGGTAATGCTGAGGCGCGACAGATCTTGACACAACAAGCGTATGCCCTCGGAGATGAAGTACTGGGGCTCTATGCACACTATCAAGAACCGCTCCCTCAACGAATTGCGTTTTCCGGCTCGGTCTTGGTTCATAACACGACTTTCCGGCAAACACTTCTCAGCTATATTCAACAACACTACCCGGAAATTCGTGGCCACGTGGTTTCAACTAATAATGGGCGCGGTGCGATTTTCTGGGAAGCTTGGCAATAAAGTGCCGGAATGACAAGAAATTTTAATTTTTTTAAAGCTAGACCGCTAATTTTGATTCGGAGTGGTTCACTCACTGAAATCCACCAGGTATTCCAGAAGCTTCGACAGAAATAGCTTACATTAAGAATGAACGTTGATCGTTAAAATACAGCTAAATTGATATAGACCAATTTATAAATCTTGATTTCACGGCTTTGTATTCGTTTGCTTTCCGAATCGAACCCGTGTCATAATTAACCTTGGTTAAGCAAAAAGCACCATCTCGTCAGGATCGGCTATTTCCGATTTTCTCAACCTCGTTTATTAAATCAAAAGGAGTGATTCAATTGACAATGCGTCAATTAGGTTTATCGATTTATCCAGACCATAGTGACTTTGAGGCAGATAAGAAATACCTCGAATTAGGGCATAAATATGGCTTCTCACGCATCTTCATGAGCATGCTGGAAGTTCAAGGGTCACCCAAAGAAACAAAAGCTAAATATCAAAAAATCGTTGATGTTGGTAACAACCTAGGCTATCAAACCATCATCGATGTCGCCCCACGGATTTTTGACGAGCTAGGCATTAGTTATTCAGATCTGAAATTCTTCGCAGATCTGCACGTTGCTGGTATTCGTTTGGATCAAGGTTTTGACGGCTCAACTGAAGCTATGTTGTCATACAACGAATATGGGTTGATCATCGAATTAAACATGAGTAACAATGTGGATTACTTGAATAATATTATCAGCTATCAAGCTAACGAGTCGTTCATTTATGGCTGTCATAACTTCTATCCGCAAGTTGGGACTGCCTTACCATACGACTTCTTCATGGAATGTAGCCGTCGCTTCAAGAACTTCGGTATCCACACCGCCGCCTTCGTTGCCAGCCAGGTTGGTAACATGGGACCTTGGAACGTCAACGATGGTTTACCAACGATGGAAATGGATCGTCGCTTGCCAATTGATGTTCAAGCAAAACATCTATTTGCAACGAATGTCATTGACGACGTCATCATTGGGAATGCCTATGCTTCTGAAGAAGAACTCAAGGCCCTTTCCGAATTGAATCGCTATCAAGTTCAATTCCATATCGACTTTGTTGATGGCGTTAACGACATCGAGAAAAAAGTTGTTCTCAACCATCAGCATTTCCGTCGTGGCGATATGAATACCTTGGTTATTCGCTCAACAATGCCACGCGTTTACTACAAAGATGTCGCTAACAAGCCACATGATAACGAACAGGAATTCCAACGTGGTGATATCGTTGTGGGTAATGACGATTTTGGGATCTACAAGAACGAATTGCAACTCGTCCTCGAGCCTCATTCTGATCGTCGCAAGAACAAAGTCGGTTCGATTGCACCAGACGAAAAGATCTTACTCGACTTCATCAAGCCTTGGAGCAAATTTAAATTCCAAGCCTAATTTAAAATTGTTTCTAAAAGCTGAGAAGAAATTCTTAGCTTTTTTTGACTGCTCTAATGAAATAAACGAATTTAAAAATTATTCCAAACATAAAATCAACGAACAATATTTTTAATTAAATAAATATTGTTCGTTTTAATATTGATAATTAATCTATAATAGGCTATTATTAATTCATCAACTAGTAAAAGGAGAACAATATTGATGAATAATTTCTTTCAGCTCACCAAGAACCGAACGAAGGTCAGTACAGAAATTATGGCTGGGGTCACCACATTTTTCGCCATGTCTTATATTCTTTTCGTTAATCCATCGGTGCTCTCGCTGACGGGCATGCCGTCACAGGCGGTTTTCTTAGCCACAATCATTGCCTCAGCAGTCGGAACTTTATTCATGGGATTGTTCGCCAATGTCCCTTACGCACTCGCACCCGGAATGGGACTCAATGCATTCTTCACTTACACCGTTTGTTTTGCCTTAGGATTTTCCTGGCAAGAAGCGCTGGGTTTGGTTTTCATTTGCGGATTGATCAATATTCTGATTACGATCACTAAAATTCGTAAGTTGATCATCACCGCCATTCCCGAAACGCTGCAACAAGCCATGGGCGGCGGGATCGGCGTCTTCATCGCCTATATCGGTTTCAAGAATGCCGGCTTCCTCCAATTCACTTCTGAACCAAGTAGCATCACTAGCATCAACGGTAAGGCCTTTAGCGCCACTCAGACGACGTTTAAAGGTGGCATCACTAACATTATCTCTAACGGCGGCATCGTCCCTGCACTGGTCAATTTTTCGCAATCAGGCGCATTGCTTGCACTCATTGGCCTAGCTGTTGTCATCGTTCTCCTCGTTAAAAAAGTGCCCGGCGCGGTTCTATTAAGTATCATCATCGCCACCGTGGTCGGCATTCCCATGGGCGTCACTAATTTACATATCTCTGGGGCAAATTCACTTGGGAATTCCATCGGACAGTTACAAACCACTTTCGGTGCGGCGCTCGGTTCTAAGGGAATGGGCGCATTATTCGGCGATACAAGTCGCCTCCCGCTTGTGATCATGACTATTTTTGCCTTTAGTTTCTCCGACACCTTTGATACCCTGGGAACCTTTATCGGAACCGGTCGCCGTACAGGAATCTTTTCTGCGCAAGACGAGAAGGAAATGGAAGATGGCCACGGCTTCTCTTCGAAAATGGATCGCGCATTATTCGCTGATTCCATTGCGACTTCGATCGGCGCCATCTTCGGAACAAGTAACACCACAACTTATGTCGAAAGTGCTGCCGGAATTGGTGCGGGTGGCCGTACCGGTTTAACCAGCGTTGTCACCGCCATTTTATTCTTACTCAGTAGTTTGTTCGCCCCATTTATTTCCATCATTCCCACACAAGCCATCGCACCAGCACTGATCGCCGTTGGGGTCATGATGATGGGCTCGTTCAAAGAAATTGACTGGAACGATTTATCCGAAGCGATTCCAGCATTCATGTCCTCGATCTTCATGGGCCTGTGCTATAACATTTCTTACGGGATCGCCGCTGGATTCATCACCTACTGCCTGATCAAGTTGGTCAATGGCAAAGCCAAAGAAGTTCATCCCGTTTTATGGATCGTCACAATTTTATTCATCGTCAATTTCATCGTCTTAGCTATTATTTAATATTGACGACAAAAAAAGATCCAGCAACCGTAGAAATATTGGTTGCTGGATCTTTTTGCGTTCCCACTGATCATCGTGAGTTGGAATCAATGACTAAATCGACAACGATTGGAGCGGTTATCACTTAGGCATTGATTTCAGAACGACGAAATAATTTTAACTTAACGCAACATCCAAGATCATCATGATAATAAATCCTGTCATCACGCCGAAAACAGCCGTGTGATTTTTACGTTCAACACTTTGTTGTGCTTCGGGAATTAATTCTTCGACCACCACATAAATCATTACGCCAGCCGCAAATGCTAATGCATATGGCAAAATAACCGTCATCCAGCTAACCAACAACGCACCAATCACACCGGCAATAGGCTCAACGATTCCCGATCCCAAGCGCAACAGAAATCGCAGCCGCAACTGCAATCGCCGGATTACTCGCATGACTAACTGCACCAAAAGCTACACCAACCGCGAGCCCTTCAGGAATATTATGCAGTGTGATCGAGAAGACCAACAATACCGTTCGCCGTAAATACGATGGAAAATCGCCCTTGCTCTCTTGACGACCAATTGGCAAATGAGGTAACACGCGATCTGCCAAGTACAAAAACAGCCCCCCAGCACCAAAACCGATTGCGACCACTAACCAAGCAATATCGCCATTCGCTTCAGCCTGATCGTCGCAAGAACAAAGTCGGTTCGATTGCACCAGACGAAAAGATCTTACTCGACTTCATCAAGCCATGGAGTAAGTTCAAGTTCCAAGCCTAAGCAATCACAATTTTGATAAGCAGCAACTCAAAAAAGCAGCGTCAACAACCAATAAATTGGTCGTTGGCACTGCTTTTTGTCATCCAAAATACTTTTTTAAATCGACTTGAGATTGGATTAAATTAACTCAAAGCGACGTCTAAAATCATCATGATAATAAATCCAGCCATTACGCCAAATACGGCGGTGTGACTCTTCCGTTCAACACTTTGCTGTGCTTCCGGGATCAGTTCTTCAACGACCACATAAATCATTGCACCTGCCGCAAACGCGAGGGCATAGGGCAAGATAACGGTCATTCGGCTGACCAACAAGGCCCCAACAACCCCGGCGATGGGCTCGACAATTCCAGAGGCCTGACCATACATAAATGACCGCGCTCTCGAAAGCCCACCTTGACGCAACGGAATCGAAACGGCCGCACCCTCAGGGAAGTTCTGAATCCCAATTCCGAGTGCGACAGAAATTGCGGCCGCGATGGCAATCGCCGGGTTGCTCGCCTGGCTCACTGCACCGAAGGCGACCCCAACCGCCAGGCCTTCAGGAATGTTATGCAATGTAATTGAAAAGACTAATAAAACCGTCCGTCGCAAATACGAAGGAAAATCGCCTTTTGTTTCTTGGCGACCGATTGGTAAGTGCGGTAAGACTTTATCGGCTAAATACAGGAATAACCCACCGGTACCGAAGCCAATGGCAACCACTAACCACGCGATATCCCCATTCTGTTCTGCCTGGGAAATTGCCGGATCGAGTAACGACCAAAAGCTCGCCGCAATCATTACCCCAGAGGCAAATCCCAACATCAAGTTTAGAATATTCTTGTTAATACTCTTGAAGAAGAAAACCAGCGCAGCACCTAATGCTGTCATCCCATAAGTAAATAATGTTCCTAATAGAGCCTGTTGCCATGGTGCCAATTTGATAAAGAAATCAATCATCATGTTCACACTCCTCTACTAAACTTTACCATGCTTTAAATAAAAAATAAACAAAAAGGTTAGTTTAATAAAAGAGATAAATTAGCTTGGCCTAATTCTCTGTGCAGGCCCAGTTATTAGCAACTCTTTAGCCATTCACCACTTCGAAAAGTCGCGCGCAATTTTTTTTTTACACGTTATTTCGGCTTCTAATCATGGGTACGATGCCAAGCTTTGATCTGTTCAAGCCGCTTTGCAAAACGAACTTCGCTACCTTGATCGGTCGGTAAATAATACTCGTGTCCGACTAAATTATCAGGCATCGTTTGCATCGTCGTGATTTTATCGGTGGTATCATGCGCATACTGATAATCCTCGCCATAGTGCAACGACTTCATCAGTTGCGTTGGCGCGTTGCGAATTTGTAACGGCACGGGTTCGGCCTGTGTTTCTTGTGCGTCTTTCTTTGCAGCCTCGTAGGCTAAATAAGCCGCATTCGATTTCGGTGCTAGCGCTAAATAAACGACCAGCTGGGTCAGATTAACCGAACATTCGGGCATGCCAATGAAATGACAGGCTTGATAAGTTGCTACCGCCAATTCAAGCGCTCGACTGTCTGCCAAACCAATATCTTCACTCGAGAAACGCACCAAACGTCGCGCAACATACAGTGGGTCTTCACCTGACTCCAACATCCGTGCCAACCAATAGATCGCCGCGTCTGGATCACTATTGCGCATCGACTTATGCAAAGCAGAAATAAGATTGTAGTGCTCTTCGCCTTTTTTATCATAGAGCAGCGACTTCTTGCCCAGCAATTGCTTGAGATTATTCTGATCAACTGTTATCTGATCACCCTCGCGCTGACCGTTGAGCACTGCCATTTCCAGTGTATTCAGACCGACACGCGCGTCGCCATTGGCAAAGTTTGCAATAATCTGCAAAGCTTCCGGCGAGATCTCAATCTGTTGGTCACCATAACCCCGTGGATCCTTCAAAGCTTGTTGCAATAACTGCAGAATGTCATCGCTAGTCAAGGCTTGAAGCACAAAGACTTTCGTCCGCGACAACAACGCCGAGTTGATCTCAAAAGAAGGATTCTCCGTGGTGGCTCCAATCAGAATGATGCTACCCTTCTCAACGTATGGCAAAAAAGCATCCTGTTGTGCCTTATTAAAGCGATGAATTTCATCCACAAATAGAATCGTCTTCTCGCCAAACTGGAGATTCTCGTCAGCTTCTTTCATCACCTGGCGAATATCTTTAATACTGCTTGTCACCGCACTTAAGTTGATAAACTTCGCCTGGGTTTGTTGCGCAATGATCGAAGCCAATGTCGTTTTGCCGACACCTGGAGGTCCCCAGAAAATCATTGACGGAATATGATCGTGTTCAATTAATTCACGCAGAACTTTTCCCGGCCCAACGAGCTGTGACTGCCCAACAAATTCAGATAAATTCCGCGGACGCACTCGATTTGCTAACGGCTCGAAGTCCGCATCATTGGGACTAAATAAAGAGATATCACTCATATTGATCACCTATCTTTAGGACTACCCATCTTTCACCTCTAAGTATAACAGGGTCAACTAAAAATCACCTCAATCAAAAAATCAGTAGCCTCTATCGCCCGCGACAAGCCAAGGGTGAAAATAGACTACTGATCAAAAATCATCATTAATTATCGATTAAAATGTTCAGAAATAAGTTGTTGATCATGCTGATTAAGCGAGCGAATTGGACTTGGACGATGAAACTTCTGCCAATTCTGCCAAAAATCAAATTGATGGATAAAATCTTGTAAGAAATTCAGCGAATTATTCTTGACCAGAACATAGGCCATCGTTGCCAGGCCATTATCGACTTTCTCCGGTGCCTCTTCATAAGCAGCAACTGCAGATTGGCGAACTCCCTCTGGATCGGCACGATATTGATCTCGGAAGCCGAGCAATTGAGGCTGCCCTAGTAAAGATTCAATGGTAAAACCACTAAAGTCTGCAGAAAGCCCCGTATCTTTCCGCAATAATTCGTAAAAGAACATGAAGAAAGAGAGTCGATCAGTCATCGCTAACATGTCTGGATCTTCATTGGCCAACCAGCCAACCACATTCATTCTTTGATTATTTTCGGTCATTTTGACCTACCTCCCGCAATAAAGAACTTTTTCATTCGTCTCTATCATAACGCAGTTTCACAAGAATGTATGCACTTGCAAACCAAAAAACGCGCCACTTGATCGATTCGATTCACGAGCTGAGCGAATCGACTTGTTGCTTGCTCATTGGTGCCATTGACGAGTCCCTCGCCAAATTCTGTGTTGCGCTATTCCCGACAATCATCCTCCAAATCCTCTTCATCCGCCATCATCTGCTGCAAGAGTTCATTCACATTTGGATCCTGTGTGGTAAAGTGTTGATGCCAATAAGCTTCGATCGTATTACGCTCGATACAAAAAACAGAAAGTGCTTGGGTTTCATCGAGGTGATAGATTGTTTTTAACCCATCGATCACCTGATTTTGAAAGTCGTCAACATCTTGAATTTTCGTTGCCATTGTCATCTGTCAATTCCTCCACATCAAAGAATGACTTCATTGTAGCAGAAAACAATCAA
This sequence comes from Lapidilactobacillus concavus DSM 17758, assembly GCF_001435835.1. GTDB lineage: Bacteria > Bacillota > Bacilli > Lactobacillales > Lactobacillaceae > Lapidilactobacillus > Lapidilactobacillus concavus. Next base: position 19,120 of record NZ_AZFX01000015.1, read on the forward strand.
TTGTGGGGAAATATTTATCAGTTAGCAACAAATGATGTCCATCTTAATCGCACCTGACATGCGGATCACAATGATTCATGAACATCTTGTCATCAATGAACCAAAAAAGAGCACTGATTTCTCAGCACTCTTAATCATCAATCACTTAATGATTAGCAAATCTGGTTGCCCAAAGTTTGCATTTCTTCTTTTAATTCAGCGTCCGTCTTTTCGGGTGCTTCGTATTTAGTGACTGAAACAGCACCATCGATGATGCCACTGTTGTCTGATAAAACGAGAAAACCCATTTTATAATCAATATTTAAGCCATCCGTTAAATAAACAAGTTCTGGTTGACCCGTGTATAACTTCAAGTTGAGGTTGTTTTCGAGTGGTTCATCAAACTCTGGGTCCAATTGATCGGTCACAACGAATTGGAACTTGCTGCCAATCGTACATGAGCCACCTAAGTTAGAAAATTTATTTGAGCCATCATCGAGCGCCAATAACACAACGTCATCAGGTGAAATTTTATTTGCTAAATAATCTTTGGCTGCATCTTTAATTTTTATTTCCATCATGAACACCTCACATTTTTATTTACATATTTATCGTACGACACTTACAAAAAATAAGCAATAAACTTGCTCAATTCAAAAATCGCCATCACAGTCAGAATAAATTCTGGACCTTCGACAGCGATTTGAATTGAGATTCTCACTGAACTGAATTGAGCGATAGCCGCACTACCTCAATAACTGGGTTGCCAGTAAAAAGTGATCAGTTCACCTGCAATGCTAAATTAATCATGTCATTAAAGGAAGTCTGCCGTTCTTCGGCCGTCGTTTCTTCACCAGTGATCAGGTGATTGCTGACGGTCAAGATTGACAATGCCCGGCGATGGAATTTTGCAGCTAATAGGTAGAGTGCAGGTGTTTCCATTTCTGTTGCTAAAACGCCGTAATCGATCAACTTTTGCCGATCCATTTCGTCATTGTAGAAGCGATCTTCGCCTAAGACGTTGCCCACATGCCATCTGATGCCGTCTTTCTCGGCCAACTCTGCAGCTTGCGACAAGAGGCGGTAATCAGCAATCGGTGCAAAATTAATGCCAGGGCCAAACGTGTTCGTCACAATTGAGGAATCGGTTGAGGAAGCCTGTCCTAAAACGATATCGCGCACTTTGATATCTGGGCCTAAACCACCCGCTGTGCCGACACGTATCAAGGTTTGCACATTATATTCTTGAATCAACTCATTCACGTAAATCGAAATCGAGGGAATTCCCATACCGGTTGCTTGTACCGAAACTTTTTCGCCTCGATAGAGCCCTGTATAACCATAGCAATTACGAATTTCATTGTAACGATGCGCATCCATCAAGAAATTCTCGGCAATATATTTTGCACGCAATGGATCTCCGGGTAATAAAACTTTTTCGGCAATGTCACCTTTATTGGCACCAATATGTGTACTCATCAGACGCCTCCTATTGTAATTGAGCTAAGAAACTCTTACCAACGCCGTTACCAGCAACTTTGAAGTTATCCAACACAGTTGCGCCAAAATCTGAGAATGGCGAACGAATGCCGAGTGAACCAGTACCGGTACTTGGCGAATAAACCACAAGTGGCACATATTCACGTGTGTGATCTGTCCCGGTATAAGTGGGGTCGTTGCCGTGATCAGCCGTGATGATCAACAAGTCATCATCATTTAACTTTGGTAACAATTCGCCTAGACGCTCGTCAAAAGCCATCAGTGCTTCACCATCACCTTGTGCATTCCGGCGATGACCATACATCGCATCAAAATCAACCAAGTTCGTAAAACAGAAGCCAGTAAAATCTTGATCAGCGGCCGCAATTGTCTTGTCCATACCATCCATGTTGCTCGTCGTATGCCAACCTTGCGTGATACCATGGCCGGAGAAGATATCGTTAATTTTACCAACGCCCAAGACATCGAAGCCAGCTTCCTTCAAACGATCAAGATCTGTCGGCTCTGTTGGCTCCAAGGTGTAGTCATGACGATCGCTACTACGAACGAAATGATCTTTATCGGGGCCACTATAAGGACGTGCGATCACACGCCCCACATGATATTCATCGATGGTAATTGAGCGGGCATATTCACAGATTCGATAGAGTTCTTCAAGTGGAATAATATCGGTGTGTGCCGCAATTTGTAGGACAGAATCACCGGAAGTATACACGATCAGCGCGCCAGTTTTCATCTGTTCTTCGCCGTAGTCATGAATAATTTCAGTCCCAGAATAAGGTTTATTCACAATGACTTGACGGCCACTGAAGTCTTCGATTTTTTTGATCAACTTCTCAGGAAACCCGTTCGGGAAAAAGCCCAAAGGTTTAGTGACAGGTAATCCCATCATCTCCCAATGACCATCCATGCTGTCCTTACCGGCAGAAATTTCGAACATCTTACCATAATAACCAATTGGCGCATCGATAGGTTCCGCACCCAAGATTGGCGCATCCGTCCGAATATTTCCCAAACCGAGTTTAACTAAATTAGGGACATTAAATTTACCCTGCCAAAATTCACCAATATGACCAAGCGTATCGGCACCAGCATCGGCGAACTTAGCAGCATCAGGAGCCTCCCCAATACCAATAGAATCAAGAACGATACCAAAAACACGTTTAAAACGATAATCAGCAGTCAAAAAATGACCTCCTTTTTTATAAGTTGTGAGTCCTCCAGGGTTGCTTTTGAGCATTAACACGAACAACACAGGAATCCCGCTTTTGGATTCAGGTGTTGTTTGCGTTGAGCGGAACACGCTGCCTGACACGAACACGTTAAGTTGTGATTTAGTCAGGGTTGCTTTTGAGCATTAACGATGATTCAGGCGTGATTCGGCTACGAATCTCACCTGAATTGTTGTTAAGCGGAAAAAGCATGACTAAATCACACGTTTTTATAAGTTGTGAGTCCTCCAGGGTTGCTTTCGCGTGGCTACTTCTTTGCTGCTTCGTATTCCTTCATGATAGCGACAGAAGCACTTGCCCCAATGCGGTTCGCGCCTGCATCAATGACGGCGCGTGCGTCTGCTAAGCTATGAATGCCGCCTGAAGCTTTGACGCCGATTTCGGCACCGACAGTTTTACGCATAATGGCAACATCGTGTGCATTGGCACCACCCGTTGAAAATCCAGTTGAAGTTTTAACAAAATCAGTCCCACCAGCAACGGCTAATTCGCAAGCTTTCGCCTTTTGTTCGTCGGTTAGAAGTGATGTTTCAATGATGACCTTTAACTTTGCATCGCCAGCATGAGCTGCACGCGCCACATTCTGAATATCTTCTTGAACCGCTTGATCATGTCCAGCAATTAATTCGCCAATGTTGATCACCATGTCGACTTCTGTGGCGCCGTCGTGGAGAGCTTGTGCAGTTTCGGCAACTTTAGAAACAGTCGTTGTCGCACCCAGAGGGAATCCAATGACTGTACAAGTCGTCACGCCGGTTCCTTGTAATTCGTTCGCGGTTAATTTAACCCAGTAAGGATTGATGCAGACAGAAGCGAACCGATATTCCTTTGCTTCCGCAATAATTTTGCGCACCTCATCCTCGGTTGCGTCTGGTTTTAATAAAGTGTGATCGAAATACTTTGCAAAATTTTCCATGAAAACTCTCCTTTGACTATCAGAATACAAAGCGGCAAAACTTAAATACCTACCTGCATAATATCATGACAACGCTTAAGAAAACAGTTATTCATCAAATTTTCTTTCGTGATCAACGGTGAATCAAAAAAGATCGTTCCCATTTTGTGAGAAATGGGCACAATCTCTTACGTAATCACACGTTTGTTTGTTGGCTCAATCTAGTAATAGGTGACTTTACCAAGAATGACGGGTTTGCTGGCACCAGTTGCGCTGGGCACATTGCTGGATTGTTGATGTAAGGTTTGATTACCCAAAATAGTCATCGCAATGGCTTCCTTCGCGTCTGAAGAATAGCCGAGATCTTCTTGGATCATGACTTTGACCTGTGGTAATTCTTGGGCAATCATTCGCACCAGCGTCGGATTATAGCTACCGCCGCCACCGACGATCAATTCCGTCTCGCCAATCGCGAATTGATCGATAGCTTGGGCAATTGACTTGGCTGTCAGGGCCGTTGCTGTGGCGATCCAATCCTCTGGTGCTAAGTTTAATTCCCGATACGTTGTTAATAGCCGCGCCACGTATTCACGACCGAAGTCTTCACGACCTGTCGTTTTAGGAAATGGTTTGGCAAAATAAGGGTGCTCCAATAGCGTCGCCAATAATTCGGGGTCAACATGTCCAGCTGCCCCGTGCGCGCCGTCGCGATCAAATTCTTCACCTGGATAAAAGTGTCGGCAGAGTTCATCGATCACCATGTTTCCGGGTCCCGTATCAAAAGCAGTCAACTGATCAAGTTGGCCATGTTGTGGAATCACGGTTGCATTGCCGATCCCACCAATGTTCTGCAAAATACGCGTGCAATTTTCACTGCGATACAAAATATATTCTGAGTAAGGTACAATTGGTGCCCCTTGACCACCAACCGCCATATCACGCGGACGGAAATCCGAAACGACAGTCGTTTTTGTCAGCTCACTGATCACCGCCGACTCGCCAATCTGCAAAGTGGAAGGCACGCGTGTGGTCTCTTTCGGCCGTGGCAAATGATAGATGGTTTGACCATGTGAAGCCACAAATCCTAGCGTTTCACTGTCGATGCCATATTCCTGACAGACTTTAATTACGGCTTCGCCAAAAAGACGACCTAGTTCAAAGTTGAGGCTGCAAATTGCTTCGACATCAGAAGTTTCAACAGATAACGCCGCTTGAATTTTCGCCTTTATTGCTAAACTGAACGGGTAACTCGCAAATTTTAGTTGTTTGACCCGTGTTGATTCATTGACGCCGGTAATTTCAACCAGCGCTGCATCCACACCGTCCAAGGATGTCCCGGACATTAAACCGACTGCTAACATAGCTTACGACTCCTTTATGATGACTCACGAAGTTTCTACTTCTTATTGTAAGCCCAATCGACCTAGACCACCTTACAAAATTGTTAGTTGGCACGCCACAATGTTCGCTTTTTCAAACGCGATTCAAAATCACTTGCCCTATGATAATCAGTGTAAGCATTAGACTAGCATTCGATGTCAGGAGGCTGTTTATGGACGATAAAAACCACAAACAAAACCAACATGAAGTCAGAAGCTTTGTGTTGAAAACCGTTTTTTATTTCGTCGTTATTTTTCTACTGATGTATCTTTACAGTTACGTCGGCGTTAATGGCGGACACTTTATCTATAACGAGTTTTAAAGCCTAGGGGGTAACATCATGAGTCAAAAAAATCAAAAGATTCAGATCAATAACGTGATCGATGCCATTGATCAAATTAGCGCCACACAGCCCGATCAAATTGCCTATGATTATTTAGGCACCACTTACACTTATCGTCAACTTGTTCAGCAAGCAAATACGCTGGCTTTTCAATTAGACGCGTTAAATTTACCGGCGAAGTCACCCATCATTGTCTATGGCGGCCAAGAATTTGAAATGCTGGTTGCTTTTCTAGCCGCCGTTAAAACGGGCCATGCTTATATCCCCGTTGATGATCATTCCGACAAGAAACGGCTGCTCATGATTCAAGACACTGCGCACTCGCCATTGGTCATCGCCATTGACCACTTGCCCGTCGATTTACCAGACACACAAGTCATCAGCTTAGAAGAAATCAATTTATTAAACATCACGGATGAGCAACCACACTTCGACGCCGTGAATGGCGATGATAATTTTTATATCATTTTTACTTCCGGCACAACTGGTAAACCTAAAGGCGTGCAGATCTCGCACAACAATCTATTAAGTTTCGTGAATTGGCAACTCTCTGACTTTCAATGGCCCGAGTGCCCAAACGTCCTCGCACAGGCACCCTTCTCATTCGACTTGTCCGTCATGGGACTTTACCCAACGTTAACCACCGGTGGCACTTTGAAGGCTTTGCCCAAAGAAGTCACCGAAGATTTCAAGCAATTATTCCACTACCTGCCACAATTACAACTCAACGTCTGGATCTCAACCCCTTCATTAGTCGAAATCTGCTTATTACTCAAGGATTTTGACGCCGAGCATTACCCAACACTGACTCATTTCTTATTCTGTGGCGAAGAGTTAAGTCACCCCACCGCTGAAAAGTTGAGTCAACGATTCCCAGCTGCCAAGATTTTCAACACCTATGGCCCGACCGAAACTTGTGTTGCAGTCACTGGCATCGAGATCACACCAGCGATCCTAGCAAAATATTCTCGGTTGCCAATTGGGCGAGTCAAAGCAGACACAACGATCACCATTAAGCCACAAGCGGATGAAGCAGTCGGTGAAATTATGATCAGTGGTCCCAGTGTTTCGAAAGGTTATCTCAATCTGCCTGAAAAAACCACTGCTGCTTTTGACGACGGTCAACCTTGGCGCACTTACCATAGTGGTGATCTTGGTTTCTTTGCCGATGACGACTTACTCTTCTATCGTGGCCGCATGGACTTCCAAATCAAATTCAACGGTTATCGGATCGAGCTTGAAGAAATCAACTTCTATCTACGCCAAAGCCAGCTGATTGAGCAAGGTGTCGTCGTGCCGCGTTACAATCAGGAACACCGTGTCAATCAATTGATCGCGTTTATCGTGCCGACTGAATCGCCTGTTGCTTCCGAAAATGATTTAACGAAAGCCATCAAGCAAGAATTGCAAGACAATTTAATGCCTTACATGATTCCACAACGCTTTGTTTACCGTGAGAGCTTACCTCGTTCCGCCAATGACAAGGTCGACATCAAAGCGTTGATACTGGAGGTCAACTCATAGTGATCAACTTACAGCCTTATAGCAATCCCAACTACTTCATGATCTTGTTGGCCGCCTTACTGCCCATTATGATCGGCCTGTATTTTGGCCGTCGCCTCAAAATTTACGAGGCGTTGTTCACCTTTTCGTTTCTTGTGCTTACTTTTGGTGGCGATCACTGGCATCAAGGGGTCGCATTGATCATCTATACGATCTATCAAGTCGGTCTAACCATGGGATTCGAGCGATACCGTCGTACCAAAAATCAAACCTCAATTTTTGTCAGCACCGTTTTACTCAGCATTTTGCCTCTGGTAATCGTGAAGTTCACGCCACTCTTTCCGAATGATCACAGCTTTAATATTGGTTTCCTCGGCATCAGTTACCTGACCTTCAAAACGGTTCAAGTCATCATGGAGTTGCGTGATGGGACAATCAAAGAAATTTCTTGGCAACAGTATCTTCAATTTCTCTTGTTCTTTCCAACCATCTCCTCTGGCCCAATCGATCGTTATCGCCGTTTCATTAAAGACTACGACCACGTACCGGATCGTAAAACTTATTTAGCAGACGTCGATCAAGCCGTTTTCTATTTGTTTCAGGGTTTCCTCTACAAATATATTCTCGGCTACATCTTCGGCACCTTGCTCTTACCGAACGTCTCACAAGCAGCACTCAGTCAGCGTTATGCACTAGGCGGTACCGGCATTTCCTGGTATTTATTAGCCTATATGTATGTTTACAGCATGTATCTTTTCTTCGACTTCGCGGGTTATAGCTTGTTCGCCGTTTCGATCAGTTATTTCATGGGGATCAAAACACCAATGAACTTCAACAAGCCTTTCCTCGCGCACAACATCAAGGAATTTTGGAATCGTTGGCACATGACCTTATCCTTCTGGTTCCGCGACTTCATCTTCATGCGGTTCACCTTCTGGGTCATGAAACATCATTGGGTCAAAAATCGCGTCCGCATGTCTCAGTTGGCCTACCTTGTTAACTTCCTCGTGATGGGATTTTGGCACGGGATCACTTGGTATTACATCGTCTACGGTTTATTCCATGCCGCCGCGATTATCCTGAACGATTACTGGCTCCGCTACAAGAAGAAGCATGCCGATCAAATTCCTCACAACAAATGGACTGAAGGCTTGGCAATTTTTGCCACGTTTAATATTGTTTGCTTCAGCTTCTTAATTTTCTCAGGCTTCCTCAATCAACTGTGGTTCTGACCTCAGCGACTGTTGGAAAGATTCGACCTCATTTTGAAAGGATGACTCATAATTATGAACGATACAGAAAAAATTTATTCAATCTTAAACGACTTAACTGGTGAAGATCTTACAGATAAGGGGGATACAAACCTCTTCGATACAGGCTTATTGGATTCAATGGCAACCGTGCAATTATTGTTGGAAATCGAAACCGAAATTGGCGTCGAGGTTCCTGTTTCTGAATTCGAACGTTCTGAATGGGAAACGCCTAATAAAATTATCGCTAAAGTGGGTTCGCTTAAATGAAATTCGGTAAAAAATTATGGCTGATCTTTGGACCGGTTGTAATTGCAGTGATCAGTGTTTGGATCGTCTTATTGTTGCCACTGAACCATCAACGAGTCAGTCAAGACGCCCTTAGACGCGGTTCAGTGTCCCTCTCGACCAACATCTATCATGGACAACTGTTCAAGAAACAAGCCTTCGCAGAAAACTATGTTCCCTTTTTAGGCTCATCAGAATTGTTGCGGATGGATCCCATGCATCCCTCAGTTCTAGCTGCCAAGTATCATCGGAGTTACCAGCCCTTCTTACTAGGGAGTGCTGGTAGCCAATCATTGAACCATTACTTCACGTTGCAAGGCGTCCATTCAGAATTGAAGGACAAAAAAATCATCTTCATCATCTCACCACAATGGTTCACTAAGCAAGGACAAGCACCAGCTGCCTTCAGTTACTATTATTCGCCACTACAAGCGATTCAATGGTTACTGACAGCTAAAGACTCAAAGGCCACTCATTACGCGGCTAAGCGGCTCCTAGCGATGCCCTCTGGTAAGTCGAGTTTAATTGTCGAGAATTGCTTAGAAAAAACCGCTAGAGGCGAATCGCTGACTCATTCAGATCGACTCTTGTTAGATTTACGTCGGCACATTTTATTGAATGAAGACGCCCTGTTCTCAAGATTTCGTTTAGTGGATCGCTGGAGACGAATTGAGGCCGGCGAACGCGTCTTGCCCAAGCGTGATTCAACGACAAGTCTCAACCGTCTCGCCATTCGTTTAGCGCGGCAGCACACCACAACCAACCGTTTTGGCATCGATAATCATTTTTACAGTGAACGATTGCGCGGTTCGCGGATCAATGGCTTACGTGATAGTCAACGCAGCTTCGATTATCGACAATCACCGGAATATAGCGATCTTGAATTACTACTCTCCGAATTCAAACAAGTTCACGCAAATGTCCTCTTCGTTATTCCACCCATCAATCACCGCTGGGCGACATACACGGGGCTTTCGATGCCAATGTTGCAACAAACGGCGACTAAGATTAAATATCAGCTGCGTTCGCAAGGTTTCGATCACATCACAGACCTCACCAACGATAGCCAGCAGAATTACATGATGCAAGATACGATCCACTTAGGTTGGCTAGGTTGGTTAAAAGTCGATCAGGCCGTCAAGCCATTCTTGACTGAGCCACAAGACCAACCAACTTATCACCTCAATTCTTATTTCTTCACGAAGAATTGGCAAGAATCTTTAACACTACAGAAAAGTGATGGTCAACATGGCGAATAATCAGTTTCCACAGACCCACAGAAGACCGCGTCGCCATCAACGGCGGTATGTCTTACGCGGTATTCTTGTTGTTTTAATTTTGATTGTATTCACCGGTACAGTTGCAGGATTAGTCGGTTATCATCATGGTAAGCATCAAGCCGAACTGGCAAGCAACAAGTCGGCTGTTCGCACCGCGTTGGCTTATCAGAAAAAGTTGACCAACTTACGGATGGCAACACACGTGCCAAAGCTTGCAACCTATTTTCAAACTCGATTGGCTGAACTAGCGGTCCGGGCAAACTATGTCGGCGTCGCGCAGATCTATTATGATCATCACTTAGTTGCCAGCTGGCAGTCTGGCTACGCCAATCGTCAGAGCAATCAATTGAATACAGCGGCTACCGGTTATGAAATTAATTCATTGCAAAAGGGCATGACTGGCACTTTGCTGATGAATCAAGTGGCACTTGGTAAAGTCAATCTCTCCGATCGCCTCAGCCAATTCTATCCTAATGTGCCGCACAGCGATCAGATTACCTTACGTCAGATGTTGAACATGACTTCTGGCTTATCGACGCCACGCGGTTACAATGATCAACGGGTGCAATCCGATCAAGAGGTCATCCAGAACGCCATTGCCAAAACGCGCTTCATCGTTAAGCAATATAATGAATGGAGCTATCAACCGATTAACTATATTTTGTTAGCGGGCATCACTGAAAAAGTTTCCGGGAAGTCCTATGCTGAGCTGTTTAAAACACAGATTATTGACAAACTAAAGTTAAAACAGACCCATTTCTCCTACGAATTACCCACTAACTATCTACACGCAACGGGTTATAATTTCACCACTAAGGCCTCCCCACAAACTGCCTATGCGCAGCCATTGGGTGTTGTTACGGCGCAGAAACATTCAGAATTGGGCACCGGCCAAGTCTACATGACAGCGGCAGATCTCTACCACGTCGAAAGCGGCATGCTAGATGGCACCCTAATGACTACGGCGGCACGCAACGAACTATTCGTAGACGGCAGCCAAAGCCATTACGGCGGCGGCTATTATAACTATGCCACATACAAAGGCGTCAATGGCGCAGGATCAGGATTTCAAAGCAGAGTCCACATCAGCCCAGACGGAAAAAACGCGATGGTACTACTAACCAACCACCCAGCCAACTTCCTAAACCTAGACAAACTATCAAACACAATAGACGGACTATTGTTTTAGAGTGTGAGTCTCAGCGTTTAGCCATTGAGCATTAACGATAATTTCCGAATGATTCGTGCAACGAATCGTTTGGAACTTGTGGTTAAGCGGAAATGACTGCTGAGACGAACACGTTTAGAGTGTGGAAGTCCACGGGTTGAGTTTGAGGATTAACATGATTAAGGCCCGAATCTCGCATTTGAGATTCGAGCCTTAATTGTGTTAACCGCAGAAGCCAATCGTTATCACACCCTATTTATGACGCTCAATCTACCCTTTCGTTGGCTATCCATTCCGAAAGCGGTTAAAATAAAATTATGACCAAAACACAACTCAACTTTGTACAACTTTATAATTTATTATATGATCACCTGGATAGCACGGGGTGGTGGCCAGCTCGAACGGATTGGGAAATCGTTTGGGGCGCTGTTCTGATTCAGAACACGAATTGGAAAAATGTCGACTATGCACTTGCTACGTTGAAAGATGCCACCGAGTTTTTGCCTTCAAAAATTCGTCAATTGTCAAATGATGAGCTTCAGCAGATTATCCACAGTGCAGGTTTCTACGTTCGGAAGGCGCAGACGATTCAAAATCTTTGTACGTATTTCGCATCGTATGAGGATCAACTTTCCCGTTTACGCTTGAAACCAGCAACAGTGCTTCGCCGTGAATTGTTGGCACTACCTGGTATTGGTCATGAAACGGCGGATACCTTGCTCCTCTATGTGCTTAGTAAGGAAACGTTCATCGTGGATGTATACTCACGACGACTTTGCCAACACTTAGGCATCAACCTACCGCCAAAATATGACGTTGCCCAACGTTTGATCATGCCACAATTATCGAGTCTCACCTTGCGCAGCTTCCAGGAATTACATGCTTGTGTTGTGTTGACAGGTCAACAATTTAAAACTGAATCTGCCTGGCAAGACAGTTTTCTGGCACCTTATCAGCTTAAACTCTAGTGATTTCGAAAGGGGAAGACGCGATGACGGTTATCACCGATTACTTAGCTACTGTACCCACAGAACATCGAACACAAGCGACAGCACTCTATGACTTACTCAGGGAGCTACTGCCCAATGCCAAGGAACGCCTCTCTTACCAAATGCCGAGCTTCTGGGATCGTTACACCTTGGTTTACTTCGCCGCAGCTCAGCATCACCTTGGATTCTACCCCACACCACAACCCATCGTGGCATTTGAAGACGAACTACAGGCTTATCACACCAGTAAAGGCGCCATTCAGTTCCCCTATGATCAGCCGCTTCCTAAAGAACTGATCACTAAAATTGTCCAATTCCAAAAAGCTCGTTATCAAATCAAATAAATGCACCATGCAAAAAGTCGCTACCTGAGTCATCTGACTCTCTGTAGCGACTTTTCTGATGTTTGATGTCTAATTATTAACGATGATCGATTTTTCTTGCCCAGAGATCTCCTAGGCCTTGAATGACGAAGACGATCACTAGGATCAGGAGTGTCGCAACAATCGTGATGTCGTTCTGATAACGCTGATAACCCTTGCTGACAGCGATGTAGCCTAAGCCACCCCCACCAACTGCACCCGCCATTGCGGTTAATCCAATAATCGAAATAATCGTTAAAACGGAGGCACGAATCAAATCGGGTAAGCCTTCACGCAGGTAAACTTGGGTGATAATTGTCCAAGGACCATAGCCCAAAGCCTCCGCAGACTCGATTACCCCAGGATCAATTTGAACTAGCGTGTTTTGCACTTGGCGAGCGTAGAAAGGTGCTGTCCCAATAATCAGCGGCACCAACGCGCCCTTTGGCCCAATCGTCGTTCCCACCAACAATTGCGTGATTGGAAAAACAACGGATAAAAGAATAATAAACGGTATCGAACGAAAGATATTAACGACTTTATCGAGAATACTATAAACCCATCGATTGCTGAGAATGCCTTGTTCATCGTAAATAACTAGGGCAATTCCGAGAACCAGACCAATGAAACCGCCAATTAATGTGGTCCAGAAAGTCATGTACAGTGTCTGCCAAATGCCCTGCACCATTCCATTTTCGCCCGTCCAATTAGCTAAGACGTTTGGCATGATTCGATTTAAAAAATCAGTCATTTGGTTTCACTTCCTTATCTCCAGACTTCAAGACGGTCACGGCAACCTCATGATCTTGCATGAAAACCAGTGCCTGCTGCGTCTTCTTCGGCTCACCTGAGAGAACCACTAATAAGTTGCCCACAGGTGTTCCTTGCAGAATCTCCAAGCTTCCAAACAAAATATTGGCGCTGACTTGGAATTGATCGTATAGCGATGTGATCAGTGGCTGATCGGTGGTCTCACCCACGTAACCCAATTTAACCAGCACCTCGCCAGCTTTCAAATTCTGAACAATTTCTTGTTTCTCAACAACGGCTAATGATGATTCAATATGAGTCGTGGTGTCGATGAAATCTTTGGTCAATTCGGCGCGCGGTTGACTGAAGACTTGCAAAAGCTCGCCCTCTTCAACCAAAGCACCGTTGTCCATCACAGCGACACGATTACAGATATGCTTGACCGCATCCATTTCGTGAGTGATCAGCACAATCGTTAAATTCAACTTGCGATTAAGATCGGCAAGTAAATCGAGAATTGATTCGGTCGTCTTGGGGTCCAATGCGCTGGTTGCCTCATCAGAAATCAAAATGTCGGGACGATTAGCCAACGCACGAGCGATACCCACACGTTGCTTCTGGCCACCAGACAATTGGGTCGGATAATCGTGCTGTTTATCGGATAATCCAACTAATTCGAGTAACTCCGCAACCCGTTTTGTGCGCTCCACCTTACTCAATCCGGATTTTCTCAATGCAAAGTTCACGTTATCAGCAATCGTCAGTGAGTTCATTAAGTTGAAGTGCTGGAAAATCATGCCGATGTTACGACGCTTCTCCCGCAACTCACGTGCTGACAAGGTGAGCAATTCATTTCCGTTCACCTTGACCACTGCCTCGGGTGTCGTCGGACGTTGTAACAGGTTGATGACGCGCACCAACGTTGACTTGCCCGCACCAGAATAACCAACGATCCCGAAGATATCGCCCTTGTCGACCGACAAACTAACATTGTCAACCGCATGTACTTCACGATCGGTTTCTTTAAATGTGACGTTAATATGCTTTAACTCAATAATGGGTTCGTATGCCAAGAAATCAATCTCCTTACCTTCGCCAATAGCCTTCATGCAATCTCAATCTTAAAACTTCCGGAATTATTTTTCTAACGTCCAGATTGGTTCTGCGGTACCTTTGTAAACTTTAGCAATATTCTTCGCAGTTACAGCTGTCCGATAAGCTTTTACAACTTTCTTGTAAGCCTTGTTGTTCTTATCTTTCTTGTTAGCAGCGATGATGTTGATCCATTGCTTCGAACGTGCATTGACGGTTTCACGGAAAATAGCGTCTTTAACTGTCAAGTCTGCATCGGCAGCGATGTCATTAGTGACAACTGCGGCAGCAACGTTAGGTAATGCACGGGCCGTCTGAGCAGCTTCGAGCTCTGTGATCGATAACTTCTTAGGATTCTTCGCAATATCCTTAACCGTTGGTAACTTAACACCCTTCTTGAGCGTAATCAATCCGGCTTCTTCAAGGACATTTAATGCACGACCCTCGTTTGTCGCATCATTAGGAATTGCAATCTTGTCGCCACTCTTGATTCCTTTAAGACTCTTCAACTTGCTTGAGTAGAGGTTCAATGGCGCAATATAAGTTTCGCCAATCGACACAATATTGGTCTTGTGAGCATCATTCCAACTGTCTAAGAAGTTATAGTGTTGGAAAGAGTTCAAGTCAACTTGATGCTCTGTGAGGGCTTTGTTAGGCGTATTGTAATCGGAAAATTCAACTAACTTCAAGTTAATATCTTGTTTCTTCAATTTTTTAACGATGGGTTTCCAGATGGGTTCGTCTGAACTCATCACAGCGATTTTAACGGTTGTTTCTTTGGATGATGCTGATTGCTTGCCGCAACCTGCAATTAATAAACCTGCCACTAAAACTGTTGCACCAGTGATAACTTTTTTCAAACCTTTTTTCATTGTAATTCCTCCAATAATCTCGTTCCCATGATAACTTTTATTGATAAAAATTCATCGACAAACAAAAAGAGTCCGCTTCTATTTCTAGAAACGAACTCATCGTGATTACCATTCTAATTTAAGCTAGTCTTACAACTAACTCCTCAGCAACGTACAGAAATATCCGGATATTCCGATACGCGTGCACGATAATGAGTGCCAATTCATCATCGCCTTGCAGTTCGTTTAGCGATGCCAATCATCGAGCCATTTTCAATTGATCGTAACTACCTTACTCTCAACTAATGTAAGTTTTCTGTACAGTCTTAATCAATTTACTTACTCGTTCAATTTGTTTGTGGAATGAATTTTTATGATGTGTCTACTGTACATGAGAGTTAAATGGCTGTCAAGACTTTTTATGAAAGAAAAATTGTAAAAGATTTCAATCGATGGTCGAAGCGCATCTATTGCTTCTCTAGTTTATACAGCCCGTAAGCATAGAAGCCGTCAAATTTCATATAGGCAATTACGCAGAGATCCTGATTCGGATTCTTATAAGTCACAGATGAATACTTACTCATCGAATACTTGATTGTCTTCTTCCGAGTTGGCTGCACAACGACTTCGTTATATGGGACATGTGTCGTTTGGGCACGCTTTGTCGCAAAGAGTGTCCCACCAATGCCAATCAGGGCACCGGCAACTAATAATAGTGAAATTTTTAGAAACTTGATCATAACATCTTAACTTCCTATTTATTAAAAAGAATTATTTATTGGTTCCAGAGATGGCACTAAGCGTTATAACGTCGTTACGCCACATTCATGGCTGCTCAGGCAACCGTCAATGCTAGTTTTCCTGCTATCATTAATCCGAATAAAATCATGAATAAATACCGTTGCTTGCCGAGTTTCAATGCCATCAAAACGCCTATGAAGTTTAACCCGACGAGTCCAGCTAACCCGAACAAATCAACACTAACGTGTAAGCTAAACAGGCTGATCATTTCAAACATCAAATAACTCAATAGCAGGGGCAGTGTGTGCCGGTAGCCAATGACGAAGTATTTGAACGTTGATGTGCGAGTCTTGATCATCTCTGAGATTTGGAAAATATCAGACACAGGAATCAAAATCGCATTCACATCGAAGCAAGTCACCAATACTGAGCTCAAAATAATGATCGGTAGCGCTCTGAACGATAGCCCATAATTAATCAGGTTAAGCGACTCAGGATTCGCATGAAATGTGAGTGTCAGCATCAACTGTAAGCAGGCGGAGATAACGAGAAACGCTGCACGTCTCTTCATAGCGGCGCTAGTTTCCCTTTATCAAGTCTTAGAATGCGATCGAATGATAAGTCTGATAAATTATCATGCGATGCAATAATGATTGTCTTCTTCTCACCAACCAACTCATGAATTAGCGTTTTGAAGGTCTCAAGCGCCTTTTGATCCAGTCCACGGGTGGGCTCGTCCAGCAGAATTAAATTTTGGTTCTCCATAATCGCTTGAATTATTCCAACCTTCTGGCGCATACCTAACGAATAACCACGTATTCGCTTCTTGTTATCATAATCCAATCCAAATCGTTCAAATAACGCTCGAATCTTAGTTTCATCGTAATGACGATTGATTGTCGCCAGAAACTTCATATTCTGCTTTGCTGTCTCGTCTTCCATAAAACTGGGGTTCTCTATCAGCCCACCAATATGCGTCTCAGCGTCAACAATAATACGACCACTGTCAGGCGCCATGATATTAACGACTAACTTGAATAAAGTCGACTTACCTGAGCCGTTCGCACCCACGATATGTAGAAGTTCAGCGGCGTCTACCTTAAGGTTCAGTCGATCTAAAACTTGCTGATCTTTAATCTTCTTGGTTAAATCATCAATCTCTAATCTCATGAATCGTCCATCTCCCTAACGATGAGGATAATTATTCGAAATGACGCCTTGAACAAAACCATTCAGTTGATTATGTCGATGATGAATCAGTTGATTCCCATACGGATCACTCGCCAATTTCTCTTCATCAACGGCTAATTGATGCATCAGAATGCTGTTCTTAGACGCGAGTGCGTGGGAATAACGCTGAATGAAATCAGACTGCTCATCCCGTTCATAATCGTGGAGAACATACATAAATTCATTGAAGTCAACATTGAGGTTGGCCAAAATTGCCAGCAACTTTTCAAAGGTGATTTCATTTTGGTCACGCTCAACTTTAGAAAGGAATGTCGTCGAAAGTGCATTATTTGCCGCTCTGGCTAAGGTCATTCTTTTTTGGGTTCGCAGCAACCGCAAAGCTTCACCAACCGTCATTTTAATTTACCGGCTTTCATATATGACATTATTTTAAGTTGATTATCGCACATAATTGACCGGGCGTAGATGTCACCATTGAAATAATCATTTACACATCAAAAAATCGATTGCCCTCAACTTGAGAGCAATCGATCTAAATTCGTTAAATGGTCAAAATCTATTATTAATCAATGAAACAACCGTGAGTAATAACCCGATGGCCAAGATACCCGCGATAATAATCGCATGACGTTTCTTATTCATCAGAAAGACGGCGACAAATTCTCTGATCAACGCATTCGGTAGGAAATAAAGCCGAGTGGGCGCGCCGACACCGTTTGCCTCAAGATTGGCCTGTTTGGCGTACAATCCTGCGCGGAACGTGTGGTAATTATTCGTGAAAAACTTGACCCGCGGTTGAGTAGATCCTTGATAATCCGCAAGAATTTTTTGCTTGGAAAAGGCCATATTTTGTAAGGTGTTTTTCGATTGATCTTCGAGAATCACCAATTCTGCTGGCCAACCCTTCTCAACGGCGTAGTCTGACATTGCCTTAGCTTCGGAGATCTTCTCATCAGCCCCTTGCCCGCCTGAAAAGACGATTTTAGGCATCGCCCGCCCTTTTCGCCGTTGTTTATCCGCAAATCTCATCGCCGCATCGATCCGATTCCCCAGCAAGCGGGACACACGGGTTCCATCTAATAAGCCTGCGCCCAAGACAATCAGGTAATCTTGCCGATAATGACGCGGATAGAATTGATACAACACCACATTAATGAAATAGTTGATCCCGCAAAATTCGAGATACAATCCAATCACCGAAATCGTGCCTAATAAACTGTTCAACCAACTAGGCAAAAATGAATTCATCGTTAAAATATTGACCACCCAGAGTGCAATCAGTAAAATGCCTAGAATCAGCGTCAACATGTTGGCCAAAACGTGACTCTCACGTTTCCAAACGATGACCGCATTCCACAGCAACAATGCCCAAGCCATGGTTGTGATCAACGCCACTAGAATCACGAGAATGATAAATAGGATCCCCATCACCGTCACGAAAACCGTATTACCCGTATCAAAAATCAACACGGCTAACTCAATCAGAAAGAACCCGAAGAAAATCGTAAATATGACGCCATTCACTAATCGACGCGGTTCTTTTAACCAACTAATTAGAAACACCGCTGCAAAAATCAACGTGATCGCACCGATCACCAAGACATAGCTCCTTAAATCGCCAGCAACACCACTCATGAATTCACCCCCTAGTCTATTAAGTTCGTATGGCGCGCCTTCCAGTCTTCCAACTTGATGCGCACCCAAAAACTATAAATTCCCAAGGTGATCAGTGATAGCAATAACCATTTGATCCACTGACCAAACAAGCCAACGGCAGATCCAGAGAAATGCATCCGATGACCGTCGATTACCGTATGATTAATTTTCCAACCATACAACATCGTTAGTGCCCAAGGATAACAGATTCCCACTGTGGCCACAGTCACTAACCAGCCAAGAATTGTCCAACCAATCAGTTCTAATAAGCCACCATCAAAAAAGGAGCGGTTCCCATTCCGTGTTTCCATATCGATATCCCCCAAAGTTAATCTTCTGTTCTGATTTTTGCATAGACCATTGGGGTTTAGTAGGGACTTTCGACGGGTAACCACTTGTGACAGGCAACCCGATCAGCGGTTAGTGATCAACGCCAACAAATGTGAATGCACTCGTTCACGCCAAAAGATAATAAATGGTCCCGTGCCAAACGCAACAATCAGCGTTACCAAGCCGAAGGGGCCACCAACCAGCCACGCAATTAACATCGTTGTTGTATCTTGGATGATTCGGATGAAGCGATAACGATGACTATGAAATAATTCCAGCAGCATCGGCGTAATCGCATCGAACGGCGAGACACCAACATCCGCAACGATATACATCGATAATCCAAACGTAAAGATCAACAACCCAATGATTGCAACAACGACTTGACAAATCATTGTCCGTGGATCAGGTAGCATCCGTTGATAAACTTCACTGAAGAATTGGATGCCATAACCAACCAGAACCATATTAAAAATAGTGCCGACACCAATCAATCTTTTTTGGACAAAGAAGACGATGACGAGGATCACGAAATTCAAAACAAGCTGAAACGTGCCCAACTCCCAACCAATGAGCTTAGAAATGCCAAGATTCATTGAGGAATAGGGATCCATTCCCAAGTGAGATTCTAGCAGAATAGCGCCACCCAACGACTGAATAATCACACCAATTGAAGACATCAACGCCCGCAAAACCGTCTGTCGCTGAATCTTTAGGTTCAAATTTGCCATATAAAAACCTCATCGATTTATTTTTAACTCAAGTTATTCTCAGTGTAGTTGAAAGCGCCTTAATTTGCTAGTTAAAACTGCTTATTGACCGTTAAAAAATCTGTTCTATTCCAATAAATTGATTCAAAATGGCCGTTATCGGCTCTCAATGCCGTCACCGCGCAATTATCGATTGGTCGACCAGATCTCACCTCTGCTAGCGGGACACCCAATAAACGATTCAGCACCACTCGCAAGAATACACCATGACTCACGATTAGCACACGACCTGCGGGATTAGCTGCAACAATGTCTTGAATCGCCGCAAGTCCCCGTGTTGCTAATGCTTGATAACTTTCGCCACCCGTTTCGGTTGGGTCGAACAAATCTGGGCGGTGAAGATAATTCTGATAGTTCTGATGCTGCGGCAATTGCGTAAATGGCAACCCATCCCAGCTTCCCATATCAAACTCGCGCAATGCTTCAATTGTGGTCAAGTTGGGCTGCGGATGTGATTGCTGAGCGAGTATAAGTGCTGCCGTCGTTTGCGCACGCGCTTGAGGAGAAACATAGGCGTGGGTGAACGAGACGTTCGTCAAAAAGCGCCCCGCTTCGATCGCACCTTGCCGTCCCTTATCAGTGAGTGGACTATCAACACTACCACCGTTCATCAATTGCTTCAAATTATTTTCAGTCTCACCATGTCGTACGAAATATAAATCTGTCACTAGTCATGCCACCCTTATCTTAATAATCCTAGTTTAGCATGAAAAGCAGCCTCATTACTGACTAAAAAAAGCCACGATGTTATCTCGTGGCCTGCTATCATTTATTCACTTTAATGGTGAGTGTTGATCGGCTAAATAAACTGAGTCAGTTCTTCAGCGTTATAGCGCTGCGAATCGATGGGTTTCTCAGTACCCTTCCCGATTGCCACCGCAACAACAGGTACATATCGTTCTGGATCTAAACCGAATGTCGCCGCCACTTTATCTGCAGCGTAGCCTGCGATTGGATTGGTCTCATAACCATGTGCACGTGCAATTAGCATTAATTGCATCGCAACCATACTGCTATCGATCGTCGCATCCATGACCAAGAAATCCTTCGTGGCGTGCTCGTATAATGGCAAGAATGTCTTGAAGACCTCATCGCGTTTCTCAGGTGTAATCCGACCTTCCTCTGCCGCCTTATTCCAAACATCTCGATAAGACAGGTAAGAACGCGTATCGCCTAAAACAAAAACCATCGCCGAACAGGTTTCCAGTTGAGGATGATTAAACGGCATCAAAACTGACTTGGCTTTTTCTTTACCCTCAGGTGTCTCAACCACGACAAAATGCCATGACTGCAAATTACAAGCAGATGGCGCACTCGTGGCCTCACTGATCATCTCTTGCAACTCCTCGCGGGGAATCTTAACGCTCGAGTCAAATCGACGAACAGATTGACGACCCAACAGAACCTCCGAAAAACGATCGCGAACAAATTCCTTCTTAATTGGCTTTGTGACCATGACCAGAACTTCCTTTCAATTAATGTAATCGGTTTCTACAACCACATTATAACGTATTGTTTCGAGTTTTGATAGCCATTCCTTCTAGTTAGACTTTATTTTGGCATCCGTAATGGCTACGGTAACGAATCAAAAACAACGCATTAAGAAGTTAGGAAAACAAAAAACACACCTCAATGTTAACGAGACGTGTTTACGGGAAGAATGTGTTTCAGCGACTGATTAAATCAATAGTTATGATGTTTTGGACAGACTGAATTAATCGAGAGTGTAAAATATTTTGTGCAAATGAGTATTGAAAAAGGGAAGACCTTCCCCGTATGATTATAAGCGTCTAAACCA
>NZ_AZFX01000081.1 GCF_001435835.1 Lapidilactobacillus concavus DSM 17758
TCATCGTTAAGATTACGGACGATCACGCCGACACTTGTCGACAAGCCCTGCAAGATGTTATCGATGACTATGGTCCAGAATACTTTAAGACAGTTACTTTTGACAACGGTTCAGAGTTTGCGGATTTATCAAAGGTAGCCGGCACGACAGTCTACTTTGCCCATCCATATTCACCATGGGAACGTGGTACTAATGAGAACCAGAACCAACTGATCCGCGAGTTCATTCCTAAGGGACATTCAATGAGAGCCTTGACCTTAACAGGGATTCAAGCAATCCAAAACGCTCTGAACCAAAGGCCACGAAAGGTTCTCAACTATCAATCGGCAATGTCAGTTCTGCCAGACTTCGATTAACTAGACCAATAACTAAGAATAGGTCGAAAGTGTTGCACTTGATTTGACAATTCG
>NZ_AZFX01000082.1 GCF_001435835.1 Lapidilactobacillus concavus DSM 17758
GTAGAGCGCTTGACTGTTAATCAAGATGTCGTCAGTTCGAGTCTGACAACCGGAGTTAGCCAAATCGGTCTGTGTGACCGATTTTTTTGGTTAAAAATAAGTGATTGATTGATAGTGTTGATCTAGTAACCATTGATTGACATGGCCCGTTGGTCAAGTGGTTAAGACACCGCCCTTTCACGGCGGTAACATGGGTTCAAATCCCGTACGGGTCATATTTGCCGGTTTAGCTCAGTCGGTAGAGCGCCGCCCTCGTAAAGCGGAGGTCGCTGGTTCGATTCCAGTAGCCGGCATTTTTGAGGTTTTACGCGTGTTTTTAAAAAAGCCGAAAAGCTTTTACGAACGTTGTTACGTCAACGTTTGTAAAAGCTTTTTTGTTAGTTTTGATATTGCTGATTTTACTTGTTTTTTTGAAGTTGGCACAATTTTAGAACAAGATCCCAGAAGTTGCCTCGACATCTCCTACTATCTTGTGTTGCAGCTCAGTCGCCAGATTTGTAATGTATCTCAGTCGTCAGAGGTCATTTTTTTCGATTGATTCACAACATGTCTGCACTCAAATTAATGATGTGTATCGTCAACTCAGCTATTATTTCTAAAGTTATAAATTGCCTTTAAGTCGAGTGTAAACGTTTCGATTTTTCCGAGATTCATGATAATCTTTAATCGTAAGAATGGAGGGATGGCAGATGAAAAAAAGTAAATGGCTTCTGCTAGCCGTATTGGGCATCACGTTATTTGGTGCGGGTTGCCAAAATAAAAGTCAGGATACTTCGAAGTCAGGCACGTCGAGTGAGAAGTCTTCCAAACGTCGTTCTAGTGAAAAGAAGACGAGTTCTTCAGAGGATAAATCGGCGCAGTCTTCGGAATCGAGTACGTCATCGAGTTCCTCAAAGGCGACTGCTGACCAGAGCAGTTCAAAGGCGTCAGATTCGAGTCAAGCGCCAGTGACGACGAGTCGTTTATCTCAGCTAAATCAACAGTTATCACGGTTGTTAGTGGGTGAAAAGTTACCACAGCGTGTACCTGTCTCTGCTGGTAAGGTTCTAAACATCAGTCAGACAGGTAATTCGCGGAACTATACAGTTGCTTATTTTGCAAGTGCGCAATCGGTTGCCTTAAACGATGCATCTCTTGCGCAACAGACGGCTTTTGCGACGGTACAGAAGAAGACCTATGCGTCTGCGAGTGCTGCACAGCAGACGATCAATTACCAGCCAACGCAAGCTGGATTACCAACGGTAGACTTGGGGACTGGCATTACGGCCACGCAGGAGGGTGCTGCTGGCTCGAGCTACACCAATTGGATCGAAGGACGTTGGTCATTGGCCGTTCGTGCTTCGAATATCAATGGTGAAGATGGTGTACCTTTGGCTAAAAAAGCCGTTCAGTGGCTTCATACAGCAATGTTACCTGTTCCAGATGTCCATGGTGCGGTTAACCTCTACGTGTCCAGTGCGAGCACCTCACGCATGAATACAGTGACTTGGAGTAAAGGGTCGGCTGTCTATTTGATTTCTGCATCTGATCCGATGGTTGCATTACAATTGGCTACTTCTTTAAAATAGTGTTGTCACTCAGCCACTAAAAAGATAAACGTTGCCCTCTGATCTAAGAGGCAACGTTTATTTTTATCATTGTGTTGGCTAGGGATAAAGTTGCATTTCAGCATAAAACTTGTTTATAATGCGGTTAACTAGTGTCTTTCAAAGTAGGGAGTTTTCTATCAATGAGTGCGTATTTGACGCCGATTATCACGGCAATCGTTATCTTCCCAATTTTAGCTGCGCTCGCCGTTGTGCCATACGCACTGCATCAATACCGACGTTTTGGGTCAATTTCTAAGCTAAAATTATTGATCTTCTTCAGCTTCTGTTTCTATTTGTTGTGCGCCTATTTCCTCGTCATTCTACCATTGCCGGATCGTGCGGCGGTCGCCAAATTAACGACGGCGCGCTATAATTTGGTACCATTTACGGCTGCTCGCTACTTCTTAAAGACAACGGTGCTACGTTTGACGGTGCCTGCAACTTATGTCGCAGCATTGAAGCAGAGCGGATTCATCCAACCCTTTTTTAACTTGATGTTGACCTTGCCGTTTGGTCTTTATTTACGTTACATTTGGCACGTCTCTTTCAAAAAAGCACTCATCGCCAGCTTCTGCTTGTCACTTTTCTTCGAACTGACACAGCTCAGTGGCTTGTATTTCATCTATCCGCGTTCTTATCGGTTATTTGATGTCGATGATTTGATTCTGAACACGAGTGGTGGGTTGATTGGGTTCGCCAGTGAACCTGTATTCGCCAAGATCTTCCCATCGATTGAACAGCTGAATCAAGACGCCGCAAGCGAGCGACTGGTAGCTAGCTTCTGGCGACGTTTCTTAGCGCTATTGATTGATTTGTTTATCTTTAATCTGGTTTCGGATATGATCACCACGTGCTCTCATCAGTTGTCGAATCAGAACTATGGGATCTATCTCGTCGAAGTATTGATTTATTTCGTCGCCATACCTTATTTCTGGCAGGGTGGCACGCTTGGTAAACATCTTGTCAAAATTCGGATGGTGGGCGTCGATGAGCAACGTTTGGGGCTGCTGCCATTGCTGTTCCGTCAATTCTTGTTGTTCGGAGTGATGCTTGGAAATGTGCGTTTCCTGATACCGAGTTTGCTACAATGGATCAGCGACGCCAAGAGCCAACATGTTCTTGCGTTTTATTTCACGGGGCTTGCCATTTGTGGTGCTTTCCTGCTTTTATGTGCGCTAAACACGCTTGTGCTGCTGTTGAAGAAAAACAGTCGCATGTTCTACGAGCGAGTAACTAAAAGCCACGAGATTGGCTATTAGGCACTAGTGACAACGTGTTCGCTCAACGTGTACATTCGATGATTGATTCGATCAGTCAGGCTTGAATTCGCAGAAGGATGCGGGCCTGACTTTTTTTATGCAAAAAAAGACGAAGCCCTCTCAATTAAGAGAAGCTTCGTCTTCAACGTGAGTTGGAATTAATTGGGATAGCTGGATTCGAACCAGCGCATGACAGAGTCAAAGTCTGTTGCCTTACCGCTTGGCTATATCCCAAGATGGTGGAGGAGAGTGGATTCGAACCACCGAACCCGAAGGAGCGGATTTACAGTCCGCCGCGTTTAGCCACTTCGCTACTCCTCCAACACGATTAGCAATTAGCTAACCTAAATATAATAACGAAAATTTCTATGAATTTCAAGGGTTAAATTTATTTTAATCGCAGTTTTTATTTGCTGCGTGAATGTGGTTGAACGGGGTCAAATAATCATTAATAGACATTCATTTTCTCATAATTGTAGTCGTCAATAACCACTTATGTTTAATTATTGACCGCTTATGCGAAAAGCATTGCGCGTCCGGAACAATTGTAGTGTAATAATGACAAGCCGTTAGAAAACGTCGTGAGTTAATTCGAACGATGAAGAAGGAGGTGTTTGCGAATGAGGGTTCGTGTTGAAATAGATGATAACTTGAAGCAACCAGAATTGATCATACGTGCGTCCAGCGACGATCCAAATGTTGAGAAGATTAAAGAACTCTTAGCCGCAACACCTTTGACGGACGAAGTTTTATCTGGCTTTAAGAATTCGCGAGAATATTTCCTGAAGCCGAGTTCGATTCTATTTATTGAAACGGAAAATCGGCAGTTGCAAATTCACACGATTGACGAGATTTATACAAGCAATGAACGCCTTTATGAGATTGCTGAGGAGTTGCCCGATTATTTCTTGCAAGTGGCGAAGTCAACGATTGTCAATTTGAAGCAGATCAATGCGTTGAACAAATCAATTTCCAACTGTTTGATTTCTTTTTATGATTCGCCCAAGGAAGTCTATGCGTCTCGGCGATATTACAAACAATTACAAGAACGTCTAAACGAAATGAGGTTATCGAAATGAATAATACAAAAACAAAATGGGGTCACTGGTTCTGGGGATTATTTTTCTTAGTCTGTGCCTTTATCGTCGTTGCAAGCAAAATGAATTTGTTGAGTTATCATCCAGGCTTTTGGACGCTGGCCTTTACATTTATTCTCGCAGCGGCAGCAATCAAAAGTTTTGTGAGTTGGAGTTTCTTCGGTGGTGTCTTCAGCCTGGCTTTTATCAGTATATTGTATGCTCAACCACTTGGGATCAAAGGTTTGGTGCCCTGGACAGTCTTGGGAGTCGCGTTATTGATCAGCATTGGGCTCTCTCTCGTCTTTCAACCGCTGAAGCGCAAGTATTACCACCATCGGCCATTTGTCGTCTATGACAGTGACAAACCAGGGCATCGAAAAATCGTCATTGGTCGCGAACACATTGGTGAAACGGGGATGCACAAAGGCGAATCTAAAACAGATAACGAATCCAATGTTGACGTCAATATTCGTTTAGGAAGTACAATTCGCTATATTCAATCACAAAATTTTCAACGCGCAACTGTCAATATGATGATTGGTGAAGCGAAGTTGTATTTCGATCAGGCAATCATCATCGATGATCCGGCTGTGGTCGAGATCTACGGCAATATCGGGGAAATCGATCTTTATTTCCCTAAGACGTGGGATGTCCAAACGCATTTCGATACCTTTATTGGCGATCTCGAGGAGAAGGGCCTCTCTACCAAAACAGGCCCAGTCGTTCATCTGATCGGTCATTTGCAGATCGGCGAGATTACGATTCATTATATCTAGAGAGACGGAGAGTGAAGTACAATGAATCGTGCAAAATTATCAAAACAAATGATTAAGATGTTGATCATTAAATTTGCCGGCACCTTTGGCAGTGGCATGTTGAGTTTCGCCATTGGCCTTTATATTCTGCACCGCACTGGTTCTGCATTGGGGATGGGAGTCTCCATGATCACTGGGCCAATCGTTTCCTTAGTGTTAACGCCGTTCGTGGGCTACGTGGTCGACACGATGAATCATCGCAAAATTATGATGATCGCTCAATCGGCAACGAGTCTTGGGCTGATTGCATTTGGCCTGGTCTTCCACGCATGGCCACAACAATATTATGTTGAATTAATTGCCCTGATCGTCTTGCTACAAGTGACCGATAACTTCTTAAGCACCACGTTGACCGCAAGCCTGATCCAACTTTTCGAAGGTGATGAGTTACAACAAGTCAATTCGTTGAATCAATCGATCACCTCGTTGGCTTCATTTCTCGCACCGATTATTGGTGCATTAGTTTACACCGTGGTCGCAATCGACACGTTTGCCTACATTGAAGTGATTTTCGAAGTCGCTGCTTTAGTCGGCATCATGCTACTGAAATATGATCAGGTTGCCGCGACAGACACGACCACCGACGCAGAAGCTGTAGCGGTGGAAACTGAACATGAAGCGGGTGCTGTTCAGGCGGCCGAATCGGTTTGGCAAAATTTCCGTGAGGGATTCAATTATTTACGACATCAGAAATTAATGTTGTTGATATCTTTCTCGAGTGCTGGGATCAACTTCTTCTTTGCTGCACTCAATGTCGGCGAACCTTTCTTACTCGTCACAACGTTAAAATTAACCAATGCGCAGTATGGCATCACGGATTCCGCGTTCGCCGTTGGCATGTTTCTAGGGGGTATCCTGTTGAGCCTGATCAACTTGAAGCAACATCCCATTAAAGTTTCCTATTTCTTCATTGGCATTTTATCGGCCTTATTGTTCGTCTTGGGTATCCCAGAATTAACGGGTTGGGCAAACGGGGTGAACACAATTTACTACGCCTTGATGAATGGTCTCTTTGGTGTCGTACTCGTCTTTGTCAATACACCAATTGCCAGCATGATGCAACAAATTATTCCCCAGAACATGCAAGGACGGATGTTCTCGCTCTCCGGGACGTTGTCGATGATGATGATGCCATTAGGAACACTGATTTATGGGTCTGTCTTCGACCACACCCGTGCATTTCCAGTCTTTGTGGTTTCCGGCGTCTTATTGTTGATTCTCACCATCGGCATTGTCCTCACGATTTCACGCAAACACTTGCTTGAATTACCAGAGAATCAGATTCATCCCACGAAAAAGGAAGTGGTCGCTTAAAAAACTATTTGCGCGTATTGAGTCACTTAAGAATAAATTCTTTCATGTCGATAGAATAAATTAAGCATCCGATTGGTCTTGACCTGATGAAGTCGCCAATCGGATTTTTTAGTCTCATCATTCATTTCTCAGCACAATTCTCAACGCGCCGTTCACGTCATGAATCACGCCCCGATAAAAGCTTAAGTGGACACGCTCAAACATCAAATCTGATGACTTCAACAGTTGCTCACACTGTTTTAGATGATGATGAGGTTTTTAAAATTGTCTTTTGGTATACTAGCAGTTATAGGTTAAGAAGCAGAAGGTGTATTCAAAATGACAGTGTTTAAATTATATTGTCTCTTGATCGGCTACGGGTTTGGTAACTTCGTCACGGCGTATGTCGTCAGTCAGTGGCGCACAGGTAAGAGTCCACGTCAATTGGGTTCCGGTAATCCGGGGACGGCAAATATCGGGGCAGTTTTAGGTAAAAAGTTTGGCATCTTGACGTTGTGTGGTGATTTGCTAAAAACGATCCTAGCGATTTATATTTGCCAATTATTATTTCCTGAGCTTGGCCGTCTCGCCATTTTATATTCAGGCATTGGGACGACACTTGGACATAACTATCCTATCTGGCAAAAGTTTCACGGGGGTAAAGGCGTCGCTGTTTCAGCCATCCTGTTGGTGATGTATGACTGGCAGTGGGGATTGATTTGTTTATTGATCGCGTTAGCAGTCATGTTGATCAGTCAAAATCTGACGCTACCTGGTATTGCCATCTTGCTTAGTTTCACCATCGTCAGCTTCATGAAGTATGATGTCGAAACAGGCGTTGGCTTTGCCTTCTTGACGCTGTTATCGATAATCAGCTTTCGTCGCGACTTATTGGCACTCTTCAAGGGGCAAGCCAAGCGTGTCGATTGGCTGAAGCGATTCAAGAAGCACGCTTAGCTCGTTGAGAAAATAACGTCTTACCTCTTTGCACATGTGATTTCATCAATTGCTTGAGGTTATAGGCAGCCTGGGGGTCTAACCTTTGCATGGGTTCATCTAAGATCCAAACGTCAGGATCGGGCAATAAGGCACCAATTAAGATGACCTTCTGACGCATGCCGCGTTTGAAATCTCAATGACAGTGAGAATGAGAGTCATTGTAAACTCGCTCTTGCGAATACTTGTTTTTTTTCTGAAAAACCAATACAATTAATAGCGTATAAATATCAGGAAATGGGGCTAATATTAATGGCAAAATTAGTATTTATCCGTCACGGTCAAAGTGAATGGAATTTAAGCAATCAATTCACTGGCTGGGTCGATGTTGATTTAAGCGAAAAAGGCGTTCAAGAAGCAAAAAATGCCGGCAAGTTAATCAAAGAAGCAGGCTTGGAATTTGACCAAGCTTACACTTCAGTCTTAACACGTGCCATCAAGACATTACACTATGCACTTGAAGGTTCAGGCCAACTCTGGATTCCAGAAACAAAAACATGGCGCTTAAACGAACGTCATTATGGCGCATTACAAGGCCAAAACAAAGCAGAAGCCGCTGAAAAATGGGGCGACGAGCAAGTTCATATCTGGCGTCGTTCGTACGATGTCCTTCCGCCATTGCTAGGTGCTGATGACGAAGGTTCAGCTGCACAAGATCGTCGCTATGCAAACTTGGACCCACGCATTGTTCCCGGTGGTGAAAACTTGAAAGTTACCCTTGAGCGTGTCATTCCTTTATGGGAAGACGAAATTGCGCCTAAATTATTAGACGGCAAGAACGTCATCATTGCTGCTCATGGTAACTCATTACGTGCCTTGACCAAGTATATTGAAAACATTTCCGACGAAGACATCATCAACTTGGAAATGGCAACTGGCCAACCTGTTGTTTATGATTTGGACGACAAGTTACAAGTTGTTTCAAAGACAAAATTAGGTGAATAGTCACTAAGATTTAAATTGTACGAGATTTGGAGTTGATAGACAGGATGTCTTGAGACTCCTTTTTTGTGCCGTTTTTTTGAGGAGGGGACAAAGAGGATCAAAATAGGGAAATTCCCATCTTGATCCTCTTTAGCTATAAAAAATTTTTTCGGCATCGTACCGTCTGCCAATTTTCTCTTTAATTTGGAGCGGATGCTACAATCCTTTTTTATGATTGCTTCAAGCCTGTAAACACAGAGACTATCGTCATTTGTTCAGATAAATGGATGAGTGAATGGGTAACAAGAGATAATGATGAATTCTTATGTCGTTATAGTTATGATTTTCTATTGAGTAGGAATAGACAGAATTCGCTTATAAACGTTGACATATCAACGTTTTGATGACTGACTACCCCGCTCGTGCAACTATCGTGCAACTTCTGGTGCAAGTCCAACGGTAACACCGTTGTTTTGAACCTGCGCCACGTCTGATTTAGCGGTCGAAATTTCGACTAGACCATTCAGCCGTTTGGCGGCCTCAAAGTTCATATTCGGATATAAATGCCCGTAAGTTCCGAGCGTCGTCTGAATATCTTCGTGGCCGAGGCGTTCTTTAATCACCAGTGGGTTCTCACCCAGACTGATCAATAGCGAAGCATGTGAATGCCGTAAAGTGGATGTAAGCTGATTCCTGAGACAACTTTTAAGAGAGGGTATAATGAATAAATCG
>NZ_AZFX01000016.1 GCF_001435835.1 Lapidilactobacillus concavus DSM 17758
TATCAGGTTATGCTGACAAATTTGTCCAAAAATTCGGATTAAATTTGCAATCTACCTAACTAATTCGTTATTCGATCCTAAAAAAGGTATGACTGTGAATGAAAGATCATTTTGTTCACGGTCATGCCTTTTTGTTGTCCATTTAGTTATTGATAATGACCAGCAATGTCGTCTGGACTAAAATCCTTAGTGAATTGACGATCATAGGCCTTTTCATAGGCAGCAACTTTTTGTTGGTAATCAATTTGGCGCATCTTTTCGGCAGCTTCCCGCTGTGATGTGGCCGACTTTTCGACCGCATCCGGATAAATTGGCGGTAACACATGGACCGTATAATTGATGCCATGCGGATCCGATTTGGTCGGGGCGTCAACCATCGAAACAAAGCAGGACACGATTGGCACATTCAATCTAACGGCGTAGTAGTACGCTCCCCGTTCAAGCGGCCGCGGTTTGCGATAGTTGAACCACATTTCCCGTTCCGGATAAATTAGAATTGACTGTTTGCGTGCCAAGCTACTTTGCAAAAGGGCAATAAACCCCTTGCCCATGTAATTGACGCTGTCGCTGACAGGTATCGTATCAGCGTATGTCATCAAAAATCCCAGCATCCCGGGCATTTTAAGGTTGGTGAGCTCAACGACAATCGACAAATCAGGTTGATTCAGGGCTGATCGAACCAGCAGGCTGTCAATCGGGCTAAAGTGGTTACAGGTAATGATTGCCGGCCATTCCAATGCCTTTAAATTGTCAGTCCCCTCAACTTTTAAATTGGGATTCATCATCCTCGCAGCCATATTCATGACCGACCGGGCTTCGGCTGCCCGCCAATGATAACGTTTAGTTTGGTGAAGCTTCAAGAAGTGGTCCAACACCTCATGCTGCTCGGTAAGTGTCAGTACTGGATCATGTAGTTCGACTTTTTGATTAAATTTTCCCTGACGGACGTTTTCAGCAATGTTTTGAATCACTTTGTCACGCTCGCCAAGCTTTACCGGTGTAAAAGTCATAGGGCAATTTTTACTCCTTGCTTGGCCCTTGCGTAAAATGTCGTTGGGGTCTTAATAATATCAACGGCTAATTGAATCAAATCGGACTGATTCTTCTGATCACGGGCAACTTCTTTAGGATTCATATCTGCGAGCTGCTGTTTTAACATGGTCTCGTAATCGGTTTGTTTGGCATAGGTCCAAAAATCGCTTTGTCGAGGGGCATCATCATAGCGCCACGGCTTGGCAAATAAGTTATAGTGAATCAGCCAGGGGTCAACATCCTGTGGCGTGGTGATTTGGATGTTCCATGACGGGTTCAAATAATAAATTCGATTTCTCGCGATGGCATTCATGTAGTCCTGATCCGGGGCCAAACTCTTGAAATGGTACTTGTTCAAGAGCTGCAAAAAGTGTTCAGCGAATTTTGAACGGCGCATTTCAGCCAGGTTCATCAACAACACGCCGGAATTAACGTATTTCTGTGAATCAATCCCAACGGCTTGTTCAGCATAGTCAATCGTTTCCGGAGTGTGGCCGATGAAGTGATCCGGCACTGCGCCAACCAGGTTATCCCCCAGCTGGGTATCAAATAATTCACCCACGTCCTTTAAAACCACCGTGTCCGCATCCAGGTAGAGCGCCTTATCCAATTTGGGGAACAATTCAGCAATAAACAGCCGGAAATAAATTGTAAAGGTAAAGTAGTCACTGCGTAGTTTGTTATTCTTATCAGTAATTTCTTGCTTCAAGCGGTCATTAATTGAAACAAACTGAATTTTGAGGTTGTCCGTTTCAAAGGCTTTAAGCCGCCCTTGATTGTCGGTATTGAGATCATCACACAACACAATCACCTGGTAATGCCTGTCCGGTGATGTATGCGCGACCAGTGAAGCCAGTGAAACTGCCAGATAAGGTGCATAATTGTCATCGACAGCGTAAAAAATTGGCACGGTTTGATTTTCCATAATGAATCCCCCTTAAATCAATGTGATTGATGCTGGTAGGTCATAAATGACACGTTGCTTTGGTGACTGCGGGTCACCATTTGGGCATGAATCTGATCGTGGAGTTTTTGTTGGCGTTGTTTACGCGGAAGTGACTTGTCCGGCATAAACGGACCGTCGAAGTATACCACCTGCTTGGGTCGGCTCAACAGTCGGCCTTTTTGATATGTAATCGTCATGCTGTAGCTGGGCAGGTCGGCAGCGACTGGATAATGGAATGCGCCAACTGGAAACGGACGAATCTTGGTGTAATACGGCCAAACATGGGCTTCGGGATAGATAAACACTCGTTGATGCTGGTCCAATCGAGCATTCATCGCCCGCTGGAATTGGATCATTTGTGATAATTTCGCGGGTAGGATCAACGCACCACCCATCGTCAAGAGACGACCGACGATTGGAATACCAAGGTTGGCAGGTTCCGCAATCGAATACGCCCGCCGGGGTATTGCGACCAGCATCGGTAAAAGTGCATCCCCCAGCGGCTGGGTATGGTTGGCATAAATGAAGGCGCCCCGTTTGCCTTGGGTGCGCAGACACCGTTTGTTTCGAAAAGACGTCCGCAAATACAGCCGACAATAAACGAAGCTGACAACAACCGCCACCCAGTAGACAACCGTCGCCGTTACGCGGTAAAACCAATTTTGATGCAGCCAAATGTAGCCCTCAGGAATGGTGGCATTTTGATTTTTGGTAAAGACCACGTCATCATCAAAATCATGATACGTAAACACTTTTGATGTCCGTTTAGTCATTACCAATGTCATCCTTTCTTCCGAGAAGTTAAAATCATGAATAGAACCATTATACCCCAAATATGACATTATTTTATCATACGGGACGTTTAAAAATGGCAATTCACTAAAAATCGCCCTTTAAATGATGAAATTGGTGTAAAATTAAGGCTTGCTATGCTAGGATATTTGGGATAACAATGGATGTATACACATCATTAGAAGGATTTAGGGGATAATTTTGATGCAAGCTCAGTCCAAGAACAATACCAAGTTTAACTTTAAAACATTTATGGGCCTAATCAACCGAATTCACCCCCGTTACTGGCAACTGCTGCTTGGCTTTTTTTCTAGGAGTTGTCGCAACGGCGATGCAATTGATGGTTCCCGGCATCGCCAAGGGGATCATCAACTCAATCGGTCATTCAATGGATGTCGGCCTAATCGTTGCCGTCATTTTACTATTCGTTTTCAGTACCATTATTGGAGCCTTTTCCGGCAGTATTTTAGGCTTCTTCGGTGAAGACGTCGTCTATAAGCTGCGAACAACACTTTGGGATAAAATCTTAACCCTGCCGGTGGGTTATTTTGACCAAACCAAATCTGGCGAAATAACGTCCAGGTTGGTCAATGATTCCACACAGGTCAAGGAACTGTTGGCCAATTCGGTTCCCAAAACCGCAACTTCGATTCTGCAACTGGTTGGCGCATTGGTCTTAATGCTCATCATGGACTGGCGGATGACTATCATTATGTTTATCGCCGTTCCGCTCGTCTTGATCTGCCTGCTGCCAATTGTCCGCCAATCCCACAAAGTTGCCAGAGCGAGACAGGACGCACTGGCAGATCTCAATGGTAAAGCCGGTGAAATGCTGGGCGAAGTCCGTCTAGTCAAATCGTCTACCGCAGAAAACTTAGAACGAACAGCCGGCGATAAACGGATGTATCGCCTTTATCGCATCGGGTTAAAAGAAGCGATCTATGATTCAATTGCCGGACCTGTAATGGGCATGGTCATGATGGCCATGGTCCTGGGAATTCTGGGCTATGGTGCGATCCGGGTTCGGGAAGGTGCCATTGATATTGGGACCTTATTTTCATTTCTGATGTACCTGGTTCAAATGATTAGTCCATTTGCGGTTCTCGGCCAATTCATGTCTGATGTTGCCAAGGCAAGTGGCTCAACCACTCGAATCCAGGCATTATTGCAAACTCATGAAGAAGATCGTCTGACTGGAACGGATTTGGATATTGGCGATCAAACACTTCAGATGAACCACGTCAGTTTTTCTTATGATCAGTATCACCCCATTTTATCCGACGTGTCGTTTACGGCAGAACCCAATTCGGTCATTGCCTTTGCCGGACCATCCGGCGGTGGCAAATCAACCATTTTCAGCTTAATTGAACGTTTTTATGAACCTAACGAGGGCAGCATCACGATTGGCAATACCAATATTACTGATATTCAACTTGCCGATTGGCGCCAGCAAATCGGCCTGGTCGGCCAAGACGCTGCGATCATGTCTGGAACGATTCGTTACAATTTAACCTATGGTTTGCCGGGGCATTTTTCCGATGAACAGCTTTGGCATGTCTTGGAAATGGCTTACGCAACGCAATTTGTCCAGAAGATGCCTCGGGGCTTGGACACGGAAGTCGGTGAGCGTGGAGTCAAGGTATCGGGGGCCAACGATTGGCGATTGCCCGGGCCTTCCTGCGTAATCCAAAAATCTTAATGTTGGATGAAGCAACGGCGAGCCTGGATTCCGAGTCCGAAATGATGGTCCAAAAAGCGCTGGACCAGTTGATGGCCAATCGAACAACATTGGTGATCGCCCACAGGCTAAGCACAATTACCAACGCCGACGAAATTTATTTCATAGAAAACGGCAGGGTAACGGGCCAGGGAACCCACCAACAGTTAGTGAAAACGACTCCTTTGTATAGGGAGTATGTGAAAAATCAGAGCGCGACGAGCAACGGGTGAGGCGGTTTCTAAGGGTACTTTGATTGAAGTCCCTGGGTTTGGGACTTTAATTAAAGTGCACTTAGAAGTTAGCCTCAGTTGCGTCGGAGCGTATTTTAAAGGCCGGAGGGATCTCAAAATCCCCTAACCCCACCAACCAATCGATAATTCTTCCACTTCCTGCACACCAATCCAATCAAGACAAAATATAAAAAGAGCCAATCATTCCAAAAACAGGAATAATCAGCTCGTTCATTAAGATTCTAAGAGCAACACATCTCGCATCGCACCCTCACTCAGTTTTCAATTCCCCTTCAGCATCCAATTCAGCCATAATCTCCTGATACTCGGCTAAAATATCATCATATTCATGCAAATGAAGTTGCTGGTGAACTTTATCAACTTCCCAAGGCTTGACCGAAACCGTGTGGACGATCGGCCATAATTTCCAGCGGGTGGAGAAATGCTGAAAAACGGTGTCAGATTGAACATCCTGCTGCTCATTGTATTTTTCAGGGGCAAAAGCCTTGTGCTTGGCCAGCTTATTCATCGCGGACTGGTCCGGCATAATCATCGGCCATTTTCGGCAGCATTCCCGGCAGCGGGCCAGTAATTTGTCTTGTCGGATCATATCCAGGTTCATCAGGAGCATCCCCGAGTTAATGTAATCAAATGCTCTCTGTTGATGATGGAAGAACCAACGACCGTAATGATCCAATACGCCAACAAAATCAGTTCCTGCCAGTGATTGATGATAAAAATCTTCAAACGGCCGGCGACACACAACGTCAGCGTCCAAATACAGAATCCGATCGGAAAATTGCGGCACCAAATCACTATACAGCCGCAACATACTATAGGGCGTGAATAACGTGTTGATGTTCGCCTTGGGCAAATCCGCCTCAAACTGAGTGGTAATGTCAATTTTGGTAACGCCACTATCGACATTTTCCCGCTTGACCAGTTGATTCAAAAAGGCTGCGTGATCGTCAGTCAGCGCTTGAAATTGCTGATGACGATTATACAATTGTCCAGTTAAAATGTAGATGTTGAGTGGTTCTTGCGCGTGTTTTGTCAGTGAGAGGATTGAAATAATCAACCCCGAAAACATGTGGTCATCTCCACAGTATAAAATATCCAAACCGCATTCATCCCCCAATTCGTGTCTCATCAATCAAAGTGTGTCATATTTCCAGAGAAATGGCAACCAATGACCTTGGAAATCCCCCACAATTCAAAAAGAGCACCCAGCCGACGCAGCAATGTGTGTCAAAAGGCTGAGTGCTTTTAAATTAATCTTCGAAATAGTTTTTGACTTGTTTGGGCTCAGTTTGAACCAGAATCTTACCATTATGAATGGAGTAAAGAATTTCTGAGCGTTCATTTAAGGCGTTGTAGAAATTGTCATTATTCATAATGATACAATTAGCCGGTTTACCGACCTGGATCCCGTAGTGGCCAGTGATATGCATCGCCTTGGCACCGTTGGTCGTAATAAACTGATAGGAATTCATAATATCGTCGTACCCCATCAAATGGCCAACGTGAATCCCCATTTCAACCGGGTCGAGCATGTTACCATTGCCCATGGGATACCAAGGATCCTTGATGTCATCTTCACCAAAGGCAACGTTGATGCCATCCTCGGATAATTCTTTAACCCGAGTCATCCCCCGGCGCTTTGGATAGGTATCGAAGCGACCGCCAAGGTTGGTATTCACTAACGGATTGGCAATGAAATTGATGTGAGACATTTTCAGGAGTCTAAACAACTTGTAAGTATAGGCGTCGTTGTACGAACCCATAGCAGTGGTGTGACTGGCGGTAACCTTGTCGCCCATGCCGCTTTCAAGTGCCAAGGTGGCCAAAACTTCCAGATTCCGTGAAGCCGGGTCATCAATTTCGTCACAGTGAACGTCGACCAGTTTGCCCTTGCTTTCGGCAACTTTCATCAAGAATTTGAGTGACTCAACGCCGTAGTCGCGGGTAAATTCAAAGTGGGGAATCCCGCCAATCACGTCGGCTCCCATGTCGGCAGCGGCAATCATCAATTCCTTGCCATTTGGGTAGGATAAAATGCCTTCTTGGGGAAAGGCCACCAGCTGGAGTTCCACTTGATCGGCAACCTCGTCACGGACCTCAATTAAAGCCTTTAAAGCCGTCAAATCGGGATCGGTCACATCAACATGGCTGCGGACAAATTGAATCCCGTTGGCAACCTGAATCTTAAGGGCCTTTTTTGCCCGCGTCTTGACATCATCAATCGTCAGCTTTTTCTTTCGCTCACTCCAAATTCGAATGCCATCAAATAAGGTGCCGGATTGATTCCATTCAGGATCACCGGCTGTTTGGGTCGCATCCAAATGAACATGGGGATCCACAAAAGGCGGCAACAGTAGTTTATCGGTGGCGTCAATCACCTGCTCACCGTCGCTGGGTTGAATTGAGGCGGCAATTTTGACGAACTTGCCATCCTCAATTTTGACATCCCTGGTTTCTTCAGCGTTTTCAATATGGACATTTTTTATCAGCATCAGATTATCCCTCACAATCAAGTATTTAATAACATTATAGTCTATTTTAACGCCGGAGTTGGGCGCAATCGGTGGAATGTGCGATAATACAGATGACATCATTATTAGAAATTGGCAATTCTGCCAAGTGAAAGGTACTGATTCTTTGAACTTAAAAACCCGGTTGGCACTCCCGCAGATTTTAACATTGGGCTTTCTCATTATCATTCTAGTGGGAACTTTTCTGCTGTCACTGCCAATTGCCAGCAAATCCGGTCACATGACCGGCTACATTAACGCCTTCTTTACGGCAACTTCGGCCACCTGCGTCACTGGGATGACCGTCGTCAATACCGCCCTTCATTGGAGCGTTTTCGGCAAAATTGTCATCTTGATGCTGGTGGAAATCGGTGGCTTGGGATTCATGACCTTTGCGGTTCTCCTATTTGTTTTCATGCGCCGCAAAGTTGATCTGACAACCCGGTTGTTGACCCAACAATCGTTAAACCTGCAGTCATTTGCCAATACCAGTTCGGTTGTGTTTTTGGTGGTCCGGATTTCTTTGGCGATTCAAGTATTGGGGACTGCACTGATTTTTATCGATTTTTATCCCCGGTACGGGTTCGCTAAAGGCTTGGGTTACAGCATTTTTCATTCAATCAGCGCCTTTTGTAATGCCGGGTTTGACTTGTACGATAACAGTTTGGAACAATTCCAGACCGATCCGTACCTGCTCTTTGTCTTGACGATTTTGATTATTTCGGGCTCACTGGGCTTTCTGGTCTGGAAGGATATTCTTTTCTACGGCGAATTGTCAAACTAAGTGCAACGGTTTGTCAAAAAATACTTCATATGGGGTTTCATAGTTTAACACTTTGCGAGGACGTTGATTTAACTGCTTTTGGCAGTGTTCAACGTCCTGTTCTGTATAATTATCAATATCTGTTCGCTTGGGAAAATATTCCCGGATTAATCCATTTGTATTCTCCCCGAGTTTACAATTCAAGTGCAACACCCTGTGACCTAGACCAGAGTAGACAAA
>NZ_AZFX01000083.1 GCF_001435835.1 Lapidilactobacillus concavus DSM 17758
CAGCAAAAAAACTGATGTAACTTCAGGAAGCTATTACCTAATTTTTCATGGCGGAAATGCCTATACTACACAAAAGGTTGTAGGCTCGATTCATGACTAGCTTTACTGATGCTGAATCGGTTACTTACAAAATACTATTACCTGCGCCTTAGTGTTTCACCGTTTTTAGAACTAATTGTAAAGCCCGAGTTTACAATTCAAGTGCAACACCCTGTGACCTAGACCAGAGTAGACAAAA
>NZ_AZFX01000084.1 GCF_001435835.1 Lapidilactobacillus concavus DSM 17758
ACCATTTTAAAACATTTACCTTGAATGAACCATCATAAATAAATGTTGGTCTTCTAACTTCAAGTCCTTCTTCGCCGAATACTTGATATTGATTAACCCATTTAAGAATGGACGCATCTGACTTGATACCGTATTTGCGTGCAAGTTGACCGATCCCAACAGAAGAATTGAGATATTCTTGAACAACTCTAAACTTAAACTCTTTTGAGAACTTAGACATATGAAAACCCCCGGTATTGGATTTGGTCCAACATCGGGGGTTCAGTTCAC
>NZ_AZFX01000085.1 GCF_001435835.1 Lapidilactobacillus concavus DSM 17758
CTAACCATTCGAGGATACTTTGACTCCCAATGATCGATAAAACGATTTAAAATTAGTTGGGCTTCATCACGTGTTTTTGCTCTGTGGAGTTCTTTGAACTCATTAGCGACCTCTGCGCGGTCGTTTACACGAACTTTCTGCATGATATTTCGCGACATATGGATCAGACAGCGTTGAAATTTAGCTTGAGGATAATTGTGGTTAAGCGC
>NZ_AZFX01000017.1 GCF_001435835.1 Lapidilactobacillus concavus DSM 17758
CCAACATGACTAAAGCCGTCAATGAACAGGTTCAAGCTTTCCAGCAACGTCGACTGGCTTCACAATATGCGGCCATCTTCTTAGATGCCACTTACTTGCCGTTAAAGCGGGATACCGTTCAAAAAGAAGCCGTTCATATTGCGATTGGCATTCGTCCAGATGGTACGAAAGAAGTGCTGAACTACCAAGTGGCGCCAACGGAATCGACTGGAATCTGGACTGAACTGCTGGGAACCTTGATCAAGCAGGGCGTTAAAGATGTGCTGTTGTTTGTGGCCGATGGGTTAGTTGGTTTGGATGAAGGCTTGAATCGGCATTTCCCTAAAGCCAAACGACAACGTTGCCTGGTTCATGTTGGGCGGAATCTGATGAACAAAGTTCGCGTAAAAGACCGCAAGGCCGTGATCAGTGACTTTAAACAAGTTCATCGGGCCGCCAACCGTGAAGCAGCCGAACTGAAACTGAATGAGTTCGCCAACAA
>NZ_AZFX01000086.1 GCF_001435835.1 Lapidilactobacillus concavus DSM 17758
ATGGCCTTTTTGGTCTAGTCATTTAGGTGTTGCACTTCAATTTTAAATCCGGCATTATTTTTTGTTTTTGTAATGCTCATAGTTAAAAACTCCTTTGTTTGCGAGTCAAAGGTGTAACGATATTATACTCGCGAATTTAGCCATTTATCAATAGCAACACGATCAAAACGACGTGTGTTCCCAACTAAAATGAAGGGCAAGCCATATCCGATCCATTTGTCTAAAGTGTTATTAGAGATTTTTAAGTAATCACATGTTTGTTGTTTATTCATATAACGATTATTGCTCCTATCCTAGTATTTGGTACATAAATTTCTGAACAGTTGTGCCATAATTAAT
>NZ_AZFX01000002.1 GCF_001435835.1 Lapidilactobacillus concavus DSM 17758
CGGGGAAGGTCTTCCCTTTTCAATTACTATTTACACAAAATATTGTACACTCCCAATCTATTTAACAAAATACGATTGACATTTGAATAAAAGAGAATAAACTATTAATCGTCAACTGATATATTAATATTTTAAAAGGCGGAAGGGTCTAACTACAAAATGGTCAAATTAACTGACGACTATCTCAATAACCCCAATAAGTTTAAAAAAAATAACATTCAAACTCCAAATTTCAACCAAGAAGATATGGAGCAAGAAACAGACAAAAATCCAGTATGGGTGCACTTCGGTGGAGGAAATCTATTCCGCTGCTTTCACGCAGAGATTGCGCAAAACCTTTTAGACCATGGAGATTTAAAATCTGGTCTTATTATCGCTGAAACATATGATGATCAAGTAATTGAACAGGTTTATCAACCATTTAACAATCGAATATTACAAGTGGTCATGCAACAAAGCAGTACCTACAAAAAAAGCTATTAGCCAGTGTGGCAGAAAGTATCTATTATAACCATAATAATCCTAAGGGTTGGCTTAGATTAAAACAAATATTTTGCAACCCTACCTTACAAATGGTAACAATGTCAATTACCGAAAAAGGATATCAATTATTAGACGCACATGGTAACTTGACTGATAATGCTAAACAGGATATTAAGGAAGGCCCTGATAAGTCCATGACAAATATGGGAATGATTGCTCGTCTGTTATTCTGCCGTTATAATGCAGGCGCATTTCCACTAGCCATGATTAGTACAGATAACTTTTCTGAGAACGGGCATCATTTCGAAGAGGGCATATTAACAATTGCAAAAGGGTGGGCGCATAACAAGTTTGTTCCTAAATCATTTATTGATTACTTGCAAGATGAAACTCAGATCAGTTTCCCTTGGTCAATGATTGATCGAATTACTCCAAATCCATCAGAATTAGTCGCTCAACAGCTTAAAAAAACTGGATTTGAGGATATTGAAATTATCCACACATTAAAAAATACCAATATCGCACTATTTGGAAACACTGAAGAAACTCATTATCTAGTCATTGAGGATAACTTTCCAAATGGACGACCAGCATTAGAAAATGCTGGTGTAATCTTGACAAATCGTGAAACCGTAAATGACGCCGACCAAATGAAAGTAACGGCTTGTTTAAATCCGTTACACACTGCCTTAGCAATCTTTGGTTGTTTGCTTAATCAACAGTCAATTTCTGAAGAAATGAAAAATCCGACACTGGTATCCTTAATCAAGCAATTAGGCTATTTCGAAGGATTACCGGTTGTTAAAAATCCAAAAATTATTAATCCTAGAGCTTTTATTGATGAATTAATCAATGTTCGATTACCTAATAAAAACATTCCAGATACACCTCAGCGCATTGCAAGTGATACTTCTCAAAAGATTTCAATTCGCTATGGTGTAACTATTCAGCACTATATAGAGTCCAAGCGAAGTCTACAGCAACTAATTGCGATTCCATTAGTTTTTGCTGGTTGGTGTCGCTATCTGATGGGTATTGATGATTCAGGCAATTCGTTCGAAATAAGTCCCGATCCCCTTTTATCAGAGTTACAACCAATAGTTTCAGATATTAACTTGAATTCCAAAATATCTGTACATGATCAATTAATGCCAATCTTAAGTAATAAAAGTATTTTTGGCCATGACTTAAATGAAATTGGTCTGGCAGAAAAAGTAGAAGAATATTTTAAAGAAATGATTACAGGACCAGGTGCAGTCATCAAAACACTTCAAAGAGCGTTGGAGGATTAATAATGGCGGATTTAAAAATGGGGTTCCGATGGTATGGAGAGAAAAATGATCCAATCAATTTAAAATATATAAGACAGATTCCTGGAACTACCCAAGTTGTTGGTGCTCTGTTCGATATTCCTACAGGGGATGTTTGGCCAAAAGAAAGGATCTCACAGCTTAAACAACAAGTTGAAGCAGCGGGACTAAAACTGGAAGTCATAGAATCAGTTAACATACACGATGATATAAAAACTGGCGCCTCGACTCGAGACAAATATATAGATAATTACAAACAAACAATACGAAATTTATCAGAATATGGTATTAAAGTTATCTGTTACAACTTTATGCCAATCTTTGATTGGCTTCGCACGGATCTTCACTTTAAGCTTGAAGATGGTTCAACTGATTTAAGCTTTGAAGCAAATAAGTTAGATAATAACCCACAGAAAATCATTGACCGTGTAAAAAATAACTCCGAAGGCTATGCTTTACCAGGATGGGAACCTGATAGATTAGCAACAATTGAGAATCTCTTTAAATCATATGCAGATATCGATGAAAAAAAATTATCAGAAAATTTAAAGTATTTTCTGAATGAAATTATCCCAATTTGCGAAAAGTATAACGTCAGAATGGCAATGCATCCTGATGATCCACCTCGTTCACTGTTTGGGTTACCAAGGATTTATAAGAACCGTGAAGATATGCTTGCAATCGAAAAGATGTATGAATCTAGATATAATGGATTTACAATCTGCACTGGATCATTGGGTGAAAATCCAAAGAATGACGTTGCAGCAATCATCCGTGAGTTTGTAAGCAAAGATCGCGTTCCATTTGTACATGCGCGAAACATTAAATTTATGAACAATCAGTACGATTTTCACGAATCTGCTCATTTATCATCAGAAGGATCATTAGACATGTACAATATAATGAAAGCGCTACACGAATGTAACTATTCAGGATATATTCGACCAGACCACGGTCGTAATATCTGGGGAGAAAACGGACGACCGGGCTATGGGCTTTACGATCGTGCACTCGGAATCACTTATCTAAACGGATTATGGGAAGCACTGGATAAGAATAGATCTTAATGTAATTAATCAACATTAATACATTTTATAAAAGTGAGGCATTTTGATGTTAAAAGAAGAGATATTAGCAAGTGTTGGTAAAGCCGGTATTATTGCTGTAATCAGAGCAAATAGTATTAGTCGGAGTATCGAAGTTGCCCAAGCTTGCATTAAGGGCGGTGTGAAGGGAATCGAGCTTACCTATACAGTGCCAGAAGCCGCAAAAGCAATTAAACTGTTATTAGAAACAAACTCTGAGCATTCAGATGTTTTAATTGGTGCTGGAACTATTTTAACAGCATTTGATGCTAACGAAGCAATCAACGCTGGTGCTGAGTACATCGTTAGTCCTACATTTGATGAACAAGTTGCGCTGACGTGCAATGCACGAAATATTAATTACTTTCCGGGCTGTTTCACTCCGGCTGAAGTATATCATGCTAAAAAATATGGAATTGGATTAGTAAAAGTTTTCCCAGCCAGCGTTGTTGGCCCAGGAATGATCAGAGAATTGCATGGACCTTTCCCAGATACTCGAATTATGCCAACGGGCGGTATAAATTTATCTAATATAACAGATTGGCTAGAAGCCGGTGCATACGCTGTCGGAATTGGTGGTAGCCTTGTAGG
Organism: Lapidilactobacillus concavus DSM 17758; assembly: GCF_001435835.1. Lineage (GTDB taxonomy): Bacteria > Bacillota > Bacilli > Lactobacillales > Lactobacillaceae > Lapidilactobacillus > Lapidilactobacillus concavus. Next base: position 3,470 of record NZ_AZFX01000002.1, read on the forward strand.
AAATAACGAAACAAGCTTAGATACAATTACCCATAATGCTGAGCAATTTATTAAAAAAATTCAGGGCTGGCATAAAATGATTACTGAAGGTGATTAAATGGCAAAAGTACTAACATTTGGAGAGATGATGTTGCGCCTACATCCAAGTGGTTATCAACGAATTATACAGGCGAATCAATTCGATGCCAACTACGGTGGGGCGGAAGCAAATGTGGCTGTTTCACTGAGCCTTTTGGGAGATGAGTCTGAATATCTTACTAAACTACCAAATAATCCTCTAGGTACCGCTGCTTTATCTGAACTTCAAAAATATGGTGTTAATACCAAAAATATTCTTTGTGGTGGGCCGCGTTTAGGAATTTATTATTTTGAAAAAGGTGCTAGCATTCGATCAACCAATGTTGTTTATGATCGCGCCGGGAGCTCATTTGCGATGGCAACTAAATCTGATTTTTCCTGGCCAAAGATACTAAAAAGTACTAATTATTTTTATTTTTCAGGTATTACGCCTGCAATATCCACCGAAATAGAAGAATCTGTTTTTTCCGCATGTCAATATTGTCAAAAGAATGGTATTAAAGTAATCTGTGACCTAAACTATCGTGGTAAAATGTGGACAACTCATCATGCGCAATGCGTCATGTCTAAATTAATGAATTACGTTGATGTTTGCATTGCCAATGATGAAGACTTCGAAGCTTCTCTAGGAATTAAAGCATTTGATGGCAACATGAAATTCGGCATCGATCAAAAGGATAATTTCAAAAAAGGCATGTATGAAATTACCAAACGCTATCCCAACTGCCATATAGTTGCAAGCATATTAAGAAATATCGAGTCTGTGGAGACAAGTCAATGGACAGGTCTTCTGTTGAAAGACGGTCATTATTATCAGTCTCCAATTTATGACATGCATGTAATGGAAGGCGTTGCCTCTGGAGATGCCTTTGGTGCGGGCTTAGTTCATGGTATTTTGCATCATTTCGAACCCAAAAACATGATCAATTATGCAATTGCAGCCAGTGTTTTGAAGTTGACAATTAATGGCGATTTCAATTTAATTAGCGACCCCGAAATTCGCTCTATTCAGGATCACGGAACTGGTGCAAGTATGAGCAGATAACCAAACCGTAGTTCACAAATAAGCAATTTAAATCGTCAGTTGTTTCAATCAATTTATCGCAATGATACTGGTTTTATTTTCGTATAATTGCTTACTATATTTAGCGGAGCTGATAAATGATAGATTACCATTAGTGTATTTAAAAATTGCACAATCAAGGGGAATAAACATGTCTTTTCTAGATGATAACTTTTTATTAACGACTCAACCTGCACGTTATCTTTTTCATCACTATGCGAAAGAAATGCCAATTATTGATTTTCATTGTCATTTAAATCCTGAAGAAATTTATAATAATAAAAAATTTACTAACATCACAAAACTCTGGTTAAATGAAGGTACCTATGGCGACCACTATAAGTGGAGATTAATGCGTGCAAATGGTATTTCAGAACGATTTATCACAGGAAACGGAAATGATTATGAAAAATTTTTAGCTTGGGCTGAAACCATTCAAAAGGCTCAAGGAAATCCTCTTTTTGAATGGACACACTTAGAACTACAACGTTTTTTTGGCATCAATGACTTATTGACAACTGAAACAGCACCTGATATCTGGAATAAAGTCAATAAGCTATTACAAACAGATAGATTCAGTACGCGATCTTTGATTCGTAATGCAAATGTTAAAGTTGTATGCACGACAGATGATCCAGCATCGGATCTTCATTATCATAAATTACTGAGAATCGACGAAAGAATCAACGGATTTAAAACATTGCCAGCTATGCGTCCAGATAACTTAATGAACATTAAAAGTAATACATTTGGCAAATATATACAAAATTTTAGTGAGGTTTCGGGAATCAACATTCATTCATTTAACGACTTAATCTTAGCATTACATCAGCGCTTTGAGTACTTTTCCGACATTGGTTGCAAATTATCTGACCACTCACTAGGGACATTTGTATTTGTCAAATCTACAAAACAAGAACTAGACATAATTTTGGAAAAAGGGATCCATAACGAATCGTTAACTTCCATAGAATGTTATCAGTATATTACTGCACTAATAGAAGCTCTAATGAAATTAAACAATGACTTTGGTTGGACAATGCAATTTCATCTAAATGCTGCAAGAAATTTAAATCATCCAATGTTTAATAAAATCGGTGCTGACACAGGGTTTGACTCAATGGGATCTCAGCCTGATATAGTTATTCAAATGCAAAGATTATATTATGAAATGGCTGATCAAAATATCATTCCGAAATCAATTTTTTATTCCCTCAACCCTAATGATTGGTTATCACTAACAACCATGATGCAATCATTTCAGGGGAATGGCATCCAAAGGCTACAATTAGGTGCAGCATGGTGGTTTAATGATACAAAGGAAGGAATAACAAAACAATTAGAAACTTTTGCGGAGCAAAGCCTATTATCTAATTTTGTTGGAATGTTGACAGATTCCCGAAGTTTCTTGTCATATCCACGTCATGAATATTTCAGACGAGTTCTATGTGACTATTACGGAAATTTAATTGTCAGTGGCCGTGTCCCAGATGACTTAACCGGAATTGGTAAAATCGTTCAGGACATTAGTTATAATAATGCTTATAATTATTTTGGATTTTTTAAATAGTTGCAAGTACAATGTATTTGACAAGAATTTTTTTATCATCAATTTTAAACAGATTTAAAATTGATGTGCAACACTAATTCAGTTGGACCAATTTCGACTAGCAAAAAGCTATGAATGAAGTGAACCCTGAACTGAACCCCTTGAATTGGAGAAAAATAATTCAAGGGGTTTTTCTATAGAAAAATATAGTATTGAAACAAAAATTGAGAGTGTCAAACAAGCCGCCAAAATAGTTATTATAACGGTTTGTTTGAACACTACGTAAGTTTCCTTAAAAATTTGGTAAAGATGCTTGAGGAGACTAAATCAATGTTCTACAGCATAGATACTTTTATTCACTGAGTCAAAGCCAATCACCTCGATTTACCCTGCTCACTCATATCGACAGTCTATCGTTACATTGATCAAAAATTGATTCCTTTACGAAATTATGATCTACCCATGAAATCACGTCGTAGAGTAAAACTACCCAGCCATAATCATGTTCGGTTGAACAGGAAAGAGCCTCAACCAGAAATATCCAGCAGATATTATTCCTGTGTTGAGGTTTATTTAGACCAATTAAGGAATAAGTCCGAAAGTTTTGCACTTGATCTGACAATTGGAAAATTAGTAAAAAAACGCTATAGAGCAAGTTTTACGATTTGAAGTTGATAGACGTTTTGTACTGAAACTCCTTTTTATTATTTACCAATTTTAAACAACTGTTTGAACACCAACTAGTTAATTGTCATACCACGAAAATTTACTTTTTTTACATAAAAAGGAACTGACCCATATATCTGCCAGTCCTTCCAAATAATTAATAACAATCTTCAGATATTAAACTTTCTTCGTAATCGTTTCTCCACAAGAACGGTATTCAAGGTCATGAGCCCAACACCGCCTATGATGATAAATACCCCGCTAAATAATCCCATGAATAATCCTATCAATATAAGCGAACTCAATAACTGAGTGACAACGACTAAAAGATTCCTCCCCGCAATCATAAAGGCCAGTAAAAACGAGCGCTCTGAATCAAATTTGCTCAGAAGGACCCGCCAACTACAAACCACGACGAAGCCAATCATCGCGAACATCAATGCATAGCCTAAGCGATTGGTCCAAGCGGTTGGTTGCTGTAATAGAAACCAAACATTTACGCCCGCAATCATAAAGAGTAAACTTCCAATACGATCATAACGCCGTTCATTGGACTGGTAAATTTTTTTGAACAACTCACGGATTGGCTGGTGCACATTGGTCTGCAATTCACTTAGGACTAACATTGCCGATCGTGTTGATCGAAATAATGTAATAATTGGGAGACTGCTTACTAGCCAGACTAGATTTAAGGCTGCCATTTTTGGCACCCAATTGGCAATTTCCACCATAATTTGCGAGGATTTCTTTGTTTGTATTTGCATGGCGATTATCCTTTCGAGCCGGCTGTGAGATCCATACCTTCGATGAAATACTTCTGTGCGAAGAAGAAGAGTAGTATCGATGGTAGCAAGACCATTACTGCGCCGGCCATTAGGTAGTGCCATTCGGTCGTTGATTGGTTTTTAAAAACCTGTAAGCCAATCTGAAGCTTATATTGATTCTGATCTTTGATGTAAATTAGCGGTCCTAAGAAGTCATTCCATGCGCCATTGAAGGAATTAATCGCAATGGTGATTAGTGCTGGCTTGGTTAATGGAATCATCAGGTGGCTCCAAATATAAAGGTGATTAGCGCCATCCATTTTTGCGGCTTCAATTAATTCGTCACCAATAGACAGATAGAATTGGCGCATCAAGAAGATATTAAAGGCATTACCGAAGAACGAAGGTACGATCAACGGTAAGTAAGTGCCAACCCAGCCGATTTTTGAAAAAATAACATATTGCGGAATCATCGTCACAAATCCTGGAACCATCATCGTTGAGAGCACCAAAGCAAACAAGAATCTTTTCCCGGGAAATTCCAATTTAGCAAATCCATAGGCAATGAATGAATTAGAGAGAACATTGCTGATTACCACGAAGCCGGCAATAATAATGGTATTCTTCGCGTATGACCAGAAGGGAAACGCGTTGATGGCGGTTAAGTAGTTTTCCCACTGAATTGACTTTGGAAAAAAAGTCGGTGGGAATTGAACGATTTCACTCATCGGCTTCAATGATGTAAAGAACATCCAGAGGAGCGGCATCAGCAAAACTAGACTGACGCCACTTAACAACAAGTAGCTCAATAGCGTTCGGGCATTAATCTTACGTCGTTTTTTTTGCGCCAGGGTAATTGCAGTATTGTCGCTATAACGGGTGCTCAAAGGACCGTGATATCGCTCAGAACTCATTGTTTGCGGTTCAACTGCCATTATTGATTCCCCCCAGCATAATGCACCCATCTTGGTGCTAACTTCAAATTAATAATCGTCAAAATCGAAACAATGACAAACAACGTCATTGACATGGCCATCGCATACCCCATGTCGAATCCTACAAAGGCTTTATTCCACATGTGCAGGTTGAAGAATAAGAGAGAGTTTGCAGGTCCACCTTGCCCGTTATTTGTCATCACATAGGCTTCTTGGAAAATTTGGAATGATCCAATTGTACTCGTGATGACATCATAAAAGATAATTGGCGTGATCATTGGCAAGGTGACATGTCGGAATTTATGCCAGGTATTCGCACCATCAAGTTCTGCGGATTCATATAGTTGTGTCGGCACATTTTGTAACGTCGCAATATAAAGCAACATTGCCCCGCCAGCACTCCACAATTTCATCATGATCAATGCGGGCTTCGTCCAATTCGGATCGAATAACCAAGATGGTCCTTTGATGCTGAACCATGAGAGAATCGTGTTGACCATACCACTCGAAGGCGATAACAATTGCATCCAGAGAATGTATACGGCAACACCTGATAGAATTAACGGTAGGAAAAAAATCGTTCGAAAAACTCGAATTCCTTTTAGCTTTTGATTCAAAATAACAGCTAAGAAGATACTAAACACCGTCGTCATGGGAACGTTAAAAATTGTAAAATACAACGTGTTGTACAACGACTTCCAAAATAACTGATCTTCTAAAAACATGCGGCGAAAGTTGCCCAGACCAATAAAATTCATTTTGGACGTCAGATTGTAATCTGTAAAGCTACCGATGAAAGAAAATAGCATCGGACCTAGCATGAACACCACAAAGCCAATGATAAAAGGGGCAACGAATAAATAACCCCATCTTGCTTCCCGTTTTTGTCGCAATGAACGCTTCTGCATTCAGAACACCTCGCTTCATTCGAGATTGAGCTTACTTATGCTGTTTAACCAAATTTTCAACTGCAGTTTGAGCATCACCTAACGCTTGTTTCGCTGACTTGTTGCCCAGCAGCGCTGCGTCGATTTGTTCTTGGATAAGATTAGTAAAATCAGGAGCAGTCAGTGGAACCGGCGTCATTATGGTCTCCTTCATATTTTTCGCGGCCATCGCATAGATCATCTGCCCCGTTTTATCGAGCTCATCTCCGCTAATTAGATTATTATTGGCATTTTCGTTGGCCATAATATCGAAACTCGCCGCACCGAATTTCTGTTGCACTTTTTCGCTGGTCAAATATTTAATGAAGTCTGCCGATTCCTTGACGTGTTTTGCACCATGAGGAACTTCAACGGTGAACCCACCGCCCCAGGACCAATGACCACTACCCGCTTTAAATTCTGGTAATTGAAGCACCCCAAATTCAAAATCTTCAGGTGCGTTTTCCTTCAGACTCGTATAATAATTTAAATTTTGAGCACGCATCGCCACTGTTCCCGACAAGAATGGGTCAGAAACACCAGAACCAAACTCTGCTTCTAACCGATTAATCGTATCTTTACCATAGTGCTTCTGCTGGTCAAGGATCCATTGGAGTGCAGAAACTTTATTTTTAGTATTAATCTTAATATTTTCATCATCATCAAACCAACTGACACCATTATCAGCATTTAATGCTTAAACATCGGCACCTAAATTCCAGAGCGGGTAGAAACCAACACGGGAGTACGTCTTCCCTTTTTTAACGTCTAATTTACGCGCAACGTCTTCTAGTTCTGACCAAGTTGTTGGTAAATCCGCATCTTTTAATCCGGCATCACTGAATAGTTTTTTATTATAGAAAATGACCTGTGTATCTGTATTAAAAGGTAATCCATAGGTACCACCTTTATATTGTGCCGTTTTCCAAAGTTGCGGATAAAATTGTTTCTTCGTCTTTTGATCAAGATATTGGCTGATATCAACGGATTGTTTGGCTTCAGCTCGTTGCTCACAGACATAATATCCTGCACAATCACGTCGGGTGGATTGCCGGCCGTAATTGCAGACAGTGACTTGGTCCAAATATCTCCCCAAGGTTGATAACTATGTTTAACCGTCACTTTGTCTTGCGATTGATTATAATCCGAGATGATCGACTCAATAACTTCTCGACGGTCCCCAGATCCCCAAAAAGTCCAAAAATCCAACGTCACTTTATCCGAACTTTTAGTACTGGACTTAGATTGACTTTGTGCCCCACAAGCTGTCAGAAATACCATTAATGAAGCCAATAGCGCAATCATCAGTTTGCTTCTTTTCATCATCTAAAACCTCCAATATCAAAATGAAAACATGCTGTTTTTTGTAGTATAGCAAGTGATAAATAATTAATCAATCAAAACTAATGTTATTTATAAACTAAAACTAATTTATTTTTATTTATTGTGCACTTTTTATTTTTATGTAAAAAATAAATTAGCTATTAAAATGCGACTAATAAATATTAGACAAAATAAAAAAGCATTGTTGTTCGCAACAATGCTCAATATTAATCTATCTATCGACTATAGTCATTTACCTGTTTTTACGGCTAAATAGCACTTGTATTTCTATTCTGAATGACACTGATTTGTCATTGAAACCAGAATATTCAGATTGATAATCGAATGTTAGGCTTCAGCACTCAACTGGTATCTAATCTGACTTTCGCCACCACCAGTGCTGGTTACTTTTAACTGATCTGGAATCTGAGTCTGTAGTTCACGCACATGACTAATAATGCCAATCATACGCTGTTGGCTTTCAAGACTCATTAAGGCATCGATTGCTTCGTGCAATGAATTTTCATCCAGTGACCCAAAACCTTCATCAACAAATAAAGCATTGATCTCAACGGCTCCAGTTTGCTGCTGAACCACTTCACCTAACGCCAGAGCCAGAGCTAACGCCGTAATGAAGCTCTCGCCACCGGATAATGTGCGGACACTTCGATGATGACCAACATAATCATCGAACACGTCCAATTCTAATCCTGAGTTTTTACGTGTGGCACCAGATTCCGTGGCAAGCGTTAATTGATAGCGTCCTTCCGTCAATCGAGCAAGTCGCTGATTGGCAACTTCTAACACTTCTCGCAAAAAAGTTCGTAATACATAACGCTCCAAACCCAACTTTTGACTGCCATTACCACGCGTCACTTCACTTAATAATTGCAGCTCACTGAGATCTGTTAAATGGCGATTTAAATCATCCACCTGCTGATATATCTTTTCTTGCTGTTCAATTTGACTCTTGAGTTGCGCACGAATTTCCTGCTGATGTGTAAGTTGTCGCTTAACAGTTTGAACTTCTTGTTGTGCAGCGTCTAGATCTGGCACTTGGTGATAATTGGCTAATTGCGCGTTGAGATTACGTATCAAGGCTTTATTCTGAAGGACTTGTTGTTCAAAGGTTGTCAGTTGTGTCTGCCATTCAGCCATCTGGTTGATTGTATTCGCCACTTCGGCAAAACGAACCAACTGCTCATCGAACCCCATATCAGGCCAAACCTTGTCAAAAATTGTTGCAAGTTGTTGCCGTGAGTCGTTATAACGTTCTCGTTGTGTTTTTAACTGTTCGGCAAAATGTTGTTGGTTCGTTTGATTTGCGGTTTGTTGTTGGTGCAATTGATTGAGTTCTTGACGATTTGCTTCCACAGATTGGCGATACTGATCGAGTTGTTTCTGACTCACTTGCAGAAACTGATTAAGTTCTATAAGAGTCTTAAATTCAGTTGGCAATTGTTTTTGCTTATCAGCAACTTGTGTTTCGATGACTAACAACTCCTGCTCAAGCTTAGCCTCATTTGTTTGTTCAACTGTCTGCTGAGCGACCAATTCAACTTGTTGTTGTTCGAGTTGCTCGAGCTGCTTCACTCGCTGCTCCGCCAGGACCTGTTGATCTCGCAGTGACGATTGTTGCGTCGTGATCGTCGTTTGTTGCACCGTGAGCCACGAGTTAATGTCAGTTAATGTTGCTTGCTGATCTAGAGAAGATTGTCGGGTTTGCGCTGAGTCGCGTAGGTTCTGTCTAAAAAGTCGCTCAGCTGTTGAGTGATCCTCAATTAATTTATCGAGTTGTTCATGTAACATCATTAATTGATTCTTGCTTTGCGTCAGCTGTTTTAAAGCGTCTTGGCGCTTTTGATCAGCATCTTCTACCATCTGTTCAGAAATCGTCGCCACCGCAGTAGCCACGTCGTGAACTTCAGCTTGAGGATGGTCTTTAGATCCACAAACTGGACAAGGTTGCCCTGGCAACAAGTCGCGTCTCAAAACTAAAATTTGTTGATACGCATAGTCACTCTTCTTCTCCTGGTAAACCGCCAGCGACTGTTCATAGACTTCTTGCTGATCCATTGACGCTTGTTCAAGCTGACTAATTTTCTGAGTCAATTGTTGAATTGATTCCTGCTGCGATTGTAACTGTGTTAACGTCTGTTGCCAATTTGTCAGTGATTGTTGACGATGTTCCAGTTCAAGCTGTTGCGTATAAAAATCAGGCTGTTTTTGTTGCGCCGCTTTATTCTTTTGACGTTGTTGCTGATTTTGTTCAAGAGCATCTTTTAATTCAGCCAGCCTTTGTTTTTGCTGGTTGTATTGTTGCGTAATTGTTTTTTTATGTGTATTGATTTCCGTAATCTCTCGATACAATGGTTGTAACGCCGTCAACTGGAATACTTTTTGAGCCAATTTTTCTTGCTCACTAGCCTGTTCATCTAGTTTGTTTTTTTGTGTTTCAGCTTGGCTCAGCCGTTCTGAAATCTGTGTGTCCTCTTGCTGTGCCTGTAATATTTGTCGCTGTGTTGTTTCAATCAGCGACAGCAGCTGTCGTAATTCAAGGACTTGCGAACGGTTTTTTTCTGCCCAAGTTGCCAACTGTAACTGTTGCTTGATTTGATTTATTTTTGTGGCTTGGACTTGCAATGATTCAGCTTCAATCTCTAACGACGTACGTTGTTCAAATAATTCTTGAATACGTCTTAATTCGGCCAGCTGATTTTGCTTTTGTTCATTTTCTTCAGTAAGTTTCGATAAAACAACTTCGACGTTATCCAACGTTGTCGATAACGTCTCTGTCTGTATTTTTAAACGAGCTAGTTTATCAGTCGTAGAAGCTACTTCAAGTTCTTTCGCCGGACTCGACTCAGAATTTTCTGTTGTTTCAACTTGTTGCAACAACATCTGAATTTTTTGTTGCGCAGCAATATTCTGTTGTCGAGCACGCTTGAAATGTTCTTGGATTTGAACAACCCATCGTTCATAACGCTTAGTTTGGAAAAGATTGCGTAATACTGCCTCTTTTTGATTACTATCTCCATTTAAGAACATCCGAAATTCGCCCTGTGGTAACAACACAATCTGACGAAATTGATCGGCATTCAATTGCAACAGATCGGCCAAAAAAATATTCGTTGCATCTATCTTGGTGTACTGCTTCACCTCAGTTGCATCCGTCTCGTCTTCATAAACGGTGAGTTCAACTTGAGCAGCCCGTTTGGTTGTCCCTGATCCGCGCTTTTTTGCCAGAATTTGTTCTGGCTGCCGTTTAATTCGATAGAATCGATTTCGATGGATGAATGTTAATTCGACACTCGTTTCATCGTCATCACTCGCGAATTCTGAGCGAAAATCACCAACCTCGCGTTGTGAACCCGATGCCGTTCCGTACAAAGCATAAACAAGGCCATCAAAAATAGTCGACTTTCCCGCACCGGTTGGTCCACTGATGAGAAACATGGGTGACTGATCGAAGGCTGTAAAGTCGACGGCCTCGTGTCGATAAGGTCCGAAGAAATTCATGGTCAGTTTTAAAGGTCGCATTCATCTGCCTCCTTCAATGCATTTTCGGCTACTTTTTTCTGTGCTGTAGATAAAGTGGTTTGAGTCGCATCCTCGTAAAAATCTGAAAGTAATTTTAACGGTGATTGCAGTTGTGACGCGGTAATTTTTTTCTCCGTATAAGTGGCTAATCCATGCGCTCGACTCATCATCAGAAAGCGTGGGAACTTGTCGCGCAAATATTGACTCGCATTGCTAATGACGTTTGTATCCTCAAGTACAATTCCCGTATAGGCAGTTTGATCGACATGATGAGTACGTAAATAGTCATTATTCGTGAGATCACTGAATTCACCTTGGATATTCTGAACCTCATGCAATTGTTTAATTGGTCTAAAGTGTACCGAAATCTGCGGGTCCGTATCGACAATCAGCACACCTTTTGTTTGATGTGCTTCAGATAATGAGAACTTCAACAACGATCCGCTATAACGCACTAGTTTTTGTTGTAGCGCATCTTTGTTGTGAACGTGTCCTAATGCAACATAATCAAATGGTGCCAATAGATTTATCGGAACTGCATCTAATCCACCGACACTGATCGTCGTTTCGGAATCGGAACGTTGACTCCCTGCAGCAAAAAAGTGAGCCACTAAGACATGCTGCTTTCCAGCAACGAAATGTTTCTGCATCTGCTCAACCACCAGAGTGATCGCCTGTTCTAACGTTCTGATTTGATCATCTTCAAAAAACTGCCGTGCTTCATAAAGCTCAAAATAGGGTAACAGAAAGAATTGCACGTTTTCCATTTCAATTGGCTCAAAAGCCTGACTCAATTGTGTGTGCAAATAGAAATTCGTCTGCTGATACCATTGATTGCCGACACCTAAACGGACAGCACTATCATGATTCCCATTAATCATGAGCAATGGTAGCTTTAACTCAAGATTGATTTCTTGGATAAAGTCAGCCAATTGCGCGACTGCTTGTTCGGCTGGATTTTGGCGATCATACAAATCACCCGCTACGACCACTGCATCAACCTTTTCTTCTTGTGCAATCTCAATTAATTGTCGCATCGCGTCTCGTTGTTCCTCATAAAGATCATAGCCGAATAGTCGTCGACCTAAATGCCAGTCCGCAGTATGTAAAAAACGCATTTTATCCTATCCTTTCCGTTCAAGCTGCCATGCTTCATAATGCGATAAAACATAATCATGTCGAATGGCAATCATCTTTTGATAATCACTCATCTCTCCATCGATCAGACCCTGCAAAGACTTGATCTTTTGACGAAGTATCATCAGCTGTGGGTCACGTAAATTCGTTGTTAAGTGACTTTGAACCGCCAATCGATTCTGTTGTCGTTTCTGTTGTTCTGCTAGGTTGTGCAATGTCTGTTCAAATTCACGTAATCTTGCTAAAACTGCTGGTATTTCTGCATTCCATTGTTTAAATAGTTGGTAAGGCATACTGCCTTTTAACTTATTACATTCACGGCAAGATAAAGTTAGGTTTTCAATCCGATTATCGTTTGAAAATGTGACTGGATTTTTATGATCCACGCTATCGCCATAACGCCCACAATATTGACACCGATACTGATACTTTTCGCGAATATAAGCACGAGTCGTAAAATCAAGATTATTTTTATCAAACAGGACTGCTGTATCACAGCCTAAATTAGCAATATCTTCCGGGATGTTTCCTGTAATTACCAAGTGATCAGGGTGATCCTGCCACTGAATTATCCGCCGATAAAAGTCGTGCTGCAGCTCATCATGCTGAGTCGCAATCGTTAGGGCATCGAATCCATTAATTAAACTCATGCAAGCGCGCTGCTCTTTTTTCGTCAAAGCAAGACGATTCTGTGATGATTGACGAACTTCTGAAGGTAAGCCCAAGAAGATTGATTGACGCGCAAGTGCCAGTTGCTCAATAGGACCATTCTCGAACTCACCAATCGGCAACCCACGCACCTGACAAATATCGCAGATACTCGTTAATTGCTTTTCACCTAGCATAAAATGTTGTTGATCTAAAGTTAAGCGACAATATTGACACTTCAAACGCATTTATTCCACCCTCGCTTCAATCACCGTGAGCAAAAAAACCGAATGACCACAAAAACATCATTCGGTTTGACCCTTGGCATTTAAATTCATTAAACTTCGCAGACGATATCTCAACTTAAACAAAATCATCATAAACGATTTCAACTAACCCCTTTTTCGTTGCAAAGTTGACTTGATAAACAGCTTGCTCGAGGGCCTTTTGATATTCGTCTAAAACATCTTGCGGAAGTGGTGTTGTTCGCGCTAATCTTGCAATCACGTCGCCCACATCCTCAATCTGTTCTAAATCGACAAATAAATACATTTTAGTCAAAATATCATGTAATAAGTCTGTCATCACCGCATTGGGTTTACCGTTTAGGTCAGTCAATGCGACCTGGTCAGGTGACACGTTTTGATGATTGACCGTAATAAACTTGAGTGCTTGAAAAACATTCATCTGATTTACCCCGTACCCTATATTATTATCTTTATCTTAGCACAATTACTGTTGGACAACAGCTCATCACATCGTAAAATTTTAATCATCTTTTTGAGGATAGACTCAACAACCACATCACCAATTTTACCAATCGATAATAAAAATATCGTATTCTTCAAAATTAAATCAGATTTTGAACTGTTTTTTCGTCATTATCTCGACATTTATTCTTGGTAAGCTGAACTTATCATTAACAAATATCAGAAAGGATGATTGATTATGCTCCTAGAAAATCAACAAATTGTTGCTATCCAAATTAAAAGACTCGTCAACATGAAGAAAATCGAATGTATCTCTGAAGAAGGTGAATCAATTCAACTCCATTTAACAACAGTTGAAAAAAACGATCCGTTATTCTGGTGGAGTCTCGTCAGAATTTATACTGCTCAATTATGGATTCCAATTTGGCGGCAAACGCGAACTCTTCTCGAAACAGACTGGCTACAAGATGAAACACTTAACTCGATAGAAAGCTAGCAGTAGAACACATCAATATCTAAAGATCCCAATTCACTAAAAAAAGCAAAAAAAAATCGAACATCATGAATGTTCGACTTCAATTGAGCTAAAATTATTTATCAGCTGCAGCTAATTTCTTCAAAGTTTCCAAAACCTTGTCATTAGCTTTTTTGTTCTTCTTGATGTTTGTTTCGTTAACAGGGCGACGTGCACCGTTCATACCAGTGTGATTATTCTGTGACATGATGAACCTCCTTACTTATTCAATTAATTTTATTGCATTTGAACTGATTTTTCAAGCACAACCGCCGATTACTTCACAATATCATAAAAAAATACTGGAATTCATCCACGGCGATTATTCCCTGGGAAATAATCTTACTCAATCGGATGCTAGATGACTTAATTTTTCAAGACGCATCTTTACCGTTAATCTTTGATTGTGATCAGTAGAAACAATCAATGTGTCTCCTGCCTGAATCTCGGTATCACCGTGAGGAATTAATTCATGTTCCCCTCGATGGATTGAGATCAACAGTGTGTTATCTGGCCAAGCAATGTCACGAACCTGTTGATCAATAAAACTTGAACCTTCAAAAACAGGAATCTCAATTCGATCTTGTCGACCCGTTTGCTTCAATGTTAATTGCTCTTTTTGCATCTTTTCAGCTAATGATTCATAAATCGGGGCACCATCCAATAAATCGACCACTAGGTAGGCCGTTAATGAGACAACAGCTAATGGCATCAAGTGTTCCAAAGTACCAACCATTTCCGTGATCAACAGTATTGCTGTAAATGGAGCCTTCCCAATACCAGCAAAGTATCCTGCCATGGCAAAAATAACAAGATTGATGACGAGTTCGCGTGGCAATAACCCGAGATTAACCATCACAACACCATAAAGGTCCCCAATTAGCGCACCCAAAGTTAGAATTGGTAGAAAAATGCCGCCAGGTAATCCGGAGCCATAAGAAATCATCGAGAAAACAAAACGTAAAACAAACAGTCCAAGGACGATCAAGGCTGCTGGCTGATGATCAGCTAAACTGAGGATTAGGCTGTTGCCGCCTCCTAGCGTTTGTGGCCAAAGATAACCAATGGGAATCACAAGCAATATTGGCACAAAACCGTCAAGAAACCTTGGTAACTTAACCAGTCGTGCATACAGCTCAGGCAGTTTCAACAGAATTTGTTGATAAATGATACCGAGTATACCGAGCAGCACACCTAATGCAAGCAAGTGTCCATAAAGTGCTAATGGAAAATTATTCGCATAGTCCAAATGGAGGACGGGTGTTAAACCGAAAAAATTAGAAGAGATAAAATTAGCTGCCAATGCACCGGTTAATGATGTCATCCAAACCAACGGAGAAAAATTATGATAAATTTCCTCTAGTACGAAAAACGTCCCCGCAATTGGCGCGTTAAATGCCGCTGAGAGCCCACTAGCGGCTCCTGCAGAAATTAGCACCCGTTTATTAGTTCCGTGTTCATGTAACCGTTCAGCGAACCCCTGACCTACTGAAGAACCTAATTGAATCGATGGTCCTTCACGACCTAGAAATAAACCCGCACCGATTGCTAACACGCCACCAACGAATTTACGCCATAAGATGGCCCACCATTTCATGGCTAAATGTCCACTCAGCTGAGTTTCAACCTCTGGGATACCAGAACCCATGATATGCGGCTGTTGTTTGACAAGCACCGCATTAATCGCACCAATAACAAACAGAATGGCAACAATCAGCACAAACCACCAATGGTTCAAGTGCGCCAATCGATATAAATCAATCCAATAACCTAAGGATTGTTGAATGAGTAATCGGAAGCAGCTCACTATTAACCCAGAGAGTAAGCCAACAATTAATCCCTTAAAAATAAAGCCAATATGAAAAAAGTTAAAATGATCCCTTTGCCTCAATATCAAACACCTCATATTTAATTAAAACTCAAAACATGAGGAATTGCTAGTTAGGTTTAGGGATCATTTAATTTAATTAGCTGACCTTTGCAATTCGGCCTTGTTCGATATAGACGCTGAGAATAGCCAAATCAGCCGGATTAACACCGCTAATACGCGACGCCTGTGCAATTGTCTCTGGCTGAATTTTCGTTAGCTTCTGTCGTGCCTCTGTCGCTAATCCATTAATAGCTTGGTAATCAATATTTTGTGGGATTTTCTTAGCTTCAAGACGCTTAAGTTTTTCAACACTCTGCTTTTCTTTATTGATATACCCAGCATACTTGATTTGAATCTCAACTTGTTCTTTAATATATCGATCAATTGGAGCTGAGCTGTCACCACACAAGGCAATAATATCATCATACTTGATTTCAGGACGCTTCAATAATTCGCTTGCTAAAATGCCGTCCTTCAGTGGTGTAACGTGTCGATCTGCCAGATAAGCTTGCGTTTGTGGTGTTGGTTTGATTCGAGTTTCATTTAAACGCGTCATTTCTTGTTCAATCAATGACTTCTTGTTCAGATAGTTTTGATATCTTGCCTCACTGATCAAACCGAGTTCATGACCTTTTTCCGTGAGTCGTAAATCTGCATTGTCATGACGTAAAATCAAGCGATACTCTGCGCGGCTCGTCAATAATCGATAGGGCTCGTTCGTTCCTTTGGTAACTAAGTCATCGATCATAACGCCAATATAAGCTTCATCACGACCGAGTGTGAAGGCAGGTTTACCTTGTGCCCGCAAACCAGCGTTAATACCAGCGATAATGCCTTGTCCAGCCGCTTCTTCATAGCCTGATGTCCCATTCATCTGCCCCGCAGTGAACAAATTGGCAACAACTTTAGTTTCTAAGCTATGCTTCAGTTGCCATGGCTCAATAATATCGTATTCGATGGCATATCCAGGACGCATCAATTCAGCGTGTTGTAAGCCAGCAACTGAGTGCAGCATCTTAAGCTGAATTTCTTCTGGCATCGAAGTCGAAAAATCACCAACATAATATTCTTCAGTATGGCGGCCTTCTGGTTCTAAGAACAATTGATGCCGTGGTTTATCGGCAAAACGAACCACTTTATCTTCGATTGAAGGACAATAACGAGGGCCAACACCCTCAATGATGCCTGAAAACATTGGTGCTCGACTTAAATTTTCACGAATAATTCGATGTGTCGTCTCGTTCGTATAAG
Source organism: Lapidilactobacillus concavus DSM 17758 (assembly GCF_001435835.1). Lineage (GTDB taxonomy): Bacteria > Bacillota > Bacilli > Lactobacillales > Lactobacillaceae > Lapidilactobacillus > Lapidilactobacillus concavus. Next base: position 20,444 of record NZ_AZFX01000002.1, read on the forward strand.
TCATCCAGCAGGATAATTGATCTTTTAGATACGCGGTATCAGGCGTTTCAAAAGAAAAATGATTTGGTTTCGTATCTCCTGGTTGCTCTTCTGTTTGATCGTAATCAATGGTGTTTCCATCAACTCGTGGTGGTGTTCCAGTTTTAAAGCGACGTAATTTAAACCCATTTGCTTCGAGATTTTCTGATAATTTAATTGAAGGCAATGAATTGTTAGGACCAGACGAATAGGTTAGCTCGCCAATAATGATTTTTCCACGAGAAGATGTCCCAGCAGTCAACACAACACTTTTCGCATAATAGCGAGCTCCAGTTGCCGTTATAACGCCTTTACAAATCTGCTCTTCAACGATTAACTCATTAACTAACCCTTGCCGCAGCGTCAAATTAGGTTCATTTTCAATCGTATCCTTCATCACGGCATGGTAGTCTGCCTTATCTGCTTGTGCTCGCAGTGCACGTACGGCTGGTCCCTTACCCGTATTCAACATCCTCATCTGAATATAAGTCGCGTCAATATTCTTTGCCATTTGTCCGCCGAGTGCATCTACTTCGCGAACGACAATGCCCTTTGCTGGGCCACCGACAGAAGGATTACATGGCATGAATGCAACCATATCTAAATTAATGGTCAACAATAATGTTTTTTGCCCCATTCGGGCAGCTGCCAAGGCTGCTTCGCTGCCGGCATGACCTGCGCCAACAACAATCACATCATATTCATAAGAATCGTACTGCTTAACTTCCAAATTCTTTACCTACTTTCCTAAGCAAAATTGACTAAATAATTGCGTAATTAATTCATCTGGTACATTTTCACCGGTAATTTCACCCAACTTTTCCCAACATGCCGTCATATCAATTTGCACCAAATCGATTGGCACTTGCGCATCTAATCCGTTAACTACGGATACCAATGAGGCTTTAGCTTGTTGTAACAGACCAATTTGCCGATTGTTTGACACAAGAACATTCTGTTGACTATTCTCAATTCCACCAAAGAATAGCACTTTGATTTGTTGCTCAATTGAAGATAGTCCGCTCTGATTTTTGATTGAGGCAAAAATCGGCGATTCTTTGACACCTAGTGCGGCCAAATCAGCAGGACTGATTTTTTGAGGTAAGTCTGTTTTATTTAAGATCACTAACCGTTTTTGCGCTTTTGTTTCTTCTATTAATGATCGATCTTCTTCGGTGATAGGTTCACTCGCATTTAAAACTAATACAATTAAGTCTGCTTGAGATAAGGCTTTCCGACTACGAGCAACACCAATTTTTTCAACTTTATCTTCTGTTTCGTGAATTCCAGCAGTATCGATCAGCTTCAGAGGAACGCCTTGAACATTCACATATTCTTCAAGCACATCGCGTGTAGTTCCCGCAACATCTGTAACAATGGCTTTATCTTCATGCAATAAATAATTTAAAAGTGAAGATTTACCAACGTTAGGCCGACCAATAATCGCTGTTGCAAGACCTTCGCGCAGAATCTTACCTTGTTGCGCAGTTGCAAGGAGTTGATCGATTCGCTGTTGCACCATAATTGCTTTTTCCCGCAACATTTTTGCCGTGATTTCCTCTTCATCGTACTCAGGATAGTCAATATTCACTTCGACCTGAACTAAGACTTGAGATATTTCGGCGCGTAGTTCGTGAATCAGATGATGTAAATTACCGTCAAGCTGATCTAATGCAACTTGCATCGCACGATCTGTTTTTGCACGAATCAAGTCCATGACAGATTCTGCCTGCGTCAAATCGATTCGTCCATTCAAAAAGGCACGTTTCGTAAATTCACCTGGTTCAGCCATTCTTGCACCAGTTGCAAGTAATAATTGCAGAATCTTATTTGTCGGGACAATACCGCCATGGCAATTGATCTCAACAACATCCTCGCGTGTAAATGTCTTCGGCGCACGCATCACCGAAACCATGACCTCGTCGATTTCCTTCTTCGTCTGCGGCTCAATGATATGGCCATAATGAATCGTATGACTAGCAACCTTCAATAAATTCGGTCCACGAAAAACCGATTCTGCAATTTCAACGGCCTGATCACCGGAAAGTCTAACAATCGAAATTGCACCTTCACCAGGTGGTGTTGAAATGGCAGCAATCGTATCATATTCAGTAACAATCGGCATATTATCGATTCCTTTCTTCATATGCAGTTAAAATTTGACCAATAAAAAAAGCGCCCGAAATCCATTGAGCTTCCATTAAAGAAAGACTCGATGGATAAAGCACTTTGACTACTTCATCAATTAAGTTGAACAAATCATATCTTAAAAATTTAATTTTGTCAAAACATCATGTTTGTGATTTTCAACCATTAAAAGCAAGGTTAAGGTAGTTTAACAGTTTTTCTTGGCGCTATAACGACGTAGCGTTCTGGATCGACACCTTCAGAAAAAGTCTCAACATATGGACTATCTGCTAACAACGTATGAATCAGCTTACGCTCAAACGATGGCATTGGATCTAGATAGACAGACTTATGATCTGCCACCACTTCCCGTGCTGTTCGCTTTGCAAGCGCAGTTAATGCGCGCTCGCGCCGCTCACGATAATCGCCAACGTCTAAAATAATGGTTTGTCGCGAACGACCGCGATGATTAAAGAATGTCTGGCTTAAATACTGTAACGAATTGATTGAGCGGCCATGTTTGCCGATCAGCAAGCCTTCTTTAGCCGTATCTAAGTGAAAAACCTGTCCCTTACCTTGCTGTTCAACCCGAATTAATGCAGGGGTACCCAAGCGTTTCGTCAAATCCATCAAATAAACTGATAAATCTTTAATTGCCTGTGTGTCATTACGTTGTACTTCAGGCTTTTTAGCTTGAGCAACTTGTGCCTGGCGTGGTGCCATTGGATTTTTCTTAATATCTGAAACAGTTTGTTGATCTTGCTTTGCATCGTGTTTGATCGCAGTTTTTATTTTCTGTTCAAAAACTTGTTGTTTAGCCTTGGTCACCGCTGGAGAAGTGGTCATTTCAACGATCGCAGTTTTCTTCCCGAACCCCAGAAAACCCCGAGACTCTTCACGAATGACTTGAATATCAGCTTCTTGTCGTTCAATTTTCAAATTGGCTAATCCATTTTGAATCGCCGCTTCAATCGTCTCACCTTCGTATTGCGCCATGATCAATCAACTCCCCAGTATTTTTTCTATTTTTTCTTGTAAACACGTTTTCTTGCACGTCTTAAATTCTGTTCATGCTCTCGTTCAAGTCGTTCCTTCTCCTCACGCTCATGCTTTGCCTTGAAGGGGTTCTGAAGCAACAATGTTTGTACAACTTGGAATGCATTCGTGACTACCCAGTATAACGAGATTGCTGAAGCAATATTAATTGCTGGAATGATAATCATGAATGGCATTAAGTACTGCATGATTTTCCCAGTTGAACCAACTTGAGGCATACTCAAGTTACTGATATACGTACTTAAGAAAGTAAATAACCCGGCCAAAATTGCCATGATGTAATAAGGATCTTTCTCGCCCAATTGCATCCACAAGAACGTTCCTTGTTTCAATTCAGTCGTTCGCCAAATCACTTGATATAAAGCATACATGAATGGCAACTGAACCAACATTGGTAAACAACCATAGACAGGGTTAACCCCAGCCTCTGACATTAACTTCTGCGTTTCTTCACGAAGTTTTTGCTGTGTTTCCATGTCTTTCGCGCTATATTTCTTTTGCAAAGCTTGAAGTTCAGGCTGAATCGCGCTTTGTTTCTTCATGTTCTTAGTGCTGAGATGATTCAAAGGCAGTAAAATCACTCGAACAATAATTGTGAATGCCACAATTGCCCAACCATAACTGCCACCGAAAAATGAAGCCAGTTTTAGAATGAACCAAGAAAATGGATATAAAATATATTGATTCCAGAATCCCGTACTCTTACTCGTGATTGGAGCATTCATGTTTGCACATGCCGTCAAAAACAGCATGAGACTCAACAGTGAAACTACTAGCAAAACCTTTTTCAGTTGCGAACGTTTCTTCACTTATTTTTCCTCACAAATTTAATTTGCTGATGAATCGTCTTGCGACAAAAGCTGACTTAATTTTAACACATGGATGAGATTACTTTTAGTCTCTTTCATACTTAAATTTTTAGCATTCTTTCGAGCGATCACTAAAAAATCAACATCCTGTTTGAGGTCACCATCAAGCTCATGCAGACTTTGCCGAATATAACGCTTAATTCGATTGCGACTGACAGCAGTATGTCCTATTTTTTTGCCTACAGAAATCCCAACACGAAAGTGAGGCTGCTCTGGCTTATCCATTCGGTAAATCACAAAACTACGATTTGCTACCGACTGCCCAGCTTCAAATACGCGTTGAAAATCCTTTTCACTTTTTACACGGTAAGTCTTACGCATGAAATCGACCCAATCCCTTATAAATGTCGTTACGTTTTCTAAAAATAATAAATAAAAAAACCACTGAACTCAGTGGCCTTAAGCAGATAAAACTTTTCTACCTTTACTACGGCGTCTTGCTAATACTCTACGGCCGTTCTTCGTGCTCATACGTTTCATGAAGCCATGGACACGTTGACGATGACGTTTCTTTGGTTGATAAGTTCTCTTAGTTGTCATGTGTGTTGCACCTCCTAGATTAAACAGTGAATACACCATGAAGATAATTATAGATACTTTCTTCAAGCGCAATTACCTAAATATATTAGCATAGTCAATACTAAAAAGAAACTAATTTCAGCACTTTTTTCTATAAAAGTAACGGATAATTTTAAAAGTTATCCACAATTATATTTTTTTACGGTGAATTAGCTTGAGGATAACAAGATAAACGCTCTACGGTTATCCACAAGGTTTGTGAATGATTCCAAGTTATTAACGTACCCGTGAGTAAGTTTTGCACAGGCCTGTTAAAACTGTGGAAAACATCCAATACTTTTATTTCCCGTGTCTTTTAAACTCACAACTACCTGTGCATAATTCATAACCAATAAAAATTTCGCTTTATTTATGCACAAGCTGTGGACAGATTTTTAGCAGCCTGTGCATAATATTTTCGCTTTTTAAAAAATCTGTGGAAAACTTTTTTATAGAATGCTAAACTTAAGTTATCTTTCCACAGACTTTTTACGAAAGGAGTGACGTTTTTGGCAAACGAACAACTGTTATGGAATCAAATTGATGCAGAATTTAAAAAAACCTTCGAACCCGTCAGTTATGAAACCTGGATCTCCCAAGTCAAACCAATCCAATTAACGGATGATACCCTGACATTAGAGTTACCATCACCGTTTCATCGCAATTATTGGGAACGCAATCTACTCAAAGAGGCTACCGCCTTATTACGCGATTTTAGTGGGCGCGAACTGCAAATTGCTCTCATTGTCCCTAATGAGAAAGCGAACGACTCAGAAGTGGTTGACATCGATACTGATACTGACAAGTTTCCAGAAGGGTTAGTTTATTCGCATGATACTCATTTAAATGACAAATATACTTTTGATAATTTCGTAATCGGCGCAGGTAACTATCTAGCGCAGGCTGCTGCACTATCAGCTGCCGAAGAACCTGGCCAGGTTTATAATCCCTTAAATATTTATGGTGGCGTTGGTTTAGGTAAGACCCATTTAATGCAGGCGATTGGGCATGAAGTCATTCGACGTAATCCAAATGCAAAAGTTAAATACGTGACTAGTGAAGAGTTCGCCAACGATTTTATCAACTCAATTCAAACACGTCGGCAAGAAGAGTTTCGTCGTGAATATCGTTCTGTTGATTTGTTGCTCGTTGATGATATCCAGTTTTTTGCAGACAAAGAGGCTACACAGCAGGAGTTTTTCCATACTTTTAACAAACTCTACGAGAATAAAAAACAGATTGTACTAACTTCAGACCGTATTCCTAGTGATATTCCTAAACTTGAAGATCGTTTAGTTTCAAGATTTAAGTGGGGCTTGTCTGCGGATATTACACCACCAGATTTGGAAACACGGATAGCCATTTTGCGCAATAAGGCAATTGCTGAAGGTCTTGAAATCGACAATCAGACACTAAGTTATATTGCTGGGCAAATTGATACCAATATTCGAGAATTAGAAGGAGCTTTAGTCCGCGTTCAAGCCTATGCCACTATCAACAAAATCGATATTACTCTGGAAACAGCAGTCGCTGCACTCAAAGGATTGAAAGATATCACCAATCAACATGGTTTATCCATCAGCAAGATTCAAGAAGTTGTCGCACAGTATTATCGATTGCAAGTCAGCGAATTAACAGGTAAGAAACGAACGAAAAATATCGTTGTTCCTAGACAGATTGCCATGTATCTGTCACGAGAATTAACGGACAATTCCTTGCCCAAAATCGGTAAAGAATTTGGAGGCAAAGATCACACAACTGTTATTCACGCTCACGAAAAGATTGCTAAAGATCAAGAACACGATTCCGAATTGCAATCACAACTCAGTGACTTGAAAAAATTACTCCGCGGCTAGCTTGTGGATAACTCCTAAAATCATCCCCAGATTTCTTCACAACTTATCCACAGTGGAAAACTTTTAATCGTTACGTTAATTTTAGTTATCCACAGAATCAACAGGGCCTATTACTAATACTTTAAAATCTTTTATATAATAACTATTAACCTCAGGAGGATTCCTTATGAAATTCACGATTGATCGCCTTGGCTTTATGCGTCAACTTAGTAATGTTTTACGTGCAGTCCCTTCAAAAACAGTTATTCAAATTTTGACTGGTATTAAATTTGATTTAACGGATTCAGGGCTTAACTTAACAGGGAGCAACGCTGATATTTCCATCGAAACATTCATCCCTGTCACTGATGAATCGATGAAACTCCAGATTGAATCAACTGGCTCAGTTATTTTGACCGCACGTTTCTTCAGTGAAATCATTAAAAAGCTACCTGGCGAAACATTTACCTTTGAAGTTAAGGATAATTTTCAAGTCGTTCTGACTTCTTCGGTCTCAGAATTTACGGTTATTGGATTTGATGCGAATAGCTATCCGCGTTTACCAGAAATCACAGATGCAACCGAACTTGAATTTTCATCTGAAGTTTTCCGTGGGTTGATCAACCAAACTGTATTAGCTGTTTCTGCTCAAGAAAGTCGTCCAATTTTGACGGGTGTTCATTTCATGATCAATGCCGATGGTCTCTTAGCAGTTGCAACAGATAGTCATCGATTAGCTCAACGTAAACTTGATCTTCCAGTGGCTGGCAATTATGATTTTGTCATTCCTGGTAAGAGTTTAGGAGAATTAGCGCGGATGCTTGCAGACGTTCAAGATGAGATTCACTTGAAAATCACAGATAATCAAGTGTTATTCAACTTTGGATCAACGAAATTCTACTCACGTTTACTTGAGGGAAATTATCCAGATACAACTCGTCTAATTCCAACAGATTCAACCACTATCATGCAAATTGACGCTGCCACATTGCTAGCTTCTGTCGATCGTGTTTCAGTGATGTCACACGAAAGTCGTAATAATGTTGTTCGTCTTCAACTAAATGCCGAAAATAAGCAAGCGACGCTGTTAAGTAATTCGCCAGATGTTGGTAATGCCGAAGAAAATCTAAGTTTCACCGCCTTAACGGGTGAAGTATTAGATATTTCTTTCAACCCTGATTATTTAAAGGATGCTCTGCGTGCTTGTGGTGCCACAGAAATCAAATTGGCGTTCACGACTAATCTGCGGCCATTCACGATTGTTCCTTCTGAAGACGGTGATTACTATGTTCAATTGATCACACCGGTCAGAACTTTTTAGTTAAAACAATAAATAAGTGAATTTAAGATAGATTTGATAAAACTAGCATTTTTTATCGACTAGGGAGCAAATTTAACGATTCGTCGTTTAATTTGCTCTTTTTTAATTAGCTATTTTAATTCCAGACAATATTGCCAGTATAGATTCAACATTTCGCATGGTATCTTCTAGAAACGTCATAAAATACATTTTCAGCAATTTTAGCTTTTTTGGGCTAAATATATTGTTTGAGGTTAAATACGCTCTAGAAGGTTAATATTGCCATTTAAATTGTACTTTTGATCAAATAAAAGGTATAATTTAAATATGAATTACTATTTTTTTGATAGGGGCGATGTTTTTGAAACAGGTTAAATTGACCGCAGATTATTTGACATTGACTCAATTGTTGAAAGAGGAAGGCATCATCGGAAGTGGTGGTGAGGCGAAGTTTTATCTACATGATTTTCCTGTAACCTATAATGGTGAACCCGAAGATCGTCGTGGTAAAAAATTGCACGCCGGTGACGTGGTCAAATTAAGTTCTGGCGAAGAATTCCAAATTGTGAAGGCCTGAGATGTATTTAGAACACCTTGAGCTAACTCACTTTCGCAATTATGATAACTTGGTGATTGATTTTTCACCGCAAATCAATGTTTTAATTGGCGAAAATGCTCAAGGTAAGACGAACTTGCTTGAAGCAGTTTACGTTTTATCATTAGCTCGTTCGCACCGAACAAATGATGATAAGTCGTTGATTCAATGGGGAAATGATTTTGCGAAGTTATCAGGAATTGTGCAGCGTCGTGTGGGCCGGTTACCTTTAGAAATTGTGCTTAGCCATCAAGGCAAGCGTGCTAAAGTTAATCATCTTGAACAGCGCCGATTATCACAATACGTTGGACAATTGAATGTTATTTTATTTGCCCCAGAAGATTTGGGCCTCGTCAAAGGATCGCCGGCTATTCGACGCCGATTTATCGACATGGAATTTGGCCAGGTTAATCAGCAGTATTTATACAACATCACCCAATATCGAAATATTTTGAAGCAAAGAAATTTATATTTACGCTCTTTGCAACATGGTCAAGCAAAAGATCTTGTCTATCTGGAAGTCTTATCAGATCAATTAGCGGGTTTTGGTGCAGAGATTATTTGGGCACGGTGTGAGTTCTTTAAGCAGATGGAAACTTTTGCCAGTCAACAGCACCGTGAGATAACTCAGCAGCGAGAGAATCTTGCATTTCAGTATCAAACCGTTGTGCCTGTTGCTGAAATCGAAAGTTCAGAACAACTGTACCAATACTTAAAAAAACAGTATCAGAAGTTGCAGAAACGTGAGTTACAACAAGGAACAACTGTTTTAGGACCGCATCGAGATGATGTGGCTTTTATTGTAAATGGCAAAAATGTTCAAACATTTGGTTCACAGGGACAGCAAAGAACAGTCGCTTTAAGTTTAAAATTAGCAGAAATTGAATTAATGCGCGCACAAACGGGTGAAGCACCCGTTTTACTATTAGACGATGTTTTATCTGAGCTCGATGATATTCGTCAGACTCATTTATTGCAGACAATCAATCATCGCGTCCAGACTTTTTTAACGACAACGAGTTTGGATGGTGTTGCAAAGGATATTATTGGCAAACCGACAACTTTCAACGTTAATTCGGGGCAAATTGTCCAACAGTAGTCACATCACGATATACTCAGAATCGCTTGATTTATTGAGGAGGTACTTAATTGAACGACGAAAATAAACCAACAACCAGTGAAGAAACTGAAGAAGAAAAAATCGAAGAAAAAGAAGAAAGGGCCCGTGAATATGATGCGAGCCAAATTCAAGTTCTTGAAGGACTAGAAGCTGTTAGAAAACGGCCTGGGATGTACATTGGTTCTACGAGCTCACAAGGATTACACCATCTTGTTTGGGAAATTATTGATAATGGGATCGATGAAGCTTTAGCCGGTTTTGCATCAGTTATTGATGTGGTTGTTGAAGCAGATAATAGTATTACCGTGACAGATGATGGTCGTGGTATTCCAATTGATATTCAAAAGAAGACGGGACGTCCAGCTTTAGAGACAGTCTTTACGATCCTTCATGCCGGCGGTAAATTTGGCGGTGGCGGTTATAAAGTTTCTGGTGGACTTCATGGCGTTGGCGCTTCTGTTGTTAATGCGTTATCGACGATGCTCGATGTCACGGTCACACGTGATGGCAAGCGTTACTATATGGATTTTGTTCGTGGCAAAGTAAATACTGAAATGAAAATCATCGGTGATGCGCCAGAACATGAGCACGGGACTAAGGTTCATTTTCAACCAGATCCAGATATCTTTACCGAAACAACGATTTATGATGATCAAATCTTAAACACAAGAATACGTGAATTAGCATTCTTAAATAAGGGATTAAAATTAACCTTTACAGATAAGCGTGCTGCAACTGCAGAACGAATTGAATATCATTATGTTGGTGGTATTCGTAGTTACGTTGAATTCTTGAATGAAGGCAAGGACGTTATTTTTCCAACGCCAATTTATGTAGAGGGCGAGCAGGATGGTATTACGGTTGAAGTCGCCTTGCAGTACACAGATGATTTTCATTCCAACTTGCTAACATTTGCGAATAATATTCATACTTATGAAGGTGGGACCCACGAAGCCGGATTTAAGGCGGCTTTGACGCGAGTTATCAATGATTATGGGCGCAAGTCTAACCTTGTTAAAGAGAATGAGGACAAATTGTCAGGTGATGATGTGCGTGAGGGAATGACGGCTGTCGTTTCTATCAAACATCCGGATCCACAGTTTGAAGGTCAGACCAAGACGAAGTTAGGTAATTCAGATGCTCGTAGCGTTACCGATAAGATGTTTTCTGAGACGTTTACGAAGTTCTTGATGGAGAACCCTGCAGTTGCCAAACAAGTTGTCGAGAAGGGCCAATTAGCTGCAAAAGCGCGTCTGGCTGCAAAGCATGCGCGTGAAGTCACACGTAAAAAGTCTGGGCTTGAAATCAGCAATCTTCCTGGGAAACTAGCCGATAATACAAGTAAAGATCCCGAAATTTCTGAATTATTTATCGTCGAGGGTGATTCCGCCGGTGGATCTGCAAAACAAGGGCGTTCTCGGTTAACGCAAGCTATTTTGCCAATTCGTGGGAAAATCTTGAACGTTGAAAAGGCATCGATGGAAAAGATCTTAGCTAACGAAGAAATTCGAACGCTATTTACGGCTATGGGTACTGGGTTTGGTAGTGATTTTGATTTGGGCAAAGCGCGTTATCATAAGTTGATCATCATGACCGATGCAGATGTCGATGGTGCGCACATCCGCACGCTGCTGCTGACCTTGTTTTATCGTTACATGCGTCCAGTTGTTGAGGCTGGCTATGTTTATATCGCCAAACCACCTCTATATCAAGTTCGTCAAGGAAAATTCATGCGGTATATCGATTCAGATGAAGAATTAGACGAAGTAGTTGGTCAATTACCTGCCTCTCCAAAACCAGTGATTCAACGTTACAAAGGTTTAGGTGAAATGGATGCTGAACAGTTGTGGACCACTACCATGAATCCAGAGAATCGACGCATGGATCGTGTTCAAGTCACTGATGCGAAGGAAGCAGATGGTGTTTTCCAAATGTTGATGGGCGATAATGTCGGACCACGTCGTGAATTTATTGAAACTAATGCTAAATATACGAAAAACTTGGACGTTTAGAAGGGAAGTTTGCGAATAAATGGCAGAATTTGAAGATCGACGCATTGATACGGTGAATTTATCTCGAACCATGCGCGATTCATTTTTGGACTATGCGATGAGTGTCATCGTCGCGCGAGCTTTACCTGACGTGCGTGACGGTTTAAAACCAGTTCATCGTCGTATTTTATATGGCATGAATGAATTGGGAGTAACTCCAGATAAACCTTATAAGAAATCAGCCAGAATTGTCGGTGATGTTATGGGTAAGTATCATCCCCACGGTGACTCGGCAATTTATGAGTCGATGGTCAGAATGGCTCAGGATTTTAGCTATCGCTATATGTTGGTTGATGGTCATGGTAACTTTGGTTCCGTCGATGGTGATGGTGCAGCCGCAATGCGTTATACCGAAGCACGGATGAGTAAAATTGCTGTTGAAATGTTGCGTGATATCAACAAAGATACCATTGATTTTCAGCCTAACTATGATGGGACTGAACGCGAGCCGGTCGTTTTACCTGCACGTTTTCCTAATTTACTTGTCAATGGTGCTACGGGTATTGCTGTCGGAATGACGACGAATATTCCACCACATAATCTCTCAGAAGTCATCAGCGCAATTCACTTGTTGATGAAAAATCCAGATGCGACAGTCGCTGACCTAATGGAGGCTGTTCCCGGACCTGATTTTCCAACTGGTGGTATTGTCATGGGTAAGTCTGGCATTCGGCGAGCCTATGAAACGGGCAAGGGAACAATTATTCTTCGCGCCAAAACCGAGGTTGTGACCTTAAAAAATGGACGCGAACGAATTATTGTTCATGAAATTCCATACATGGTCAATAAGGCTAAGTTAGTGGAGCGGATTGCTGAGTTAGCACGCGATAAGCGTTTGGATGGCATCATCGACTTAACTGATGAGTCTGATCGTGAAGGGATGCGTGTCGTTATTGATGTGCGTCGCGATACCAGCGCGTCTGTTGTTTTAAATAATTTATTCAAGATGACGCCTATGCAGACAACCTTCGGATTTAACATGGTTGCAATTGTCAATGGTGCGCCTAAACAATTAAGCTTGAAGGAAATTCTTCAGTATTATTTGAAACATCAAGAGCAGGTTATTCGCCGTCGAACAGCTTTTGATTTAAAGAAGGCTAAAGCACGTGCTCATATTCTTGAGGGTTTGCGGATTGCGCTAGATCACATTGATGAAATCATTAAGATTATTCGTGGTTCTGAAACGGGTGATATCGCCAAGAACACGATGATGGATTGTTTCGGATTGAGTGATAAACAGTCACAGGCTATCCTTGATATGCGTCTGGTTCGTTTAACGGGCTTGGAGCGCGATAAAATCGAGGCTGAATACAATGAGCTGCTGAAAACAATCTCTGACTTAGAGGACATCTTGGCACGTCCAGAACGTATTGACCAGATTATTTATGAAGAGCTCTTGGAAATTCAGAAGCGCTTTGGCGATGAACGTCGAACGGAGCTTTTAGTTGGTGAAGAACTGAGTCTTGAGGATGAAGACTTGATTGAAGAGCAAGATGTCATGATCGTGTTGACTCATAACGGTTACGTCAAACGGCTCCCTGCAACAGAATTCAAAGTTCAAAATCGTGGTGGTCGTGGCATTCAAGGCATGGGTGTGCACGATGATGATTTTATCGAGCAGTTGATTTACACTTCAACGCATGACACACTGTTGTTCTTCACAAATACAGGTAAAGTTTATCGTGCAAAAGGGTACGAGATTCCCGAATACGGACGTACGGCGAAAGGCTTGCCAATTATTAATCTATTGGGCATTGACACAGGCGAAAATGTTGAAACCGTCATTAATGTGCATGATGTTGACGATGAAGATAGTTTATTCTTTATTACTCGATTGGGTACAGTTAAGCGAACGACCGTTGGTGAGTTTTCAAATATTCGTGCGAATGGTTTGCGTGCGTTAACGTTGCGGGATGGCGATGAGCTGTCTAATGTTCTGTTGACTGATGGTAAACAGAATATTTTGATTGGGACGCATCTTGGTTATGCGGTTTCCTTTAACGAAGAATCTGTTCGATCAATGGGTAGAACTGCCGCAGGTGTTCGTGGTATTCGATTACGAGATCAAGATTATGTGATCGGTTCAGCTGTATTGACCCCTGATCAAGAAATTTTGACAATTTCTGAGAATGGTTATGGCAAGCGCACGGCTGTTTCTGAATATCCAATCAAGGGTCGCGGTGGTAAAGGTATCAAGACAGCTAACATCACTGCTAAAAACGGACCACTAGCCGGCTTAACGGTTGTCAATGGGAGCGAGGATCTGATGTTGATTACAACTGAAGGTGTTTTAATTAGATTCCCAGTGGCAAATGTTTCTCAAACTGGACGTGCGACTCTGGGTGTTCGTCTGATTAAAGTTGATAATGGCACCAAGGTGGCAACGTTAGCGAAGGTTGATCATGAAGATCCAGGCGAAATTACAGCAGATTCTGATGAATCGGATGCAGTGGGAACCGAAGATTCCGAACAGCTAGAAGTACCAGATACTGAGGAATCTCACGAGTTACCAGCTGATGTTCAAGAATTGGTCGATCGAGCTGAAGCACCAGATGATCCGACTGAAGATCACGAAGATTAATTAACTTCAAAAAAATAATAGATCGTTTTGTTGTATATAAAGACGTAACCAACTCAAGGTTCTTTAGTCGACAAAACGATTTTTTATTGTCTAAATGACTTATCTATGATAAACTAATAGCTTGTGAGCAGGCTGAATGACTTGCTTACTCCTTGTTCTTAGTAGATAAGAACCAATAGTCCAGAAGGAGGTGTAACACATGGCACAAGCTTTTTACGAAGTTACTTATATCATTAAGCCTGATCTTGATGAAGAATCAAAGAGCACTTTGATTAAACATTACGATGAAGTTTTAGGTAGCGATGGTGCTGAAGTGGTTGATTCTAAAGATTGGTCTAAGCGACGTCTCGCTTACGAAATCAAGAATTACCGTGAAGGTATCTACCATATCGTGAACGTTAAGGCTGACAATTCTAAGGCAATCGATGAATTTGATCGTCTTGCAAAAATCGACTCAGCTGTTTTACGTCAAATGATCGTTAAACGTGAAGACAAAGAATAGTTTTTGTTAGCGAAAGGGGATTTTTAAATGATTAATCGTGTAGTACTTATTGGCCGACTAACTAAAGACGTTGAGTTGCGTTACACCGGTAGTGGTACTGCGGTTGCAACTTTCACCGTTGCCGTTAATCGTCAATTTACAAATGCCCAGGGAGAGCGGGAAGCTGATTTTATCCAGTGTGTGATCTGGCGTAAGTCGGCTGAAAACTTCTCTAACTTTACACACAAGGGTTCCTTGGTCGGTGTCGAAGGTCGGATTCAAACACGATCATACGATAACCAACAAGGCCAGCGTGTTTATGTCACTGAAGTCGTTGTTGACAACTTCTCGTTACTTGAACCAAAGGGTAGCAGTAATGGCTCGGCAAACAGCCATCCAGCTAGTTCGGGTGATAGTAACAGCTTTTCAGCACCTAAAAATAATCAAAGTCAGAATTCACCGGTGGATACTGCAACGAATGATCCATTTGCAAATACTGGTGAACCAATTGATATTTCTGACGATGATCTCCCATTTTAACAATTAAACTTAAGAACGCTTGAGAGGAGGAAACCTACATGGCTCAACAACAACGTCGTGGTGGTAACCGTCGTCGTCGTAAAGTCGACTTCATCGCTGCTAACCATATCGAATATATCGACTATAAAGACACAGAACTGTTGAAACGTTTTATCTCTGAAAGAGGTAAGATTTTACCACGCCGAGTAACTGGTACTAGCGCTTTAAATCAACGCAAGTTAACCATTGCTATCAAGCGTGCAAGAATTATGGCTTTATTACCATTCGTTGGTGAAGAATAGTCATCATGATTCAAGGGCTGCAGACTGCAGCTCTTTTTTGATGTTTCAAAGACTAACATAGATTTGAAATATCAAAAAAGGGATGATTTGGTTCAATACCCGATGATGATAGTCTAAATATCTTCATTGTCTAATCGAATAATTTTGTTAAACTGATAAGACACGTGCTTTGATTAGCACTGAAACGTCCTATGAGGATGGATGATCAAGTAAGTATAACTAGACTTAAAAGTAATTAACGAGGCCTCAGCACGAAATTAGAGAGAAATTTAGGCAATCTAATGGTGCAGTTATTTATTGGAGATTGAATGTTTACTGAGAACTTGATCGAAGTATAATTAATATTGATTTAATCGAAGTCTTTTTGATGTCATAGATCATCGATGGCAAACAATTATTTTAAAGGTATGAATAGCATGCAAGGTTGTCGTTTTACGCCATCCTTGAGAATAATACAATGTATTTATGGTAAAATGGGCATATAACATAATTAGGCGCAACTTTAACGAAAGAACCCTATTGGAATCAATCACGATGTCATGAAGGGATATTATGAAGAAAATAATTAATTGGATTCGCGGTTTAATTAGCATTCCAACTTTTTTTGCGGACATACAATTAAGAATCATTGCTTTAACGATTATTGGGATTGCAATTATTGCGAGTGTTGTGGCACTGATTATCGCGCCAACCTTTGGCATCATCTTTTTGGTTGCAATGATTCTGATGATTGGTGTCATCTTTTACGGTTTTGAATTATTATCGAAGAACACGAGTAAATATGTTTCTGATCTCTCCTATCGAATCAAGCGTGGAGAACAAGAGGCATTGATTCAAATGCCAATTGGAATCATGCTGTTTGATAAAAACGAGGAAATTCAATGGGTCAATCCGACTTTACAGAAGTATTTGGGGGATCAAAGTGTTTTGGGACGCCAAATCAAAGAAGTTGATCCACAACTTGTCGATTTAATGACGCAGCACAAAGATGATGAAGTGACTAAAGTTGTCGACTGGGATAATCGCAAGTTTGAAATCACTGTTCAGGAAAAAGCCGGCGCACTTTACCTATTAGATGTCACTCGTTCCGCAAAGATTGAGCAACTTTTCAATGATCAGCAAGTCGTTATTGGTCAAATTTTCATTGATAACTATGATGAAATTACTCAAGCGATGGATGATCAGAGTGTCTCAAACTTGAGTAATTATCTGACGAATCGATTGACAGACTGGGCAACCAGTTATCAAATGTTTCTGAAACGCGTGGATGAAGATCATTTCTTTGTACTCGCTTATGCTAAGGCGCTTGCACATGCCGAAGAAAATAAATTTAAGATTCTGGATAAAATTCGAGAAGATACCTCTGTTCAGAACTTTCCTGTGACACTAAGTATTGGGTTTGCTTACGGTAGTGATGATCTGTCGGAATTAGCAGTGACTTCACAGGAAAATTTAGACCTCGCGCTTGGACGCGGTGGTGACCAAGTTGTTGTTCGTGCTAAAGGGCAACAAGCGCATTTTTATGGCGGAAAAACGAATCCCATGGAGAAGCGGACGCGGGTTCGCGCACGAATGATTAGCCAAGCATTGCAAGGTTTATTTGCACCAGCACATGATATATTTGTGATGGGACATAGTCGTCCAGATATGGATGCTGTTGGTGCTTCGTTGGGAATTCGCCGGATTGCACAGATGAATGGCATTCAATGTCACATTGTTTTAGATCAAAACTCCATTCATACCGATGTTCAACGGTTAGTACAGGAGATTGAGAAATATCCAGAAATTAGTGAGAGTATTGTAACGCCTGAAGTTGCTTTGAACATGATCAATAGTGAAAGTATGTTGATTATGGTCGATCATTCTAAGCCGTCAATCTCAATTAGTCCTGAGCTCTACGAACGATTAAAAGAGCGTGTGGTCATTATTGATCACCATCGTCGTGGGGAAGAGTTCCCTGAAAATCCAATGCTGACATATATTGAGCCGTACGCTTCCTCAACATGCGAATTAATTGCTGAAATTTTTGAATATCAACCCACAGATGTTGATCCATTAAATAAAGTCGAAGCAACAGCGATGTTAGCTGGTATTTCCGTGGATACACGTTCGTTTGCTCAGCGAACTGGAACTAGAACTTTTGATGCTGCCAGCTATTTACGTTCAGTTGGTGCCAACAATACCATGGTTCAAGAACTACTTAAAGAAAATCCGGACGAATTTATCCAGAGAAATCATTTGATTGATAATCTAGAGATGATTACGTATAATATCGCAGTTGCTGTAGGTGAAGAGGATGAGATTTATGATCCAGTTATCGCAGCACAAGCAGCAGATACGATGTTAAAACTTTCGGGGATTGATGCTTCATTTGTCATTAGTAAACGCTCAGACGATGTCATTGGTATTTCTGCACGTAGTGTTGGCGATGTCAACGTTCAAGTTATTATGGAACAAATGGGCGGTGGCGGTCATTTATCGAACGCTGCGACGCAAATCAGCGATATTTCCGTCAGTGAAGCTCGGAAACAATTGGTTGATATTATTACTAAGAAGACTGTTTAACCAGCGCAATATAAATTATCTGGAGGTAATTAGAATGAAAGTTATTTTTCTCGAAGATGTACGTGGTAAGGGTAAACGTGGACAAGTTAAAGAAGTTCCAGACGGTTATGCGCGCAATTTTTTAATTAAGGGTGGTAAGGCACAACTTGCTACACCGCAGTCCATCAGTCAATTACAAGCACAACAAAAAGCTGAGGAAAAAATTGCTGCAAACGAAAAAGCAGAGGCAAAACAAATCAAGGAAAAACTAGAAGCAGATGAAACAGTTGTTGCAATTAAGTCTAAAGCTGGTTCTGATAGCCGATTATTTGGTTCCGTTCCAAGTAAACAAATCGTAACAGCACTTGCGGACCAATATGGTATTAAGATCGATAAACGCAAGTTGAATCTACCAGAGCCAATCAAAACTCTGGGATATACAAATGTTCCAGTTAAGCTTTACAATGGTGTTAATGCAAAAATTCGAGTACACATTACAGCAGAATAAAATGTAGATTGAAAGTTTGGCGATTCTTCAGCCAGACTTTTTACTAGGTCACAGTTGAATCAACGGAGAGGGAAACATGGATAATTTACAAAATCAACTACCTCCACATAGTGAAGAGGCAGAACAATCCGTTTTGGGTTCTATTTTCTTACGTCCGGATACAATTATTGATGCTATGGAATTTCTTGTTCCTGACGATTTTTATCGTCGAGCAAACCAGATCATCTTCCAAGCCATGATCAATATTAATGAACGTCAAGATGCGATTGATGTTGTGACTATTCGTAGCGAATTAGAGAGTCGTCATCAATTCGACGATGTTGGTGGAGCGACGTATATTGCGGAACTGGCAGCTAACACGCCATCTTATCGCAATATGACGTATTATGCGAAGATTGTCGAAGAAAAATCAATGTTGCGGCGTTTAATCGGAACTGCCACACATATCGTGAATCAAAGCTATCAACAAGATGATGATGCTGCGACTATCCTTGATGAAGCAGAGAAGCAAATCATGGACGTTGGACAGAATCGCAATCGTAATGGCTTTAAACAGATTAGTGACATTTTACTGGAATCTATGGCCAACATTGATAATCTCACTAAACAAGATAGTAGTATTACCGGATTATCAACTGGTTATGCAGCATTAGATAAGATTACCGCTGGTTTACATGAAGACGAGTTAATTATTTTGGCAGCTCGCCCTGGTGTTGGTAAAACCGCATTTGCTTTAAATATCGCACAAAATATTGGTACCAAAAATTCCAACGTTTCAATTGCTATTTTTAGTTTAGAAATGGGCGCCGAACAACTAGTTAATCGTATGATCTGTGCAGAGGGAAATATTACCGCCGATCATCTTCGAACGGGACAATTGACAACTGAAGAATGGGATCATTTAATGGTTGCAATGGCTAGTTTATCGAAAGCAAAAATTTATATTGATGATACTCCAGGCGTCAAAATGGCGGAGATTCGGGCAAAATGTCGACGTCTGCAGCAAGAACAAAAAGACTTGGGACTTATTGTGGTAGACTATCTTCAGTTGATTGAGGGGAGTGGTCAAGAGAACCGCCAGCAAGAAGTTTCAGCGATTTCTCGTCAATTGAAGAAATTAGCGAAAGAATTACACGTGCCAGTTATTGCACTGTCTCAACTTTCTCGTGGGGTCGAACAGCGGCAAGACAAGCGACCTGTTTTATCTGATATTCGTGAATCTGGTTCTATCGAGCAGGATGCGGATATTGTCGCATTCCTATACCGTGAGGACTATTATCGCCCCGAAGATTCAGATGGAGAAGGAGGCGCTCCTCAGCCACAAGATGAAGGTGAGCAGGACGTTGGCCCAGTTGAAGTTATTATTGAGAAAAACCGTGCTGGTGCTCGAGGAACGGTCCCCCTACTTTTCGTCAAATCATATAATAAATTTGCTTCAGTATCTAATCGTGAAGAATAAAAAATCTTAAGATGGCATCGAAATCCTAACAATGTTCGGATTTCGATGCCATTATTTATTTTTGAAAGATTGATTATAAGGATTTTATTGAAAATAGAAACTTTTAATGTTAAAATTCAACTTGGTGTTAATAAATTAAGGGAGTTGCTAATATGTCTGGAACCGTTGTAGTAGGTACTCAATGGGGTGACGAGGGAAAGGGTAAAATCACGGACTTTTTAAGTCAAAAAGCCGATATCATTACGCGTTATCAAGGTGGTGATAATGCTGGTCACACAATTAAACTGGATGATAAGACGTATAAACTACGTTCAATTCCGTCGGGTATCCTGTATGCCGATAAAACTTGTGTGTTAGGCAATGGCGTTGTTCTTAATCCTAAATCTTTAGTTGAGGAAATTTCTCGGGTTCAATCACAGGGACTGTCTACGGATAACTTAGTGATTTCTGATCGTGCACATCTTATTCTGCCATATCATATTGCGCTTGATAAAGCTGAAGAAAATTATCGTCAGGACGAAAAAATTGGCACAACTAATCGTGGCATTGGTCCTGCATATATGGACAAAGCTGATCGTTCGGGGATTCGAATGGTTGATTTATTAGATAAAGATATTTTTGCCAAAAAATTAGCAGCTAATCTTAAATTTAAAAATGAATTACTGACAAAAATATACGGTGCAGAGCCATTAGATTTCGATTCAATTTTTGAACCATTCTATGAATATGGGCAACAACTAAAACCTTATGTGATGGATACCTCTTATTTGTTGAATCAAGAGTTTGAAAATGGCAAAAACTTACTATTTGAGGGTGCTCAGGGCATCATGTTGGATTTAGATCACGGCACGTATCCATTTGTGACTTCTTCTAATCCAGCTGGTGGTGTTTCTGCTGGTGCTGGTATTGGTCCAAAAATGATTGATCATGTTGTCGGTGTCGCTAAGGCATACACCTCACGAGTAGGTGCTGGTCCGTTTCCAACTGAGCAATTGAATGAAATCGGAGATTATATACGTGAAGCCGGGCATGAATTCGGTGTTGTTACTAAGCGTCCTCGCCGAATCGGTTGGTTTGACGCAGTTGTTGTGAACCATTCGAAACGTGTTGCAGGTGTGACCGAACTCTGTTTGAATTCAATTGATGTTCTCACAGGTTTAAAAACGGTTAAGATCTGTACGGCTTACCGATTGAATGGGCAGTTGATCAAAAATTATCCAGCAAGTCTTAGCGATATTGCAAAGTGTGAACCTGTTTATGAAGAACTTCCTGGCTGGGATGAAGATATCACCGAAGCACAAAAATTATCTGATCTTCCAGAAAATGCACAAAATTATTTAAAACGTATTTCTGAATTAGTCGAACTTCCGTATGCCACTTTTTCAGTTGGTCCGGATCGAGAGCAAACAATTGTTTTGAACCATGTTTGGCATTAATTAATGTGAAATAAAAGAGTCATGGAATTAGTTGTGTTCACTAATTTCATGACTCTTTTTCTATGTAAGTGGAGATGCAAGTCTGTTTTCAAAACGCAAATGCGCCAGCAAACTTCATCTCCTGGGTTTGGCACCCAAGATATTATATCATATAAATGATTAATTGCGAGATTTAATTTTATTTTTAGCTTAAACCTCAATCTCCCCTTGATTCTAACACATTTGTCAGTGTAATTTTTTCATGTTTCACGTGAAACAACATTCATCCTATAATGAAATTGTTGGTTATTTACCTTTCCTTAACAGAGCTCAATTTTGGATTTTAAACGTGGTATACTTAAGTATGGAGCAAATGGTTGATTAAGTATTCTGTTCTTAATGAGAATGTTTCATGTGAAACATGACAAATGGGAGTTGAAAAAATGGATAAAAGTAAAGCAATTAAATTAATTCAAGATCTCTCCAATGCTCGGGGAATCTCAGCGTTCGAAGATGAGGTTACCGGTTTATTTAAACGCGAAGTTGCGGATACTGGTGAAATTACTGAAGATCATATGCGTAATGTTTTCGTTAATCATCAATTCAATAATGGAGAGAGACCAGTTGTTGAATTAGATGCACATTCGGATGAAGTTGGTTTCATGATTCGTGCCATCAAGCCAAATGGTCAAATGATGTTTGTTAATGTTGGCGGATGGGCAACAGTTACGATTCCAGCACAGAAAGTTAAAATTCAAAATCG
The DNA here is from genome assembly GCF_001435835.1 of Lapidilactobacillus concavus DSM 17758. GTDB lineage: Bacteria > Bacillota > Bacilli > Lactobacillales > Lactobacillaceae > Lapidilactobacillus > Lapidilactobacillus concavus. The sequence continues at coordinate 42,545 of NZ_AZFX01000002.1, forward strand.
TAACGGTGAATGGATTTCCGGAATTGTTAGCAGTACACCACCACATTTTATGACAGCAGAGGAGAGAACCCGATTACCAAAAACAACAGAGCTCAGTATTGATGTTGGTGCTTCAAGTGCTCAAGAGATTGAAGAAATTTACGGCATTGAAGTCGGTGCACCGGTTGTTCCTGATGTCACCTGTGAATATAACGAGCAGACCGGATTATTTTTAGGTAAGGCGTTTGATAATCGTATCGGAACCGCACTACTTGCATCTACCATGAAGGATATGGCTAATGAAAAGTTGGATGTTGATGTCGTTGCAGGATTATCCTCTCAGGAAGAGGTTGGCGATCGTGGTGCTGAGGTTGTCGTACGAAAAATTAAACCTGACCTCGCTATTGTGTTCGAAGGAGCGCCTGCTGATGATACAGTAATGCCAGACTATTTGATTCAGTCTGGTCTGCGCAAAGGACCTATGTTGCGCGATTTTGATTCAACAATTGTGACTAACCCACATTTCCAGCGTTTTGCTTTAGACATTGCCAAGGAAAATAATATTCCCGTACAACGATCGGTTAGAACAGGTGGCGGACAAGATGGCGCAATTATTAATCGCTATAATGGTGCACCAACAATTGTAATTAGCGTGCCAGTTCGTTACGCACATACACCATATTGCTTTATTGCGTACAAAGATTACGAAAATGCACTTGAACTTGCAAAAAATATATTACGAAAACTTAATGCACAACAACTTTCTAAATTTTAAACCAATTAATATGAAGTAAATAGATAAAGTCCGAGGATAATTGAATCCACGGGCTTTATTTTTTTATCGCGAATTTTATAATCAAGTTAGCCACCCATGTTGATTGATCAAAAAATGGTCAA
>NZ_AZFX01000018.1 GCF_001435835.1 Lapidilactobacillus concavus DSM 17758
CGGCCTTTGCGCGCACGTGCTAATTCCTTTCGAAATACTTCAGCTGGTGTACAGAACTTAAGTAAGCGGCGCGGGAGATGGTTGAGCCGAGATTCAGCTTGACGGACCAGACTGGGTGTAGCTAGATCGAGTGATTGCCCCTTAGGAAAGTAACGTCTGAGTATACGATTGTGGACCTCATTAGTGGCGCGTTCGGCCGAGCTATAAGGGTGGGCATAATAAGTCTCGGCAACACCCTCAAGCGCAGCCGTTAGCGTGGTGAACTCTGTTCCGTTATCCGCCGTAACTGTCCGCATAACGTCACCGAATTCAGCCGTAATATTTTGCATGGCATAAGCCACAGATTCGGCGTCTTTACCCTCGATCAAGCGGACAATCTCATAGCGCGTTTTACGTTCGGTAAACGTTAATAGGACACTCTCGCTACCAGCACGTTTGCCAATGACAGTATCGATCTCAAAATGACCAAACTCGTGGCGCGTTTCTACTCGCTTTGGCCGTTCTTCAATACTACGACCGAGTAGGCGCTGATGTTGGTGCGAGTGGTGTTGGGTCGTCCGGCGTTTTGTTTTTTCCAGCAGATCAAGGTTACGGATCTCCAATAGTTGCGCATCGATATAGTTGTACAAAGTCTTCGTACAGACCATTTTGGCCGGCTTAAATAACCGGTGCTTACGGGCATAACCAACAGCAGCGTCCGGCGACCAGCCCTCATGGCAGAACTTATCATCAAAGTAGGCTAAGAAGGCCGTCACTTGGCTAAATTTTAATGGACGTCCACAGTTTTGCCGCTTTATTTCATAGCGATTCTGAGCGGCTTCAGGGCTGTAAATTTCAAAGTAGTGTTTCTGATTATTAACGCGTTTAACTTGCGTGACTCGACCACGCTTGAGCTCATTATTGACGGTCTGGTGGCAGACGCCTAATCGAATCGCTATTTGCCGTGCTGAGCATCCTTCAATGTGCCAAGCGGCGATTTGACCGCGTTCGATTTCCGATAAATGGTGACCTTTTGGGCGTGGTGTGATAGACTGTTCTTGCATCAAGACGAAAACTTCTTTCATTGTTTGTTGTAGGAACTTCAATGATACCTGAATTTTTCGTCTTGGTGTCTTTTTTTTACCATTTTGGCTGGGTGGCTAACTTAATTATAAAACGCGCG
>NZ_AZFX01000019.1 GCF_001435835.1 Lapidilactobacillus concavus DSM 17758
ATGGCCTTTTTGGTCTAGTCATTTAGGTGTTGCACTTCAATTTTAAATCCGGCATTTATTTTCATTCTTTATTTTTTAGAAAAAGTGACCTACAATTATGGTTAAACTTAAATGTTTGCACAATTCATAGATAAGGAATGATCACATGACAAAACGTTTCCATGGTTCTTGTACGACAATTCTGGTCGGCAAGGATGCTACAATTGATGGCTCTACAATGATTGCACGGAATGAGGATGGCCCTGGTCCACTCAATCCCGAGAAATTCATCGTGGTTAATCCGGAGGAACAGCCTAAACACTATAAGTCTGTTCTGAGCCCCGCAGAAATGGATCTGCCTGACAATCCATTGCGTTACACGTCAACACCTGATGCAAGTGGTGCAACTGGTATTTGGGCAGCTGCAGGTATCAACGCTGAAAATGTTGCCATGACTGCAACCGAGACGATCACAACCAATGCTCGTATTTTGGGCGTCGATCCTTTGACAGATGAAGGCATTGGTGAAGAAGATTTCGTCGTGATCACCCTGCCTTATGTTCATTCCGCACGCGAAGGCGTTCAACGTCTGGGCGCACTCCTCGAAAAATACGGCACCTATGAAACAAACGGTATCTGCTTCTCTGATAAAGACGAAGTTTGGTACTTCGAATCGATTGCCGGTCATCACTGGGCGGCCATTCGTATTCCCGATGATGCTTACGTGATTGCACCAAATCGTTTCAACATCGACCAATTTGATTTCGATTCTGACGATACCCTGTATTCAGCCGATTTACCGGAATTGATCGACACTTATCACTTGAACCCAGACCGCAATCAAGTTAACTTGCGCCATATTTTTGGCAGCGCAACAATCAAAGACTCACGCTATAATAACCCACGTGCTTGGTATGGTCAGAAATATTTCAACCCCGAGATCGAGAACAGTCCCTTCGATCAAGACCTGCCTTTCATCTGCCGAACGTCTAAAAAAATCAGTGTCGAAGATGTTAAGTGGGTGCTCAGCTCACACTACCAAAACACGGTTTATGATGCTTATGGCACATTAGGTACCGAGGCTGAGAAGAAACTCCTGCGGCCAATCGGCATCAATCGTAACCAAGAGTTGCATATTTTACAAATTCGCAATGACGTTCCTGCAGAAATTGCCGGGATCCACTGGCTTGCATTTGGCCCAAATACCTTCAATGCCGTGGTACCATTCTATGCTAACGTCAAAGACACGCCAGAGAATTACAAAAATACCACGTTAGATCTCGATCCTAACAATATTTACTGGCTCTCAAATATACTCGCGTTGATTGGCGATAGCGACTTCGATCTCTATGAGGACGAAGAGAACATCTTCGAACAAAACACTGTCGCAGAATGTCGTCATCTACAAATCGAAGCCGACCAAGCATACGCCGAACAACCAGACATCCAAGCTTATCTTGAGGCGATCAACAATCAAATGGCCACACGCTACCAAAAGAATGCCAATAAATTGCTCGGTCAAATGTTAGCCTTTGGCGAGCCGAAGATGAAATTACAATTTCAATTGCATGATTAACGACACGTTCCACTAAAAAGCCACTGCAAGTTCATAACTCGCAGTGGTTTTTTTGTTTCCTTATAGACTCAACTCTGTGATGACCACTTCTAGCACAATTTCGACGAATCGCGAAGCCAATTTTTGCGGCAATCATTGCTTATCTGCTATAATTGCAGCATCTCAAGCGTTTCGGTAGGGTGATTAGATGAAAAATCTTGTTTCTTACGTCACACAATATCAGGATCGAACTTTTGCGCAGATGCCGTTCAACGAGTTGGATGGCGTTATTTTGTCACAATTAGCTTACGTTGATTATCGACTGTTGCAGGAAGTGCCTCACAAATTCTCAAAAATCGCTTCCGTTAAATTACTTGAAAAGTCTGTTGCTCGAACTTGGAATCCGGCAGGGAACTATGCCCTATTACTCGCCCTACGTCAGAGCCGACGTTACCAGCAATTAAGCTGGTCTCATTGGGTCTCACAAACCGACATGGCGCTCGAGGAACAATTCAGTGCAGTGACATTGTCATTTGCACCACATCGTTATTTCATTGCGTTTCGTGGCACTACTGCAACTCTGGTCGACTGGAAAGAAGACTTTAACATGACTTTTCTGGACACCATTCCATCGCAACGAACGGCGTTACGCTACTTCGAACGAATCGCCCACGAACTTCCTGGTCGCTATTATTTAGGTGGGCATTCTAAAGGTGGCAACTTAGCTAGTTACGTCGTTGCGCACAGTCGTGGTCGCCTGCAAGAGGCGATTGTTGATGTCTACAGTGCAGATGGACCAGGCTTAAAAGCACCCCTTGAGACGACAATTAAACGTAAAATCCACAAATTGATTCCTGAAGCCTCTGTGATTGGCCTGTTACTAGAACCTGAAACGAATTACCAAGTTGTTAAAAGTCAGGCGACCGGCATTAAACAACATGATCCGTATACTTGGCAAGTCACCAATCACACGTTTGATTTGGTGGCGGCACCAAGTCATCTTTCACAATTCACCCAACAAGCCGTTGCCCGCTGGTTGACAAATCTCGACGATGCCACCAAACAAGAATTTCTCGATTCACTCTACTCACTTTTAGCCACAACGAAATATCAAGAGATTGACGATTTTACAAATAGTTGGCGCGGGATACTCAAGCTATTGGCGCCTGAGCTTATGAATACGAAACACGAAACACGCCAGCAATGGCATCACGTGACCGGTCAATTACTCAACTCAGTCCTCACTGAAGCTAAAGATCTCCTCCAAGAAAAAAAGCCACGGCTCAAAAACAATCGTCGTGACTCAAAACATTAGACGCTGAAAATAAATGGCGTCTTTTTTTGACAGTTGGCTCACTCTAGTCGGGTGTGATTTCATCCTTAAATGGAATCGCATCTTGTGCGCCCAAACGTTGAACAGTGATTGCAGAGGCTTGATTGCCAAATAAAAGAGCTTCGGTTAAATTTGAAAAGTCAGGTTGCAGGACACTTGCAAGCGCGCCGATAAAAGTATCCCCAGCGGCAGTCGTATCGATTGCCTTGACCCTCAGCGCAGGAATCAATCCTTGTTGGGAGGCAGTCTGATAATAAACACCGGCTTTACCCAGCGTGATCACAACAATAGAAACACCCGAATCCGCAAGTTTCGTGGCAGCAAGCTGGGCACTTTTTTCATCGTACACATGGACGCCAGTGAGAATTTCGGCTTCCGTTTCGTTCGGGACAATGATATCGGTCAACGCTAATAATTCCGGTGGGATGCTCGCAATCGCTGGTGCAGGGTTCAAGATCGTTTTCACACCGGCTTTTTTCGCTAGGGAAAATGCTTCGAGTGTCGACTTTAATTCAGTCTCAAACTGTGCAATCAAAAAATCACTGGTTGTAATTAACGGCTGAGACTGTCGCACTTGCTCAGGCGTGAATGCCGTATTCGCCCCAGCATTGATCATAATTCGGTTCTCACCCTGTTCATCGACTGTAATAAACGCCTGCCCAGTTGTGTGATCTGCAAGTTGAGCGATACCGTCGACATTAATTGCTGCAGCTCGCAACAAATTTAACATCTGTTGTCCGACATCATCCGTCCCAACCGCACCAATGAAGGCGACTTTGGCGCCGAGTCGTTGTGCGGCGATGGCTTGATTAGCCCCCTTGCCCCCACCAGATGTGATGAGCTTTTGAATACGAATCGTTTCTCCTGGCTCTGGGACACGTTGTAAATATAATGTTGTATCTAGATTGATACTGCCGACAATTGTCACTTTGTTCATCAGTGTCACCTCATTTTGATGTCTTGAATCGTTCATCAGACCATCAGCCGCTGAACGTTTTTTTGTAAAGTTGGAATCACTTCTGTTTCAAACCATGGGTGTTGATGCAGCCAACCATAGTTCAAAGGCGAAGGATGAACTAACGGTAAGTATTCGGGTAGATAATCGTCAAAATGACGAACGGTTTCGGTCAATGTTCGATAGCGACGACCTTGCAAATAAAATTTCTGTGCGTATTGTCCGATCAGCAAAGTCAATTGAATGTTCGGCATTAAGTCTAAAAGTGGCTGATGCCATTTTTCCGCAAAGCCTGGTCTAGGCGGCAAATCGCCATGTGCACCCTTGCCTGGATAGTAAAAATCCAGTGGCATCACAGCAATCTTACCCGGTTGATAAAATTCTGACTTCGTCAATCCCATCCATGAGCGTAACCGGTCACCACTCGGATCATTCCAGAAGACCATTGACTCCTGCGCTTTGCGACTCGGTGCTTGACTGATCAATAAAATCTTAGCAGTCGGTTCAATCTGATACAGCGGCAGGATTCCGGCCTGAGTATACTGAATATTCTGCGGATCTTGGCGAATTTTTTGATCAATGATTTGGCACTTGTCTGTCATTTGACGGCATCCTTTCGAAAGTGAGTCTTATTGCATTGACTAACGACTTGGCAGGGACAGTTGACCACCCGACATGGCTTTTATGATATCACAAATCATCGATGCTGGTCTCTGCTCTCCAATGACAAACCTCCAACTTCGACTCATTGCGTCCGATCGAAAAATTGAATTTAAAAACGCACGATTTCCACTAAATTTCGAAATTGTGCGTTGATTGCGACCTATTTTTGATTTGTTGCCGCCATGATTAACATCATCGGTCGACGAAGTTCATCTTTCATCCCAGGTTGATCCAACATATTTTGTGGCGGTTGCGGTTCCTGCAAATGATCGACTGTGAATCCGTGACTGACCAAGTCTTCGAAGTACGTCGTCAAGGTACGGTGATATTTCGTGACCGGCGTATCCAAGAAGTTCGCGAGCCGTTGCCCCTCGTCAAAATAACGATCAACGGGAAAATAACTAATTTTTCCTGCTGCATCGTAAACCCAATCCTGGTGGCCTTCGGCAGTGAAAACTGGATGCTCAACGGAAAAAATAAATCGGCCCTGCGGCTTCAGATAACCATGAACGGCTGCCGTAACTTGAGCAAAAGATGGTAAATAGTGGAAGGCTAGCGAACTAATGACCACATCAAACTGATTTTCTGGAAAGCTAACGGTGGCAATATCGGCTTTCAAATAAGTCACATTAGTCGCTGTCGTCTGATCCCGCGCGACCGTCAACATTTTTTCAGAGAGATCGACACCGACAACCGACTTGGCGCCGTGCTCGGCCGCGTAACGGCAATGCCATCCATAACCGCAACCAAGATCAAGTACAGATAGGCCACGAAAATCCGGCAATAATTGTTGGAGGGTCGGCCACTCGCCTGCGCCAGCTAAACCAAGTTTACTACGATTCATTTCACTATATTTTTGGAAAAATTGATCATCATCATAAATGTCTGTCATCAAAAACACTCCTTGCATCAATCAAATCTGATCTCTTAATTATGGTTTCAATTTAAACGCCAATCTCACTGGGTTATGATCGGAATTCTTGAAGCCTGCATTGACCACGTGAACCGATTCAGCTTGAACATTGGGTGAAAGAATGAAGCCATCCACTAACGTGACAAATGACTGTCCGGGGACATAGGGTTGATCCAACGCGCGAACAGATGGCACTGCAGCTTTAGCGAGTCCCATCGTGGGTACGTGGAAGCCAGCAGGCAATTTAGAATAAGGGAATAGATGCGTCCAAGTCATGGTTTCATCGCTCGTGTTAAAAATATCCGGCGTATTTTTTAAAAGTCGATGGTTGTAATCACCAGCAATCACAACATAATTACCGTCTTGATAAAACCGTTGCGCATATTTAAACAGCTTGGCGAACTGTGCCTCTTGAATGCGATGATCCTTCGTAAATGCCGAGAGGTGAATATTAATTAATGCCAACTGATGCCCATTATCTGTCGGCAGTTTGGTGACAGTGAAGGCACGATCCAAATCGATAAACTTATTAAAATTCGTTTCGATCGGTAAAGAATAACGGCGCGCACTGGTCACTTTTTTATTTGCTAAGGTAATCAGCCCTGACTTTGCTTTACCAATCGGGTCATTAAATGGATAAAATAAATACGGTGAATCATAATTCTGACCATAGACGGCGTGATGTGTCGATCCAAATGCCTGCTCAATTGCTGCCACTTGATCGACGTGACGCGAACGATCGCCATCCTGATCAACTTCTTGAAAGAACATAAAATCTGTGTCGGCTTGTTTCGTCGTTGTAATCACACCGGAGGTCGCCTTTTCAACCGCTGACTTACTGTAAGCTTTAGCATATTTACCGCTATCCATAAAGAAAGAGTAACTAGGCGGATACGAACCATAACCCACATTCCAAGTTTGCGCATGATAAAGATGATCTGTCTGAATTTCTTTTTGGTCAACAGGTGCTGACTTCACAGTGAGCGCCTGATTGTCCGGCACCCGATAATAAGAAATATAAGCGTAAGCTAAATAACTCAACGCGGCGACCACAACGAGGCCAACTAAACCTCCAATAACTTTCAAGAAACGACGATGCTTCATGCTAACTCCTCCAACTTTTTATCTTTCATTCATCACAAAAATCAATGTACTCGTTGAGCGTCTCCCGCTAAATTGGTGTGACCGGTTAAAAATGGCGTCCAAGAATATCTAAGCTTCGCCGTTGTCCGTCCATGAGCGCGACATCCGGCAGATGTCCCCAGATTTCAAGCCCATTCTTTTGGAACAGATGCTGACTAGGAAAGTTGTGACTAAAACATAAGCCACAATGGCATCGATCCCGAGCCGTGGCAACTGATCACGAACGTAATCTAGCGTCTGTTGACCAATTCCCTGGTGGCGGAATTGTCAATCGATATACAGACTAACTTCAACCGTTCGGCGATAGGCAGGGCGACCCATAAAAAGATTCCAGTCCAACCCAACCTGCCACTTGTTGCTCACGTTTAATCACCCAGAGAGGCCGCGTTTCTGGGTTGAAATCCTGAAACCAACTTAGCCGCGACTCAACCGTTACCGGCGCCAAATCAGCGGTCACCATCCGCCCTGCAATCGTTTGATTGTAGATCTCAATAATTTTTGGCAGTTGTTCAATAACCGCATTTTCAAAATAAATCGTCAAATCGACGACCTCCTTGCCATGATCATCTTAATCAATCTATGGTCGCTAATTACCACAAATTCTCGACGCTGTCCTTAATATAGTTGTCGTAAACATCGCGAACGATCTGCATCTGTGCATCGGTAAAAGGTGGCCGTTCTGCAGCAGCCGCATTCGCCGTGATCTGTTCGGGTTTGCTGGCACCAGGAATAACTGCAGAGACTGCGTCATACATTAGAATATAGCGCAATGCCATCGGTGCTAGGTCATCAGTTTTAAGTCGACGCTTCAACTCGTCAACAGCTTTTAACCCCGTTTCAAAATCAACGCCGGAGAAAGTCTCTCCCTTATCGAAAGCCTCACCGTGGCGATTAAAGGTGCGATGATCATTCTTGCCAAATGTCGTCTGTGCCGTATACTTACCACTCAATAGGCCACTCGCTAATGGCACTCGCGCGAGAATACCAACATTAGCGGCTTGCGCCTTAGCGAAGAACTCAGTCGCCGGTCGCAGACGAAACATATTAAAAATGATCTCGACCGCCGAAATATCATATTGTAACGCCGTTATGGCCTCAGCTACTCGTTCAACGCTGACGCCATAGTTGCGAATCTTACCCATCCGCTTCAAGTCGTCCAAAGTTTGAAAAACTTCGGGATCATCATAGACGCTCGTGGGTGGACAGTGTAACAAAACTAAATCCAAAGCATCCACCTGCATATTTTTCAATGAATGATCTACAAATGACATTAAATTTTGCTTTGAATAATTTGCAGCACTGTGTGGTTCAATCCTACGCCCCATTTTCGTTGAATAATGAACGTCGGGATGTTTTTTAAGAAATTGACCCACCGCATGCTCGCTCAAGCCATCTTGATAAATATCCGCCGTGTCAAAATAATTAACGCCAGATTCATACGCTGCTTCTAAGGTTCGTGCGGCATCATCGGCGTCGAAGGGATCACCCCACTTGGAGCCGAGTTGCCATGTTCCTAATGAAACCTCACTGATTTTAAAATTTGTTTTGCCTAGTGTTCGATAATCCATGATAATCACCTTTCTATTCTATTGGGGACGAACCGTCACAAACTCTGAACTAATTCGCCCATTCAATGTTGGCGACAATTGGTTTATATAGGCCAACACCGCTGCCTGTGCATCGCCCGTATATGGCGTCGGCACGTAATCGTTGTAGGCATCCGTTGAAGAGATACGCGTTGGGATTACACGGAATTGCGTCTCAACAATGTCGGCGCCCTTCACAGTCAAATTCGCTTGTAGCAGAAACGAACGCTTGTCACTCGGATTGGAATTTCCACCAAACGCAAAATTACTCATCGAATACGCAATCAGTTTACCCTGATAGACTTCTAGCGATTGAATGACGTGTGGATGAGAGCCAATCACCATATCCGCACCGTGATCAATGGCAGCGTGTGCCAAACGCTTCTGAGTATCATTTGGATAAGCATCACGCTCGATTCCCCAGTGGAAATAAGGGATCACAACTTGGCAACCTCTTTGACGCATCTGTTGAATATCCGCGCCAATTTTAGCCTGATCGGCATCCGTCGCCGTCCAGCCAGTATATCCGAGCAAGCCAATCTTAACGCCTTTAATCGTTGTCGTATATTGATAGCCTTCACCGAAATAACCGACCTGCGCATCTTTCAAGGTTTGGATCGTATCGTCAAATCCGCGCTGTCCGTAATCGTAAATATGATTATTACTCACCGTCACCGTTTCAATACTACTCGCGGTCAACGCCTTCACCAATTCAGGATCGCCCTTGAAGTGAAAGACGACATTGCCCGCTTTATAAGCTGGTTGGTTGCTGTGCGTCAACGTCGTTTCAAGATTAGCAATCGTCAGATCATCGGTTCGAAAATAACGCGCCACATTTTTGAAAAAGTATTGCGGATCCTTGCCATGTCGCGCCCAAACAGTTGGTAAACTCGTCGCGGTCGCGAATTGTGGATCGCTGCCTAAGGTATTGTCGCCCATAAAGGTGAGTTGCAAGGTCTCGGTAGCTATTGTCGGCACTTTTTTTGAAGTTGCCGATTTTGCCGCTGTCTTTTTCGACGAAGAATCAGTCGTCTTGGATTTGGTCGTGCGCGATGACCGATCGGCTTTCGTGGCTGATGATTCCTGAGCAGCGCCACATCCTGTTAAAAATAATAATAAACAAATGGCTAATAGTACCTGGAAAAAATAGTTTTGCTGGTTGGGGGCGTGCTGACTTATTCTTCGCATCCTCGTACTCCTCTACAATTCTTCCGATCAATCGCTGTCAGTTCTAATTATTTTTTTCGTGATAAGGTCAAACGTGCACTTTCTTTGATCATGTTAACGAGTTCTTCGTGTGAAACTTCGGTGTCATTGACTGCAATCGTGTTCCAATGCGTCTTATTCATATGATAACCCGGATAAACACCCGCGCAAATGCCGCATGATTGCACCTTGTTCAGGCTTCAATTTCAGGTCAATCAGTAGCTGACCCTCTCGTTCAAAAATCATCGCCAGAATCTTGTGGTTCGTTTTTTGCTTGATGATAGTCCATAAAATCTGTTCATGTGAATTGCCACCATTGAATGGATAATCTTCGAACGCATCTGTTTGTGTCAAGACCAAGTCAATTAATTCACGACGCTGAATCGGCTTAGTCATTAGCCTTCAACCACTGATCTAAGACTTCAATAAATTCATCGTGTTGATCCAATAAGGCAAGATGGCGACTATTCGCGAATAAATGCCATTGTGCATTGGGGATATGATCATAGACGGCCTTGGCAATCAACGGCGTACATAAATCGTCTGTCCCATTCGTCACCAACACGGGGACGTGAATCCGATGCAGTTGATCCGTGACGTCAAAATCACTGATTGTACCATTCTCAGTGAACTCGTTTGGACCCTCGGCAATCAAACTTGCGCGTTTACCATTGGTCGGCCTGCGAAGCGGCTCTGGTGAATTCTCATCGGGAGCATCCCAACAATAACGGGCCATGTAATGATCATTGGCCATTAAATACTTCGGCCCACTGAAGTCACCAGTACGTTCTGACTCGGCAATTGCAGCTCGATCCTGATCACTTAAATAAGAAATCAACCGATGTTGTTCCTGTGTCCACAATTTAATTGAAGCCGGCGACCCATTGATCATCACACTCTTGATACCCTGAGGATCGAAACTGGTCAGATAATACATTTCTAACATGCCACCCCAAGATTGTCCTAATAAATGGACTTGATCGAGATGTAAATACTCGCGTAAGGCGATTAATTCGGCAACCCAAGTCTCCTTGACATAGATTGCAGGATCTTCAGGTAACGAGGACCGGCCACATCCTACTTGATCATACATGATTAACTGGCGACCGGTTTTTGCGTAATCGTCTATCAACTCAAAGTAATTGTGCGACGATCCAGGGCCACCGTGGATTAATAATAACGGTGCCTGATCTGGATTTGGTTCGCCAACGATCCGATAATAAGTTTTAAAGCCACGAAATGGCATGTATCCTTCTGTAATTTTCATTAAAATCCCTCTTCATTGAGATTAATTGTACACTTCCTAAGATAATGGCGCATAGGGAAGATGAGCCGCTTGTGGAACCTGATTCCAGGCAACCGGATAGCCCGCACCATGTGCACAAAAAACTGAATCCGGCGTATTTTCTAAATCTGAAACAGGTTCGTAGGCTAGTAATTGTTCGATTTCATCTGCATTATGGCAAGGACGATAACCATCGACCAGACACGTCAATTGTCCTTGTCCATGCGTGTAAGCATAGACCTCTTGAGCATAACCACGCATTTCTGAAACTGGCGCAAACCCGGTTAGGCTGACTAAGCTTTCATCGGTGTGACCACTTTCAACCGGCTCAAATGTCCCACTCATGCGCTGAATGTCATTCATGGCGCGTCCAACTTGATCTTGCGTCACTTCAAGTCTGAATCGATACCAGGGCTCTAGAAGTTGGCAGGTTCCCCGCATCTTGGCCATCATCAGACCTTGGCGTACTGCGCGCCAAGTTGCCTCGCGGAAATCACCGCCAACAGTATGCACATTGCTGGCACGGCCATTGATCAGCGTCATTTTGATTGCCGTCAATGGTGAACCCGTTAAGACACCAAGATGTTCTTTCGCCGCCAGGCTAGTGAGCACTTGATGCTGCCAATTACGGCTCAAATTCTCTAACGAACATTCGCTGGCAAAAATCACACCCTGATCGTGCTCGGCAGGCTCGAGGCGTAAATGAACCTCAGCATAGTGACGTAATGGTTCAAAGTGACCGACACCTTCAATGGCTGCCGTAATCGTTTCTTGGTAAAGAATATGTCCTTCATCGAAACCAACTGGCAACTTAAAGCGTTCTTGTAAAATTTGTTCGAGAATTTCCAACTGAACTTCTCCCATTAATGCCACGTGAATTTCTTGCAGATGTTCCGACCAAGTAACGTGTAACTGCGGATTTTCATCTTCGAGCTGACGTAATGCAGCCAAACAAGCCTGAATCTCCTGTCCTTTTGGATCTAGCGCATAATTCAAGACCGGCCGAATCACTAGCGCTTGGCCGTCCGCTTGTTGACCTAGCCCTTGATTCTGATAAGTTGTCGTTAATCCCGTCAAAGCGCAAACTTCACCGATATGAACCACAGGTTTTAAGATAAATTTTGTCCCGTTGTAAACCCGAATCTGATTGACCTTCTCATCCGCAATCAACGCCTTCGTGGATAACGTTCCCTGTGTCAATCGAATCCAAGTTAGACGCTCACCTTTGTGATCATGGGTGATCTTAAAGACACGCGCGCCAAACGCCTCATGCTCATCTGAGATGGCTGCATTCGCCGATGTTTCCGCCCAACGCGCGATTCCTGCCAAAAAGTCTGTGACCCCCGTCAACTTCAACGCTGCCCCGAAGTAACACGGAAAAACTTGACGCTGTACAATCATCTGTCGAATCGAAGTATCGGTTAATTGACCCGTCGTCACAAATTCATCCAATGCTTTTTCGTCACACATCGCCAGACTTTCATTGATGTCATCCACAAATTCCCCAGTTTCCACTGTCGCAAATGGAAGACAACCTTCTGAAAATTTGCGTTGTAGATCAGACAACATCTGTGTGCGTTCGAAGCCGGCCACATCAATCTTATTCACAAAAATAAAAGTTGGGACGTGATAATGTGCTAATAATTGCCACAATGTCCGCGTATAACCCTGAACGCCATCCTGCGCAGAAACCACCAAAATAGCATAATCTAGAACTGACAGGACAGCTTCCGTCTGATTAGCAAAATCGACATGCCCTGGTGTATCCAATAGGGTCAGTTGTAAATCTCGATACGTTAAATTTGCCTGGTGAGAAAAAATCGTGATGCCACGTTTTTTTTCTAAATCATCTGAATCCAGAAAAGCATCCCCATGATCAACTCGCCCCAGTTGACGTAAGGCACCAGTTTGATACAGCAACGCTTCAGACAAAGTCGTTTTACCCGCATCGACATGCGCCACAATACCCGTCACGATCTGCTTCATGCTTAATTACTCCTACGACTCATATTTAACAACTAGTATACACGTTCTGAATGATGTTTAATGTCGATTAAGATGCTTGAGATGTGGATATTCTACTCCCACGCCGCAAATTTAAAAATTCCACCAATCTTACTTGTGGTAGGGACTACCTTCGTTGATCATGAATGCCCGGTAGATTTGTTCGCTTAAGACGACACGCATCAGTTGGTGGGGCAGCGTTAATTTCCCAAAGCTTAAGGTATCATCACCGCGCTTCATCACCGCTGGACTCAGGCCTAGCGAACCACCAATCACGAACGTAATATCGCTGTGTCCATAAGTGACCAGATCAGAAAGCTCCTTCGCAAAATCCTCGGACGCCCGCTGACGACCCTTAATGGCAAGGACAATGACATATTCTTTGTCCTTGATCTTATCGAGAATACGCTCGCCTTCAACAGCCATGACTTGATCCATCTGCGCTTGGCTCAGTTTCTCTGGTGCCTTTTCATCTGCCACCTCAATGAGCTTAAATTTCGTAAAGCGACTCAGGCGTTTCGCATATTCCGCAATCGCCGCTTTAAAATATGATTCCTTAAGTTTTCCAACCGCAATGATCTTGATTGTCATCTACTGCCCACTCCTATTCTTGACCGCAATTCCTAATTATATTCTACTATGAAAGAGCCTAGATAACCTCCCTTTCTTAAAACTAAGCTTGCTAATTGACCCTGTTTTGTTCTATATTAGGTCATGGATCATTTGCGATCCGCTGCAACACTTCTGATTCCGCAAGGTCTCTCCTTTGGTTGCAGTTAATTAGTGGGACATCTGATGACAGATGTGCTCATAAAGGAGTGTTTCATATGACAAAAGAACAGAACCATCTTCGCGATATTGTTATCGCAGGTATTATCGCGGCTTTATACGTCGCATTAACCTATTTGAGCCAAGTTTTCGGACTCGGTTATGGCGCCGTCCAAGTTCGCCTCTCCGAGATGTTGAACTGCCTCGTTATTTTTAATAAACGCTACATTTGGGGCGTCACCGTTGGCTGTATCATCGCCAATTTATCAAGCCCACTAGGCGTTGTTGACATTCTTTGGGGCTCAGCAGAAACATTAATTGCGTTGATAATTATCTATTTCGTCGCAAAAAAATTGCCTAACCTCAAGTCAAAACTTGTGGCTGGCGTAGTGATCGGAACAGTTTTCATGTTCTTAATTGCGCTAGAATTAACGGTTTTACTTCACCTCCCATTTTGGATGACCTATTTAACAACAGCTTTAGGTGAATTCATTTCGATGGGTATCGGCGCTATTCTCATTTACTTCATCAGTAAACGGATTGATTTTGCATCCTAACCATGATAGTTAACTTCAATTTCTGAACTCGTTGATCAACTTCAACGAGTTTTTTTGTTTTTTGAAAAAAGAGCTATGCATATTTCTTGTTCGCGCATACAGCTGTCAACTAAGATTAAGTTAGTCAGATACCTACGTTAGCCAAAGGAGTGAACAGGATGAAACAAGATGATTGGAAACATTTAAATGACTCGACCGAGGATCAACAAGTCGATCAACAAATGCACGAAAATGAAGCAATCGCCGACGATCTCAACGAAATGGATCAAGTCGACGATGGGCTCGATCCCACCGATCAAGGCTTAGATGAGACTGGCAAAAAATTGCAGGATCATGATGATGAGCGTGAATCAGCAGCATCAGCTTCAACTTCTGCCGAAGATACACATGCCCCATATCCACCCAATTCAGCGTTGCATTTGTACACCAATCCCGGTTCATCTGAATCGAGCATACCAACTGATGAGGAAACCGAACCTGGTGGAAAGCCGGAGCCAACTAAACCCGATCAACAACCAGACGAACCTAATCAGCGCCCCCTTCATCATCCAGATGAGCAACCAGACGTTCAACCACCTGAACAACCGGACATTGTCAAACCAGCGCATGGCCCAATCGTGCCGCCAATTCCGCCGATGTCGCCCTTAGAACATCCGGGAGAACAGCCAACGCCAGAACCACCAACGAAATTTCCGTAACCAAAACCAATCCCGCCGTCTGAGAATGACTGCGGGATTTTTTTGCGAAAAAACAGGCTGTGGAAAATTTTTCGCCGCTTTTTGGGGTACTTATAAACAGAAGCCAAAAATAACTGTGTTTATCCCCAAGTTATCCACAAAGTTATCCACTTGTACACATGTTCGCCCCGTAATCTTGTGTCAAAAAAAGGGCTTGATACAAAATATTCCATTTTGAAAAGTCAAGCATAATATTTTATTTTTTAGTTATCCCCCGTTGAGAATCATCATGTTACCTGACTAAATCGTGTGAAACACCTTTAAATAAAGGCTTATTTGAAGTCGAAAGAAAAGTCTATCAAGTTATCCACACTTGTGCACAAATTTGTGGATAAGTGTGGAACGGCTTTAAAAGCTTTTAACATAAGATATGCACACTATTGTCCACAGCCTGTGGATAAACTATAAACATTCAAAATTTTCTTGACAATCTTCAAAATTATGCGTGGCAATTGATTTTGATCATAACGCCGTGATTTTTTCGTCTCTTAACGAATAATTCTGTGAAACAGAAACATTATCTTATTAATCACTCTATGCAGAATCTATAGATTGTTTCCCCAACGGATGCTTGATCCCACTGAATAATCTAGATTTAAATATGTTAATCAGCCATCATTATCCTTCTCTATATTGTCGCAAAGACGAACAATTAGAAAATTACACAGATTTTTATCAGGAAATGAAACTTGTTCCAACTGGCGATCCCCAAAAACGCAATTATGGCATCTTTGCCACACAAAAAAGCCGGTCCTATTCAGATAGAGCTGGCTTTCTTACTACCAGATTATAATTAACTTCATCGAGAATTATGCTTGATCGAGTGAGATAACATCATCATATTTGGGAATCATCTCTGGGCTCAAATGGTGATTAACTTCAATTAAAGTCAATTTTTTATCATTAAGTAACACTTCATCAATCTTGGTGGCAGTTTGTGTATCTAATGCTGATAAACCTTCATCAATTAAAGCAATTAATTTGGGTTGATAGAAGAAGCGCGCTAATGCTAGTCGCTGTTTCTGACCACCGGAGAGATTTTGACCATTCTCTGCTATCATCTGTTTACTAGTATCTGTAAAATCAACTTCCGCCTTTTCTAGTGCAACTTTGAGATTGTCATCTAATAAAGTTTGATCCCACAAAGAAATATTGTTTGCGACTGTGTCATTAAACAAATAGACATTTTGATCGACATACTGCAGTAGTGAAACCAGCTGATCCTGACTAAACTGATGTAAATCAATACCATCAATCAAGATTTGTCCAGAATAATTAGTGATCTGACCGCTTAAAATCTTCAGTAACGTACTCTTACCGACACCACTCTTACCCACTAAAGCATATTTCCCACCTTTGTTAATCTTTAAGTTCAGCTGATGAAAGATTACCTTGTTACCAACGGTATAATTCAAATTTTTAATTTCAAGCATTGTTCTGAAAATTGGTGCTGACACCTGTTCTTCTACAGCCTTTCCTGAAAATTGTGGCTTAATTTTATCAAAAAGTGGCCGTGTTGCTTTAATCTGTACAAATTCGTTGCTGAAACTCGATAGTGAGTTAAAAACATTTGCTGCTATATTACCGGTTGAACTGATCGCACCTAGCGGTATTAGGCCCATGATTGCCAAGACACTTGTCACAATATCAACCATAATTTGACAGAAAATACTCAATCCACCAATAGTATTTGTAACCCGCGCATTGGTTTTTGTATACGCGATTTTTGTACTCGCATAGTGTTGCGACGTCTTCTTTACCAATTGCCGATATATTGCTAGACGTCTAAAATTGAAAAAAACATCAAATCCATTCAGATAATTCGTTAAGTGATTAGATAACTCTGCATTGCCCTCAGACAAATTCCGTGTTGCTTGTGCCATTGGTTGACCTAATTTATTCGGTAACAACATCATCAACATTGCTAAAACTAAGATTACGGGTAGAAACAATAAGTGATAAGACGCTAATGCTACAGTTGCAAAAATAATCAGAACACCATGAGAAAGCAACGAAAAGGTTTTACTTATGGCGTTTGCTTCGATATTTCCAGCATCATTGATATACTCTGATAGATACTCGCCATTATTTTTCTCATGAAATTCAGCGTAAGTCTTTTGTGTCACCTGTGCAGAAATTGACTCCCGCACTTCAATCATAATCTTTTGTATTAACTTTTCTTGAAATACTGTTTGAACGTAATCACTGGATAACAATATAATCCATACGATTAAATTAATCGTAATCCAAAAAACAATTGTTTCATATTTTTTGAAAAAATAGCGTTGGTTGAAAACGTCAGAAGAACTGATGTTGCAGTTGAGAGTCCAGCGTCGATCACCAGCCAAATAACATTAATTATCATCATAAATCGAGGTAGCGTCAAGAATCTTGTGTAAATGAAATGCCTTCGTACATATAATATGTATCT
>NZ_AZFX01000087.1:0-19359 GCF_001435835.1 Lapidilactobacillus concavus DSM 17758
CATCGGGCCGCCAACCGTGAAGCAGCCGAACTGAAACTGAATGAGTTCGCCAACAATTGGCATCAGACCTATCCCAAATTAATCAAAGATCTGCTTAAAATGCCGAATTTACTCACTTTCATGGACTTTCCACCAGCTATCCGGCAATCACTATACTCCACTAACCTGATTGAGAACTTTAATAAGCATCTCAAGCGCACCACCCACCACAAAGAACAATTTCCAACGGAAGATTCACTGGATCGCTTCCTGGTTTCTCAGTTTAATGTTTATAACGAGAAGTCTCTGAAGCGGATCCACCGAGGGTTCAAAGGACTCCAGGACACCTTGGAAGCATCATTTATTTAAGTTAGATACATATTATATGTACGAAGGCATTTCATTTACACAAGATTCTTGACGCTCCCAAATTATCTATAGCAATCTTGTCAACTCACCATTATTTTGCTAACCATCTTATCAACTCAATAACCGTATTGACCGATGACTTTTCAAATTCACCAATCTTGGATGACTTCCCTCATAGCAAAAATCCGCGATTATCCTTCCGGCTTAGAACCAAACCTCAAACCACGGAAAGCCTTTATTTACTTATCTTATTACACGCTTACTTATCAACCCTTGACATCAATACAACCGTCTCGAGTTGACCCGTTGGCGTCGTATTATATTCGCCGACATAGTGATACCAGATGCCATTTTTTGGATCCAATCTTGCCGGCGAGAGGCACCATTCCAAGACGTACCAGGTTCACCATTCATGGTGATGGGATCAGCCAACACCGTGTTAGTTCCCTTCTCAACGAAATTCAGGGTAATGGGTGCGGCTGTCTGTGGCAGCTTATCAACACTGACGGCTTGGAAAGTTGGATACGCACCAGTTGCGCCGGTATAGCCGAAGTATACGTGATCACTATTGAAGTAGGTCAGTACATTCGGAATGTGGAAAGTCTGCGTTGGATAGGCGCCGTTGCCATCGACTTGCTCGCCGAAGGTATAACTGAGATCTCCACCCAGAATGCGGATACCATTAACGTACGTCACTGTTGGTACCCATGAGACCATAAACTTTCGCCATTTATTATTTGCCAATCGATAAGCTGTGTTGCCTAATTGATACTGAAAGTGGTGCAAATCTTTAGAGTCATTAGACGGGACAAGTCGCGGTTGAACGACGGCGATATGACCCACCAAGTTTGGATTCACGACATTTCCAGGAATATCTAAATCAAATCCATCATCGGCTTTACCATTGATGTTATTCCACCAGTCATCCATTTCAATGGCTAACGCATTATGAACATAATTCTTGACAATCCCGTTGTTGTAAATCCAACCATATGGATAAACACCCAAGCCACCGCCGACGGATCCGTAAGCACTTTGACCCCGTGAATCATTCTGCAGAACGAAAGCCATCCCATCTGCAACGGAACCTTGTTTGTCACCTAGATAATGCCAAGTATTATAAGTGAATGATTGGTTCAAGTCAATTTTATTTTTGGACCAGATACTACCTGTCTGTGTCAACTTGCTTGGTGTGACAACGACGGCTTGTGGATAACCTGTCATGAAATCCGAATTACCAAAGCTAGGATTTCGAACGAATTGATTCGCGATGTTTAGCGTTGATGCTGGTGGTGCTGGCACACTGCCTGGCTTCGCGATTGCAGCAAGTGTACTTTGGCTTGGAAATAGTGTTAATAAAATAACAGCAATTACAGCCTGATAGATCCTCCGCACAAGCTTCCGATTCATCGACTTCTCCCCCTGTCATGCTGAACATGCAAGTAATTAGGTCCCCCAACCCTGGCGCATTACTTGCAAACGGTTTATCGATGGTTTGAGTATACGATAAGTTTCTGCATTTGGGAAGATTATATAACACCAATTATGGTTAGGTTTTGACCATCAGTGATGAGAAAATGATTTCTGAAAACAGAAAGATTGATCTGGCAAGCTTTTCATTGATCCTACCATCAGGTTTTACTTGGTTAGCTAACTCTTATAACTGATTCAATTGACCACCCAGCCACCTTAAAAGCAAAAAAAATAGCACACCTGCTTAAAGGTGTGCTGATTCAATCACTAGGCTGATTTCTCCTGTTGCATTTTCTCAGCCATCTCATTGAGCTTTCTCAGACGATGGTTGATTCCTGACTTCGAAATCGCCCCGCTGGGAACAAGCTCGCCTAATTCTCCCAGCGTCTTCTCAGGATAGTTCAGACGCAATTCCGCAATTTCGCGTAGCTTGAGCGGCAAGGACTCGAATCCGATGGTGTTGGCGATATATTTGATATTCTCGATTTGCTTCGTGGCCGCATCGATCGTCTTGTTCATGTTGGCGTTCTCACAGTTAACCAGCCGATTGACGGAGTTCCGCATGTCGCGAATGATTCGAATATCTTCAAACTTCAACATCGCATTGGTGGCACCGATTACCTGCAAGAAGTCAGCGATTCTTTCGGCTTCTTTCAAGTAACTGATGTAGCCACTGCGGCGCTCCGAGGTCTTAGCATGTAAGTCGAAATGATTCATTAATCGCAAGATATCGGCATTGTGGGTTTCATACAGTGAATAGATCTCAAGATGATATCGACTTGTCTCCGGATTGTTGACACTCCCACCTGCGAGAAAAGCACCACGTAAATAAGAACGACTGAGTTGCTCATCTTTCATGATCCAATTGGGCACATGTGCGTTGATCGTCAATTGGTTTTTCCCCATAATATCGAGGTTTTGCAAAATTGGCATCGCCTGACGATTGATTCGAACGATATATTGATTGTTCTTCTTCAGCTTCATCTTCCGCTGAACCGATAACTCTGCTTCGACGCGATAAACCAGCTTGATCAACGAATAAATGCGGCGCGCGGTCGCTGGATTCTCAGTTTGAACGTTGAGTGTAAATTGATGATTGATAATTGATAAAGACCCGTTCATCCGCAAAAGGGCGGCAAGTTCAGCACGCGCATGCTCGGGATGAACCTCTAAACGTGTTAATTCTTTTTTCACATCGCTCGCATAAGATGCCATTGAGACACACCCTTTCTAATGAAAAATTTCTAAGCGCGAGTGGTAGTTAATGTTTGGTATGTTGAAAGGCGCGATTCAAAATTTCGGTCGCAACCTTATCGCCATCATGGAAAACGCCGTTATCATGCAACGAGAGGAAATTATCGGAAATGATGCAATCACACTGTTTCTGTAAACCTTCAAAATCGTGCTTGACTTGCAATAAATATTCATCATATCTATCGTAATCAAGATCATCCGGCCCAACTTTACCCGCGTTGACCAACACCGTATCCACATACTTTCCACCCAAATGATCATTGATCACACGAACGTGTTCGGCATCGGTATAACTCTCAGTCTCGCCTTTTTGCGTCATGATATTGCAAATATAGATCAATTCAGCTGGGCTCGTCCGCACCGCTTCACCTAAGTTTTTGATCATTAAGTTAGGCAAAATACTGGTGAACAAACTTCCTGGTCCTAAGACGATCACGTCTGCTTCTTGAATTGCTTCAATAACTGGTGACACGGCTTCTGGTGTTTCATCTGGTGTATCCGTATCCGTCACCCAAACATGCTTGATCTGCTTGCGTTGCTTGGAAATTTCAGTTTCACCAGATTCAATCGTGCCGTCTACAAATTCAGCGTTCAAGGTCAGTGGCTCGTTCGATGCCGGATAAATATGACCATCCACATCCATCATTTTGGATAAAGTTTGAACGGCATCGAAAATATTACCCTGCATCTCCGTCAGTGCCGCAATAATTAAGTTGCCAATGGCATGTCCTGCGAAGAATGCATCCTTACTGTCAAAACGATACTGAAAAACATCTAGCATCGATTGAGAGGAATCCGATAACGAGACGAGCACATTGCGAATGTCCCCTGGTGGCACAACGTTAATATAATTCCGAATAATTCCTGACGAACCGCCATCATCCGCAACCGTCACGATTGCGGTCACATCGGCATTTTGCTGACGCAAACTATTTAAAATCACGGGTAAACCCGTGCCGCCACCAATGACCACGACTTTAGGGCGACGTCCTTTGATCACACGAACAATCCGATTGTCTCGACTCATGAGCGGTTCACCGTTTCCTTACGCTTATTTAAATCACGATGGGTAACATCCACGGGATAATTTTGTTGGCGCAAATCCTCACCCAAACGTTGTGCGAGCGCGACTGAACGGTGTTGACCACCCGTACAGCCAATCGCAACCGTCAAACTTGTCTTACCTTCTTTGATATAACCAGGCATCGCCGTCTTGAGCATCGTCAACAATTGTTGGTAAAAAGTCTCTGCAGAGGCTTGGTCAAAAACATACTTGGCAACCGCAGCATCCAGTCCTGTTTTTTGCTTAAAAGCTGGGACATAGTATGGATTCGGCAAGAAACGCACATCCATCACGACATCGGCATCGATTGGCAAGCCATACTTAAAACCAAATGACATCACTTCAATATGGAAAGTGGGAATATCAGAAATCTTGAAATTCTCAAAAATTTCTTCCCGCAATTGACGAGGCGATAAACTACTCGTATCGATAATCAACTGTGCGCGATTCTTCATCTCCTGCATCAAGGTTCGTTCCTTGACGATCCCATCCATCAAACGACCTTCCATTGCCAATGGATGCGAACGCCGAGTCTCCTTATAACGACTGACCAATTCCTCATTGGAGGCATCCAAGAAAAGAATTTTAGTCGTCACAAAGTTAGTGTTTTCTAATCCTGAAAGCATCGAGATGATCTCATCATAAAATGCACGAGAACGAATATCGATCACCAACGCAATCTTAGTAATCTTACCCGATTCTTTAACGAGCTCCCAGAATTTAGGTAAAAGATTGGGTGGCATATTATCCACACAGAAATAACCCAAATCCTCGAAGGATTGAATAGCAACGGTCTTACCAGCACCGCTCATCCCGGTGATGATGACTAAATTTAACGTATCAGGTTTCATGCGAGCTCCCCTATCTGGTGCAAGATGGTGTAAATGATATAGTAAAAACAATCCGGGCGTTTCATTTGTTAATTCCATTCTAGACCAAGACAAGAAAATAAGCAATTTTAGAGTGTGGAACAAGGCGCTTAGCTTCTGAGCATTAACAAGAATTTCTGAATGATTCGTGTAGCAAATCGTTTGGAAATTGTGGTTAAGCGCAGGAAGCTGCCTTGTGCAACACGTTTAGAGTGTGGAAGCCCACGGGTTGAATTTAGGATTAACATGATTAAGACCCGAATCCGCTTTTGGATTCGAGTCTTAATTGTGTTAACCGCAGAATTCAGTGGGATATAACACGTTTAGAGTGTGAAGCAAGACGCTTAGAGTGTGTAGGCCCACGCGTTGAATTTGCTCTCAGTCTACTTGTCACTGAATCAAATTGCCCAGCCTAACTTAAAAACGAGTCGTCCGGCTGTAATTGTCCTCACATCTGAATGACTCGTTTTTTAGAACAGAATTAACCAGTTCGCATTCTACCGCCGATGATCAACTGATTGTCAATCTCCAAGACTTGATCATACCGAGAGAAGTCCGGATAGTGATGCGCAACTTCAACGATCGTGATTGGCAACCCCAATAGAAGTTCACGAATTTGATTTGAAGTTGTTGCATCAAGATTTGCAGTGATTTCATCGGCAAAAATAACTTGTTTTCGGTTGCGTAATGCTCGCGCGATCTCAATTTTAATTTGTTGACCACCGCTAATGTTTGCACCGTTCTGCTCAATCATAAAATCAAGTGGGTGCTCGCCAAGTTGTTTGTCTAAACGGACTTGTTTTAAAATAGCTAATAATTCATCATCCGAACATGTTTGACCGAGGCAAATATTGTCCCGAATCGACAAGTTAAAGAGATGCGGCCGCTGAGAAATCAATGAAATCAATTGCCGCGAATGCTCAATGGGTTGACGCACGCCATTTTCGTTAACTTCGAATAGATCGATGTGCCGCTGATCAGGTTGTTTCGCTTGCATGAGTAATTCAAGCAAAGTGCTTTTACCGGAACCACTCTCACCAATAATCAAAACTTTCTGTCCAGCTTTGATCTCAAAGTTGGTATTTTTAAATAAAATTCGTTGTTGATACCGCTTCTCAAGATTCCGAACACTGAGATAACTAAATCTGTGAACAGTTGGTAAGACTTGCGCCGACACGTTAGAACGAGTTGCAAGAACGCGCCCAACCTTTCGCCTAACCGCCGTTGTCCCCCGAATATCACCGCTTAAATAAATGAGTTGCTGGAATTGATTCTTCAAGCTGCCAGCCGTTCCCAGCATCGCGACAAGTAAAAGAATCGTTAAATTAGGTTCCGTGCGCATCAAATAAATCCCCAACGCAAATGGCACCACATCCGCAATTCCTTTAAGTGGGCCAGATAGTGAAAACATCAGCGCTTGCATATTGTGAAGCGAAAATTCAGATTGCTCTGTCTGAGCAAATTTATGGCGTAGAAGTGCCATGAAGAAATGGTGGGCCGAATGATTGATGATCGTCGAACGTCCTTTAGAAGTATCAATCACCATCGACAATGAAGCTTCCCTTTCAGTCGAAAATTCATTGCCAAGACTCGACAACTTTGATGCCATAAAGTGTTGTGGAATCAACATTAAAGTCGCACCGATCGTAAAACAGATGCCAACGATCAAGTTTTGGGTGAGTAGATAAATAATTGGGATGAGCGATCGACAGATATATGTTGGTATGGTTAAGGTTGGAATATAAAAATCTTCACGAATCATCCGCACGTCCTGTGAGACGATCGAAACGATTTCATCTTCGGACAAGTCTTCATTGTTGAGATAATGTTGCATACAATCTGCTTCTAGCGAGAGCGAGACTTCCTTCAGAATACTATTTGTAACCACTTCAGTCAGAAATAAGCCCGCATAGACAACCAAGTATAAAAGCAATCCGCGGGCACAAAACCAAAGCACATCTTGTATAAGACTCGTCGCACTCAACTCGCTCGCCCAAGTTGTTACTAGAGCAAAGGTCAAGGAAACGAAGGAATTAATGACCGTGACGATAGCAAGTAAAATTAATTTATAGGGTGTCACTCGACTCAATAAATCCTTCAGACCAATGGATTGCGAGTTCGTATTTGAACTTGCTATGAGTAAAATTACCTTTCATTAGAAAATGTTTATTATTAAACATAACATTGCTGCTAGCTGAGATAGTTGTCAAGCTTTTTGTGAAAAGATAATCTTTATTTTCAAACAATAACTCATATCTAGTTCCACTCACGATTGTATCAAATGCCCTGGCGTCACAAAAACGAGTCATCCGGCCATAGGGTTAGCTACAGCTGGATGACTCGTTGATTGAGTGCGGATCGTATAAATTTTAATGTACGGCTTCGTCTTCCGCTATGGTTCTCGCGCGATCTCTTTCTAAGACTGGCTTCAAATATCGGCCGGTGTAACTCGCCTCAACTTGAGCAACTTCTTCGGGCGTTCCGGTGGCGACGATTTCGCCACCGCCCTCGCCGCCTTCTGGACCAAGATCGATTAAATAGTCAGCCGTCTTGATGACGTCTAAGTTATGTTCGATAATCAACACAGTATTGCCCTGATCAACCAATTGGTTCAGCACGACCAATAAACGTTTGATATCTTCGGAATGCAGACCAGTCGTGGGCTCATCTAAAATATAAAGATTGTGTCCAGGCGATTGCTTGTGTAATTCAGAAGCCAATTTCATTCGTTGTGCTTCCCCACCAGAAAGCGTTGTGGCAGACTGGCCAAGTTGGACGTAACCCAAGCCGACATCAACGATTGTTTGTAACTTCCGAGCGATTTTTGGAATTGCGGAGAAATAATCCAAGGCTTCTGAGGCAGTCATCTTTAAAACTTCGGCAATATTTTTACCTTTGTAGGTGACTTCGAGTGTCTCAGAATTATAACGCGTGCCGTGACAAACTTCGCAGGGAACGTAGACATCTGGCAAGAAATTCATCTCAATCTTGATAATCCCATCGCCCTTGCAAGCCTCACAACGGCCACCTTTAAC
Organism: Lapidilactobacillus concavus DSM 17758; assembly: GCF_001435835.1. Classification (GTDB taxonomy): domain Bacteria; phylum Bacillota; class Bacilli; order Lactobacillales; family Lactobacillaceae; genus Lapidilactobacillus; species Lapidilactobacillus concavus. Next base: position 8,043 of record NZ_AZFX01000087.1, read on the forward strand.
ATTGAAGCTGAAGCGACCCTTGGAGTAACCCCGTAGCTTGGCTTCGTTGGTCTGTGCAAACAAACCACGAACGTCATCGAAGACGCCCGTGTACGTTGCCGGATTACTACGCGGTGTGCGCCCAATTGGACTCTGGTCGATGTCAATCAGACGATCAATGTTCTTCCAACCACGAATATCCTTGTACTGACCAGGTTTATTTGAATTACGATTCAACTTCTGAGCCAGGGCTCGTTTCAAGATTGAATTAACCAGTGTGGATTTACCAGAGCCAGAAACACCTGTGACCACGACAAACTTTCCAAGTGGAAAATCAACATCGATGTCTTTCAAATTATGCTCTGCAGCACCAATGATTTTGATTGACTTGCCAATGCCAGGACGACGATCCAACGGCACCGGAATGAATCGTTTACCTGATAAATATTGCCCGGTCAACGATTTCTTGGTTCTCGCCACTTGCGCCGGCGTGCCAGCAGCCATCACTTCACCGCCGTTATCTCCAGCACCGGGACCAATATCAATGAGATAATCGGCTGCGCGCATCGTATCTTCATCGTGCTCAACAACAATTAAGGTATTCCCGAGATCCCGCATTTTTTTCAATGAGCCAATCAGGCGGTCGTTGTCACGTTGGTGCAACCCAATTGAAGGTTCATCCAGAATATACATGACCCCGGACAAATTCGAACCAATCTGCGTCGCCAATCGAATCCGCTGTGCTTCACCACCAGACAAGGTAGCTGCCGCACGAGATAACGTCAAATAGTCCAAACCGACGTTCAACAAGAAGGTTAAACGATCAGTGACTTCTTTCAAAATTGGCTTAGCGATGGTTTCATTTTGTTGTGAGAGTTCGACCTGCTTGAAGAATGGCAGGGCATCCTTAATGGCATATTCTGAAACTTGGGCGATATCTTTATGACCGACTTTAACGGCGAGCGCTTGACGATTCAACCGTGCACCATGACAAGTCTGGCAGGTCAATTCAGTCATATATTGACGCATCACCTGACGTGTGAAGTCGCTATTTGTTTCCTTGTAACGACGCGCCACGTTATTGATAACCCCTTCAAACTCGACATCGACGTCGCGGACGCCACCAAAGTCATTTTCATAATGAAAATGGAACTTCTTATCGCCGTTACCGTACAAAACAATATTACGTTGGCGCTCAGTCAATTGGTTGAACGGTTTGTCCATATTAATTCTAAACGCCTTGGCCGCTTGAGCCAGTAATTCAGGATAATACTGTGAACTAATTGGATTCCAAGGTGCAATTGCGCCTTGATTGAGCGTTAATGTTGGATCCGGAACCACGAGATCAACGTCCACTTCAAGCTTGACACCAAGGCCATCACAGTCTGGGCAGGCTCCGAATGGCGCGTTAAATGAGAATAGACGGGGTTCCATTTCGCCAACGGTAAAGCCACACAATGGGCAGGCATAATGTTCAGAAAAAACCAACATTTTGCCACCAATCACGTCAACATTAGCGTAACCCTCAGACAGACGCAAGGCAGCTTCCAAGGAGTCGAACAATCGCGACCGAATCCCATCTTTAATAATCAAACGATCGACAACAATATCAATATCGTGTTTTTTATTCTTATCTAGTTCAATCTCGTCGGTGATTTCATGAGCCTCACCATCGACTCGCATACGGACGTATCCCTCACGCTTGATCTTGTCGAAGGCTTTCTTGTGTTGCCCTTTCTTACCACGAACGATCGGCGCAAAAATCTGCACGCGCGTTTTCTCAGGTAATTGCAAGACGCGATCTACCATTTGATCAACGGACTGGCTGGAAATCACCGTACCATCATTGGGACAGATCGGCGTTCCCACTCTAGCCCAGAGCAGACGCAAATAGTCGTTGATTTCCGTCACGGTTCCCACCGTTGAACGTGGATTCTTCGACGTCGTTTTCTGGTCAATGGAAATTGCCGGGCTCAATCCATCGATCGAATCGACATCGGGTTTATCCATTTGACCGAGAAATTGACGGGCATAGGCAGATAAACTTTCAACGTAGCGACGTTGGCCTTCTGCATACAGCGTGTCAAAAGCTAACGAGCTTTTTCCTGAACCTGATAAACCGGTGACCACCACCAATTTATCACGCGGAATGGTGACATCAATATTTTTTAAGTTGTGAGCGCGTGCGCCGTGGATGACAATTTTATCGTTAGCCAAATTTATTCCACCTCAGTTTTTAATTCGAGTAATGCATCACGCAAGTTGGCGGCATTCTCGAAATCGAGTTTCTTTGCTGCTTCTTGCATTTGTTGCGTCAAACTCTTGATCAAAGCCTTCTTCTCGTCCTTGGTCATCTCGTCGAAGTTCACCGACTCTTCGGTTAAATCATCGGAATTATCCGCCTTCTTCATGGCTTGAATGGCTGCACGAATTGGCTTGATAATGGTTGTCGGTGTGATGTGATGTTCCTCATTGAACTTCTCTTGAATATCACGGCGCCGTTGCGTTTCATCGATAGCAATCTTCATCGAATCGGTCATTTTATCAGCGTACATGATCACTTTACCATGCGAATTACGCGCGGCACGCCCAATCGTCTGGATCAATGGTCGTGCCGAACGCAAGAACCCTTCCTTGTCCGCATCCAAAATCGCCACCAATGAAACTTCAGGCACATCGATCCCTTCACGCAACAAGTTGATTCCGATCAACACATCGAACTTGCCTAAACGCAAGTCACGTAAAATTTCGGTTCGTTCTAATGTCTTGATATCACTATGCAAGTACTTTACTTTGATACCTAAGTCTTTCAGGTAATCAGTTAAATCTTCGGCCATTTTCTTAGTCAAAGTTGTGACGAAAACACGTTCATTCTGCTCGGCGCGTTGATTGATTTCTCCAACTAAATCATCGATTTGGCCCATGATCGGTCGGACTTCGACTTTCGGATCTAACAAACCAGTTGGACGAATGACTTGTTCAATTTTTTCATCGGTTTGCGCTAATTCGTAAGGACCAGGCGTTGCTGATACATACAAGATCTGCTTGACATGTTGCTCAAACTCTTCCAGCTTCAACGGACGATTATCCAAGGCGCTGGGCAGACGGAATCCGTAATCTACTAACATTTGCTTCCGTGCGCGGTCACCATTATACATCCCGCGAATCTGCGGCATCGTCACGTGCGATTCATCAATCATAATATTAAAATCTGGTGGGAAGAAATCGATCAAGGTAAATGGCGGCTCGCCTTCCGCGCGGCCTTCCATATGACGCGAATAATTCTCGATACCAGATGTATAACCCATCTCTTGCATCATTTCGATATCATAAGTCGTCCGCTGTTCCAACCGCTGTGCTTCTAGCAACTTATTCTGCGACTTCAACTCTTTCAAACGGCCATCCAATTCAGCTTGGATCCGTTTAACGGCCTCGGTCATTTGCACATCGTTGGTCATGAAATGCGTCGCTGGGAAAATCGACACTTGTTCGCGCTCACCAATCACTTCACCAGTCAGTGCGTCCACTTCAACGATTCGATCGATCTCATCACCGAAAAGCTCGACCCGCAACGCATGATCATCACGAGACGCAGGGAAAATTTCAACCACATCTCCGCGCACGCGAAAACGACCACGTTGAAAGTCAATATCATTGCGATCAAACTGCAAACTGACTAACTGACGCAGTAAATCATTACGCTCGATTTGCATTCCCTCACGCAACGAAAGTACGCTATTCTGATATTCACGTGGATCACCTAATCCGAAAATACAAGAAACTGAGGCAATGACGATCACATCATTGCGCTCCAATAACGAACTAGTGGCAGAATGGCGAAGTTTATCGATTTCATCATTGATCGACGAATCTTTTTCAATATAAGTATCACTGGAAGGCACATAGGCTTCTGGCTGGTAATAATCATAATAACTGACGAAATATTCGACTCGATTATGCGGAAAAAATTCCTTGAACTCACCATATAATTGACCGGCTAACGTCTTATTATGAGAAATGATCAGCGTCGGTTTATTCAAGTTAGCGATCACGTTGGCCATGGTAAACGTCTTACCCGTCCCTGTGGCACCTTCTAGAATCTGATATTTATTACCGGATTTGAAATCGTTGGTAATTTGTTCGATGGCCTGCCCTTGATCTCCAGCTGGCTGATATTTAGAAACTAATTCGAAATGATGATTTGTTTCGCGTTTAAACAAACTATTTCTCCCCTCAGAATAGTGCGGTGACCCTGTAAAGTAACGTTGATAAAATAGGTCAATGAACACAAAAACCCTTTTCGAGCCGCAGTGGCTAAGAAGGGCTGTTCATCTCATTTTGATCATAAAATTGCGCGATTCATCGAACTTGCTGATCGATTAATTTGATATGAAAATACAATTGTAATTTTAACATAGCGAACATATTTTCGCTATAATTTTGACTAGAAATCTGGCGATATTGTTGGGGGAACAAAAATTCGTTGTTTGTGGGAGACTGCAACATGAATTTGCTCCAGAGAATGAACGACTCATAGTGGGGACAGCTGCAGGATTTTCCAAAGCCCATGGAAAATTCTTACGCCTAAATTTGGAGCTTTTGCACAACCCGCAAAGTCTTCAAATTTTCCATGTTCTAAGCAACGATAAAACATGTTGCTAAGAACATTAGCACTGTGAGTCGTTCATTCTCTTCCGCAAATTCAGTGGCCTATTCAAGCATGCTGGCTTAGATTGCTCACTTCTTATGACTGTTTCTGATCAAGAGAAATAATTTTGTCATATTTGGCTTTCATTTCGTCGCTTAAGTGATGACTTACTTCTAAAAGAGTCAAATCATTGTCGGCAAGTAATGAGTTATCTATTTCTGCTGCTGTCACTTCGTCAAGAGCAGATAGTCCTTCATCAATTAAAGCAATCGGTTTCGGTTGATAAAAGAATCTCGCTAATGCAAGCCGTTGTTTTTGACCACCAGAAAGATTTTGACCATTTTCTGCGATGATTTGTTTATTCGTTGTTGTAAAATCAATTTTTGCCTTATTGAGAGAATTCTTTAGATTTGGTAGCGACAATGTTTCATCCCACAAGGAGATATTATTAGCAACGGTATCATTAAATAAATAGACATTTTGATCTACATATTGCAGTAAGTTAACTAATTTAGTTTGACTCAATTTTTTTAGATTGATGTTGTCAATCAAGATTTCTCCAGTATAATCTGTAATTTGCCCACTTAAAATTTTGAGTAAGGTACTCTTTCCAACACCACTTTTGCCGATTAGTGCGTATTTACCACCTTTATCTAGTTTTAGATTTAAATGGTTAAATATGTTTTTCCCGTCAATCGTATAATTAAGATTCTTAATTGTAATCGACCGATTAAAAATCGGCGTGATATCTTCATTGACATTATCAGTTGAAGAAGAAGCAGGCTCTATTTTGTCGAAAAGTGGCTTTATTGCTTTTATTTGTACAAATTCGTTACTAAAACTTGAGAGCGAATTAAAAATAGTAGAGGCAATATTACCTGTAGAACTGATAGCACCTAGTGGAATTCGAGCCGTAATTGCTAAAATGCTTGTCACAATATCAACCATGACTTGGCAGAAAATACTCAAACCACCAATGGTGTTTGTGACTCGGGCATTTGTCTTTGTATAATCAACCTTGGTCTGTGCATAATTTAATGCTGTTTTTGAAACCAATTTCCGATAAACTGGTAAGCGATTAAAATTGAAAAAAACATCAAAACCGTTTAAATAGTTTGTCAAATGATTTGAGAGTTTAGCGTTGCCATCAGAGAGATTCTCTGTTGCTTGTGACATTGGTCGTGCCAGTCTACTTGGCAATAGCATCATCAGAAGAGACAGGATAATAATAACCGGCAAGAAGAGCCAATGATAGATGGTGAGTGCAATTGTTGCAAAGATGATTAGCACCCCATGTGAGATCAACGAGAATATTTTTCTAATAGAATTTGCTTCAATGTTACCCGCATCGTTGATATATTCTGACAGATATTCACCAGTATTCGTTCTGTGGAAATCTGTATATGATTTTTGAGTTATCTGTGAAGATATTGTCGCTCGAATTTCGACCATTATTTTTTGAATAAATTTTTCTTGAAAGACAGTTTGGAAATAATCACTGATCAATAAAATTAGCCAAACACTCAAATTAATCGCGATCCAAAAAAATAATTGTCTCATGTTCTTTGAAAAAATCGCATTCGTTGAAAATGTTAAAAGTACGGATGTAAAAGTTGATAGTGCAGCATCAATAATCAACCAAATAACATTAATGACTAATAAATATGGATGCTCTGTAAATGTTTTTTTCATTATTTATCCTCTTTATTTTTCAGAAAATTAAAACGAGCGATGACCAATTTTATTTCCTCATATTGTTGTGGCTTAGCACTTAATAAATTGTGCGGTTGTGAATTGATAAATATATTTAGAACTTGAAATTTCTCTTCAAGCTCGTGAATGGTTGTTTGTGAAACGCCACTTTCTTTGAAGGTTATAAAAGAATCTATTAATCCCAATAGACCATTTTCATAGTGCCAATTTTTTGGGAAATTCTTGTCTATGCTGTTGACCATTTTTTGGAATTTCATTTTACTTACAATCTGTATACCAAAGTCCTTCAATATTAGAAGAATTCGCATGAATCCCGCTGTAAAATCGACATATGGGGAAGCAGTTTTCTCGTCGATTAAAACTAGACACTCGTTTTCTGACTCATACAAGTTATTCTGATATATTTTTTGTGCATAATTACTTGCAACTCTTAAAAATTTGTTTATTGCCGTCATTTTATATAGGTATAAAGAAATAATTGAATATGAAATCTCGGTTTGAGATTGTTCCTCGTGCCCACAAACTTGTTCTATTCTAGTATTAAGGTCCATGAAATCTTTTTTTCTCGCGAGCCAAACAAATGAATCTAATAAGTGATTGATAATATTTTTTTTGGGATTTTCTAAGCGTAAAAGCGCAGCCATGATTGGGTTATCAATGTGATATTTCTTATCATCCTCGAAGCGGCCCGAAAATAATGATCCGATGCTGTTATGATTTTTCCAACTGTCCAAAGAATACACTTCAGGTATTTTATTCGCCAGTAAATTTAGTGGGGATTCAGTACCAGCTATCAGCCTTTCCACAACGAGAAAAAGTTGTCTTGGTAATTGATATTGTCGGCAGAATTCCCTAAATAGATTAATTGAAGTTTGTCCGCTCTCGTCTTGGCTTAACATATAATTGGCGCTTGAAATCATATCCATTATGATATAACCGAGTTTTTGACTCTCCTTTCCAAGCTCGCTAAGATGAATATAATTGGAGTTGATTGCTAATCCTGATCTAGTTTCTGCTTGACCCAGCCAATGCTCATTAAAAAAATTTGCATCTTCAAGGTCAATGCAAACAACTTTTGTGGACGTTATGATAAAGTTAGATGTATTTATATCGTTGATTCTTACATTCTTATCGTGGATATTTTGAACGCACTGCAACAATAATCTAATTTTTGTAACGATAGTTTTATATTCACGCGCAATTTCAAAGCTGTTCTTTTTTTTAATGAACGCAAGATTATGCACGCCGATAAATTTCTTTAATGTAATACCGTCAACACTATCTTCGACTAGGTAAAAATTTTCCCAATCAGTAAAAGAATCAACGAGTCTGGGTACCGCCTGTGTTTTGCTTAATACCTGTAGAAAGTTTGCTTCGCGTTTTCGACAATTAATAGCTGTATTAAAAATATCGATGCCAGTGAAAGATCTTGCTTCTTTGATAATCACTGGATGTTTCAAATTATTAAAAGCCTCATAAGTCCCGCCATAATTAGAAAAACGTAACGCAGAAACATTTGAGTACATTTCAAGAAGTTTTGACTTTCCGTTAGTTACCGTATTTTCAGGAAGAATATCATGCACAAAATTTGGAGTTTGGTAGAATGGGAGTCGATTGTCTGCCATAATCTTTCCATCTGGACTAGATATCAACCCATCAGTGCGTGTTATTGAACCATAACGATAGTACAAAACTCTGCAGTCTAAATATCTCCGATCTGACAGAATATATGGCCCATTTTCATTTTTTAATTGAATATATAGCGATCTAATTATTGCAATAAATTGATCTTCATCTTGTGGATAAATTGTGATAAATTTTCCAGAATCTGCACGCGCGACTGATTTTGACAATAAAAAAGTTAAATCATTTTCGGATTTAATAAATTTAAAGGATATTGAATTAGAAATGCAATACGAAGACACTAAATTGAATATTGCTGTTGAGTTATCAAAGAAGCACGAGATGTGGATTTTCCATCCTTGAACTGGTAGCATTGGTAATATGGGGTCCCAGTAACAATAGCGGTTTTTTTCATATATGTTAAATGACTGCTCCTGCTTAAAACGTGCTAATTTTTGATTGAATTTTTTCATTTGGCTGTACCTCCATTAGAGATAGCTTAAGCCAAATACGAAAGAAGCAATCAATTGTTTAATATATGAAACAGGTGAAATTCATGGTTCAAAAATTCGGAACGACATTCAGAAGTATTCGGGAATCAAAAGGTGTAAGTCTAAACTCATTATCAGATGATGTTGTCTCGAAAAGTATGATTTCAAAGTTTGAAAACAGTCTTTCTGATCTCTCGACCCAACGTTTTTTTCACTTATTGGAGAAAATTAACGTCACTCCTTATGAGTTTCAAATGACCATGAACAATTACGAGTTATCAGGGGATAGCAAAACGCTGAACGCGTTGACCGAATTGGCTATGAGCCAAAATGTGATTAGTCTTCAGAGATATACCAGAAAACTTAATCAAAAATATACTGATTCTCAATCAATTTTTGATCAATTGAATTGGATAATGGCCGAGGCAATGTTGGCTAATATACAAGAAAAAAAGCTTGCTGATAACGTCGATTTGAAGGCCCTAACAAATTACCTATTCTCTTGTGAAGATTGGGGAAATTATGAACTGATCCTTTATGGAAATACCATGTCTGTTTTACCACTTGAAACTATAAATATCTTTTCTGGAACTCTCTTCGAAAAATGTAGTATCTTTCAGGGCAACAGCAGTCTGTACGAAATGTACTTAAATATTCTGTTAAACACGATTGAACTTCTAATCAAGAGAGAAAAGTATTCTCTGGCAACGAAGTTTATCAGTTCATTTGAAAGGCAGAATTTATCTGAAGCGTTCTTATTGGAACGAACCTTCATTAGGTTTTATAAAGGTATTATTATGTTGAAAACTGGTGACGAAGAAACAGGACACACTTTAACTGAAGGTGCACTTGCGGTGTTTGATTTTGCAGGATGTGATGCCTTCACAGACAGTCTAAAGCAATTGATGTAGGTTTAATATTTAATATAAGAAACGTTTTCCGAATATGATACGTTTAGAGTGATAATAATATTTGTAATTGATATTACAAATCTATTTTTTAAGGAGGATCCATTATGACTGAATTATTAGCATTGAATGTTCAAGAACCTAAATATTCAGAGGACGGTATTGTTACTTTTACTTGGAAATGCACAAAAAATTAATTGTTATCGTGTTAGGCTCTACAGGTGAAATTAAAGATTAATGTAGCTCATTTGGAAAATCTGCATTTAATTTTTCTAAATAAGTTCATTAACTAGAAATTTCAGTAGCGCTAAGCACACTTAGGTTTCTTTTCCCAAGCCTAAGAAATCCAAGCTAAAAAGCCCCTGCAACTGTTTGATCATTCTTCTTGAATGCCTGATGGTCGCAAGGACTTTTTTTAATGTCTATATATATTTTAGGGCCACGATCCTTTATTCACCTAAGCATCAGCAAGTGATGTTTTCAAAACCCCGTATTTTCATTAGTTGAATAATGCCACTTAATTTTTCTACGGTCAATTTCCCCCATCACGAGACAGTAAAGACACATTGTCAATCAACCGCTAAGTAACCCTACAATTTCAATTGTTCGTTAGATCCTACGTGAAATAAAATTCGGTTGAAAGTAAATTTTCAATCTTTTAGCAATTCCTGCGTAATTGCCACTAACCGTTGCTTGTCTGTGAACTCTTCATTCAATAAGTCCGGTAAGATATCACTCAAGAAATATTGGACCGAATTCAATTCTTTAAACCGAATAATTGTCGTGATACTTTCCCGAAAAATGTCCAAATAAACCGTTTGTGGATTTCCCTTTTGAATCTCACCGAAGGATTCATACAGGAGATCGATTTTATCGGACACGGACAAAATCTGCCCTTCCAAGGTGTCGTCTTTACCTTCGGACAACCGCCGTGCATAACGTTTCTGCAAGAATTCGGGGATCTCGTTGTCGATGAAATTCTGCGTCATTGTCGCCTCAACACCCGCCAGTTGCTTACGTAGCTCATGTGTCGCATACTTGACTGGCGTTTTAATATCACCAATGAAACGCTCCGTGTAATCATGATTCAGGGCCTTTTCATACAGACGTTGCCAATTGACCGACTGCCCACGCTCCTCTTCAATATCGCCCAACAGCTGTGCGATCTCGGCAACCTTGAAGGAATGAGCAGCTACCGTGTGTTCTTGGTACTTAAAGAAACCCGGCGCGCGATTCAGTGTCTCAAGATTGGTTAGTCCTTGAATATACTCATGCATTCCCATCATAAATGCCTCCTATTGATTTAGGTAAATTTTTACTATGGTAGCACGAAAAAGAGTGTGAAACAAGGCAGTTTGCTTCTGAGCGTTAATATTTTGCTTGCTGTCTTCGGTTCGCGTGTCAGACCCGTCAGTCCACTATCTGTCTGTCGAGTTGTCAGACCCGTCAGTCTTCTGCGTGGAAAGTTGTTGACTTCGCTGTGGCGCCGGCTCCAGGTTTATTCGGCTCGTGCATCTCATATCTGTCAAATGATCAGACCCGTCAGTCCTCTGCGTGGAAAGCTGTTGCCTTTGCTTGTGGGGCCGGCTTCAGGTTTATTCGGCTCGTGCTTAGCACTCGGCGAATAAATCTTCCGCCTTCGATTTGAGCTTCTGCGCTGCAGAATCTCAAATACGACCCTGCAGTAAGTTTGCGAAAGCCAGCTTTCGCAAACAACTGTATTTCACAGCACGGCAACAACTTTCCACTCCGTTCCCTGACTCAGATGTGAAGGCAGAACTGTGGTTTTGAAATTAAGAATAGAAAATTAGTGTGTATTTCTAACTCAGTTCGTAAATCTTTAAGACTAAACTAGAAGTTGCGGAGGAAAATGGTTGTGATGCTGTGAAAGTTCTGTTGGTCTGCACGCCTTTCGCAGACTTACAAAACGGGTAAATTGGAGACTTCGAATTTTG
>NZ_AZFX01000087.1:19422-95723 GCF_001435835.1 Lapidilactobacillus concavus DSM 17758
TCCGATTTTCTAAATTTGTCATTCTAGACACACGACTAATACAAATATTCACGCCAAAATACTTGCCATTTTCAATCAAATGAAGCAAGTAATTTAGCGTGAATCTGAAAATTAGTCGTGTCTCAATTTCGCCATTTAACGCAATCACGATTTTATATTCTGATCATGATTTTTCGTTCGAAGAAATAGGCTGTCAGCAAATCTTGCCAAGTTATTTTACGTTACCGCCTAAATCAGAAGTTGCGGAAGACAATGGGCATGATTGCAGTGACAGTGTTATAAGCTCGAAACGTGTTTCGAGCTTATAACACGGGCAAAACTTTAGATTTTGTGCAACAAAAGCTACAAGTTTTAGGCGAAAGCTCCTTTTTGAAGTAGAGCGTGGAGAAAGGCGGTTAGCAGTTGAGCATTAACGATAATTTCTGAATGATTCGCTTGCGAATCGTTTAGAAATTGTTGTTAAGCACAGACTGCTGCCTTGCGGAACGCGTTTCAAAAAGAGCTGCGGCCGGCCCCATAGGCTAGCATGCCCATTGTCTGTAGCAACTTCGGTTCAACGCATACCCCAGCAAGAATAACCATTTTCCGTAGCGACTTCGGTGAAAAGGTGCGACAACTCATAGTTGGAATGATATTTACAGCATCTGCTTCCGCCAAACCACTACTGCTGCAATGCCATACAATATCGCGGTCCACGCTATCAATACGACTGCTCCAACAGGTAATGAGGCAATCGGCCATGTGGTTTGATGTAACACCACATTTGGTAGATCAAAATAAGCAATCGGTAACAACGTGGTGATTTTTGACAGCAGATGGTTGGATAAAACGGCGGGACTGCCTAGAAGAATTACGCCGCCAACAACGGTCAGCACGATACTGAAATGATGGCTGAATAAACTGACAAGTGCAGTGAGAACGGCAAGGAAAATCACGACGAGTAATAGGAATGCGAGATATAATCCGAGTGCGTACCCTAACATCAAGGATTGCACGTGCTGACCGTCCAGTGAATAGACCAATGGATAATGCCAGGTGCCGAAACCGTATTTGACGCCGACGATGACGAAGCAAGTCAATGCCGCAATCAATAATAGCGCGGGTGGAATTAATAAAGATGTGCCGAGTTTGCTTGTGATCGTTCGTAACGGGTTAGTTGGTACGGTGTTGAGGAAATCCAACGTACCTTCTTGTTGCGCAACGGTGAAAATCTGGGCCAACTGAATGGCGAATACAAATAAAATTAGGATTGGGGTCAGGCGATAGAAAAATGCATAGGTCAAATAGTTAGTTGCCGGCGCATTTTCTTGGCTAGCTGGGATTTCCGTGAGCTGATGTTTCAATAAATATTGATAGAAGAAGACATCCTTCTTGCGTCCTAATAACGAATAATCCGTTTGTTTGCCCGGAGAGTCAACCAGGCGAATCGTACTGCTGCGGCCCTGCTGAGTCTCCTTTAAGTTGTACTTAGCATACGCAAGTAACGCTTGGTTGACCTCGGTGGGTTTTCGACCGAGATAAGCCATAATAATTGCGGATAAATACTCGTATTGCTCCTGATCTTGTTCCAAGATAGCCTTTGTGCTTAGATCCGGATGCTTATCCTGCTGTAGTTTTTTGATTTCATCTTGCACCTTTACTGAGGTCTGATCATAGGCATCTTGAATTTCGTTGATGTAACTGGGCGTTGTGCCTAATTATCGAAGAAATTGACCATTAAAAGTAGAAAAAAAGTCAAAAAGATGACAACTGTAAAACTTGACCATAGATTCTGCTTGAAATCAAGCTTAATTTGCGTGCGCATTCGTGGCCTCCTGCTGCATTGCTGGTTGCTGCAAGAACATCCCAGTATATTCAGCCATCATATCTTGTCCGGCGTTGACCAATGGATGGATCTGTTGATCTCTTAGGAAATAAACCACGTCGCAAATTCGTCCGACACTATCCATTTGGTGTGACGAAACCAGCAAGCTCTTACCTTGATGCCGTAGATAATCAAAGACGCGCTCGAATAATTGAATGCTGGTTGGATCCAGTCCGTTCAATGGCTCATCAATCAACATTAACGAGGCATCACTCACCAAATACATCGCCAAGATCACATGTTACTTCATCCCTAGCGACATATTTTTAATCTTCATCTTGTCATAGCTAGCCATGCCCAATTCATCTACAACTTGTTGGATGTTGATTGATGAATGCCACATCGACTTGACGTATAACAAATGATCTTTAGCTGTCAAATCCTTATACAGGTGATTTGAACTCTCGACGAAGAATAACTGATTTAAATATTTCGTCCGTTGCTTGCGCTGGTCATACGAATTCAAGGTTAGTGTCGCATTTCCATGCGGCAACAAACCGGATAGTAACCGCAGCAAAGTCGTTTTGCCCGTGCCATTAGGTGCAACTAAGCCGATGATTTTCCCGTTTTCGATGGTAAAGTTCACCTGATTCAAAATTGGTCGATTTTTAAACGCAAACGATAGATTCTTGACTTCAAGCATGTCAAATCCTCCATTGCAACTATTTAATTTTTTGCATTCCTGCCTGGCAAGTACTCAGCATAAACGTCTCCGAACGCCCTTCTGTCCACAAATATAACTTGCATCGCTAGAATAGAAACCTGTGTGCTAACATTAATGTAGTAAAAAGAAAGCGTTTTACACAGCTGTATGTGAATACTATATCATTGTTTAAAGGTCATGCAACTCTTTTAGAGAAACTATTTTAGGAAGATACCCCGAATCTTCCTAAAACATCCTTGCGTGAAGCCGTCAAGCTAGATCAGCTGGCGCTCGACTTTGAGAAACGCGAGGGGGATGGCATTCGTCCCGCACAAATACGGCTTGCAATTCTCGATCAGCTACATCATTGGGATGACGTCAATGACCAGCTTGCGGAGTTGATCAAGATGGGCGCACCCTTGTCATTTGACCTTTTCACAGGACCTGATATGAAAAACACGACCCGAAAACTACTAACATTCGGTGTTCTCAATCTCATTTTACCTGAAAAAAATTACTACGCGTCTGAAAATAAAAAGGGACAGCAATTACTTGCGACTTGGCACCAATGGCAGTCGACGTCCTAAAACGCTTTGGCTTCGAGGAAACCGTTGCGACACAACTCGTCGATCAGGCGGTTGCTTTCGATGCTTCACTGGTGCCGTTTGTTAAAGGCGCCGAAGAACTGGCTGATTACACCGCAAGATATCATCCAACTGACTTCGCCGAATTTACTCGCTTAATTCCCGCAATCGATCTGAATCAGGCAATTGCCGACATCCTCCAACGTCTCCCGGTACAGATCAACGTGACCCAGCCTGAATACTTCAAACATCTCAACCAGCTCCTCACCACCACGCCATTCGAGGAATTCAATGCTTGGCTACAAGTTAAACTAATTCTTGAAACAACGGCCTATCTGACTGAAGATTTACGCCAATTAGGCGATCGTTATCGTGGTGTTCTTGGTGGCCGCCGCGCAACGCCAAGTCAAGAGAAACAAGCTTACCGAATGGTCGTACGCTATTTTGACGATGTGATTGGGAAATATTACAGTGAAACTTATTTTGGGGATCAAGCAAGACAAGACGTGACGCAGATGACGCGTCAAATGATTGATATTTATCGGCAACGTCTCGAACGGAATACTTGGTTGTCACAGACCACAAAGATGCGTGCCATCGATAAATTGGATCACCTCGTACTCAAAGTCGGTTACCCAGATGAGATCCCTGCCGTTTATGATCAGATAAAAGTCAAAACGGCGGCGGACGGTGGCAATCTGCTGAACACGATTCTAACCATTGAACGTGTGAAACGCGAGGCCGATTTCTTAGCGGTGAACCAGCCGACTGATCGTTCACGCTGGATGATGACTGGTCAAACCGTTGATGCTTGATACATCCCCAGCTTCAGCGAAATCAATCTTCCCGCTGGCATTCTACAGGCACCTTTTTACAGCATCAACCAGTCTGATTCGGAAAATTACGGCGGCATCGGCACAATAATCGCTCACGAGATCTCCCACGCGTTTGATAGTAATGGAGCTAAATTCGATGCGTTTGGAAATCTAAATAACTGGTGGACACCTGCCGACTTTGCCGCATTCGAACAACGCACGCAAGCGATGGCCGCCGAATTTGATGGTCTAGACTATGCAGGGGTCAAACTCAATGGTCAGCAGATTCTTGGCGAAAACATTGTCGATGCTGGCGGACTTTCCTGCGCACTTGAAGCTGCCAAAAGAAGCGACCAAGTTGATCTAGTCGCCTTCTTTAATCACCTCGCTCTTATTTGGCGCTTGAAAACGACCGAGACTTTTCAGCAATTCATGGTCAATATCGACGTCCATGCTCCCGGTTCACTGCGTACCAACATCCAGGCACAGAATATAGACGACTTCTATCAAACGTTCCACGTCACAGAACAAGATCAGATGTGGCTAGCACCGGATAAACGCGTCCAGATTTGGTAAATCATCTTAATTTAATTGAACAATGACCGATTCAATCCTAAAATAAAAGTCATGAAAGTGAGGTCAGTTTATGCATCAGGTTATCTTGTACATCGCCCAGAGTTTAGATGGCTATCTTGCGAAGACCGATGGTTCGATCGATTGGCTGACACAATTCGGCGATGCCGACGAACTTGCACAGGATCCAAGTTACCAGGACCTGTACCAACGGATCGATACGGTTCTAATGGGCAGAAAAACCTATCAACAAATTATCGATGAACTCATGCCAGAAATGGCTGCAGATTACTTTTACGCAGATAAAACTAGCTATGTGGTCACAACCAAAACGCTCAAGCCGCGTGATCACGTGATTTTCACCAGCAGTGATCCAGTTGCCTTAGTGTCTGACCTCAAACACCAGAGTGGGCGTGATATCTGGGTGATTGGTGGTGCAGCGCTGATCAAACCGTTAGTCGATGCAGATCTCATCGATGAGTATCAAATCTCGATTGTGCCCATTCTTCTCGGAGATGGCATCAGACTTTTCGAGCAAAGTCGTCCAAAGGTGCGTCAATTACGACTGAAAAATGCGATTCAGCAAGGTGAATTAGCCTACCTCACCTACGAACGAATTCCCCAGGATTAAGATCTTTCACCTACAACGACGGGCTCAATCGATCAACCTTCTATTTTGGCGCATTTAATTAAAGACATCATCAAAGTTCCTGCCTAACATTGCTGTCATTGCTTGGGCTAGACGGACGGGATGGTGTCTTTTTTGCTGGCAAAAATCAGCGTGATGTTTGTGACATCTAAAAAAGAGCTATCCAGCTGTGAAGTGTTGTTAATTGCGAAACTTCCGCGAACTAACAGCACCAACGCATTTAAGACTTCGTCAGAAGGCCCAAATGTAGGCAGGATAACTCTTTTTATGATGATAACTAAACTAACAGACTAATTTTTAAACCGAGGGGCCAAAGCCGCCTGGTACGCATCGATCTTAGCCTGGCTGGCTTCAACACTTTTACCCACAACGCCGAAGTATAGCTTGATCTTCGGTTCTGTACCGGAAGGACGAACCGCAATCCATGTTTCATCAGCAAGATAGTATTTCAAAACATCTGCTTGGGGTAGATTCAATTCTGTCACCGTACCATCTGACAACGTCTTGGTCTGGTGTAAATAATCCTCCGTCGTTGTCACCGCAACACCATCAACTGCTTGCACAGGCTGCTCGCGGAAGGCGGCCATGACATTGGCCATCGTTTCTTGACCGGAAAGGCCAGGGAAGTCGAAGGATACGGTCCGCTCTTGGAAATAGCCGTACTTCTCAAATAATTCTTGCAGGCCGTCATACATTGTCTTGCCTTGCTCACGATAATAGGCGGCAACTTCTGCTAACATGACGGAAGCCTGCATGGCATCTTTATCACGCACGAATGATTTGACCAAGTAGCCATAACTTTCTTCGAAACCAAACAGGAAGTGGCCTTGACCTGTCGTTTCCATCTGTTCGATCTGTTCGCCAATATACTTGAAACCAGTCAAAACATTGCGCGTTTCGATGCCATAATTTGCAGCGACCTTCGTTGCAAATTCACTAGAAACAATCGACTTCACAATGCATCCATCCGCTGGCAACTGATTCATGGCTTGTTTGGCCGCCAAAATATAGTTAACCATTAACGCAGCAATCTGATTACCCGTCAACAGATGATAGTCCCCATTGGGTTGGCGAACGGCTGCGCCCAAGCGGTCCGCATCTGGATCCGTTGCAATCAACAAATCCGCCTTGACGTTTTTGCCTAATTGCTCTGCTAATTCAAAGGCTTGTGGGAATTCTGGATTAGGAAATAGGGTCGTTGCAAACTCAGGATCGAGCACTGCTTGCTCAGGCACAACGGCGACTTGAGTCAAGCCAGCCGTCCGGAATACACGGTCATACAACATCTTGCCCGTGCCATGAAGTGGCGAATAAACCAACGACAACTCACTAGCGACCTTCTTGATCAGATCAGGACGAATCGTAATCGTTGCTAATTCGGCTAAATAAGCCTGATCAAGATCTTCACCGATCAATTGCAACAGCTTCGCGTCACGTAATTGCGGTTGCGTCAAAGACTTGACACTGAATAAATCGGTCACTTTTTCAATATAAGCGACAATTTGGTCCACCTCTTCTGGTGGCATCTGACCCCCATCTGAGCCATAAATTTTGTAACCATTATATTGCTTGGGATTATGGCTTGCTGTGATCATAATGCCCGCATACGTCTTTAAATGACGCACAGTGAAGGACAACTCTGGTGTAGGTCTCAGACTATCAAACACAAAGCTCTTGATGCCATGCGCACCTAGAACGCCTGCAGCGGCAAATGCAAATTCCTGTGAGTGGTAACGAGAATCATAACTGATTGCGACACCCGCCGCTTTTTTTGCAGGTTCCAGCTGATCCATGAACTGAGCTAGTCCCTCAGTTGCCTGACGCACCGTGTATATATTCATCGCGTTGATCCCGGGCTGCATCACACCACGCATGCCCGCCGTCCCAAACGCCATCGGCTGCGTAAACGCCTCAACCAATTGGTTCTGATCCTTAGCCATCTCAGTCAACTCAGCCTGCAGATCCTGTGTCAAATCAGCTGCCTGCCACAATCGATAGTTATCTTCCCAACTCATAAAAAAAGCCACCCTTCAAAATAATGTGTCACAACACAAAATAGACGCGACACCCAAAATTAAGTCTTTAAGCACACGAAAAAGTAAGGAGATGTTCTGGTTTTATTATAACTGATTTAAAGCAGATGAAAAGAAGAAATTTGGAAGAAAAAAGTAATAGAGTGTGAAGCAAGGCGCTTAGAGTGTGGAAGCCCACGGGTTGAATTTGAGGATTAACATGATTAAGACCCGAATCTGCTTTTGGATTCGAGCCTTAATTGTGTTAACCGGAAAATTCAGTGGGCTGTAACACGTTTAGAGTGTGGAAGCCCACGGGTGGATTTTAGGATTAACATGATTAAGACCCGAATCCGCTTTTGGATTCGAGCCTTAATTGTGTTAACCGGAAAATTTGAAACATAATTGAACAAAGAATTAATGTTTATCTTTTGTTATAAGCTTAGCTAATAGAACAAAAAATAAAAATGTAACAAGCCCGATAATCGTTTCTTTTAGATTTATAAATCCATTCATAAAGTATTCTGATACAGATCTTGAGATTAAATACGCTGCAATTAGCAATAATGGCGTTTTATAATTCAAAGGTCTCATTTTGGACACTCCTCTCTACAAATCCATTAAACATTTTTGTTAAAATAAGTTCTTTACAATCTTTATAATTATATAATTATTATTTTTTATATTTAAACCAACGTTGTAATTCACTTGAATTATTCCAGTGATAATTAAGGCAGTCCCGCAATGAGTCTCACGAAACCCTTCATTTCAAAAAAGATGCCAATCTTTTTACTCTAATCGTTCCTTTGATTTCCAGTTATCACTTGTTATTTATATCGGCCGTCTTCATGTATGTTGATCACAACTCGCTCAGTGTAGAGAAAAAGAGTTATCCTGCTGTTAAAATGTTGTTATTCGCGTGATTTCCGCAAATTGACAACACGGGTTGAATTTAAGGCTTCGACAGAAGCCTGAATTCAAGGCAGTAGGATAACTCTTTTTTCTTGGCGTGAAACTAAAATGATTGATAGCTAGCTTAAGTTTAAATATTCAAAATCCACAAGAAGCCAATAAAGATGAAGAACAAGCCGTACATGACTGGTGAAACTTCTTTACCTCTTTTAGCAGCAATCATCGCAATTGGATAAGTGATCAATCCTAGCGCCATCCCATCTGAGATTGAGTAAGTCAATGGCATGCCGATCACGATCAGGAAGGATGGAATCGCAATTTCCAATTTTGACCAGTCAATCTTTGTGAGGTTCTGTGCCATCAATACACCAACGATGATCAGTGCTGGTGCAGTGACTTGCGTGGTCACGACAGCCAATAATGGCGAGAAGAACATGCCGAGGATGAAGAATAAACCAGTGAACACTGCGGTCATGCCTGAACGTCCACCAACCGCAATACCTGCAGAGGATTCAACGTAAGCACCCACCGGTGAAGTTCCCAAGATTGAGCCAGCAAACATTGCAGTTGAGTCTGCCATCAAAGCTTTGCCGACGCGAGGCATTTGGTTGTTTTTCATAAATCCGGCTTGTTGTGCTAAGCCGACTAAGGTGCCGGCTGTATCGAAGAATGTCACCAGTAAGAAGGTCAGGACGACAACAACGAGTTGCAAACTGTTGATCGAGCCCACGTGCTTAAGAGCAACTCCAAACGTTGGGGCCAAGCTTGGCGCACCAGAAACAATTCGTGATGGCAATTCAATCATGTTGGTCACAACGCCAAGTGCTGAAGTTAAGACCATCCCAATGAAAATCGCGCCGGGAACGCGACGAATCATCAAAATTGCGGTCGCAATCAAGCCGAAAATCGTTAGCCAAGTCGTTCCAACACTGAGTGAGCCTAATCCAACAACTGTCGATTTGTTGGCGACGATCAATCCACCATCTTGTAAGCCAATGAAGGCAATAAACATACCGATACCGCTAGAAATGGCGAATTTAAGATCCGCGGGAATCGCGTTAATAATCAGTTCACGCAATTTAAAAATCGTAATTAATAAGAAAATAATCGAAGCCACAAACACACCTGATAAAGCCGTCTGCCAAGGAATCTTCATCCCAATTACCACGGTATAAGCAAAAAACGCGTTAATGCCTAATGCGGGTGCCGAAGCAATGGGGTATTTTGCTAGAATGCCCATGATGAAACAACCGAGCGCACTGGCCAATGCTGTTGCCGTGAACACTGCCCCCTTATCCATTCCTGCTGCGCCTAGGACGCTAGGATTAACGAATAAGATATAACACATGCTGACAAACGTGGTGAGACCCGCCAGCAATTCTCGGTGCCAATTCGTTTTTAATTCATCAAACATGAAGTATTGCGTTAACTTTGAGCCCATAATGTCCCATCCTTTAAATAATGTTCGTGTTTTTTGTTTTCTGAAAGACATTTACTATCATATCTCAGGCGATATCAGTTGTAAAGACAAACATTAATCTTTTTTCATTGTGCCTTAACTTTGTTTGAGCCTGCGACTCGTCTTGCGCCACATGACTGCATATCGCCTCATGACATTGCCCGCAGACACCGCGCAATCGCAGCAAGACAAAAAAGTATCGATAGAATCAGCTATAAAACCGAATCTATCGATACTAATATCATTCGTATTCGAAATTAACGTGAAAGCTTTCAGAGCCGAATAATGTTCGTCATTTCATCCTCGGTTTGAACTTTACTTTCGAGTTTGCCATTTGCAAGTTTCAAGTGGCGCGTTGCCAAAGGTAAGATGCCTCGGTCCAATGTAGCCATAATTACCATCATGCCTTGTTGATGCGCTTGTTGGATCAACCGATGCAACTGTGTCTTTTCCTGCTCGTCAACATCTGCAGTAATTTCATCCAGCAAAAGCACCTTTGGTAATAATAACAAGTTGCGAATTAGCACGATCAGCTGTTTTTCACCCATCGATAATTCACAGATCAAGCGATCCATGGTCGTCGCTGGCAAAAGTGCTGCACGAAAATATTGTTCGACTAAGCCAAGATCAAGTGTCGTGTGACGAAGTTTAAATGGAAACGTCAGATTATCACGAACGGTGCGACCGAATAGAATCGGCTTTTGAAAGCAAAACGCAACTTGTTGCCGATAGGCGGTAATTCCCATCCGTACTGCAGTATCATCCGTGATGGAGACAATACCACTCGTTGGTTCTAGCAAAGTTGAAATAATTTTCAACAATGCGCTCTTGCCACTGCCTTCAGAACCACAGATTGCCAAAAAGTCGCCTTGTTCGGCTTTAAGATTCAAGTGGTCAATGACGGTGTGGCCATGTGAGACAAAGCTCACGTCTTCTAAGTCTATGATTGTCAAACTTATCACTCTCCCCCAAGATGATAATAAGTTAATCATAGTCTTTTTATTGATGAGAGCGTTTCAATAATTATAATTATTCTTTATGATTATTGATTTCCTTAGCTTGCGCTTCATCAACCTCGGCGATTTTAGCCATGTCACCAACATATTCAAGTGTTTCTGGATTGATCAGGTAGGCCACGTCGAAATGAAAGCGATCGCCTCTTTGCCAACATTCGGTCACAATTAAACGTGCCTTCAGTGCAGGCGCACGATTCAACTCAATACCGAGTGCAGGCGCGGTTATTGTCACTGAAGACGTGTTGCGCAATTGAACCATGTATTCATAAATCAAGACATCTCGGTGCCAGATTGAAACTGGGATCGAACTGGTTAAACTCTCAGGAATTAATTGTGGTATTTTGGCTTGCAAATTTGGAAGCACTTGTCGGATTTGTTGATCCAGTTGCTTTTGATAAGAAATTTGTCGAAAACGCAGCCACAAATGATGGCCGATCACGTAAACGACCAAGGCAGCAATTATCATTCCGAAAACAGACCACCACATCACAAACACCTACCCTTAAATTAGAAAATTATTCATCTAAATTCAGTATAAGGTCTAGCGAAATAAAACACTACCAAAAGCGACTTGAGACGCAGCTGGCATAACGTGAAGCTGCGTACGCGTTCTTTATTGTACAATCCTTCTAAAATATGATAATATCAACGTAACTGTTGCTTTATGCAACCAATCGAGCGGATAAATTTAATTGATAAAAGGAGTTTTTATATTGATTTTCAAAGTCTTATACCAACCTGACCAAGTTCGCAATCCTAAACGCGAGCAGACTCAGGCCCTTTATTTGGAAGCAGCTTCTTCCATCGAGGCACGTGCCTTGGTTGAACAAAATACGGATTACAACATCGAATTAATCCAAGAATTAACGGGGAACTTCTTAGATTATGAGCAGAAGAATCCTGAATTTAAGCTGACGGAGTTCAATTAATGAACAACAAAAAGCCTAAAATTCAAAATAACGAAGTCGGCGTTTTTGCCATTGGTGGTCTTGGTGAAATCGGTAAAAACATGTACGGGGTTCAATTCCAAGATGAGATCATTATCATCGATGCAGGGATCAAGTTCCCCGAAGATGAGCTGTTAGGTATCGATTATGTCATTTCTGACTATAGTTATATTGCCGAGAACATCGACAAAGTCAAAGCCTTAGTCATCACTCATGGTCATGAAGACCACATTGGTGGTATTCCGTTCTTATTAAAGCAGATCCCCAATATACCTGTCTATGCAGGGCCACTTGCCTTAGCCTTAATTAAAGGTAAGTTGGAAGAGCATGGACTCTTGTCGACCACTGAACTTCATGAGATTGGTGAAGATACCGTCTTAAAATATCGTAAAGTTAGCGTCAGTTTCTTCAGAACTACCCACTCGATTCCAGATACTTTAGGGGTTGCTGTTCATACACCTCAAGGTACCATTGTCGAAACTGGCGATTTCAAATTCGATCTGACACCAGTCGGCGATCAACCTGCTCCTAATTTGCAGCGGATGGCGCGTCTAGGTGAAGAAGGTGTTCTCCTACTCATGTCGGACTCAACGAACGCAGAGGTGCCTAATTTCACCAAATCAGAGCGTTTCGTTGGTAACTCGATCCGTCATATTTTCGAAGGGATTGAAGGTCGCATTATTTTTGCTTCCTTCGCTTCTAATATCTCTCGTGTCGCCCAAGCAATCAATGCCGCGATCGAGCATGGCCGTAAAGTTGCTGTGTTCGGCCGTAGTATGGAGACTGCAATCGTCAATGGTCAAGAACTTGGTTACCTCAAGATTCCTGATGGCGTCTTAGTGGATGCTCACGAAATCAACTCATTGCCTGCCAACAAAGTGATGATTTTATGTACAGGTTCGCAAGGTGAACCGATGGCTGCACTGAGCCGGATTGCTAACGGAACCCACCGCCAGATCTCGATTAATCCTGGCGATACGGTTATTTTTTCAAGTAATCCTATTCCTGGTAACACAATTAGCGTCAACCATTTGATCAACCAACTTTCCGAAGCCGGTGCGGATGTGATTCATGGTAAAGTCAACAACATTCATACTTCTGGTCATGGTGGCCAGGAAGAACAGAAATTAATGTTGCGCTTGATGAAACCGAAGTTTTTCATGCCCATTCATGGTGAATACCGGATGTTGAAGATCCATACCGAATTAGCTGAACTCTGTGGTGTGCCATTGAATCACAGCTTCATTATGGAAAACGGTGACGTGCTCGCCTTGACGAAGAACCGCGCACGTCTGGCTGGTCACTTCCCGGCCGATGATGTTTACGTTGATGGCAGTGGTATTGGCGACATCGGTAACGTCGTCCTTCACGATCGCCGCGTCCTTTCTGAAGAAGGCTTGGTTGTGGTTGTGGCAACGATCGACTACAAGAAGAAATTGGTCCTTGCCGGTCCCGATATTCTCTCTCGTGGTTTTGTCTACATGCGTGAATCTGGTCCACTGATTGAAAGTGCTCAGAAACGCATTTACAGCGTGATGCGCAAGCTATTCGCCGAAGAAGATAAGGTGCTGGAATCCACGTTACGTGATGCTATCATCGATTCACTGCAAGACTTCTTGTTCGAGCGTACCGAGCGTCACCCGATGATTTTACCAATGTTAATTTCAGCAAATTAAATTCAAATTTGAATAAAGAGGCCTAGGCTAATCACCTAGGCCTCTTTTTTGTGAACTTGACTACCTCGCAATCCCACTAACTGGCTTGAACGGCTGACGGCGGATTTGTTGATTTTTGAAAGTATCGGTGTAATTTTGCCAGCCCTACTTCTATGGGGCTTAAAAATGATATAATAGTTCTTATTTGCGTGTCGATTTTCATCGGTATTTCAACTTTTTGGCTACTGCTGATCCCGCGCATTTCTATTTTAATCATGACCAATTTAATTCGTGAAACATCGTTCGGAGGAATCTTTGTGCCCAATTTCAAAGTGATCATTAATCTCAAGGCCGGCAGTGGAGAAGCTGCTGAAGTCTGGCCACAATTGCAACAAGCACTCAAACAAGTCCAGATTCGCTATCGTTCTTATGTCAGCGAATACGCAGGTCACGCCATCAGTCTCGCCACCAAGCTCGCTGATGAAGCTGACGACACCAATGAATCTGAGGAACAAACGGTTCTCATTGTCGTGGGTGGCGATGGGACTGTCAATCAAGTCCTCAACGGGATCCGCCGCTCACAACATCCCGACACACCGATTGCCTATTTCCCCGCGGGTTCTGGCAATGACTTTGCTCGCAGCTTACATCTGACGAAAGACGCGCATACGTTTGCGGCACAACTGACCACCATCGACCATATCACGCCATTAAACATTTTCGACGTGCATATGACCGATTCTGCCAACCCCGTTTATCGCCAGCAAAAGTTTCTCATCAATAATTTCGGCATTGGCTTCGATGCCCATGTTGTTCACTTAACCGAAAACTCACAGACCAAAAACACGCTGAATCGTTGGCATCTTGGCAATCTTTCCTATGCGTCTAATATCCTCACTGTCCTTAGAAAACAAGCCCCTTTCCAGTTGACCGTCTACGATGAGGCCAATCAACCGGTTCATTTCAAACATGCTTACTTGACAACAATGACTAATATCGCTTATTTCGGCGGTGGTATTAAAATTCTCCCTACTGCCGATCCACATCAACAAGAAATCGACCTAATTGTGATCGATAAGCCTAATTTTCCACGGCTGCTAAAACTCATCCGTCAAATTTTGACTAACGGTCATCATGTCAACAGTCCCGGGGTACACCTTTTCAAGGGAGACCACTTGAGATATGAAATATCACCCGCACAATATGGCCAGATGGACGGCGAGGACATGGGTAAACACCAATTCCAAATCACGGCGGAGAATGCCCAACACCCCTTCTGGATCTAAGCTTGTCTAACCATCAATTCGCCTGTACAACAAAAAGAAAGATTCCTTGGAATCTCCCTTTTTGTGTTGCCTCAATTTCTTTTTGTGGCATAACAATTCTTCTTCAAGGCGTTGCATTCACCTTATCCACGGGTCAATTCGTATCAACCTTATCCAACAGATCGGTCTGGATCAACGAAACAATTTGTTGATTCTGCGGTAGATCTGAGTGTTGCGCATTGCCACCGGTGACCGTAATTTCAGTATAATGCTGCACCTGTCCTTGATAAATATACTTACCGGCTTCCACGCTACCAAGCGGCACGAGTCCATCCGAATCATAATCTTCAGTACCGGCAATTGAATAAACATTCAGACTCGTCGGTAGCTTTTTTTTACTTTTAATAAAATCTGCTAGCATTTGGGTTTTGTGCGATAGCGTCGCCTCGTTGAAATTATACGGTGTGCCCAAAGTCATTAGTCGCTTCAAGGTGACATCATATTGACTCGCGTACTTCTCAAGAAAGGCCGTCAGAATGAGTCCCCCATTGGAATGACCAAAGGCTTTATAGTTATTAAAATTATAACGATTTTGCAATTGTGCAAATGCCATATCGAAGAACTTAGCTTGTTTCTTGATATTTTCGTAGCCGTCTTGATTATTTTCGAAGCCGACCACAATGACGGGTTCATTATCTTTGGCGCGAATGCTGCCACTATACGTGATTTTGCCGCTGCTATAAACTTTGACCTTCAGTAGACTATGTTTCACTGGCGAAGTCTCATTTAGTTTATCGACCAAGCTATCGAAACGATTTTCAGTTGCTGAACTGCCGGGAACCATGATAACTGGCGATAATCGCGAATTGCGCCATTTCGTGAGCTGATCAATATTTTCTCTCGTCCAAGAATACGCGGTGCTCGTGAGAAATACCAGTAGCAATAACACCACTAGCAACAAACCATGATCACGCCAACGCCACGCTTTAAATTTCAACTTAACTAATTTCATTTTCGGCATCCTCTTTTCGTTCGATCGTGGCCACGACATCTTCTGAAAGTTGCACGAAAGGCAAATAAATCAACACATCGATCAGCAAGCAGATTAAACCGACGATGAGCGCGGAAAAATGACCACCCGTTCCGATAAATGCGACCAGAACACCAGGTGTCCCTAATGGAACCGGGTAAGCCACTGGCGGCATCAATCGCAGATAAATGGCAAACGCTGCAATCGCCATATTGAAAACAGACGTTAGCATGAACGGCACCAAGTATAATGGGTTCAATAATAACGGAATTCCCAGCAACATCAACGCGTTGTTATTGAACAAAACGGGCAACGGTGACCAGCGTGCCACTCGTAACACATGTTGATGTTTAGCCACGATCAGGATGGCAATCAAGAGTGCCAGCGTTGACCCTAGCCCGCCGAAACTACCAAAACTGTGAAAAAGTGTTGTGCCAGTATACTTGTAAGGAATTTGCCACAGCGAGTGTTTCGTCAGTGCGCGATTCAGGTTGGCAATCGCACTAGGATCATCGTTAAACGAAAAAGTGGCATAAGGTCCACTCATGCCCAACCACCCCATCAATGTCGTCAACATTCCCACCAGAATCGTCGAGACAACTTCATGTTGTTGACTGCCGAAGTTGGCGACGCGTGTCACAATTTCTGAAATCACACTATACCGATTAAGCAGCACAACGAGATACTCGCCCAAGATACCAATCACACTGACAACTAGGATCGCGGGCAACGCAATGAAGGCGTGATCGAAGATATCCCTCGTCTTCCCGGCAATCGTCGTATCCGAACCACCGACACGGCGAAAAATCTGCCCCACAAAATAACCGAATAGCAATCCCAGCAACAAGCCCTGCATGCCCAACAAGGTCCAGTTAAAACTGATTCCCCGCTGACCAGTTGGGCGATAACAGATCAATAAATAGCCCACGAACGAAGTCAATCCAGCCATTTGACTATCTTTATGATAGCCCTTTGTCGTATAACGAGCGGCTTGATACGCAGCTAAAAGCGACGCGATTCCTAACGTTAATTGACTAACGCTCTGACAAACCGTTCGAATTTTTGTGGCGAATGGCAACCATTGGTAGATTGGAGACTTCGAATAGAGTGTGTAACAAGGCGGTTAGCTTCTGAGCATTAACGATAATATCTAGATGATTCGTGTAGCGAATCGTTTAGATATTGTTGTTAAGCGCAAGAAGTTGCCTTGTAGAGCACGTTTTCGAAGGCTCCAATTTTAGTCGAAAGCTACTTTTAGCTTGCTAAAAGAGCTGTAGACGGCCCCACAGCAAGAACGACCATTTTGCGTAGTAACTTCGGCAACCCGCACAAAAAAACACCCTATGCGGATGTCTTCGTCGTTAATTTAATATTCTCCATGCCAATCATTGGATCAATCTTTCCTGAGGCAATCAGCGTAGCCGTTAATCGAAATGTCTGTGGGTCTTCAACAGTCGCAGCTAAATCTGAATTGCGATCCTCCGTCTGTGCTTGGGAGGCTGTTTCTTTTTTATGATCAACTTGTGTATCTGCAGTTTTAGGCGCGTCGTTCACTTCATCGGGATTCATCAATCGACGAATACGCTGAGCCAATGTTGTGCGTCTTTCGGTGCCTTCTGCGAGAATTGCCTGGACAAAGGCCTCTTTTTGACCGACCATCACCAATTTTGCTCTGGCACGTGTGATTGCTGTATATAAGAGTTTACGCTGTAACATTCGGTGGCTTTGCATGGTCAGTGGCAAGATGACAAGTTCGTATTCGCTACCTTGAGATTTATGGATCGAGACGCAATAGGCCAAGCTGAGGTTACGCCAGTCAGCGGCGACCAGCTCGACTTCATTGCCTGAAAAATCTACGATCAGTTTAGCTTGATGGTCGTTTTTCTTAGAGGCTTCCTCAATACCAGTCACGCGACCGATATCACCGTTGTAAATACCGCGCTGGCCATCATTTTGGAGCTGAATAACCTTGTCGCCGATGCGATAAGTCACCTGGCCAAATTTGATTTCTTTCGTGGCTGCGGCTTTTTTAGGATTCACGAGGTTTTGAACACCATTATTCATGGCGTCGATGCCGGCAACACCCCGATACATGGGCGCGAGGATCTGTGTTTCTTCGAGTGAAAATCCGCGGGCAATCGATTTCTGAATCACTTGCTCAACAATATGCTCAACTTGGCCTGGTAGACAGGCAATGAACGAGCGATCGGGTAAGTTGTCAGTGAGATTATCTGGAATCATGCCTTGATTGATGTCTCTGGCTAACGAAATAATCGTTGAGCCGGTCGATTGGCGATAAATTTTAGTTAGTTTCGTGGTGGGTACGCAATGACTGGCAATCAGGTCCGCAAAAACACGTCCGGGACCAACCGACGGCAACTGATCTTGGTCACCAACCAGAACCACCTGCATCCCTTCTGGCACCGCTTGTAAGAGCGTCTGAAACAATTGTTGATCAACCATCGACATTTCATCTATAATCAACAGACGACCCTGTATTTCCTGTGCCTGCTCCTGAAATGGTTGATCATCCATCGCCGTTAATCCTAGTAAACGGTGAATGGTTTGTGCTGGTAAGCCGATGGTTTCGCTGAGTCGTTTGGCAGCGCGACCTGTTGGCGCGGCGAGACGGATGGGAAATGGTTCATCCTCATAATCTTTGGGATCCAAGCTGAGATGATTTTTCTTGGCAAACAACGTGACCACCGCAGACAAGATTGTGGTCTTCCCTGTTCCCGGGCCACCCGTTAAAATACTGATTGGCTGGTCGAGTGCCATCTTGATGGCATCAACTTGTTGCTGATCGTAGACAACCTTTAACCAACGTGATAATGCTTTTAATTCCTGATCGAACGACTTGACTGACCACGATTTTTCTTTCGCAGTCAATAATTTTTGTAGCCGGTTCGTAATTTCAAACTCGCTTTGATAGCTCGAATGTAAATAAATTCGTTTCTCTTCAACAATGATCCCACCGGAAGCAGCCAAGGCAACAAGTTCGTCGGCCACCTGCTGATCAGAGGGGACTTCGAAGCGGCTATCCGATAATAGCGCCAGCGCGCCTTCGAGAACGGCACGTGGATCTGAATAGGTATTGCCATTCGTAGCTAAGTCATTGCGTAAAAATTGAATCAATGCCGCTTCGATGCGAACCTGAGCGTCTGCCGCAATGCCTAACTTGGCTGCGACCTGATCGGCGCGTTTAAAACCGATACCTTGAATATCATACACGAGTTGATACGGATTTTTCTGAATGACCGCTAAGGCGTCGGAATGATATTTAGAGATAATCTGATCAACTAGCCGCGGGCCAAATCCATATTCTGCCAGCGTGATCATCGCCTGTTCCGTCCCGTGGGATTGTGCAAGCTGGGCAACAACAGCCTGTTGCTGCGCAGGCTTCAGGCCAACTTCTTGGAGCACATCAGCGTTGGCCAGAATCTTATCAATCGCATCGAGGCCTAAGTGATTGATGATTTTTTGAGCGGTCGCCTTGCCGACGCCCTTGAATTGTGTCCCCGAAAAATAGGCCACCAGACTACTTTCCGTATCCGGTGACATCAAATGATAATTATCTGTCTGAAATTGACGACCATATTTTGGATGAGAGACCACCTGACCACTGAACTCGTAGCGCTCATCAAGGTTCAACTCACCAAAACTGCCAGTGACGATGATGGTCGCATCGTCCCAATCGAAATTTTTCTTCGTGATCTTAACCGAGATAATTTTAAACAAACTCGTCGGGCTTTCGAACAAAACACCATCGATCAGCCCTTCGAGTGTCACGTTTCCTTGGATCGTTTTCATCATGTTATTCCTTATACTCCATGACCCGCACTTTCGCATCGGGTTACTCTGAGAGGATCAACGACACTGCCGACTCGTATTTCTTCGGCGCAACGGCAGCCACGCGTTGCAATAATTGACGACCGCGTGTGACGTCCCCCGTGTTTAACAAAGCCGATCCGTAAACGAACATGGCATCTGCATCATCTGGTTCTAGCATATTAGCCTGTTGCGCATAGCCTAAGCATTGCGTCCATGCCTGCTGTTTCGCTAAAATCTGTGCCAACAGTAAATTTGCAGGAAAATCAGACGGCTCGGCTTCAACCGCCGTCAACGCAAATGCCGCGGCTAATTGGATCTGTTGATGTTCGAAGTAGATGACTGCCAGTAAGTAATTGGCCTCAACTGCCAACGCCGAGCGACTTAGCTTTTGCAACCACTGAACAGCTTGCTGATCTTGCTTGAGTTGATGGGCAACAACGGCTTGGTTGTACAACACTTCGACGCGCTCTGGGTCGATTACCGCCGCACGTTGCAAGACTTGTTGCGCTTGAGTGAGATCAGTGACTTCGATCAACATTGTCGCCAATTGCAAAAGCAAGTCGACATCATTGGGCTGTTGCGCCAACAACTTCGTCAGTGCAATAATCGCTTCTTCCCGCTGCCCTGCTTTGAACTGTGCCATAATTTTTTCATTAATTTTAGGTTGTGGCGCTTGTTTCATGTTGTGATTCCTCCTCTGCAACGACAAGTTGACTCCCAATTGCTTAAACGACCGGGCTGCTTCGATTAGAAGCAACACTATTTTCGTAGATAACCGCCGGGTTAAATCGAGTCAGTTTTATCTAAATTCTTCCCTAAGAAGGAGGTTTCATTCCATTGTAGCTTCTTGAAATGTTGGCCTTGATCCTTCGTTTCGAGTACCGTTAAACTCGTGTTGGTCAAACCGCCATTCTTGCGTAAATCGGCTAAAGGAGTCCCAATCAAAGATTGCATCAATGCCGTCAATGCCGCGCCGTGACTCACAATCAAGATATGGTCGCTGTCTTTAGGATAGCTTTTGACAATCATCAAAATCACCTGGCGCATGCGCAAAATCAATTCACTAAATGTTTCGGCTTGGACCTCGTTTTCCTCAAATAAATCGGGATGGTGACGAAATGCATCCACTGCCGCTGGAAACTTTGCTTCGACTTCTTTAAACGTCTTACCCTCCATTACGCCGAGATTGAACTCACGTAAGCCGGTCTCCACGCGAATCGGTAGGTTCTTCTGGTTCAGGTTCTCGCTGAGAAAAACCGCAGTCGTTTTTGCACGCAAGAGCGGACTGGTGTAGATTGCGCGGAACTTAATCTTCTTTGACAATAAATACGTTGCTAATCGCGAGACATCTTGGTAACTTCCGGGCAGTAACGGCGAATCACCACCTGCTCCCTGATAGCGTCCCTCGAGATTCCATTTCGTCTTGCCGTGTCGTACGAAAAAAAGTTTAGTCATTTACCCATCCTCAAAATTATGTAATGAAAAAGGCTGGACATTTGATTGTCAGCAGCCTAATTATAGCGGGATGATGCTTGATTGAAGTTGAGATCGTGAGTCAGCTCGTCAATCCGTTCTGATTGATTCGCCTCGTTTCGACATCAACCAAACGAGATCATCACGCGTGGTTATGCTTATACATATTGTAAGACATTTGCATGGTCATAAGCAACATCGATCACGCCGCCACCTAAGCACTCTGAACCGTCGTAGAAAACAACCGACTGGCCAGGTGTGATCGCACGTACGGGCTCATCAAAAACAACTGTTGCCATCGTGCCATCATCGTTCATATTAACCGTCACACCAACATCAGCTTGACGATAACGGAACTTCGCCGTCACGTGGAATGACTGTGCAGGTGCATCGCCCGTAACAAACGAGATATTTGAAGCATCCAAGCTGGTTGCAAACAAACGTGGATTATTGAAGCCCTGGTCCACGATCAACGTGTTGTTGCTCATGTCCTTGCCGACAACAAACCATGGCTCACTCGACTCACTGCTACCGCCGATGCCCAAGCCAGAACGCTGACCAATCGTGTAATACATCAAACCATCATGCTGACCCTTGACCTCGCCGTCTGGTGTCACCATCTGACCAGGCTGTGCAGGCAAGAACTCCTTCAGGAATTTCTTGAAGTCGCGCTCGCCGATGAAGCAGATACCCGTTGAATCCTTCTTACGAGCAGTTACCAAGCCAGCCTTAGCGGCAATCGCACGCACCTCAGGCTTACGCATACCACCAATTGGAAACATCACTTTTTGCAATTGATCTTGTGACAAGGCATTCAAGAAGTAAGTCTGATCCTTGTTATCATCGGCACCACGAATCAAATGGACGGTGCCATCAGCATCACGTGATAACTGCGCATAATGCCCCATTGCGATATAATCGGCATCCATTTCCATCGCATAATCCAAGAACGACTTGAATTTTATTTCCTTGTTACACATCACATCGGGGTTAGGCGTCCGGTTGTGGCGGTACTCGTCCAAGAAATACTCGAAGACCCGATTCCAATACTCTTTCTCAAAATCGATCGAGTAATACGGAATACCAATCTGGTCGGCGACACGCGCCACATCCTCATAGTCTTCAGTCGCAGTACAGAAACCAGAATCCGTTGTATCATCCCAGTTCTTCATAAAAACACCGATGACATCATAACCTTGCTGCTTCAACAACCAAGCGGTGACAGATGAATCCACGCCACCACTCATCCCGACGATTACACGGGTCTTAGAATTATCCATGATTCAATTTGCTCCTTTATTATGCGGGAGCAACAACTAAAATATCGCGCTCCACTAAATTTTCGATTTGAAAGTTAAATTGTTCAACGACACTCACATTTTTTTCATCTTTAAAAATATTAACAGCCTTCAAGCCACTAGGATCAGTGACGGCCATTTTCAAGGTATCTAAGTCTTCACCAATTGTGACCTTGAGTTTGTAACTGGCACCATAGGGTGTTTCACCGTTTAATGGTCGTTCTAATTGGAAACGACCACGGTTTGATTTCACGAATCCAACATCTAACAAAGCATATTTTTTAATTTTTGAACTGATTTTAAATACCCGTTCATCACCTAAAACTTTAACTTCATCTTTTGCCATTTTGAATCCCTCTTTTTCCTCAACTTGATAGTCGCACTTCCCTTTGATTATAACATCACTACGGAACTAGACCAAGTGACGTGATAAACAGATCCGCCGGAAAATTCAAGATCCATTCAGCAACTGTTGAGGTCCGCGGACAAGTCTCATCCTTGTCTTTTTTGAAACGTTTCTTCCCGAGCAACCCCTTCCGCTTTACTTCGCTTTCACCGCGAATGGCTTTGCCCTTCCCCGTGAAAGTTTGTTAATGCTCAGGGGTTAAGCGCCCGAGGAAACGCTCTGTAATTTCTGCTATTGCTTCTGCTAGTTTATGGACGCTTTCTATCGTGTTCTGATCTCCGAATGAGATTCGTAATGATTCACTGATTTGTGGGGCGTGTTCGTCTCCATACAGTGCAATCAGGACGTGCGAGGGTTCTAGGCTACCGGCAGTGCATGCCGAGCCGCCAGAGACTGCAAATCCTTTGAGATCGAGTTTCATCAGCATTAAGTTAGTTGGTACACCACGTAGCCACAAATTTAAGACGTGAGGAAGCCCCTCTTGAGGCGCCGGGCCGTTGATCTCAAAGTCGACGTCTTTCGCCTTCAAATCGGTAATCAACGTTTGTTTGAGCGTCTGTAACTGCTCGCGTTTCTCGACTTTACGTTCGGGGGTTAGATCTGCGACGGCTTGAGCCAAACCGACAATGCTAGGAATATTCTCGGTACCAGCGCGACGCAGATGTTCCTGTTCGCCGCCATGCATAAAGGGTTCCAAGTTTAGGCGTTCGTTCATGTACAAGAAGCCGATTCCCTTAGGACCATGCAATTTATGCCCAGAAATCGATAGTAGATCGACGCCCAATGCGGTCACATCGATGTCAAGAATACCGTAAGCTTGCACGGCATCGGTATGAAAAATGGCCTGATGATGTTTGAGTAACTGTCCAATTTCAGCAATAGGTTGGATCGTGCCAACCTCGTTATTGCCCATCATGACCGAAACGAGAATCGTATCCGGACGCAAGGCAGCTTGAACGTCAGTCACACTGACACGGCCTTCTCGATCAACCGGTAAATAAGTGATTTCATAGCCCTGTGTTTCCAAATAATGCATCGTTTTGAGAATTGCAGGGTGTTCAACTGCCGTCGTAATCAAGTGACGGCCGCGTTCGTGATAAGCCGCAACAGTTCCTAAAATGGCAGTATTATCACTCTCAGTACCTCCACTGGTGAAGACGATCTCATCGGTTTTTGCATGAATACTGCGCGCAATTGTCTGACGGCTCTGATCGAGCAGATGATGGCTCTGGCGGCCATAATAATGCGTGCTTGAGGCGTTACCAAAATCATTCGCTAAAGCAGCACTCATGGCCTGAACCACATCTGGACTCATAGGCGTTGTGGCCGCATTATCGAAATAATAGTGGTTCAACTTTAATCGTCCCCTTTTATCGCTTGTAACTCTGGTAAAGCAGTCAACAACAAGGTGGCCGCGTTTTTACCAGCCTGAACAACAAATTCACTGAAGTTTACGGATGCCGAGTCATCACCGTTGTCGCTAATGGCGCGAATGATTAAGAATGGTTTGCCAAAGCTGGCGGCAACCTGTGCGACCGCAGCACCCTCCATTTCGACTGCTGCAACGCCCGCAAATTCTTGCTTAATGGCAGCCACACGGTTAGGATCAGCCACGAATTGATCCCCAGTTGCGATCAACCCTGACATGGTCTTGATTCCTAACTTAGTTGCAGCTGCGCTAACAACTTTTAAAACTGGTTGATCTGCATAGAAATAACGATCATGACCGGGTACTTGTCCGAGTTCATAATCGCCACCACCGGTCACATCAACATCATGATAGACAAGGCGATCGCTCAAGACTAATTCGCCGATTGAAAGCCCATCTGCCACCCCTGCCGCAGAACCAGAGTTGATCACTAAATCGACTTGATAATGATCGAACAGCAATGACGCTGTTAACGCGGCTTGAACTTTACCAATCCCAGATTGAGCCAAGACGAGTTCGACGCCTTCATAAGAGCCAATGGTGAATTCGACCTGTGCAATGGATTCGATGCTCACCGCACTTAATTTTGTTTGGTAGAGACCGATTTCTTCAGCCATCGGCACTAAAATTCCAATTTTTAACATTTGTTCCTCCTGAGATAGGTTGTTGAATTTAAGTTAGTTCGAACGAATTGATCAATTTTAACGTCATCAGATTTAACACAATAATTGGTTAACGGATTAAATGAAGAATAAGACGAGATAGATGGCGATAATCAGCACCACAACGGCAAAAATTGCCCAGTTTAAACGACGCCTCATGAAGGGATGACGAACCTCTTTCTGATGATCATTCACCCCTGAAGAGCGCTGCGACTGTTGACGTGCCACTCTCGATAAAGTTGCATTGGTTGCTTCAGTTTGCGTGGTGTCGGTCGCTGACTCATGACTGATTGAGCGTGATCGTCGATCCGAGCGACGATGAGATGGTCTGGTGTCAATAATCGTATCTGGTTCTTCATTTGTTTTCATGTTTATCCTCATTTGCGATGAGTTGTTCCCAATATTTAACAGCTAATAACGTCTTCGCATCCACATAATCAGTGGCTTCTAGACGCGCCTGGATTTCTGGAAGTGTCAACAACTTAACTTCAAGGAATTCATCTTCATCTAGCGGCCGCTTGTTCAAAATTGGGCTCAGATCAGTTGCAAGATATAAGAACATCCGCTCGGTTGCAAAACCGGGCGAACTATAGAAATTACTCAACAGTTGCCACTGTTCGGCCTGAACGCCAATTTCCTCATTCAGTTCACGTTTAGCTACAACCAATGGGTCTGTTTCCGTTGCTTCGATTTTACCCGCGGGTATCTCCCACGTCTCGTGTTGCAAGGGAGCGCGCCACTGCCGCACAAAATAACCCTGTTGATGATCCGCCGTTAAGGTCAAGATGGCAACAGCGCCATGATGCTGCACAATGTCGCGTTGAGCGGGCTTGCCATTAGGTAGCTCGACAGTTTGATGATGCACGTCAATAATATGACCATGATAAACCAGTTCATCACCGATTACTTTTTCAGTAAATTCACTCATCGTTAGTTCACCTTCCATAATGTAACTATCATACCTTATCAACACAGGGCTGTAAATGATTTTCTCTTACTTTTTGTTCGTAAACCGGCCGAACGGAAATAAATTCAACCCTCATTCCCCTAAGCATGAGTTCAAAATCAACCTTTAGCCTTATTTAGATTTTCTCTGACTATGCTAGAATTTGATTAGAAAGTTGCGATGGAGGTCTATCATGCAAACAAAAAAGAATACACGGCGATTGTTCTACGTGATCGCAGTTGTTTTAATCCTAATCTTAAGCTCCGTTAGAGTTACTATTCAGGGCCCTAGGGGGCTCGTCGATATTGCGGCACTGATTTTGACCGCATTGTCCACCGCCCTCATTGTTCGTGCCATCACGCTTCAGGGTGATAAGCGCCTATTTCGCAAGTTGATGGCTTGGTCATGCTATTTCATGACTGGTTGCATCATTTTAGGCACCCTTTTGACCGTCGTCGATTTATCGAGTGATGATTCTTTGGCACTCAGCATCGTCGGGCTCTTCTTCGCATTTATCGCGTACCTATTTGCAGGTGTCGAGACAAAAGCGCGACCAGCAACCGAAAGCTTCGACGCACCAATTAATAACAAGCTGTTGAATCACTATCATCAGGCAGGTTTATCTGACACAGATATCAATGTTTTCCGCGAGACAATGGCAGAAGCCAAGCAAGAGATCATCGACCTTGAAAAAGTCATGACTGCAGTTCCTAAGTTACGTGCAATTAATCTGAATCACGACACGCTTGAAGTGGCTAAGGCGATGTTCGCAGCGCTCGTTAAGGAACCAGAACGTCTGCAAGAGGCTGCTGATTTTCTCTATAAGCACCTGCCTAATAGCCTACAGATCGCTCGTAAATATCAAGAAATCAACACACACGAGGTTAAGACCGCCGATACCTATGCCGTGCTTGACCGCAGTGTTGAAGTACTGGCAACCCTCAGTGAACAAATGAAACACGATTACACCGACTTTGTTGCGGAAGATATCTCTGACTTATCGACGACCTTAGACGCCGTTAATCATCCTGATCAGCGGGCTGATTTTAACTTGAAGAGTGAACAATCAATCGCGCAGATGCAAGATCAGCTGAGCCAGATTCAAAAAGATTATCTCACAAAACAACAGTCTGGTGCTGATTCTGATGCTGTAGATCATGCCGCTGACGCAAAGACTGACACATTGAAAGATGGTGATTCCCAGAATGACTGAGACAGAAAAAAATCAAACTCAAAATCCGCTTTACGATGACTTGCTAGCGACGCCATTCACTGAACAATCAACACCGGCGCAGCCACAGAAAGTCGATAGCCAATCGAGTTTGCAACAGTTATCGCCGCAGCAACAAGCACAGGCCCAAGCGCTTGCCAAGCAAATTGATACGCAGAATCAAACCGCAGTACTTAATTATGGTGCCAACGCGCAAAAAAAGCTCTCTGAGTTTTCACAACAGATGTTGAATCAGGTTCAGAGTCAACAGACCGGTGAGATTGGGAACTCTCTGACTGATCTCATGTATCGACTGAACGAAGCGAATCCTTCCGAACTCGCGGCAGAGAACAACAATGTCTTCCGCAAGATCTTCGGTAAGGTCAAACGTTCGATTTATGAAATCACGACCAAGTATCAAAAAATTGGCGCCCAAATCGACGCTATTGGCTCTAAATTAGATCACCAAAAGAACGCCTTGCTCGTCGATAGTAAAATGTTAGACGGCCTCTATGAGCAAAATAAAGCTTATTTCGATGCCCTAAATGTTTACATTGCCGCAGGAAAAGTGAAGTTGGAAGAACTAGAACAACAACAAATTCCAGCATTACTTGCTGAAGCCGAACAAAGTGGCGATCAGATGAAAGTTCAAGAAGCCAACGATCTTAAGCAATT
The DNA here is from genome assembly GCF_001435835.1 of Lapidilactobacillus concavus DSM 17758. Classification (GTDB taxonomy): domain Bacteria; phylum Bacillota; class Bacilli; order Lactobacillales; family Lactobacillaceae; genus Lapidilactobacillus; species Lapidilactobacillus concavus. Next base: position 46,777 of record NZ_AZFX01000087.1, read on the forward strand.
TGCAGATCGACTCGAAAAACGAACTCACGATTTGCAATTAGCTCGCGAAATTACGATTCAACAAGCGCCGCAAATTCGCCTGATTCAAGGCACAAATCAAGCCCTTGCTGAAAAAATCCAAGCGTCAATCAACACTGCGATTCCCTTGTGGAAGAATCAAGTTGCAATCGCGCTAACCCTTCTTCGCCAAAAAGACGCTGTCACTGCTCAGCGCCAGGTTTCGCAAACAACCAATGATCTCTTGCTGAAGAATTCAGAGATGTTGAAGATTTCAGCAATTGAAACCGCCAAGGAAAATGAACGCGGCGTTGTCGACATCGAAACACTTCAGAAAACACAGAATGATCTCGTTGAAACCTTGCAACAAACCCTTAAGATCCAACAAGAAGGGCGTCAGAAACGTCAACACGCAGAAGCCGAGTTACAAAAAATGGAATCCGAGCTTAAAAACCACCTATTAGCCTATAGCCGTGGGGAAATTGGTGATGGCACCACATTCAGAAAAGACGTCACCGATTTCTAAATCAACGTCTCAACTCAATCATTTGTTTCAAAACAAGTTAAAAACACACGATGATGCCGCCGACTAAATCGGCGATGACATCATCGTGTGTTTTTTTGAACGCTAAAGTCTTCACGTTTGAAGCTTAATGGGACTAGAAGTTAACCTCAGAAACCGTTTATTCGGCGTCTTGGTCATCATCTTCAATAATTTCAACGTTAATGGCTTGCGGACCTTTTTCACCTTGAGCCACTTGAAACGTCACTTGCTGACCCGCTGTTAATGTCTTAAATCCGCTGGTTTTGATGGCAGAGAAGAAAACAAAGGTGTCTGGCAAACCTTCAGATGAAATGAACCCAAATCCTTTTTGTTCATCAAATGAACGTACTTTTCCTTTTAACATGAAGCACACCCCTATTCCTATGCTTTTTTAGGATCGAAGCCTTCTGTCACGACCTCAGGAAACTCTGCGCGAACAATCTGTGCACAACTTGCACACAGATTTGGTAGATCTGCATCGGAACCCACATCAGTCAACGTCTTACGGCAACGATCACAAACCTCGCCTGGCGCATGAACAACACGAATTGAGAAGTTGTCAAAACTCGTGGCATCTGCAGGAGCGGCGTCTGAACTGATGGCTAGCTGCGAAACAATTAAGAGTTGTGCGACATCCGCCTTCAGGTTAGTTAACAACGTCTGTAATTGTTCGCTTGGATAGATGGTCACAGCAGCTTCCAATGACTTGCCAATGATCTTCTCTTGGCGTGCTGTTTCAAGCGCGCGGTGGACGTCATCGCGGAAGTTCATAAACTCTACCCATTGTGAACGTAATTGTGCTTGACTAGGATAGTCCTTAGCAACAGGCATTTCAGCCAATTGCACGTAGTCCTCAGGTTCTGACAAGTACTGCCAAACCTCTTCAGCCGTATGTGGCAAAATCGGTGTTAATAATTTTGTCAATGCAACTAAACTCTCGTAGATCACCGTCTGCATTGCGCGACGTTCAGGCTCATTCTCTTGGTCGATGTAAATCACATCTTTGGCGAAGTCGAGATAGAACGCCGAGAGATCATTGACCAAGAAGCTATTAACAAGCTTAAAGACGGTTGCAAAATCAAACTGATCGTAGGCTTCGAGCGATTGCTTAACGACGTCATTCAAGCGAACTAACAGATATTGATCGACTTCACGTAACTGCTCAAAGTCTAAGCTGTCTTTTTCAACGTCAAAGTCAGTGACATTAGCGAGCATGAAACGCATTGTATTGCGAATCTTACGGTATGATTCGGAAACTTGCTTAAGAATATCCATTGAAACGGCAACATCAGAACTAGCATCCGTTGAAGCAACCCAGAGGCGGACAATTTCGGCACCAAATTGACGGAAGACATCATTAGGATTGATCACATTGCCAAGTGACTTACTCATCTTATGGCCTTTATCATCCAGGACGAAGCCTTGTGAAACGACCTGACGATAAGGTGACTGCCCGGTAACAGCAACACTTGTGATTAAGCTTGAGTTGAACCAGCCACGATACTGATCAGATCCTTCTAAGTAAAGGTCTGCAGGGAAACTTAATTCTGGTCGTTGAGCCATGACGGCTTGGTGAGACGAACCCGAATCGAACCAGACATCGAGAATATCTTTTTCTTTGGTAAACTCACCATTAGGACTGCCTGGATGGGTGAATCCCTCTGGCAATAATTCTTTAGCGGATTTTTCATACCAAACAATCGAACCGTACTTTTCAAACAATTCTGCCACATGTTCAGTGGTCTCTGGCGTGATAATTGCCTCACCATTTTCTGCATAGAAAATTGGTAATGGCAGTCCCCAAGCGCGTTGACGAGAGATGACCCAGTCGCCACGATCACGAATCATATTATAAAGACGAGTTTGTCCCCATTCAGGGCTAAATTTAACTTGCTTGATTTGTGCCAAGATCTGATCACGAAAAGCGTCTATAGAGGCAAACCATTGTGTTGTCGCACGGAAAAACACTGGTTTCTTTGTCCGCCAATCATGTGGGTAACTGTGCACGAAAAAGCTGAGTTTCAGTAAGGCACCCGCTTTGGTTAAGGCATCGGTCACCAGTTTGTTGGCATCATCATAGAAAACACCCTCAAATCCTGGTGCATTCTCGTTCATGTATCCCTGAGCATTGACGACTGAGTAAACAGGCAAATGATACTTCTGACCAACATTAAAGTCATCCGCACCATGACCAGGTGCCGTGTGGACCAAGCCAGTCCCATCATCCAACGTGACGTGATCACCTAAGATCACAACAGATTCACGATCATATAAAGGATGCTTTGCTTTGACGAACTCGAGGTCTTTACCAGCAACGTGTGCTAAGGTTTCATAGTTCTCAAATCCAATTGCGGCTGTTGCCTCAGCCAAACGTTCTGTCGCGATGACATACTTCTTACCATCCGCCTTGATTACACTATAGTCAAAGCGTGGATTAACTGAAATAGCCAGGTTTGCTGGAATGGTCCAAGGCGTCGTAGTCCAGATAATCAGCGACGTGTCGGTATCTAACACGCCATTACCATCGATCACCTTGAAAGCCACGTAGATTGATGGTGACTTAATGTCATGATATTCGATCTCCGCTTCGGCCAAAGTCGATTCGGAAGATGGTGACCAGTAGACAGGTTTCTTACCCTTGTAGATATAGCCTTTTTCAGCCATCTTGCCGAAGACGCGAACCTCCTCGGCTTCAAATTCGGGTTGCAATGTAATATAAGGATGGTCCCAGTCGCCAGCAACACCTAAGCGTTTAAAACCTGCTTTCTGCTTTTCAACTTCTTGCATCGCATAGTTGTAGCAGAGTTTCCGGTATTCGATAGGATCCATTGTTTTACGATCGACACCCTGTTTAGCTAATTGCTGCTCGATTGGCAAGCCGTGTGTATCCCAGCCCGGAACATAAGGCGCGCGAAATCCACTCATCGACTTATAGCGAACGATAATATCTTTACTGATTTTATTCAGTGCGTGACCTAAATGAATGTTCCCATTTGCAAACGGAGGGCCATCATGCAACATGAAAGTTGGTTTACCCTCATTTAATTTTTGACGTCGCTCATAAACTTTATTTTCTTCCCATTGGTCTTGCCATTCTGGTTCACGCTTTGGCAAACTACCGCGCATAGGAAACTCGGTTTTACCCAAGTGTAAGGTATCTTTGACACGCATAAAATCAATCCTCCGTATTCTTACTGAAAATAAAAAAACGCCCTATAAATATAGGACGAGATTCCCGTGGTACCACCTAAATTGAAAAGCAAAACGCTCTTCCACTTCAATATTGATTATCCAATTGTCTCTCAAGGCGATGCATCATGTGCTGGAACATACCGAACTCACACCTACTCCGGCTCGCTTGAATGACACCACATGATTTAAACTTGAGTGCTCACCTAACAATCAACTAGACTTAAATGGCCCCTAGTGACAAGGTTAAGATTAATTATATTCTACTTGTTTTCGTCTGGAAAAACAATGGTTATCCCATCGTCCGATTGACTGGCATCTGTAGAAGTCTCAACTGACTCACCCTGCGTGTCATTACCGCGGTTACGGTACTGAAAAGCAGGTTGATCCTCAACCTCTGATTCAGAAGTTGTTTCAGTCGCAGGCTCAACCGACGCTGTCTCAGCAACTGGCGCTGCTTCTGGCGTTGTCGTTGCTTCTTCCACAGTAGCTTGCTCATCTTCTGGTTGCGCTTGAGCTTCTGGACGAGTTTCAATTTCCGGCGTTGCATTCGGTGTTTGATTCAGTAAATCCTGCCATTCTGGTGCATTCACCATTGCCAATTGCGATTGTAATAAAACTTGCAATTTTTGATGGAAGACTCGTGTACTATCACGAAGATCAGCCGTCTCAACAGTCAATTGACGTGACCGATCTGCAGCTTCGGTTAAAATTTGATTTGAGCGATCTGTGGCTTCTTTAATGAGTTCATTTGCCTGTTTTTGTGCCTCTTGTTTCGTCAACTCTGCTTCATGTTGAGCATTCTCGCGAACACGTTCGGCCGCATCCTGAGCAACGATAATCGATTGATTCAGAGCATCTTTCAACTCAGTGAAATAGCTGACCCGTTCTTGACTCTCCTTCAGGGACTGCTCTAACTGCTGATTCTGCAGCAGCACATCGTTGTAATCTGTTGCGACTTGATCGAGAAAGTCTTGAACTGCATCTGGATCAAAGCCCCGAAAGTGCGTCTCAAATTTTTGATTCTGTATATCACTTGGTGTTAATGCCATTCTAAAATCTCCTTATTCATTAATAACTCAAGGGTTGCCGCCGTAATGTTGCGATTTTTAGCTTATACCGTTCTTTGCGAGTTCGTCCCAGCACGTCTAGAACCTGTACTCGGCCAAATTTACGAACACTTAACATATCTAGTAAATCAACTTGAAAATCAGGATGTTGGTTGACACTCCAATTCACTTGAACACGTTGATCCTCGACAAGTTCTTTTGCACGTTGTCGAGAAATATTAAACGTTTCAGAAATAATCGTGTCTAAACGCATCGAAGTCGCTACAATCGATTCTTCTTGCCAATCGACAACCGGTTTAACGGCATCAAGAATAGGAACAGGTTCAACTCGAACGTTAATCGATCCAATCTTCACGATTTGTTCTTCAAAGAAGGACGCCATCGACTCGACACCAAAAAACTGCCAAGTTTCACCATCTGTGATGATGTCACCGAATTGGCTACGATCGACACCAGAATTAATCAAAGTTCCTAGGATTCGACCATGAGAAAGCGTCGCGAACTTCACCGGATACTTGATCTCGAAAAGTTGGATATGATAATCCTGGCTTTCAGGGGTAAAGTAACCCGGTGCAAAAATGACTCGTCGACGTTCGGACTGATTGTAGCCGCCATCTTGCCAATAACGGAAGGAATCATCAACTTTGCCCACAACGGTTTCAATCAGAAAAATCTGCCGTGGATCCAAAAAGTTGGTTAATATTGGACGATATTCATTCATTGCTTGATTTCGCCAGTCGTTGATGCGCTCGATAAACGGACGCTCTTCTGGACGAAAATGTTGGAAAACTGCACTATCCAATTGATTTCCTCCCTTCAATTGACGGGTCAATCCATTGACAGTTTAAACTAGAATAACCCGAAGAAAATGACGGTTAACCCACGTTGTAAAAGATAAACCAAACCTAACGCAATAATTGGTGAAATACTGATACCACCAAATGATGGAATAAATCGATCAATTAAGTTAAATAACGGCTCTACCAGTCTTGAAATGAGTTGCCCGAACCTAGAATAGCGAGCACGAGGTACCCATGACATGATGGCATAGATCACAATTGCCAGGTTGTAGGCCTGCAGTAAATAATAAAGCAGCTCATAAAGTCCACTTATGAATGTCATCAGTCGAAGTCCTTATCACTTTGTAAAACATCGGTGATTGAACCTTCAATTTCAAACTTAGCAGGTGTGCATAAGAAAATCTTATCACCCACACGTTGAATCTCGCCTTTGATGGCAAATACGGTGCCAGTTAAGAAATCAATCACCCGACGTGACTGTTGATCGTCCATCTGACTAAAGTTGACCACAGTTGCTTGATTGTTCAACAAAGTAGTCGCGATCTCTTTAGCATCTGCGTAAATACTCGGTTCGGAAATAACAATTTTACGTGCCATGGCGCGCGCATTGTTTAAGGGCACAACATTATCAACACTATTGGTCGTTGAACCACTCATTGGCACATCTTCAGTGACTGCGCGATCTTGAGTGTTTTCTGTTTCATAATCTTCATCATCGTCTTCTGTCATTCCGAAGAAACGACTTAACTTTTCAAAAGCCATCGTCAATCACCTCACTGATCTGCGCCTATTTTTGGCGGCGCTTCAAGAATGGTGGCACATCATCGTCATCTTTTTGATGATTTTGTTCATGTTCGTCTTTTAAAGGATGTGTTTGAAAAGCGTCGAAGCTTGGCTTTTCAATGTTTTCAAACTCACGTTCAGCATTTTGTGGACGGTTTGACATCTTTGAAGTTTCTGTCTCGGTTTGTAAGATGTTCCAAGGATCGTCATCTTTTTCAGCAGCCTTCTTGTCATCTGTCTCAGCAGCTGCTTTATTGATCAAGTTGCGGTTCGGCGTTGCCTTGCGTTTCTTAGCCGCGTCAATATCGCCAATTCCAGTTGCAATCACGGTCACACGAACTTCATCGCCTAAACTTTCATCAATTGAAGTTCCCCAAATGATATTAACATTTGAAGAAGCAGCTTCAGAAACGATTTGAGAAGCAGCTTCCATTTCATACAACGTCAAGTCGAGGCCACCGGTAATGTTCAACAGTACCTTCTCAGCACCTTGAATAGAAACTTCAAGCATTGGTGAAGAAATTGCCTTCTTCGTTGCCTCAGAAATACGATTCTCACCAGTTGCAGAGCCAACACCCATTAAGGCAGAACCCTGATCTTTCATGACGTTCGTGACATCAGCAAAGTCCAAATTAATATAACCTGGAGAGGTGATCAAATCGGAAATACCTTGAACACCTTGACGGAGCACGTTGTCTGCTTCATGGAAGGCTTCATTCAATGGCGTCTTCTTATCGATCATTTCCAATAAACGGTTATTAGAAATGATGATCAATGTGTCCACGTGTTGTTTCATTTGAGAGATACCCTCAGCCGCGAAACGTGCGCGATCTGGACCTTCAAATGTAAATGGACGTGTCACAACACCAACGGTTAGGGCACCGAGATCTTTTGCAATCTTAGCAACAACTGGGGCAGCACCTGTACCTGTACCGCCGCCCATGCCGGCAGTCACGAAGACCATGTCTGCACCTTGTAAGGCATTGGTCAAAGCTTCTTCACTTTCATCTGCGGCTTTCTCGCCGACCTCTGGCTTTGAACCTGCGCCCAAGCCACGAGTCAATTTAGGCCCGAGTTGAATCTTAATATCTGCTTTCGATTTGTCTAAGACTTGCAAGTCAGTGTTAGCTGCGATGAATTGAACACCTTGAATATTCTCTTCGATCATGCGTTCAAGCGCGTTACCACCAGCACCACCAACACCGATAACTTTAATAATTGCGCCGGAAGTTTGAGCTTGCTCTTCTGTTTTTGATTCGTTCATGTGCGTTTTCCTCCTAAGGTTTCACAAATTTCTAATCGAAAAATTTATTGAAGAAGTTTCGAAACTTGTTCTTTGGCTCAGACTGTTTCGGCTTCTTAGCAGCAGTGGTTGGAGATTTAGCTTGATTCTGTTGACTCGGTGTCTGATTACTTCGATTGCCGAAGCCAAACGTACTGAATCGAGAGTCGCTAGTTTGTGCTGATTCTGATTCTTTTTGAACAGCAGGTTGACTAGCTGTCGCGCTCAATGCGTTATGGTTGATCACACTTGTCACTAAGAGCTCGATTTCACTCAAGCCAGCGGCATAAGTGATCAATCCTAGAACAGTGGCAAACGATGAATTACGTAATCCCATTTCTTTAGGTGTGTAGATGCGCACCTTGGCATCTAGCAATTCAGCTGCGAGTGAATTCAAGCTCATTGTCTCGGCAACACCACCCGTGATCACGACGCCACCAGGCAAATCGAACGCATGGACTTGCTCAAGCTTGGCAGCAAGTCGATCGAAGATTTGTTCGAAACGAGCTTCCAAAATCTCAGATAGATAAGTTTCATCAACGAGAACTGGGTCATCCTGGCCGACAATTTCAACCGGAAACTTCTCGCTATCAGAGGTTGAACGTGGATTAGCAACGCCATAGTTTCGCTTGATTTTTTCTGCGCTAGTCATCGAAGTATTCAAGACGACGGAAACGTCTTTGGTCAGATTATCCCCGCCTTCATCATCTTCGACGATGAACTTCAACTGATGATCATGAATCACATAAGCAGTCGATTGCGCGCCACCCATGTCCATCAAAATCGTACCAAAATCCTGCTCGCCATCATTCAACGCAACTGTTGAAAGCGCCAATGAATTCAGAACAAAATGTTTCAAACGCAATCCCGTACGTTCGAGCACCTTACGGATATTATTAACGACCAAGGTAGGCACGGAATAAACCAGCGCTTCCATCTCGATCCGCACGGCAGACATTCCTCGTGGATCGACAATGTGTGCTTGTCCGTCGACAATAAACTGTTGTGGCGTAATTGCCACGATTTCTCGCTCAGGAGGTAAGTTACGCGATAATGCAGCACTGGCCACATTCCGCACTTCCTGATCTGTAATTTCTTTTGGCTGATCTGCAACGATGGCCATCCCTTTAACGGGTTCAATTAACATTTCTTTGGCTGGCACACCAACAACAACTTGATCAAACTTTACATTTGCTTTTGCTTGAGCCTGATGAACTGCCTTTCGAGTAGCGGCAACAACCTTATCGATGTCGACAATCACGCCGTCTTTAAGACCTTGCGATTGTTCACTGCCAACGCCAATAATGTTTAGATGTTCATTAATTGATTCGCCAACAATTACTCTGATTGCAGTTGTCCCAATATCGAGGCCCACATATATCTGAGCTTTATCCATTAAAATAAAGCCTCCTCGATTTTTATTATAGTCAATAGATTAAAAAAACTAGTACTTATTAAAGTTTAACACACCAACGATATGATAATAAACTGTTATTTCTGATTCGCAAGAATAAGTTTAATTTTTATGATTAAACGGGACGAAATAGGCTCCCACCTCGAGGTCAACGACCCCTTTTTTGGTTGTCTGTGCCACGATGCCACCATAATATTTCAGTCGGTCAATCACCGTTCGTGAATCCGCCACCACTTCATTCCCATCATTCATAAATAAATGGATGCGATAGGGATTTGTTTTGCTTGGATCCGACTTCACTTCAGAGATCGCATTTTGAATCTGCACCGGCATTTTTGCATAAAGTTTGATAATGCGATTCAACGCAGTTCCTTGTTTGAAACCGGAGTAAATTGGAAAGTTACCAATTGGCTTTTTCAAAACGCCATCATCGACGACGCCATTACTGAGCACTCGTTGATACTTGGATTGGTTCACGACGAATCCAACGGTTTGATACTCTTGAACTTTGATGGTCACATCCTGCCATTGGCTGAAGTTCAGCGAGATGGTTTTCAATGCGGGCAGCTTCTTTTTAATACGCCCCGTGATGCGATCCTTCGTTAACCAGACTCGCGTCACATAATCGGTCGATGATAATTGACTCGCATCGATGACATCTTGCGCGGCAGTCAGCTTCTCACCCGTCACTGAAACGTCGCCGACACGGGCCAGCGGTGAAATGTGATAGCAGAGTAAGCCAAACAACGTCCCAAAAACAAGAATGACTAAACTTAAATGCCACGTTAATTGCCAACGTTGCTGCCGTTTATAGGTTGGTAATTCGGCAGAAACTGGCTTTGAAAGTTGCTTTGCCTGTTTTTGTTGAGACTTGTCACGAAACTTTTCCCAATTCCGAATCGAGGCATTAGGGTCAAGCTTAGCAATTTTATCTGGATGATCATTTTTCACCAAGTTTTCCCCCACCTTTCATGATCAGTGATGATATTGACGAACCAACGAGAGCATTTCGGTGATCATCTGATCGCTCGCATCTGGCGTTGCCAGGGCAAGTGCCGCCATATGCATCTGCTGCCAGACTTCGGAATCTAACAAAATGTGATCCGTTGCTGCAACTAACGAACGACCATTCAGTTCCATCTCTGGCAATAGAAGCGCCGCTGAACTCTCGACCAGATAATCGGCATTCTTGCTCTGATGATCATGAGTCACATATGGGCTTGGAATCAGAATTGACGGAATACCTAAGGCGGTGATCTCAGCAAGTGTCGTTGCCCCACTACGCCCACATAAGACAGAAATTTCAGGCAACAACTGGCTCAAATTATCCAAATATGGGACGATTTTGATATTTGGTGCCTCTTTCACGGTGCCGATTGCCTGATGAACATTTTCATACAGCGCACGACCGGTAATGAAGAGCACTTGATAAGGTTTCTCAGATAATTCCGGGATTGCCTTGACGACCGCTTTGTTCAGCGGTTCTGCACCCCGACTACCGCCAACGATCAACAACGTCTTGAGTTCAGGATTCAGTCCTAATGTCTTTAGGATCCCTGTCGGTTTAAGCGCTGCAACTTCTTGTGCACGTGGATTACCTGTTTGAATCAGCTTTTTCTTCTCAGAAAATTGATGGGCAACTTCTGGAAAGACATAGGCGACCCGGTCGACAAAATGCGCGAGAAATTTATTTGACATTCCTGCGACAGAATTCTGTTCGTGGATCATTGTGGGAATCTTTAACCGACTTGCTTCGTAACAAACCGGTGCACAGACATAACCACCCGTCCCGACAACAATATCAGGTTGGAAATCCTGAATAATTTGTTTTGCACGTGACAAGCTCTTACGGAACTTATCAATCGTTGTTAAATTTTGCAACGTCAAGCGACGACGAAAGCCTTGAATCTCAATCGTTTCAAACGGAATACCCGCCTTAGTGACAATGTCTGCTTCCAGACCTTTTTTCGTGCCAACATAGAGTACTTCATCATCATCGATCAGGCGTCGCTCTTTCAGGCGTTTAATGAGTGCAAGTGCGGGATAGATGTGGCCACCGGTACCACCACCGGAAATTAATAGTCTCATTTTTCGGGCTCCTCAACTTGATTTGTCAGTTGTTCGACGGTCTTGATAAACAAGTCGCCTCGTTCTTCAAAAGTATGGAATTGATCCCAGCTTGCAGCAGCTGGCGATAACAGAATCACTTCATCGGGCTTGGACAGGTTGATGGCCTCCCGAGTTGCCACGACCAAATCATCGACTTTCACGATTTTTTCGAGGCCGGCTTTCTCACCAGCATCGCGCATCAAGTCTGCAGTCTCACCATAGACGACCATCGTGCGGACATGCTTCTTCAGCAGCGGAACCAGCTCGTCGAAAACAAAGCCGCGATCCAACCCACCTGCAATTAAATCCAGCGGCTGTTCAAAACTTTGTAAGGCAACCGTTGTCGCTTCAATATTTGTTGCTTTTGAATCGTTATAGAAGCGACGATTCTCCCATTCTTCAACGAATTGAATGCGATGACGAACACCCGCAAAGGTGCTCAGAACATTTATAATTGCTTGATTGCTGACACCTTTGAGCTTTGCGACCGCAATGGCTGCCAAAGCATTTTCGACATTATGTTGTCCAGGGATCTTGATAGTTTTAGCTGTGCAGATTTTCTCACCGCGGAAGTATAACCAACCATCTTGCAGATAACTGCCCTCTTGGCTCAGATTCTGACGTGAGAATGGCACTATTTGGCCACGAGTTCGTTGACTCAAGCCACGCCATTCTTCGTTATCCCAATTGACCACAAAATAATCTTCTGGGGTCTGATTCTTGACAATATTCATCTTGGCCTCAACATAATTGTGGCGATTGCCATGATAATCGAGATGAGCTTCATAGATGTTTGTTAGCACTGCAATATGAGGATCAAGTTCGGTCGTCCCTAGTAGTTGAAAACTCGATAGCTCCGTCACCATCGTTTGACCGGGTTCAATTTTTTGTGCGACCTCGGTTGCTGGAACACCAATGTTCCCTGCAACAAACGCGCGAGGTGTGGGTTGACTTTCATTCAACATTAAGCTAATGAGCGTTGTGGTGGTCGTCTTGCCATTTGATCCCGTCACGGCAACCATTTCACCTTCGAGAACCTCATAGGCTAACTCTGGTTCCGTGATAATTGGTAGTTTTAATTCTTGAGCACGTTGTACCATTGGATTACTGTATGGAATCCCAGGATTTTTGACCATTAAGCTGAAATCCTCATCTAGCAAAGCTAAAGGATGACTGCCCGCGATGACGCGAATGCCTTCTTCAACGAGCTGCTGAGCTTCGACGTTCTCTGAGAGCGGCTTTTTGTCGTTAACCGTAACGAGTGCACCCAATTTATGTAAGAGTAGCGCCGCATGAACGCCACTTTTCGCTAAGCCTAAAACAAGTACTTTTTTATTCTGATATGCCGTAACTTTCTTCATGATACCTTTGCACCTCTGCTAGAATTGATCAAAATTAAATTCTAAATCGAAGACTGTCTAAACTGAAGACGAACTATAAGAACAATAATAAATAGATGGTGGCACTAACTAAACCAGCCGCCCAAAATGTGAAGACAACCTTTTTCTCCGATCCTTTACCCCAAATGATTTCAAAATGGTGATGGATTGGCGACATCTTAAAAATACGTTTGTGGAAAGTCCGGTATGAAAAGACCTGCAAGATCACAGAAGCTGTTTCGATCACATAGACGAGCCCAATCAGCAACAACGACCAAGGTCGACCTAGAATAATCGAGATTACTGCCAAGCCACCGCCCAACGCAAGCGACCCAGTGTCTCCCATAAAAATCTTGGCTGGTAGATGATTGAAGAAGAGAAAGGCAACTAACGCCCCAACCACTGCCAAACAGATCATGGCAACGACGGCTTGATGTTCACGAAGCGCAATTATGGCGTAGGCGCCATAAGAAATAATTCCTAAACCACCGACTAAGCCATCTAAGCCATCCGTCAAATTGACCGCATTGGAAAAACCAACCAGCCAAAACACGACGAATACGGCAAAAAATACAGGTGAATCCAGTTGACCAATCACTGGAAATGGTAACGCGGTTGGCATCTGATCATGGAAGTAAATCACTAAGAAAACAATCGCCGTCACAACTTGTGCGAGTGATTTCTGGCGTGCTGTTAATCCTAGATTACGCTTCATCGCTAGCTTAACGGAATCATCCGCAAACCCGATCGCACCATAGAGCGCCAAGACAAGCACGAAAAGCCAGACATCAGTCGTGAGTTGGTGACTAACCAGGCTCACAATCAACACCATCACCAAGATAGCAATTAAGAAAATCAAACCACCCATCGTCGGCGTCCCTGATTTTTTAGCATGCCACTTTGGTCCTTCTTCACGAATCTGTTGTCCCTCGTCATGTCGACGCAGATACTTAATAAATGGTGGCATGCCGAGCACGGTCAGTACAAAGGCACCAATAACGGCAGCTAAAGAATATCCCATTTTCAATTCACTCCTGATTGATTTTTATTAATTCGATGGTTCTTCTAACTTGATCACAACTTCGCCACGATCAGGGATCACATTATTTGCTAACACGCTCTGTGAAGTCGCGTAACCTGTCCCCGTAATTTTGAAATCACACCCGGTGATCTCAGCCAATTTTAACACATCGTTTTTGGACCAGCCAATGACGTTTGGCATCGTCATCGCGCCCTCAGTCAACAAGACGACACGCTGACCTTTGATTACTTTTTCATCTTGTGCAGGTAATTGCTGAACAACTTTGCTACCGCTGCCCACTTGTGACACCACCAGCCCTTTTGCTTCAGCGACTTGCGTGGCAGCCTTTGCCGATTCGTCGGTTAGTTTAGGCATCTGAATCGAATTGGTCGACGTGCTATGATCACTATCCAGTAGCTTCAACGCCCGTTTCATCAATGGGTTGAAAATGCCCTTCATCAAATCTGATTCTGCGGTCGGTGTGATGGTTGGCTGTTGAACCGTGACGTAACAAATATAAGTCGGATCGTTGGCGGGCGCCATGCCAGCAACTGAGAAGACGTAATTGTTCTGTCCAGTCAAATATTGTCCATTACTGCCGGCGACCTGCGCAGTACCCGTTTTAGCTGCAATTCGGTAGCCAGGAATCTGGTAAGCACTCCCCGTGCCGTAACTTGAATAAACAACCTGCTGCATTAACTGACGCACTGTCTGAGCAGTGCTGGCCTTAATCGGATGACCCGCAACCTTTTTCTCATATTTCGTCTGTTTGCCATTCACGCTGGTAATGTGGTCAACAATCTGTGGTTCAATCATTTCACCATCATCCGCGATTGCGCTGAGATACTTCATCATCTGCATGACAGTGACATTCACACCCTGACCAAAGGCCGTGGTTGCTTGTGAAACCTCCGATTTAAGATTCAAGCTACCTGCAGCTTCCTCAGGCAATGTGATCCCGGTCTTTTCACCGACTTGGAATCTATTCAGGTATTTTTCAAACGTCTTTGCACCCAATTGCTGTTCAATCTTGACCATGCCGACGTTACTCGAGCGAGGGAGTGCTTCGTAAAATGGAATCCATCCCCAACCGCTCCGATCCCAATCGTAAATCGTTCGATCTGCAACTTTAACCGATCCAGACTTATAATACTCGTTCGGCCGATATGTCCCTGCATCAATCGCTGCAGACATCGTCAATAATTTGAAAACAGAGCCGGGTTCGTACGTATCCTCAACCAAGCTATCTCGCCACATCGTACTCAAACCAACTTTCGTCGAGGCATTAAACGTTGGCTGCTGTGCGGCGGCCACAATTTTGCCCGTCTGCGCATTCATTAACACTGCAGTAATCTTTTTAGGTTGATATTTCTCTTGCGTTGCCTGCATCAGCGTCTCTAGATAAGCCTGTAACCGCGAATCAAGCGTGAGATAAACCGACGAACCATCTTCTGGTGCTTTTTTGATCACCTTAGAATTCGGTAACTCATAGCCGTAGGAATCTTGCTTTGAAAAGGACATCCCATCTTTGCCAGCCAGGATCTCGTTGAAGTATTTTTCGATACCGAGGATCCCTTGAAGCTTCTCATCAGTTGCCTCTGGATCTTCTTCTGCCTCAGGTGTTTTCAGCTGTGCCACACCAACAATATGCGATGCAAAAGTCCCATTTGGATAAAGACGCGAAGGTGTTTCGTTGAATTTAATCCCGTTCAACTTCTCGGCCTGGATTTTTTTCTTCGTGTCGAGACTTAAATTTCTCCCGGCCGCACCAAATTCAACTTGATATTTATTCATCTTCAAATAACTCAAGATTTTTTTGCTGGGTATTGATAAATACTTGCTCAGCACACGCGCTGTTTTTTCTTTATCAGTCACATACAAGGGCTTACCCGCCGCATTTTTGTAGTCTTTGGATAAGACCGCGTAGATAGAATAGACACTCGAATCCTCTGCCAATACATTTCCATTGACATCAAAAATCGAACCACGTCTACCCTTGATTACCTTGTTTTGACCATATTGTTGCGCGGTTTTTTTTGACAGATCCACATTGCCAACATGTCCGTTGACCACGATACTGCCGAATCTAAAAATAAAAAGCAGGAGAACCGCACTCATCGCAACGATAAGTATCAGCCCTACCATTACACGATTTCGGCGTGTCCTCCTACTTTTCCTCTTGGTTTCGTGCCCATCTTGTTTCATTTTGTGACATTCCTTACGTTACCATCAATAAAAGTTAAGCCATTCTGTTTTGCAAATGTCGTTAATCGATCTGAACTCGTCAGCTCGCCAACCTCCTGTTGTAAATCAACGTTGGCGGTCTGAATATTCGTGATGTTGGCTTGAATATCTTGCAATTGACGCTGGCTTGAAGAAACATTAACTGATGTATGTACAAGAACCATCATCATTGCGACTGCAACACAAGTCACAGCACCAATCATCAGCTTTTCAAACTTCGATAAGGCAACTTTGCTTTTCTCCCTGACAGTGACTTGAGGTGACGCAACTGGTTCCGTCTGAGTGACGACTTCAGGACTAAATTCTGGTTGAATTTTTCTAACTGTACTATCCATGGCTTAGACTCCATTATGAAATTTCATTTATTTTTGTCTGTCGTTTTTCTCAGCAATGCGTAACTTAGCACTGTGCGCGCGTCGATTCTCAGCTAACTCTGCCGTTGAGGGCGTGATTGGCTTGCGATTGATGACTTGCAACACAGGCTGCATATCGGGTGGAATGATTGGTAATCCGGGGGGAAGATCAATTTCCGCATTCTTCTTAATGGTTTGTTTAACAATGCGGTCTTCTAACGACTGAAAAGTAATGACGCTCAACCTGCCATGTGGCTTTAAAACTTCAATCGCCTGATCTAAGCTATCTTGCAAGGCACCTAACTCATCGTTAACTGCGATTCGAATCGCCTGAAACGTTCGTTTAGCTGGATGTCCACCCGTACGACGTGTCGCCGCCGGAATCGCATTCTTGATAATCTCTGCGAGCTCGGTTGTGGTGGCAATTGGTTGAATCTCACGTTGACGTTCAATGGCCCGTGCAATTTGCTTGGCGAACCGTTCTTCACCATATCGTTTGATGATGCGCATCAAATCTTGAAACGACCATTCATTGACGATTGTCGCCGCGGTGAGTGCCTGTTGTTGATTCATACGCATATCTAAGGGTGCTTCAAGTCGATAACTGAATCCACGCTGCTGCTCATCAAGTTGCGGCGAGGAAACGCCGAGGTCATAGAGCACACCATCAACTTTCTCAAGGCCTAGTTCTTGCAACTTCTGCTGTAACTCTCGAAAATTAGCTTGAACGAGGGTCACACGCTCTGAATCGATAAAACTATCGTCGTGCTGCAATAATTCTCGCCCATTCGCAAGTGCTTCTTGATCCTGGTCGAAGGCAATCACACGCCCACCGCGAAAGCGGCTTAAGAGTTCACGTGTATGACCACCACCACCAAAGGTTGCATCCACATAGATGCCATCGTCATGAGGTGCTAAGCCCGAGACAGTTTCTTTGAGAAGGACCGTTTGATGTTTGAACATAATGTCCTCCTAAAGATTAAAGTCCAGTAAATTTTCCGAAATATCGTCGAAATTCTCTTCAGCTTGTTGGTTAAATGCTTCCCAACGTACTTCATCCCAAATTTCGATTCGATCTGAAACACCGACGATGACACAATTTTTTTCTAATTGTGCATATTTAAATAGAGGTGTGGCAATGTTAATACGTCCTTGCTTGTCGACTTCTAGCTCTGTGGCAGCCGCATAGAAGAAACGAACAAACGCACGGGCGTCTTTCTTGGTCAATGGCAATTCATCCAACTTTTTCTCAAGTTGTTGCCATTTTTCCATCGGATAGCCAAACAAACAGCCATCCATTCCTCGTGTCAGCACAAAGGTTTCGCCCAATGCGGCACGAAATTTTGCTGGCATGATCACACGACCTTTTGAATCGATCGTATGATGAAATTCACCCATTAACATTGTCTCACCTCCCGTCATGAATAGATTTTACCACAATCCCCCACTATTAACCACTTACACCCACAAACGTGCCACATTTTTGACGCACTAAAAAAGCCCTTGATATCAAGGGCTTTCGTTCAAAAAACGTTTTGTAACACAATCGTAACATGATTTAAAGGATGTTGTTATCTCGCAAGTATCCAGATTGCGACAAAGATATACCAACTCATGGCAATAATTAGGAAGCTGCGCCAAACGACGACGAAAAAATGCGGGAAATGTAACGCTCGCTGATCAACGGCCGTGTAAACGGCAAAAATCAAAGCAACCGCACAAACATCAAGTAAGATATAAGCCCAGGTGGATTCGATACCACGACTTGCCGCGAGTAAAGACGCTGCTGCTGTCACGAATGGCGGCCAAGCATCATAAAGACGCCACTTGGTTGGCATGAATTGACGGAGATAAGTCGCCAATAACAGGCTCACCACACCGCCGATAATCAAGAGTAAAAAGTTCCAAATTAAATAATCTGTTCGCATAGATGGCGCCTGCCTTCGAAATGTAATCAGTACAGATTGAAATATCAACACAATTAAAGTAAAATAAAGACAAATTATAAATCAGTAATGAGGTGTTGTTTTGAAAAAGCAACAAAGTACGTTTAGTAAAATTACAAAAGTTGTCGTCTGGGTCATGATTTTCGTGACGATTGCCGGCGTTGCACTTGGTGCATTGAGCGCCTTCTCAATTTTCTAATTTCAGTTTAGCTAGTTCTTATTTTAGCGCATAATTTGGTAGATACCAACAGAAAAAGTGACTGTTAATTGAGCCCGTGAAGTCTTTATGTGACATAAAGATTCCACGGGCTCAATTTATTTTGTATTCAGCTTTGATTAGGAAGTCATTTTGCCATTCAAATCGCTGTTCGGCTGGCATCAATCCGATTCTTTTTATCAGATACGGATTGAGCGATCTTTTAAATCATATTGACCTCATTAATCGGCGACTTTTACTCGGGTTGCTAAAGATTGCGCGTAAACAATTGGGGCGTAAAACGCACTAGAATGGTCATCAAGATTAATCCCATGATCAAATTGGCGACGAAACTACCGCCATTAATCAGCAACGAATAGAGCCACGCCGATTGCCCTTTTGGTGCATATGAGCCCCAGAAAAAGACGCCTGCGAAATAGTGTGACAAATACTTGCCTAGGTCCCCGAGGGCAAACCCTAATAACGTCACAGCCACAGCTTGTGTGGTTTTGTGCTGACGGATTTTTTGTTGGACCGTATTGGCACCCATGCCCATTAATCCGATCAACGCAAATGCTAATGGGTAGTCTAAAATAATCTGCAATGGGTTTAGAAGACTGCCACTACCACGCAACCACATATCCAACAGACCAAATACCAAGCCAGCAAAAAAACCTGGCACAATGCCACGACGCAGACTATAAACGGCCAATGGAATCAGACCGTAGCACAACTGGATGGACGAGACCCCAACATCATGTGGGACGTATTCCAAGGCCATCGCCAAGCCAGCAAAAATGGCGCCCTCTACTAAAATTTTCAAACGATCATGCGATTGCATAAAAAAACTCCTCCTTTATTTTTGTACCATCAACAAAGTCGGAGTTTTCACTCCATCACAATTCCTACGCGTGTGTTAACACAACAGGTTCAAGGGTCTGAACTTAATCACTCTCAGCTAAAATAGCTCCCCTTTGTGATGGCCATTATTATTTTTTTAAGCCTCTTTATTAAAGCGCTTCTCTACTGTCATGTCAAGCATCGATATTGCCGGCAGCAGTTATGGATTGACCGTTAAATCTTGCTTGAACCACTTTTGACTCAAGCGGGCAATTGTTCCGTCACGACGCAACTCATCGAGTGCCTGATCGAGACGTTGTTTGAGTTTAGTATCTTGCTTACGCATCCCAATAGCGAAAGTTTCCCCGGAAAACCCACCAGTCGTTATTTGGTAAGCACTTGGATCCTTTTGCTGTCGGATATAATAGCCAGCATAAATACTATCTCCCAAAACACCTTGCGTGCGTCCCGCCTGTAAATCCAAAAATGCAGTGTTGAAGTTATCGTAAAGTACAGCGGTTTTGCCCGCAACAATATTCTTAAGCACACGCGGTTGTTGTTCAAACAAAGTTTGTCCAGACGAACCATTTTGCAATCCTAACTTTTTATCTTTCATATCGGCAAAGGAACGGATGTGATTTTTCTTCAGCGTGACCAACACTTGGCGATTATTTAAATAAGACTGTGAGAACGCAACTTGTTTTTCGCGTTCAGGTGTTTTAGTATACCCATTCCAAATCAAATCAATCGTGCCGTTTCGTAACTCGGTTTCCTTCATGTTCCAATCAATGGCTTGAAAAGCAATTTTCTGGCCAAGTTTCTTAGCCGTTGCCTTGGCAAGATCAACGTCAAAACCAACGATCTGACCATTTTTCTCACGAAAACCCATCGGCACGAAGGTATCATCTAGCCCGACGATCAGTGTCGTTTTAGGATCGTTGACCGCATCGAGATGGCGAATGGCGCCAAACGAACAACCGCTTAAGCTGAGACTAAGAAGGAAGAAACAAACGAGCAGAAATGACTTGGACAGTCTTCGTTTTGTACGTTTAATCATGTGATCCCTCCTCAATCCTGCGCAGCAAGCTCATAAGTTTGATCCGCAATTTTCTCCGCAAATGCCAAATCATGGGTCACCACGATTTGAGTGATCTGATCATTTCTGAGCTGTTGGATCAAAGATGCCACATTATCTCGTAAACTTGGATCAAGCGCAGATGTTGGCTCATCGTAACACAGAATTTGTGGATGCATCGCCAGTGCGCGTGCAATCGCCACCCGTTGCTTCCGTCCACCTGAGAGTTGATAAGGGTAGAGATCGGCTTTGTCTGCCAGGTCAAGCTGGGCTAACAACGATAAAGCTTCCTGACGAGATTGTTTCTGATCAGTTCCGGCAACCAACTCAGGGGCCAAGCTGACGTTTTCAAGTGTGGACAGGTGTGGAAATAAGCGAAAATCTTGGAAGACGACACCAATGACACCCTTGCTGCGATTATCAACTTCCGGATCAAACGGCTCATTATTCAGCGTGATCGTTCCAGAATCGAATGAGCCTAAACCAGCAATTACACGCAGTAGTGTTGTTTTACCGGCGTTACTAGGACCAACAATGCAAAGCGTTTGACCTTCAACCACCTCGAATGAAACATCTTTTAAAATTTGTCGACCCTCGATCGACTTATTAATTTTTTCAAGTTTTAACATGATTCGTCCTCCTATTCGTAATAACTATAGTGACGTTCGACGGACCGTAATCCCCACGTCAGAATCGCCCTCAAACCTAAATAAATGACGGCCACCAATAGCAGTGGGACCAGCGTGACATCGCGAGCCATCGCAATATTCCCTGCCCGCAAAAGATCGCCCAATCCAATCACATAGACTAACGAGGAATCTTTAACTAAGTTGATGACTTCATTACCCATTGCGGGAATCACTTTCTTATTGACCTGTGGCAACACGATATGCCGGAAAGTTTGCCATGGACTCAAACCAAGTATCTGTGCAGCCTCTGATTGGCCCGCATCAACACTCTGCAAACCACCGCGGAAAATTTATGCAAAATAAGCCGCGTAATTGATGACAAAAGCGAAAAGTGCGGCACTGTAACGCTCAAAGACGATGTGAATGATCGGTAAGCCATAGAACACAAAGATGAGTTGTAATAATAGTGGCGTCCCTCGCATCAACCAAACGTACAATTTCAAAATGGCGCGAACTGGGGCATATTTAGATCATAATCCCACACTGACTAATAAGCCGAGTGGAATCGCCAAGATCAAGGTTAGAAGGAAAAGACTCAACGTCATTTTCGAACCATCCAATAATGCAGGTAAAATTTCCGTGATATATTGCCAATTCATACTGCAACACTCCCTAAAGTTATTTTGTCGATTTTATTTTTCATGATAAATATTAAAGATCAGACATCATTTGCTGAACATCTACTGAGATCATCGTACGCGCGACACGATTGAATTAGGGACAAAAAAATACCCCCTAGATAAATTAAATTATCTAGAGGGTATTTAAGACGTCTTAAACACGGTTCCACCTCAGCATCCCAATAACCTCACGATTATTGGCTAACACATTATAAACTGAACTGATAACGGTGGCCAACCGGATCAATTGTGATCAGCAAGTGCAATGACTGTCTTCAGTCTGTCGATTGTTGTGCACGTTAACGTATCTATCCTTCTCACCAACCAGGATTTCTCTGAGCAAAGCGGTTAACGCCGGGACAATCTATTCATGACAAATATTTATTATCTGAATCATAATCATTTGAGCGGTACAAGTCAAGCATAATGAGAAATTTTTATTTCTAACCACGATTAACGTCATTCAACCGCGACCCAATCGTGAGTCAATAGCGCCGATACGGTAAAATTAATGCTCGTGACGCCCGAATAAACGACTCCAAAAGCTCGCTTTTCTTGGTGTTTCGTTCGTTTCTTCTGAACCGTTCTCTGACGATACTTTTGAATCAGACGATTTTGAATCAGATGTTTGCGCATCTGACGCCGTTGGAGTTGTATCCGTTGCAACTGTCTTTTCAGAAGCCGTCAGTTCCTGTGAACCGGTGCTAGCCGCTTTTTCAGCATCAGCACTATTTTCGCCATCAGCCGACGTTTGGGCCTGAGATGATCCTTCTTTAACGGCCATTAGCGGCACCGTATCCCCAAGCATCCGTCTCGCAATATTGCGATAACCCTGGGCAGCAGGCGTATCGGGCTTCATCGTCACTAATTCGCCTTTATTAGAAGTCACAATCACCTGATCATCGTCAAAAACAATGCCGAGTAATGGAATCGCTAAGTGATCCGTGATTTCCTCAACGCTCATTGTCCCACCCTGATTCATCAGGTGTCGACGAATCCGATTAATAATCAGACGTGGGCTGAATTCTAATTGCTTAGCTTCCAACAAGCCGACAATTCGGTCAGCATCACTAATCGCAGAATTCTCTGGATTGGTCACAAGAATCGCGCCATCAGCCCCAGCAACGGCATTTTCAAATCCGGTTTCAATTCCAGCAGGACAGTCTAATAAAACAAAATCAAATTCCTGCTTTAATTCCTGAACGACACTCTTAACGGATTGCGCTGTCAGAACATTTTTATCCGCGTTCTGTGCCGCTGGTAATAGGTATAACTCACCTTTAAGATTGGGATATTTGATCAGCGCCTGTTTAACCTCTGCACGTCCTTGAATGACATCAACCAAGGTATAGATGATCCGATTTTGTAAGCCCAAAACGGCATCGAGATTACGGAGGCCTAAGTCAAGATCGACGAGGCAAACTTTCTTGTTCAACAGGGCTAGTGCTGCGCCCAAATTGGCGGTTGTCGTTGTTTTTCCAACACCGCCCTTACCCGAAGTAATGACTAACGCCGTTCCCATCATTTATCCTCCAATTTTCGATAAAGTTCGGGCATCGACTTTCTCATCGTACTCAGTGGTTCCACCACTAATTCGCCCTGATCATTCACATGAGCAAAAGTTTGGGCCTGGAAGTCTGGGTTATCGGCAACAACCGAGATATAGTTTCCAATGCGAACCTGTCCTGCAGTGCTGACGTCCCCGGCTACAATGGCTTCACGATGATTTGGAAAACCAGCATGCAAGATGCCGCCCTCAACATCACCAATGACATAAATATTCTTCGCTGACTTAAGCATTCCGCCTTGATGGACACTGCCTAATAAAATGACATCACCCTCAAAAGAGAGCTCTTGTCCGCTTCGAATAATTTGGGGAACAATAGAAACGTGCTGTGTTTTCAATAAATTTTCGACAGTCGGCTCGGACAAAACATCTGCCGTGATGCCCGTCAATTTGAATTTATCAAATTCGGTAATCAGCTTGGTCAACTCCGCTTGTTGCGACGTTGTTAACAATCGGTGCCCCGTCTGTACCGAAAATGCGATTTCCTTGACACTATTATCTTGATCACGAACTTTTTGCAATAGCTTCTTCAGATCGGCCAAACTCTCTTCAAAATTACTTTCAGCCGGAATTTCTAATTCATAACCATCGCTGCGCCCACGCAATGAGACATTTGCCATTTACTTCTTTACCTCCTGTGCTCGATGTACATTAACCCTAATAACTTTTGACTTGGCCAATAAAAAATCAAAAATAAGACCACGTTTAATAGAATCGTCGGTGCTAAGGCATTGCTGATAAACTGCCACGGATTCTCGTTCGTCATCCCAAAGAATACGGCCAAGAAATATAGAATGAGCTGTGAAATAAAAACGGCGATAATAAATGCCGCTAATTTATAGATTGCTCGTTCCTTGAAATAGTTCAACAAATACTTCGTTAACAGATATGCCAACGGCACAATCAATGTATACTGACCAATCAAGCCAGTATAGAACAGGTCATAACTCAATCCTGCAAAGAGTGCCAACCAAAAAAGCAATGACTCATCAGGTGCCGCAAATGTTGCCAGTACAATTTCTAACAGAATCAATTGTGGCGCCATCTGTAGATCATTGACGTAGAAGTTCTGTGAGAAGACTAAGCTGAAACTACCGTCTAAGAAGAAGCCAAGCATCAACAAAATAAGTACGATCCAACGCCGATGTAATATTTCTTCCATTATTTATCCTCGATCGATCGACTAATCACAGTCACAACGGAGAAATTATTCAAGTTAGCCGCAGGTTTAACGTAAATCGTGCTGGCTAATCCATAATTATCTTTCGTGACCTTTGCAACCGTTCCAACCAATAATCCACGTGGTGTTAAGCCACCCAGTCCAGAGGTAATCACCTGCTGGCCCTTCTTAACCTTGTCAGCGGTAACTAAGTGGCTCATCACCAATGTTGCCGTCTTATGATCAAAATCTGTGATCAACCCACTCACTGGTGTCTCGTTGCCAGTACTGATTTCTGCAGCAAAACGATTACTGGAATTATTATTGCTAGAAATAAGCTCGACTTTTGAATTTGTTTTGTTGACTTCAATCACGCGACCAACTAAACCCGATCCAGACATGACGGGCATATTCTTGGTGATTCCCGCAGAAGAACCTCGATTGATGATCAAATCATTTTGCCAATTGACTGGCGAGCGACTCATGACTGCGGCCGTGATCTGCTCGTAATCCGTCAACGTATTATTCAACTTAAGCTGTTTCTTTAAGTCCCTATTTTCGTTTTTGAGCGTTTGATTCTCGACTTTTGTTTCGGCTAACGTTTGCAATTCAGACTTCAAGGCGCTGTTCTCTTCAAAAGCATTAAACAAATCGCGCACATTCGTCGTGACCGAACGTACCGCATTAATCGGTGTCGTAATGACATGGCCAACGATACCAAATGCATCATTACCAACGCGTTGGACGATTTCGGGTGACTGACGATTATCGCGCAAGCTAATCGAAGCAGAGAGCATTCCAAAAACAGCGATCAACGTGACCATCACAATAATTAATTTTTTGTTGGAAAAGAACTTATTCATTAGATCCTCCAGTAAATCAAAAAAGCGGGCTCACCCCGCATTTTCAGATCTTAATGTTTCTGCTTCATGACTTCGATATTCTTCAATGATTCGCCGGTCCCAATTGCAACACAGTCGAGCGGGTCTTGTGCGACAAAGACAGGAACTTTAGTTGCTTCAGAAACAACCTCGGCTAAATGTTTGAGCAATGCGCCACCACCGGTTAGAACAATCCCGTGGTCGATGACGTCTGCTGAGATTTCGGGAGGTGTCTCCTCCAATGTCTCGGTAATCGCGCCAATAATTGCATCAACAATTTCTTGAATCGCTTTGGCAATATCTGTCGCCGAAACTTCGATTGTCTTAGGCAAGCCAGAAATCAAATCACGACCACGAACAGTCATGTTGTCCAATTCTGCAGCGTCTGTGACAGAAGCAGAACCAATTTGAATTTTAACTTCTTCGGCTGTTCTTTCGCCAATCAGCAAATTGAAGTGTTGACGAATATAAGCGGCAACTGCTTCATCAATCTTATCCCCAGCCATTCGAATCGAACGAGAGGAGACGATTCCACCAAGCGAAATCGTTGCAACATCTGTCGTACCACCACCGATATCAACAACCATGCTGCCTGTTGGTTCCATAATTGGCAATCCTGCACCAATTGCAGCCGCAAAAGGCTCTTCGATGACATAAGCCTCACGTGCACCCGCAACACGAGTTGCATCGATCACTGCGCGTTTCTCAACCTCAGTCACACCGCTAGGCACACAAACCATGACATAGGGTTTACCCGTGCCAATCGTCTTTTTGATGAAATACTTCATCATGGTTGCCGTGGTATCATAGTCCGCAATCACACCATCTTTCATGGGGCGAATGGCACTAATATTTGCTGGAGTTCGGCCGATCATATCACGTGCTTCAGCTCCAACCGCGACAATCTCACCCGTCTTGACATTCTTAGCAACAACAGATGGTTCGTTCAAAACGATCCCTTTGCCTTCAATGTAAACAAGCGTATTTGCAGTTCCTAAATCTATTCCAATGTTTTTTGCGCCGAATCCAAACAAGATGTTCTCTCCTTAAATGTTAAAATCATGCTAAGTCAAATTATAACATACCCAGAAAGTGTTAAAAAGTCATCACAATCAAAACTTTAGAATTAACAACACTTGTTTCTTTTGCCAGATTCTTCATGTTGCGTCACATTCAGATCATGCCTTCCTCACGCATCGATAAATACTCGTCGGCACCGATAATGAGATGATCCAAACACTCGATTCCCATGATCTCACCGCAGTCAACTAAACGCTTAGAAAATTGGATATCGTTCTTCGAGGGTGCTGTTTTACCACTCGGATGATTATGAACCACAATTAAGCGTGCTGCAGAGAGTAATACCGCTTGGTGAAAGATTTCTCGCGGATGGGCAATCGAGGTATTTAAGCCGCCAATAAAAATTGTTTTCTGTTGAATGATCTGATTCTTAGTATCCAAATAAATCACAATTAATTTTTCCTGTTGACAACCAGCCAGTTGCTGTTGCAGCTTGGTCCCAATCATATTTGATGAGACAATGGCACCTTGTCGAAGCTGACTCTGCTTTTGTGCACGTTTCCCTATTTCAAACGCCGCTTGTAATTCAATGGCTTTAACGGTGCCAATACCTTGAAATTCAGTCAGCTGATCAACCGTTGCTAAGGACAGAAAGGCTAAGTTATCGTACTTTTGCATCAAATCTGCAGCAACTTGTGCCAGTGACTGCTTGACAGTTCCAGTCCGCAACAAAATTTGTAACAACTCTTGATCGGTGGCTCCGCTGATGCCATATTTCAACGCCATTTCTCGTGGCAAACCCTTCTGAAGCCGCTCAACGGTTTTTAAAGAATGCTTCGGCTCAATAGATGTCGTCTTTGTCATTATTTTTTCAACTCCGCATGTCGCCGAATGGATTGCTGTTGGATCAGTTGGACCGTATCTTGTGTCATCAAAAAAATCACCCTTTCATAGTTAAATACGAAAGGATGATCGATTAATTTTTCATTCGGGTGAATTTATGATTCCAACCGCAAATAATGTCGCACGTTTGTGATCAGATAGAACGATCCTGCAAAGAGGTAGACGCCCTCACCACCGCCTTCTTGTAATTCAGCTTGCAGTGATTCTTGCCAATGTTCATAGAATCTAATCTTGGCACCCAATCGTTCTTCCAAATCAGACTTGGTTGCGGCACGCGGATTATCTTCAATTGCGGTCCAGGTCACCTGCCAATTGGTGTGCGCCAATAATTCAGCAACGCCCGCAATATCTTTATCTGCCATCATGCCGAGCGTCAAGTAAATGGGTTGACCGGCAAATGACTGTTTAACGCCCTGGATCAATGCCTTAAACGCAGCCGGATTATGCGCGCCATCTAACAGAATCAGAGGTTGTTGACTAAGCACCTCTAAACGTCCTGGCACCTGAAAATGTTTCAGGCGTTCACGAACGATTGCGATAGACGGCTTTGCATGGTGTCGTTGCATAAATGCAATTGCCGCCGCAACGGCTAAGCTGGCATCCCAAACTTGCCAACTGGCGAAGGCTGGCATTTGCAGTTTTTTGAGGATCCAACGACCCTCGATAAATTCACTAGCGACTTTGAGGTCAAACGTTGCCACACCATCGGCTAGTTTTAGCTTGGACACTTGCAGCTGTTGATCGAACCAAATTCCCTGCGCCCCAATTGTAGCAATTTTTTCTGTGACGACCGGGATGGTATCTGCGGGTAATTGACCCAATATCGTCGTTTGCCCTGTCTTGATAATGCCAGATTTTTCGCGTGCGATATCAACCAGTGTTGGACCAATCAAATCCTGATGATCCATTCCGATCGACGCAATGACACCAATTTCCGCTTCGATCACATTCGTACGGTCATGTTCACCACCGATACCAACCTCAATCACGCCGACATCTATTTGTTGCTGTGCGAAATAAACAAACATGAGGATCGTCACCAATTCAAACTCGGTCAGATTCAATTCAGCTCGCACCAATTTTGTGACGACTTGATTGGTGAGTGTCAATAAATCCTCGTCCGGAATTTGTTGATCATCAATCTGAATACGTTCATTAAATCGCAAAATATACGGTGAGGTAAATAATCCGACTCGATAGCCATGTGCACCCAACAGTTCGCTGACTAAATGGCTGACAGAGCCTTTACCATTTGTTCCGGTGACGTGAATAGTCGGGAATTCTTTCTGAGGATCCCCAAACAAATGTAGCGCCTGCTTCATGATCGTCAATTTATTCTCACGATGAAACTTAGGTCGTTGATGAATATAATCGATGGCTTGCTCAACCGTTGTAAACATAGTCAACACCTCGTTTGAACTATTTATTTTCTTGTAGTTCTGCCAAACGTTTCTCGACAGCAGCCTGCTGTTTCAAGTAATCGGCGCGTTTAGTCCGTTGCTCATCAACAACTTTTTCTGGTGCTTTAGCCACAAACTTCTCGTTATTTAACTTACGATCAATTCGAGCGACTTCATCGTCGAGCCGTTGAATTTCTTTTTGCAAGCGGGCAATTTCTTCATCGATATCAATCAATTCTGCTAACGGCACGGCAATCTCAACGTCTGGTGTGACAGCGGTCATGGCGAGTTTTGGCGATTTAACCTCTGGCCCAATAACTAAAGCTGTTGGGTTTAAGAAGCGTTCCAAGAACTCAAGGTTTTGATTCAAGGTTGTTTCAATAGTTGTCGAGTTCGTCTTGATCAACACCTCGATAGATTTAGAAATTGGGGCGTTGGCTTGCGAACGAATATTACGAACACCACGAATCACCTCAATAAGAGCATCCATCTGTGTCTGTGCATCTTCGTCTACAAAATCGGTCTGATATTCTGGATAACGAGCAACAGTCAATGAGTGACCAATGTGCGGCATAGATAACCAAATTTTCTCGGTCACAAATGGCATAATGGGGTGCATTAAGCGTAAAATTTGGTCGAGAACATAGAGCAAGTTCTGACGCTTAGCCGTCTTGGCAGCTTCGTCCTCACCATTAAGAACTGCCTTACTCATTTCGATATACCAATCGCAGAAGTCATTCCAGATGAAGTTGTATAAAATACGACCAGATTCACCGAATTCAAAACTATCATTCAAGCGAGTAACTTCAGCAATTGTGTCATTCAAGCGGCTCAAGATCCAGCGATCGGATAAATCAAGTCGTTCTTTTGCCGGTGTTTGATCAGTCGCTTCAATGTCACCAAGGTTCATGATCACAAAACGACTCGCATTCCAAATCTTGTTGATAAAATTCCAAGCCGAATCCATTTTGTCGTAGCTGAAACGGGTATCCTGACCAGGCGTCGAACCGGTTGACAAGAACCAACGCAAGGCGTCTGCCCCATATTTCGCAATGACATCCATTGGATCAATCCCATTACCCAGTGACTTACTCATCTTGCGGCCCTGCTCGTCGCGAATCAGGCCATGAATCACAACGTTCTCAAAAGGACGCTTGCCGGTAAACTTCAGGCTTTGGAAAATCATCCGCGAAACCCAGAAGAAGATGATGTCGTAACCGGTGACTAAGGTATTCGTTGGGAAATAACGTTTGAAGTCTTCTTGATTCGTATCCGGCCAACCCATGGTCGAAAATGGCCACAGCGCGCTTGAGAACCAAGTATCCAGAACGTCTGTCTCTTGATGCCAGTTTTCTGCATCCTCAGGTGCTTCCATGCCAACATAAATTTCACCAGTTTGATTTTGGTACCAAGCTGGAATGCGATGACCCCACCACAATTGACGAGAAATTACCCAGTCATGTGCATTTTCCATCCATTGCGTGAAAGTTTTTTCAAAGCGATCTGGCACAAAGTTAACTTTCTGATCGGTTTCCTGATTCTTCAACGCCATTTCTGCAAGTGGTTTCATCTTGACAAACCATTGTGTCGACAAGCGTGGTTCAACTTGGACACCAGAGCGCTCAGAATGGCCCACACTGTGCACGATCTTTTCAACACGTAGTAAGTAACCCTCGGCTTTTAAATCATCCACGATGGCTTTACGTGCTTCAAAACGGTCCATGCCAGCGTACTTGCCAGCCTTCTCATTCATCGTGCCATCATCATTCATAATATTGATCCGCTCAAGATTATGGCGGTTACCCACCTCAAAGTCGTTAGGGTCATGCGCAGGGGTAATCTTGACTGCGCCAGTTCCGAAATCAACATCGACATAATGATCTTCGATGATTGGAATCGTCCGATCGGTCAATGGCAACTTCACTTGCTTACCGACCATATCTTTGTAACGCTCATCACCAGGATGAACTGCAATAGCCGTGTCGCCCAACATCGTTTCGGGACGTGTGGTGGCAATTTCAATTTCACCCGATCCATCCGCAAGTGGATAACGGACGTGGTAGAAACCACCTTCATCATCTTGATGAAGCACTTCAATATCTGACAAGGCAGTTTGCAATTGTGGATCCCAGTTGATAATATACTCGCCGCGATAAATCAAGCCCTCTTCGTATAATTTCACGAAAACGGTGCGAACTGCCTTTGACAAGCCCTCATCTAGGGTAAAGCGTTCACGGCCATAGTCAAGCGACAACCCCATCTTGGCCCATTGTGACTTGATTGTTGCTGCGTATTCGTCTTTCCATGCCCAAACTTGTTCGACAAATTTTTCACGACCAAGTTGATGGCGGTCAATTCCTTGTGCTCGCAGCTTAGCCTCAACTTTAGCCTGTGTTGCGATTCCCGCGTGATCCATCCCGGGTAACCAAAGCACATCATAGCCTTGCATCCGCTTCTGACGAATGATCATATCTTGTAAGGTCGTATCCCAAGCATGACCCAAATGCAATTTACCCGTCACATTAGGTGGTGGGATCACGATTGAATAAGGTTTTGCTTTTCTATCACCACTGGGTTTGAAAACATCTTCGTCCAACCAAGTCTGGTATTGGCCAGCTTCGACAGACTGCGGATCGTATTTTGGTGCCATTTCTTCTTTTGCCATCTTGAACACTCCTTTTCATCAACAACACTGATTAACGACATAAAAAAATCGTCCTATTCACATAGGACGATTAACTCGCGGTACCACCTAAATTGAAATTGCATCACTAAGGACCAACTTCCAACTCAACACGATAACGGCATGAACCGGCGATAATTACTTAATTTCATCAGCGCAACTCACAAGCTACTCATCGACCGCCGTTTGAAAGCTTCACACTGAATGCTTCCTCACTGAAAAACAGACGCTCAATTCCTCTTGATCAAGGTTATTAATGCTATGGTAGCCTAGAACTTCAACTTCGTCAAGTCACGGAATACCACGTTGATGACATTTTTTCAAAATTGATCTAACTCAATTCAGCAAGTAATAACAAGTTTTGGACTTCGCTTGTGAGATCAAGATAGCGGACGTGAACCGATTCTGGAACGTGAACCGGTTCCGGTGCAAAACTCAAAATCGATGTCACGCCAAACATCACCAACTGATCCACAACTTCTTGCAACGCATGGCTCGGCACAGTTGAAATAACGCCTTTAATCTGCTTGGCTTTCAAATCGTCTTCTAGATCAGCCAACGCTTGAATTGGGACTTCATTGATTATTCCACCAATCACGGCTGGATCAACATCATAAGCCGCGACGATCTCCAAATTCGGATTGCGGCGAAAGTTGTTGATCAACAGCGCCCGGCCAAGGTTGCCGACACCTATTAAGGCCAATCCTTGGGTGTGGTTAACCTCTAAAATCGTCCCAAAAATTTCAATTAAGTGGGCGATATCGTAACCATAACCGCTTTTACCCAAATCGCCAAAGTAGGAAAAATCCCGTCGAATTGTTGTGGCTTCAAGATGAATGATTCGACCCAACTGCGCAGATTTGATTCGTAAATACCCCGCGTCTGCCAAATTGCAAAGGGTGCGATAATAAATCGGTAAGCGTTCCAAACTCATGCGTGGAATTTTTTTATTTTGCGGTGTCATCGCAATTTACCTCATTTTTTGTTAATCAAATCACATTTACATGATAACAAATAAAGCGCTTTTTTGCAAGAGTCTCGCCATATCATCGAATCGTCCTCATTTAATAGCATTGCCCGTGACTTGTTTTTGATCGGCCAGACACAAAAAGCACACTTGCCGAAGCAAATGTGCTCACTTAAGATCTGATCCACTGAATAATCAGCTCATGAAAGACTAGAGTACCGATTGAATATCAATTTGATCCGTGGTTAAAAACTCGTCATGACTGCGAATTTCGGTGACTTTAACACCGGCTAACGAACGTGCCATCAGCGCCTCACCGTCTAGTTGCGATTCATAGAAACGTGCCTTTTCAAGATTAGGTTTTGTCTTTGGACGTGGTGGTGCAAAAATGGTACAGCAATCTTCAAATGGCAGGATCGATAAATCAAACGTATCGATCTTTTCAGCAATCGAAATGATTTCAGTCTTGTCCATCGTGGCAACTGGACGAATAATCGGCATCGAAGTCACATCGTTAATAGCAACCATACTTTCCAACGTTTGCGAAGCAACTTGACCAACAGATTCACCGTTAAAAATTGCTAAACCTTGACGCTGTTCAGCCAATTTAACGGCTAAGCGCAACATGAAACGGCGCTGAACGGTCATTAAATAACCTTCAGGAACCGTACGTTTAACTTCTTCCTGGATCTCCGTGAAAGGAACCTCGATAAATTTGATTGTGCCACAATAAGGTGCTAACTTGGCAGTCAGCTGTTTTGCTTTCGCAAGGGCACGCTCAGACGTATACGGTGGGCTAAAGAAATGAACCATTTCAATCTCGACACCGCGTTTCATTGCCAGATACCCGGCGACTGGTGAATCAATTCCACCAGACAACATCAACATGGCTTTACCTGCTGTTCCCACAGGTAAGCCACCAGCACCTTTGATCGTCTGACTGGATAGATAAATACCATCACGGCGAACTTCTACCCGCAATGTCACATCGGGATGCTTCATTTTTGCAGTCAAGCCAGGAATATGGTCATAAATATAATCCCCCAACAAGAGGTTGATCTGATTTGTATCCAGTTCAAATTCATGATCCGAACGGCGCGTATCAATTTTAAAGGTCTTAGCCACTGGTACTAGCTCCTGCATCATTTCCAAGGCAGTTTGCTTCAATGTCTCGACATCTTTAGCAATTTTAAGACTGGGCGAGAAGTTCTGAATTCCGAATACCATCGATAATTTCTCGATCACGGCATCTGAATCTGTGCCATTCAAGGCAATATGCATTCGATCGCGTTTTGGATAAATGTGAAGGTCAGGGAAAGCAGCCAATGCCTTCGTCACATTCCCATTTAAACGGCCGATAAATTCACGGCGATTCTTACCCTTAGTAGATAGTTCGCCATATCGTACCGTAATTTCTGTATATTTCATTCAATTCTACTCCTTTGATAAGACTCAAATGACCTGCGTTTAGCTAATCATTAGCAATCAGTTTGTCAATCTAGCGGCCGTTCATATGTTGAAAGCGTTGATACACCTTGGGGAAAATCTTTATAAATTGTTCCACTTCAGCCTCAGTATTGGCATCATCTAAGCTGATTCGGACTGCACTCGTTGCTAATTTTTCTGGAATTTGCATCGCTTTTAGCGTCCCAGATTCCACGCCTGAACGCGATGAACAAGCACTCGTTGTCGAGAGATAAATATCTTCCGCCTCCGACGCGTGAACAGTCGTTTCACCACGAACCCCTCTCAGTGCAAAACAAAGAATATGTGGCGCAAAATCAGGTGTCACCGGCGAAAAAATCGTGATATCAGGTAACGCACTTAAAAAATCGACCAGTTTTTGCTTTAGCGCTAACTCATGAGCAGCTTTGCTTGCCTCATCAGTCAATGCGAGTCGTAGCGCTTTGCTCATTGCGGCGATTGCAGGCGTGTTTTCGGTACCGCTTCGACGATCTTGCTCTTGACCGCCACCCGTGATCAACGTTTCCAATTGGCGACCTCGTTTAGCATAAATAAAACCAACTCCGCGAGGACCGTGGAATTTATGAGCGGAAAAGGTCGCAAAATCTACACGCTCCGGCAAGACACGCGACCAAAGATTTTTACCCACACTTTGAACCGCATCGACGTGAAAATGAATCGTTGGGTATTGTGTTAAGATCTTGGCGATTGCTTCAATTGGTTGGATCGACCCAATCTCATTATTGACTGCCATCACCGACACCAAAACGGTATCCGGTCGAATCGCCGCTGCCACAGATTCTGGTGTAACGAAGCCCGCCTTGTTGACTGGCAAATAGGTGACCTCCCAGCCCATTTTTTCTAGTTGGCGTGCAGAGTTTAGCACTGCGGGATGTTCAATCGCGGAAACAATGAGGTGACGTCCAAATTCACGTTTAGCAAGCGCCGTTCCCTTGATGACCCAGTTATCGCCTTCTGTACCACCACTTGTAAAATAAATCTCATCGGGCTGACATTTAACTAAATCAGCAATTTGTTGGCGTGCAGACTGCAACATCTGTAACGCACGATCACCTAGATGATGTAAACTCGACGGATTACCCCAAAACTCGTTGGCGACGGTTTGGTAGGTTTGCAAAACCGCGGGATCGATTTTTGTTGTGGCACTATTATCAAAATAAATCAAACCGAAGACTCCTTCAAAATTCAATGCAAGACGCTTAGCTGACGACTAACGCAACCATAAGGAAACCAGCTGAGGTTTGCGTTCAGTATTTTTGTACATTTTAACATTGTACCATGCAAAAACAATTTTGTTTATTTTGCACGATCGATGTCACATAAATTATTTTGAGATTCAAGTTAAATTCACCTGGCCTGAGTGATTCCAAAGTGTGTCAGCTCCAAAATAAAAACCTTATCGGCATCGATAAGGTTTGACGTTAGTTACGATTCGATTGAGACGTTACGCTTTTGTCTCGGGTTCAGTTTCGATCACGGATTGATCTGTTGCATCTTCAGAGTTGTAGTACAACGATTCAATTCGTTTGAAGGAGCCTGGCTCAACTTGATCGAGTGCAGTCGCAATCGTGTCGAGCGCTTGCTGATAGTTATGATCTTCGGTGTAAATTCGTTTAGCTTCTGCAGCTGCACCAGCTAAAGCTTCGTTACCGTAAGTATAACGGTTTGCATATTGCAAGGCTTGCTCCGTCAAGATAGCTGCGTCTTTCATATCCTTGGCTTTTTGTGTCAGTGTATTAAGATCCTCTTGGGTCATAATCAACTGCTTGGTGATATCTTCGATGTTAATTTGAACTTGATTTAAATTATCGTCCAGCTTAGCCACCTCTTCGCGAACCATGGTAAAGTAATCCACAAAATCCTTGGGTACGCCAGGCAAATTAGCTTGTTCAACTTCTCGCTGAATATCTTTTAGATCAATTTCAAATTGGGTCACACCCTGTTTTGCAACACGCTCACCTTCGAATAACCCAGAAACACTATCATTGATCTGATATTGTTTCTGTTCGAGTTCGCCCAAACGCTTCGCAATTGCTTCAAAACTATCAAACGTTGCCGTGTAGACGGCTTGGTGGTCAGCGATTTCTTGAACTCGGCGATCATATTCTTTTTGCATATCTGCGATTTCTGATTGCATCTGCCGTGCGTCGTCTAATTCATTATGAGTTAACACGTAGCTCTGATTCAAATGATCTAAGGACATGATCAGGTTCGTAATTTGAACACTCGAATGATTCAAGTATTCTGAAGCTTCCTTTTGAATGGCCGCGACTTTCTTCTTGGCTTCCAATTCATCTTGCAGACGCTGATATAAATCATCGATCGACTTGACAATGCTCTTGTTATTTTGTTCGACCACTTGTAATTCAAGCTTGCTCAATGCCGTCAGCGTCACCGCAATCTTATTATGAACCATGGCAATACTTTCCAGAATTCCCGGCTCGCCAAAACTGTAATGTTCTGTCCGCATTTTTTCGAAGTACTGCTTAATTTCTGACAATTGATCAGGAAATTCAGTCACTAATTCATGGTAACGTGGTGGAATCCGTTTAAGAATATCTGACAGAATATTTAATTTCTTGGCGATGTCAGCTAAAACTTTCTTTGCTTCTAAATGATCGCCAGCACTAGTCAACTTACGAATCGTTTCAAATTGCTTATCCACATCACTCAAGCGATCTTCAAACTCATCAACTGAGTCACCATAATCAAACGATTTCGTCAATACTTCTTTGCGCATCGCGCGATACTGCGATGACAACTTTTCGCCCTGAACTTTATTTTGCTCACTGCTCTTGACGAGTTGATCCAAAGAGTCGATGACATCTTGACTATCTGACTGCATCTCCTTCAGTTGTTCACGGGAAGCATTGATGCGTTTTTTTGAGGTGAAAATTTTGAAATTTTGATTGGCTTTTTCGGCATCAAAGACACTTTGATAGAGCTGACCAAACTTGTTGTTGATCAGATCATAATAGGCACCTCGCCATTTTTCAAGACTCTTGTGACTCTCACCAGTTAAATTCATCGCGTCCAACTGCTCAATGGTTTTATAAATCGGTTGACTTGTCATCGCTTCGAAGTCTTCATTCAACTGGTTAATTTCTTTTTCGTTCTGAACGCGTCGAAACGCCACAAAAAGTGCGACAACTAAGACCACGATCAGAAGCCCTAATACAATATAAATCCAACTTTGCACAATAAGTACACCCCTACAGATAAAATTCTTGCAACTGCTTTCAATAATAGCGATAACAAAAACATCTTTAGTTAGAATTATAGCAGATTTGGAGAACAGTCCAAGATTACTGAGAAAAAATATAAATTATTTAAGGTTAATTTAACAAGCTAACCAGGTGGGTTTAGAATCCATCAAATGCACATCGACGACCGAATATGTTATGATGTAACAAACATTTATTGAATTTACTTTTCTAAGGAGTTTCCTATGGACGAAATTATCCTACAGCAATTCGACGAGATTTTTTCCGATCCCGAATATCAAACAGACAATGCAGTCGCCATCTTA
The DNA here is from genome assembly GCF_001435835.1 of Lapidilactobacillus concavus DSM 17758. GTDB lineage: Bacteria > Bacillota > Bacilli > Lactobacillales > Lactobacillaceae > Lapidilactobacillus > Lapidilactobacillus concavus. Next base: position 83,922 of record NZ_AZFX01000087.1, read on the forward strand.
GCGAATAGCAGCGCACTGATCAATCAGCTCGTTCCAGACTTGAATTGGGCTGGTTTCTACCTCTGGCATCAAGAGAAACAACAACTTGAACTGGGGCCCTTCCAAGGAAAGATTGCCTGTTCAACGATTGCCTCAGCAACCGGTGTTTGTGGAACAGCCTACGCCGAGCAACGACCCGTTCGTGTGGCTAATGTACATGAGTTCGCAGGACACATTGCGTGCGATGCCGCTACGGATTCCGAACTTGTCATTCCGCTAACTTTTGGCGATCAGCGGATTGGTGTATTAGATCTCGATTCACCAAAGCTTGACCGCTTCTCAGAACGTGACCAAACCATTTTGGTACAACTCGCTGCCAAGATTGCAACGCTGCTCACGCGAACCGCCAGCACACCTAATTTAACACATGATTAGCACAGAAAACACCGTCGATCTGATGGTGTTTTTTTGCTCCGATATCCGTTCAAAACGTTAACTAAAAAAAGCAGGTCATCATGTGGTCGCACCCAGCAACGTTAGACTTTTAATCTAACATCTGAGGTCAACGGCACATGATTGCCTGCTTTTTACTATTGAAATGAATTAGTGATTCGTATCGTTAAAAACGTCGCGTCCTTTGACGAAATAATCAACGCCAGAATAGACCGTAAAGAATAGGCAAATGTAGAGTAAGATTAGCCCAATCGGCACCGATATTGCCGCAAAGAAGACGTCATTCAGTAATAGAAACACGATAGACAACATTTGCGTCGTCGTTTTAATTTTACCCGGCATTGCAGCTGCCATCACTTGACCATCTTGCTCAACAATCAGTAATCGCAATCCCGTCACCGCTAACTCGCGGCAAACAATAATTGCGACAACCCAAGCGGGGGCTTTGCCCAGGCTAACTAAGAAAATAAAAGCAGTCATCACCAACATCTTATCAGCAAGAGGATCTGCAAATTTACCAAAATTTGTGACCAAATGATTTTTACGGGCAATCTTGCCATCCAACAAGTCGGTTAATGAAGCAACGATGAACACAATTGCTGCGATCAACTGTGGCACCGGAATATCGGCGCCCCCGACTGTGATCTGTCCCCATTGCCATTCAACCGCTAGTAGCAAAATAAATATGGGAATCAAAATCATCCGAAAAACTGTTAATTTATTTGGTAAATTCATGACTACTTAACCACCTAATTATTCAGAATCGCTTGTAGATTCGATATTGAATTGATACGCCTGTACCATTGATGCCGCTGTTGGGAACGTGACTGACTTGCCATTGATCGCCAAATTCAAAACTGGCGCATTACCCGTCTGGACCTTAAATGAGGTCACACCGGAAGCTAACGCCATCTCGTGAGACTCACCAGATGACAACGTACTCTGCCAAGTCTCGCCGGAACCACCTGTTAAGGTGACCATCACCCAAACGCGACCAGTTGCGCTAATCGTAATTTTGTTGTCTTTCGTCGGCAAATTCTTAACGGTATACGTATTCGTTGTATTCGCATCTTGCGCAATTTCTAAGTCAGCTTTTTTCGACGAAGACTTCGATGACTTCGATGACTTTGAACTTTCAGAGCTCTCGGTCTCCGACTGACTGGAAGATTCTGAGGATTTCTTGCTCGACTTCTTCGAAGAAATCACTTCTGAACTCTCATCAGGAATACGTTGTTTGGGTTGTCCAGCCACCCGCACGGCGTAAAAATACAAGCTCGCAATAACAATCAGACTCACCAAGCCAATGATGATTTTGCCTAAATTGTTATGGAACCAGCTGCCAACAGAATGCGTGTCTTCATGTAAGGCACGTGTCTTGTTTTCAATCGAATTCTCAGCGTACTCTGTGGGCTGCGCTTCTGGAATCACATCATGATACTCATCCAATAATTCAGCGCTATTCAACCCAACTGTTTCAGCATATTGCTTCACAAAAGCACGGACATAAAAATCACCAGGAAGTTGATCGAAATTATCTTCCTCGATAGCGATTAAATACCGCTTCTGTATTTTAGTTATTTGTTGGAGATCGTCTAGGGTATAACCCTTCTCGATTCGAGCACTCCGTAATCTCTTACCTACATTGTCCATTACTAAAATTCACCACCAGCTATTATCGTTTTCATTATATCATATCCAACTAGCTCGACCAATTAAGATTATCTTATTATTGATGACTTTCTGAAATAAATAGGTGCTGCGTCGTTTCAACTTTATTTAACTACTTCAACCAGCCACCATCAACATATATGGTCTGACCGGTTAAATAATCCGCGGAGGGCGCCAGTAGATGCGCCACCCAAATTGAAATTTCTTCCGGGCGGGCCAAACGACCAACTGGAATTTCGGCACTTAGCTCGGCGAGTTCACTTTCTGAAAATTCGGCGTTCATTTGTGTATCGACTGCACCAGGAGCAATCACATTGACCGTCAATCCATTAGCGGCAACCTCCCGTGCATAAGCATTTGCAAAACTAGATTGCGCCCCTTTAACAGAGCTATACGCAACTTCCATCGCACTGCCAACACCCCCATAAATCGAACCAATCAAGACGATGCGTGAATGCTCATGCGTTTGCAGATGTGGTTGCGCGGCTTTGATCAGACTCATCGGTGTAAGTAAATGCAACCGGAACAGATCCAGAATACGCCCATCCGAAATATCTGTGAATAACTGATACGTGGTCGCACCTTGCGCGAAGATCAAGGCTTGGTAATCTCCGAAGCTTTTCAATAATTGACGATAATCCTGATCTGGCTGATAAAAGTCCATTAACACTGATTGAAATTCCTGTGCCGAATATTGGTGAGACAATTCAGCGACTAGGTCAACGACGGCGGCCTCGTGATGATAATACTGCATCACGAGTGACCATCCATCCGCTGCTAATTGGCGGCTAATCGCCTGCCCGATATTTCCGGAAGCACCAAAAACAATTGCCCGTTTAAATGTTGTCATCCTCTTGACGGCTCCTTAACATGGTATAACTTGCGCGCTGACTGTGTGCAAAAAATTGCTGAACATTCACTAAGCTCTCACTCAGACGACGTTGCTGCAACTGTTGCTTGAATTGATCTAAAGGCCAATCATAGAAAGCAAGCTCAACACTTTCCTGACCGATACCTTCAATCTCATCCTCTGCAAAAAGTAAATTACCTAGCATGTCTTGACGTACAATCTCAAAGTTTGCGAGATCAGCTTCAGATAAACCAGCAATGACTTCCTGAACCTCGCTTTGTAGATGCTGTGGATCCGGCGTGTTTGCTGTAAAAATCAAATGATTATTGCCGCGTTCTACGGTCGTTTGAAACTGAAAACTATCATTGATCAAACCGCTATTCCGCCACTTCCGATAGCGTTCAGCCGTTTCGCCGAATAATGTTGTCATCACTAATTCCAAATCAATTTGCAAGCGAATCACATCCGTCAAATGGCTGATTGATGCGCCTCGCCACCCGAGCGCGAGTTTATTCACTTGGAGTTGGTCATTAACGAGTACTGAATCTGCTTTGATTGCTAACTTAGCCGGTCTCGAAGCAGTCTCACGTTCGATTTGATACCGTCTCCTTAACGCTGTCCAGGCATTGTCTGGCTGCTGCCAATAATCTGCCAACGATGCCCGCGAAAGATCAGCCACGATCACTAGCTTCATGTTTTGTGGCTGATAGAACGTTTGGTGAATCTTGAGCAATATTTCTGAATCGATGCTTTTTAACGATGCAGGCGTTCCTGCAATATCCGTGGCCATTGGTGCGCCTTCACCGTACAACGTGGTGATCAATTGATTCTCTAATCGATAATCGGGTTGATCTTGATATAGATTAAGTTCTTGCGTGATAATCGCACGTTCTTTCGAAACACTCTCAGGTTGAAAATAAGGTTGGCTCACTAATTCGGCGAGTAAGTCAAGATTAGCTGACAACTGTGAAGTACTACTAAAAAAGTAACCCGTTTTTGTCGGGCTCGTAAAAGCGTTCGTTTCCGCGTGATGTTTTGCAAACCGCTGACTGATGTCACCTGTTGGCTTATTAAAAAGTTGATGTTCAATGAAATGAGCTGTGCCAGCAGGGATCCTTGTTTGCCGCCATTCGCCAGCAATATGGGCACGATAACTCTGATCGATACCGCCAAAATCAACCATCACGATACCAAATTGTTTGACAAATCCAGGTTTATCGATCAACTCAACGTCTAAACCGTTGGGCAGCTGAAATTTTCTGTTCATCTTTCGACCTCTCATTTTGGCGACCGATTCAATAATCGCGTCACCACTTTCAATTGGCAAGCTGCTAGCATTTCTTGGACCTGTGTGAGTGAAATGTGATGGATCGCAGCTGCAAATTCTGCTTGATTCCGATGACGTTCAGGAAAAACTGCATCCGCAAATAATTGCAACGCCCGGGTTCGCGGTTGATCTTGAGATTGTAATTGCTCGTTAATTTCGTTCTCTTCTTCCAACTCAAGTAGTTGTGAATCGATTGATTGTCTAGCCTGAGCAAATACTGTAGAAATTGCTGCCTGCGCCTCATCAACTTGTTGCCGATCAACGCCAGCCTCAATATACAGCCATCCTAAAAATGAATCATAAGTCGCACTGATATCATAAGCCAGACCAGCCTGTTCACGCACTTGTCGAAACAGGAGCGACTGCTCATCACCACCGAGAATTGCCGCCGTTAAGCGTAACGTATCCCGAGCAACTTGTGTCGACAGATCCGGCAACGTATATGCCAGACAAAGATGGGTCTGTTCGCCGACAATCTCACGCTCAATCACTTTTGGTTTTGCAAGTAGTTGATTCAAAATCTGTGGCTGTGGTAACACAGGTTGACGCGCTGGAAAAGCCCAATCCTTCATTTGTTCATCTGCAGGCAAGCTTTGACCATAACCCACGATCTCGACCCGCCAGTCATTGATGAGCTGTTGATACAGTTGTCCTAAATGTGTCTCGCTCAGATGTTGCAGTTCCTGCAGATTCCCCACACGCGGTGTCTGTAACGACGGCGCATCAAAAAACGCCGCTTTAGTCGAAGCAAAGGTTTGAAAATCGTGGTTGGTCTCAAGATCTAGTAATTCGGTCTGCAATGCCTGATATTCAGCTTGATAAACTTCATGGTCAAAACGAGCCGCTCCTAAAAGCGGCTCAAAAATAATATCTTTGATGAGATCGAGACATTCACGACCAATCGCTCGATCCGACAAAGGATCCACAAAACTAATTTCGACAATCAAATCACGCCAACGACCAAAATTCTGATGATACACTTGTAAATTAGCACCATAAAGTTTTGCCAGGGCTAAACTTAGTTGCTCACTCTCGGGATACTTCTGATTACCATGTGCAAGAATCCAAGTTAACAAAGTCATCTCCGTATTGGTAGCTGCCTCAATGGGTCCAATGAAATGACAAGTTAACAGATTAGTGCGAAACTTACTCGCACGATTGAGCGTCAAATTGACGCCAGTAGTGATCATTGTTTTCAATGTTAGCCTCATTTACACTTCAAATAGAATCTAAACGATTAATTACGAAAGATAGTTGCCGTCTTGATCTGATGTTGGCTGGCTCGGATCGAAGTATTGCTGATAATTCTCTGTTCCCCACAATACTTGACGCCCCTTACTGCCTTCAGACGGTCCAACCACGCCAACTTTTTCCATGTCTTCGATAATTAGCGCTGCACGATTATATCCGATTCGGAAACGGCGCTGGATCATTGACGTACTTGCTTTTTTCTCTTGTACAACATATGACACGGCCTCCCGGAAATGTTCGTCGTGTTCTTGTTGATCATTATCTTGTGAAACATCGTTGACGTGGGCAATCAAGTCTTCATCATATTCAGCGGTTTGCTGACCTTTGACGAAATCGATGATTTTTTCAACATCGCGGCCAGAAATATAGGCACCTTGAATACGTACCGGTTTCGATAAGCCGACTGGGGAGAACATCATATCCCCTCGCCCAAGCAGTTTTTCAGCACCGTTCATATCCAAAATCGTTCTGGAATCAATCCCACTCGACACCGCAAAGGCAATTCGAGATGGAATATTGGCTTTAATCAAGCCTGTAATCACATCAACCGATGGCCGTTGCGTGGCGATAATCAAATGGACACCAGCTGCACGAGCTTTCTGCGCAAGGCGAACAATAGAAGTTTCGACTTCGTTGCCCGCTGCCATCATCAAATCCGCCAACTCATCGATCACAACAATCATGAATGGCATTTCGTCCATCATGGCGTTGTTTTTATCTGAATTGTTCTCACGAACCTTTGCATTATACTCGCCGATATCACGCACGCCGGCAGCTTCAAACCGTTGATAACGGTCTTCCATTTCGCTGACCGCTTTATTTAGCGCATTGGCTGCCTTCTTTGGATTCGTCACAACGGGTAAAAGCAGATGTGGAATATCATTATAAACTGACAATTCAACCATTTTCGGATCAATCAACATTAACTTTACTTCATTTGGTCGTGCGTGCATCAAGATACTAGTAATGATCACGTTGATCATGACCGATTTACCACTACCCGTGGAGCCCGCAATCAATAAATGAGGCATTTTCGTGAGGTCTGCAGTCACAATATCTCCGGTAACTGACTTGCCCAGCGGCACTTCAAGAATTTTACCTGGGTGCATCGGCTGTTTCTCAATCACCTCACGGAATGAGACTGTCGCAACAGTTCGATTAGGAACTTCGATGCCGACATATGGCTTACCCGGAATTGGCGCTTCGATTCGAATGTCTTTCGCAGCCAATGCCAACGCTAAATCATCGGCAAGATTGACGATCTTATTTACCTTGACGCCAAGTCCTGGTTTGACTTCATACTTCGTCACGGTTGGGCCTAGATCAGCATGAATAACTTTGACATCAACCCCAAAACTCTTAAACGTCTGTTCAAGTGTTGCACGGTTCTTCTGAATCAACGAAACTTCGCTACTCTGATCCGTTGGTGGAATGACACTAAGTAATTCAGAAGTTGGTAGTTGATAATTTGAATAATCCTCGTGTGGCACCGTAGATGTGCCTTGATCTGCCCTGGTAGTCATCGCGACAGGATCAGTTGGTGACAAAAATGGCGCAGACACTGTTTTTGATGATGGCTCATCAACCAAGTCATTGCCAGTTGGCGTTACTTTTTGATCAGTAATCGCCGCACCCGTTGGTGAGAAGTGAACGTCAAAGCCATCATGCGGACGTGGTAATCCATCTTCTGTTTCTTTGGATTCTTGTGCTGCGGCAGGAGTTGCCAGTGTTGCTGTTGAAGTTGTCAACGCCTTTTTAGTTGTGGCAACCAGCCCAGCATCATGAATGACGACATCGACAGAACGTTGACTCTTATCGACCGGTCCACCACTGACTGAAAAGGCATCCTGAGTTGTCTCGGCGAGATCTGGCTCATCAGAACTTAAATTAGGATCCGATTCATCCTCATCTGGCTCATCAAAGAAGCGACCACGCAACCCATGCAGCTGTTGCCCTGCTGCCAGAATAAAGGACCGGCAGGCAAAAGTGACCCGCTGCAAGTACTGAATAATATCGTGAAATGGAATCATCGTGAACATTAAGATGCCGATGATCACGCCTAGAATTGCAATTAACACAGTGCCCCAATTACTTAAAAGGAAGAAGGTTATGCTATATAAATAACCGCCAGTCATCCCACCTGCAACCGACTCAGTCACGCGACCACGTCGAAAATCTGCTCTCAAGAGCGACCATAGCACGTGTGTGAATTGACTGTGGATATTTAAATATGCAAAGAAGATTTCTGTATTCAACAATAGCGTACTGAGATAGACCACAATCATCCCAAATAAACGACGTAATGGCAGATCATTGGGCCAATGACCCAGTACTAACAAATAAAGTCCCACCATACCAAAAACCGTTTCAGCAATTAAGTCAGTATCGCCCACGAAAACACGAAAGACGTTTGCAATCAAATTGCCTAAATAGCCCCAACGGAAAATGGCTAAAACTGCCAACAGCGCAAAGATCAAGCCCACAATGTTTAACTGATAATCTATCCTATTTTTTCGCCCGCGTCGTTTCGTCTTCGAACGTGTCGTTGACTTCCGACGTTTCTTTTTGGCTTTTGCCATTAAACAACTCACCTTTCGTACATTGACAGAAGCACATCAATTCCTTGAAACAATCTTGCTGATTAATTGATTCTTTTATTTCAACTTATCATGTTCATAGCGGTGCGATAATTCCAACCCAGCAAAACTCTGTTGACGCAACGCTTCATAAATGACCAATGCAGCCGTGTTCGACAAATTCAGTGCTCGCACCTTATCCGTCATCGGAATTCGCAAACACTTCTCCGCATTATCACGCATGAAGTCTTCTGGCAATCCCGTCGTTTCCTTACCAAATAAGAAATAATGATCCTGTTGGATATCTGAAAAATCTTGGTCACTATAAACCTGTTCCGAGAATTTTGTAATCAGATATAAGAATTTCTGATTGGGAATAGATTTCAAGAAATCATCCAGGTCATCATGATAGACAATCTCAACATTATCCCAATAATCTAGTCCCGCACGTTTCAAATGACGATCATCCGTTTGAAAGCCAAGTGGTCGAATTAAATGCAAAACCGTCCCTGTAGCAGCACACGTTCGTGCAATATTTCCTGTATTCGCTGGCATCAGCGGTTCAAAAAGTGCAATATGATTAGTCATTAATATTCCCTCGTCTCATGATTGAAATTCAATAAAAGCAATTGCAGATTCCTCCGAAAATTCGACTAAAAAAATGAGAAGAACGACAATCTAAGCCATCTCATTTTTGAAAGTACCAACTGCTATTCTAACATAGTTTCTTTTTAGAAAACTAGGGTTGCCAATGGATTATCAGGTTGTTTTCATGAATCTTAAAACGACTTAATTTTTTTATATTTCGAGATTTACGGTCTGAGCTTCTCAATTCATTCTGACCGAGTTTTAATTAATCGAGAAATTGGCTAGCCTATTCCTTTACTTAGGTCGGCGAATGTTGAATAATAATGTTAGTTATTGTTAATTAAGGGAGGTTGAATTTATTGTTACGTAAATATTTATCGGAGTTTTTGGGCACTTTTTTCTTGATCCTATTAGGAACTAGCGCAGTCACAATTGCTAAAGGTGACACGCTGACAATTGCGATTGCGTTTGGTTTGGCGATTACCATCTCTGCTTATGCCTTTGGTGGCATCTCAGGTGGTCACTTCAATCCAGCGGTGACAACTGCGATGTTGATTAACAAGCGAATTTCAGCGATGGACGCGGTTGGTTACATCATTTCGCAAGTATTGGGCGCAACTGTTGCCTCACTTTTTGTTAAAATCTTCGTTGGCGCACTAAAATTACCAACAAACCAACTTGGACAAACTGATTTTCCAAAGATTTCTGGCGGCGTTGCCTTCTTAGTTGAAGTGCTCGCAACCTTCATGTTCCTCATGATCATTTTAAATGTAACCAGCAAAGATCACGGCGACGCGCACTTCGCCGGTTTGGTCATTGGTGTCTCGCTCTCATTACTCATCGTATTTGCACTCAATTTAACCGGAGCTTCATTAAATCCTGCTCGTTCGTTTGGACCTGCGATTTTTGCCGGTGGTTCTGCATTAAAACACCTTTGGCTCTACATTATTGCACCCGAAGTTGGTGCAGTTCTGGCCGCCTACTGCTCTAGATTTTTCTTAGGTTCAGAAGCCTAGACTAACGAAAGAAAGCGTGATTTCATTAAGAAATCACGCTTTTTTGTTACCCTAGATTTGATTGCTTGAGTTTCATGACTATTTTCTAGCACGTTCAGGCGCAAAGAACGCCAGGTTATCCGGAATTATACACAGAACCGTTCAACTGATTTACAATTGAGTCACTTGATTATCAGAAAACTACCGGCTTGAAAATACTTTTTTTCACGAAAAAAATGTAGTCCCTCGGTTATACGACGGCGAGAGGCTACATTCATAAGGCCTTGATCGAAACTTTTAGCAAAGGACATCCCTTGATAAAAGCGCGACGGTAACCTTGAAAATAATATATCACTTGATCATGTAACTTACAAGTAAAATGCAAAAAATGCTGATTTTTTCAAAAAAAATGCAGGAACATCCCGAGGCACGATGTGTTGGTCACTTTTAGCTTATTATTTGTAAGTTGTTCAATTCAATGTTATACTAAGTCTCAAGTTTGTGGTCTCTAATTGGTTTTCTGGCACATTTAAGGAGAAAATATGGCAAAAAAATCAAAAATTGCAAAAGAACTTCGGATTGAAGCTACTGTCGCACGTTATGCTGCGAAGCGTGAAGCACTTATCGCTGCTCACGATTATGCCGGTTTAAGTCAATTGCCTCGCAACGCTTCCCCGACCCGCATTCACCATCGCGACACGCTGGATGGACGCCCACATGCTTACATGCGCAAATTCAAAATGTCGCGCCTCAACTTTCGTCAATTAGCCCATTTAGGTCAACTTCCTGGCGTACGTAAAGCAAGCTGGTAGTTTTTAGTTCAGTTTATCCTATTGCCTAAGCTCATACTCGTGATCACATTGGTCACGTGTATTTCTTGAAAAATTGAATTCATTCCCTCTTAAATTCATCGATTGATCACACTTTTACGTTATACTATTCCTATCAAACTGAAAGCGAGTGATTCAGGTGGAGATTTCTTTAACAAAAGTCCATGGATCAGATAATGAGTTCTTTATTCTCGATCAAACTAAACTAAGCCGGAAGTTGACAGATTCCGAAATCAAGGCAATCACGAAACGTGTGAGTGATCGAGATAATGGTTTGTGGCAAGGTGCAGATGGTGTGCTTGTCGTGGACGAGCCAACGCATTCTGGCCCGCTTGGGATGATGCGCGTCATCAACGCGGATGGCAGTGAAGCTTCGATGTGTGGTAATGGAATTCGAACGATTGCACGTTACCTTGGACAAGAACATCGACAACTAAATTTCAAAATCCAAACCATGTACGCGGATCTGCTTGTTGAACAAGCTACCCCATTAGCACCAAGCATTCAGACTTTCCAGGCTGAAATCTCACCTATTAGCTTTGCCGCTAAAGATCTCGGACTGCACTGGCAAGATCTCCCCGAACTACATCACCAAAAAATTAGCGTCCTGTCAGATCAGCTTATTTTCACTGCGGTTGCAGTTCCTAACCCTCATCTGATCAGTTTCGTTGACCATGAAACATTGACCGGGCCCGAGCTTGGAAGAATCGCTAGTTATTTAAATAATGGCGATAATCCAATCTTTCCTGATGGCGTTAATGTCAGTTTCGTTGAAGTACTTGCCGCTAATCATCTCTTCGTCCGCACTTATGAGCGCGGCGTTGGCTACACGAATGCTTGTGGTACCGGTATGTCAGCGTCGAGCCTTGTCTATGTACTCGAACAGGGAGGCCATTTCGAACAAGAACTCAATGTTCAGAATCCTGGCGGTATGGTTAAAACTATTGTTCATGAAAATACGGATACCGAGCGTCATTCACTTTATTGGGTTTCACTCGTTGGTAACGCCACCTTCTTGGGCGCTGCCATGCTGACTCTTGAACAACTTAATGATCCCGATTTTGATCTCACCCAAGTTCATTTTGAGGAAACAGGCGAACAGGAAAAATATCGTCAATTTATCGCATCACTTTGATCTCAATCTGGTTCTGAATCCAATCGGAGTATGTCTCCAAACGTGAATTCTAATTACTGATCAACTTTCGATGAGATTGCAAATCTAAAAAGACAAAAATAGACGACCTATCCGAATCTTGTTCGGCTAGGTCGTCCTTTGATGTAAAGA